>NZ_JBIXJQ010000010.1:0-309406 GCF_052871255.1 Streptomyces sp. LARHCF249
GGGGGGGGGGCCGCCGCTCAGGGGTGTCCTAGGCCTTGGCCTCGGAGAGGAGCTTCTGGACGCGGGAGATGCCCTCCACCAGGTCCTCGTCGCCCAGGGCGTAGGACAGGCGCAGGTAGCCCGGGGTGCCGAAGGCCTCGCCGGGGACGACCGCGACCTCGACCTCGTCCAGGATCAGGGCGGCGAGCTCGACGGAGGTCTGCGGGCGCTTGCCGCGGATCTCCTTGCCGAGGAGCGCCTTGACCGAGGGGTACACGTAGAACGCGCCCTCGGGGGTGGGGCAGAGCACGCCCTCGATCTCGTTGAGCATCCGCACGATCGTCTGGCGGCGGCGGTCGAAGGCGCGCCCCATGTCCGCGACCGCGTCCAGGCTGCCCGAGACGGCCGCGAGCGCGGCCACCTGCGCCACGTTGCTCACGTTGGACGTGGCGTGCGACTGCAGGTTGGTCGCGGCCTTCACCACGTCCTTCGGGCCGATGATCCACCCCACGCGCCAGCCGGTCATCGCGTACGTCTTGGCGACGCCGTTGACCACGATGCACTTGTCGCGCAGCTCGGGCAGGACCGCCGGGAGCGAGGCGGCGGACGCGCCGCCGTAGACCAGGTGCTCGTAGATCTCGTCCGTCAGCACCCACAGGCCGTGCTCGACGGCCCAGCGGCCGATCGCCTCGGTCTCGGCCTCGCTGTAGACAGCGCCCGTCGGGTTGGACGGGGAGACGAACAGGACGACCTTCGTGCGCTCGGTGCGGGCCGCTTCGAGCTGGTCGACGGAGACCCGGTAACCGGTGGTCTCGTCGGCGACGACCTCGACCGGGACACCGCCGGCGAGACGGATGGACTCCGGGTAGGTGGTCCAGTACGGAGCCGGGACGATGACCTCGTCGCCCGGGTCCAGGATCGCCGCGAACGCCTCGTAGATCGCCTGCTTGCCACCGTTGGTCACCAGTACCTGCGACGCGTCGACCTCGTAGCCGGAGTCGCGCAGGGTCTTGGCGGCGATCGCGGCCTTGAGCTCGGGCAGACCGCCGGCCGGCGTGTAGCGGTGGTACTTCGGGTTGCGGCAGGCCTCGACCGCGGCCTCGACGATGTAGTCCGGGGTCGGGAAGTCGGGCTCGCCCGCGCCGAAGCCGATCACCGGGCGTCCGGCGGCCTTGAGGGCCTTGGCCTTGGCGTCCACGGCGAGGGTGGCGGACTCGGAAATGGCGCCGATACGGGCGGACACCCGGCGCTCGGAAGAAGGCGTTGCAGAGGTCATGCGGGCAATCGTCCCAGACGGCAAAGAGCTGCCGCACAACGTTTCAGTTACCGGACCGGGGGACGGCCCGCGGTCGGCTCAGGGCCGGCCGGATGGGATCCTGTTCGACGTCAGGGCGTGGTTCACGTACACTCACCTGTCGTTGGACCTCGCCGACCGCCCAAAGCGTGAGCACTCCGTGCACTCGCTCGGATGCGGTAGGTTGGGGGACGCAAAGGGTCGTAGCTCAATTGGTAGAGCACTGGTCTCCAAAACCAGCGGTTGGGGGTTCGAGTCCCTCCGGCCCTGCTCCACACTCCTTCTCGGATGTGTGTGCGCAGGTACGTACTTCGATGCAACGCCGTGCGGCGCAACCGGGCGCGGTACGGCCACGACCCGGATTCAGGTGAGAGACGTGACGGACGCCCTGGGCTCCATCGACATGCCTGACGCCGAGGACGACACCCGCGAGAAGAAGGCCCGCAAGGGCGGCAAGCGCGGCAAGAAGGGTCCTCTGGGCCGGCTCGCGCTGTTCTACCGCCAGATTGTCGCGGAACTCCGCAAGGTTGTATGGCCCACTCGCAACCAGCTCACGACGTACACCACCGTGGTGATTGTCTTCGTGGTCATCATGATCGGTCTGGTGACCGTGATTGACTATGGGTTCCAGGAAGCCATCAAGTTCGTCTTCGGCTGATCCCCGCGGAGGGCGGCGCCTTGATGGGTGCCGCCCGTTTTCGCATGTTCCACCACCTTTTGTATCCAGGAAGAAGCAGCCACCGTGTCTGACCCGAACCTGAACGCGAGCCACGACTCCGTCGAGTCCGTCGAGGACGCGCTCGACATCGTCGAGGCGGCGGACGCTGTGGACCCCGATGAGGCCGAGCGCGCCGACGCCAAGGCGGGTGTCGCCGCCGAGGAGGCCGCGCTGCACGTCCAGGACGAGGTCGACGCTGACGCCGAGATCGAGGACGACGCCGAGGTCGAGGCGGCTGCCGACGACGCCGAGGAAGAGGGCGACGCCGGGGAAGAGGGCGACGCCGAGGTCGCGGCCGAGGCCGGCGAGGAGGCCGAAGAGGCCGCCGAGGCCGAGCCCGTCGACCCCATCCAGGCCCTGCGCGAGGAGCTGCGCCTCCTGCCCGGCGAGTGGTACGTGATCCACACCTACGCCGGTTACGAGAAGCGCGTGAAGGCCAACCTGGAGCAGCGCGCCGTCTCGCTGAACGTCGAGGAGTTCATCTACCAGGCAGAGGTGCCCGAGGAAGAGATCGTCCAGATCAAGAACGGCGAGCGCAAGAACGTCCGGCAGAACAAGCTGCCCGGTTACGTTCTCGTCCGCATGGATCTGACGAACGAGTCCTGGGGTGTCGTCCGCAACACGCCTGGCGTCACCGGCTTCGTCGGCAACGCGTACGACCCGTACCCGCTGACGCTGGACGAGATCGTCAAGATGCTCGCCCCGGAGGCGCAGGAGAAGGCCGCCAAGGCCGCCGCGGAAGAGGCCGGCCTGCCGGCGCCCGCCGTCAAGCGCACCATCGAGGTCCTGGACTTCGAGGTCGGCGACTCGGTCACCGTCACCGACGGTCCGTTCGCCACGCTCCAGGCGACGATCAACGAGATCAACCCGGACTCGAAGAAGGTCAAGGGCCTCGTCGAGATCTTCGGCCGCGAGACCCCGGTCGAGCTCAGCTTCGACCAGATCCAGAAGAACTGATCTTCTGAGCGAAAGCTTCCGGACAGGTCAGATCGCCCCGTAAAGGGCGGTCTGACCTGCTCGGTTTTTAGCCCCGCACCGATACCCGTTATCGTGGTGCGGTATGCCTCCATCCGGATGACCGGATCGGCGGCTGAAAACTCTCACTAGGACCCGGAGAGAGCAATGCCTCCCAAGAAGAAGAAGGTCACGGGGCTTATCAAGCTCCAGATCAAGGCCGGTGCGGCCAACCCGGCTCCGCCGGTCGGCCCCGCGCTCGGTCAGCACGGCGTCAACATCATGGAGTTCTGCAAGGCCTACAACGCCGCGACCGAGTCGCAGCGTGGCATGGTCGTGCCGGTGGAGATCACGGTCTACGAGGACCGCTCCTTCACCTTCATCACCAAGACTCCGCCGGCCGCGCGCCTCATCCTGAAGCACGCGGGCGTGGAGAAGGGCTCCGGCGAGCCCCACAAGACCAAGGTCGCCAAGCTCACGGCTGCCCAGGTCAAGGAGATCGCCGAGCTGAAGATGCCCGACCTGAACGCCAACGACATCGACGCCGCCGTGAAGATCATTTCCGGCACCGCGCGTTCGATGGGCATCACCGTCGAAGGCTGATCCAGCCCCCTCCAGCACCACCAGTGGTAGGGCCAAGCGCTGGTCCGCACCACGACTCCACGCCTGAAACAACACAGGAGCAGAAGTGAAGCGCAGCAAGACTCTCCGCGCTGCGGACGCCAAGGTCGACCGGGAGAAGCTGTACGCCCCGCTCGAGGCCGTCCGTCTCGCCAAGGAGACCTCCGCGACCAAGTTCGACGGCACCGTCGAGGTCGCCTTCCGCCTGGGTGTAGACCCGCGCAAGGCCGACCAGATGGTCCGTGGCACCGTGAACCTCCCGCACGGCACCGGCAAGACCGCCCGGGTCCTGGTCTTCGCGACCGGTGACCGTGCTGCGGCCGCGGAAGCCGCCGGCGCCGACATCGTCGGCGACGACGAGCTGATCAACGAGATCGCCAAGGGCAACCGCCTGAACGAGTTCGACGCGGTTGTCGCCACGCCGGACCTCATGGGCAAGGTCGGCCGCCTCGGCCGCGTGCTCGGTCCCCGTGGCCTCATGCCGAACCCGAAGACCGGCACCGTCACCATGGACGTCGCCAAGGCTGTCACCGAGATCAAGGGTGGCAAGATCGAGTTCCGCGTCGACAAGCACTCGAACCTGCACTTCATCATCGGCAAGGTCTCCTTCTCCGATGAGCAGCTGGTCGAGAACTACGGCGCGGCCCTGGACGAGATCCTGCGTCTGAAGCCGTCCGCCGCGAAGGGCCGCTACATCAAGAAGGCCGCCCTGAGCACCACGATGGGCCCCGGCATCCAGCTGGACTCGAACCGCACCCGGAACCTCCTCGTCGAGGAAGACCCGGCCGCGGTCTGATCGGGCTGAGCCCCACCGGCTCACCGAGTGGCTGAACGGGCCCCTCGCCCCCCTCACGGGGTGGCGAGGGGCCCGTTTTTTTCCGGCCGGAACCCGGCCGACACGGCCGACGGCCTGAGCGCCGCCAAGGACCCCGCCAAGGACCCCGAGAAGGTCGGCGAGAAGGTCGGCGAGGAGGCCGTCGACGGCCAGAGGACGACGCACCTCGGCACCGTCACGGTCGACGGGCTGCGGGCCGCCAGTGCCTCCTCCGCCCCCGGGGCCCGAGCGCCGGAGCAAGACCAGCAAGGCTTCGCAGGAGCGATTTGCCTTCGGTCCACCGCTTCACGTACGCTTCCCCAGAAGCCAAAGACCGCTGGTCGTTGCCGTGCCCGCAAGAGCGCGGCGGCCGAAGGATCCGTTGAATGCGGACGTCCTGCGCAGGTGTTCGTGGACAAGCTCCCGGAGTGATTCGGTCGAGCTTACGCCCCGTGCGCTTGCGCCGGGGCGTTTCGTTTTGTTCAGCCCCTTCTGAGCGGTCCTCATCACCCGGAAGGAGGCCGACGCTCTATGGCAAGGCCCGACAAGGCTGCCGCGGTAGCCGAGCTCACGGACCAGTTCCAGAGCTCGAACGCCGCCGTGCTGACCGAGTACCGGGGTCTCACCGTTGCGCAGCTCAAGACGCTGCGTCGTTCGCTCGGTGAGAACGCCCAGTACGCCGTGGTGAAGAACACGCTGACCAAGATTGCGGCCAACCAGGCCGGGATCACCGCGCTGGACGAGCACTTCGCTGGTCCGACCGCGGTCGCCTTCATCACCGGTGACCCGGTGGAGTCGGCGAAGAGCCTGCGTGACTTCGCCAAGGAGAACCCGAATCTCATCATCAAGGCGGGTGTCCTTGATGGTAAGGCGCTCACCGCCGATGAGATCAAGAAGCTTGCGGACCTCGAGTCCCGCGAGGTTCTGCTCAGCAAGCTGGCCGGCGCGTTCAAGGGCAAGCAGTCTCAGGCTGCCTCGCTCTTCCAGGCGCTGCCGTCGAAGTTCGTCCGCACCGCGGAAGCGCTTCGCGTCAAGCTCGCCGAGCAGGGCGGTGCCGAGTAATTCGGCTCGCGCACTGATCCACGCCGCCTAGTGCGTGGGTCGTAGCGGGCCGTTACGCCCGCCTCTATATACATCCGGCACCTGCCGATTTAGTGGAAGGATCGCCCATCATGGCGAAGCTCTCTCAGGACGACCTCCTCGCCCAGTTCGAGGAGATGACCCTCATCGAGCTCTCCGAGTTCGTGAAGGCCTTCGAGGAGAAGTTCGACGTCACCGCCGCCGCGGCCGTCGCCGTTGCCGGCCCCGCCCAGGGTGGCGCCGCCCCCGAGGCCGAGGAGGAGAAGGACGAGTTCGACGTCATCCTCACCGGTGCGGGCGACAAGAAGATCCAGGTCATCAAGGTCGTGCGTGAGCTGACCTCCCTGGGCCTCAAGGAGGCCAAGGACCTCGTGGACGGCGCTCCGAAGCCGGTCCTCGAGAAGGTCGCCAAGGACGCCGCCGAGAAGGCCGCCGAGGCCCTCAAGGGCGCCGGTGCGGCCGTCGAGGTCAAGTAACACCTCTGGGGCCTCTTCGAGGCCCCAACCAAGGGCGATCACCCGTAAGGGTGGTCGCCCTTTGGCGTACCGGCAGTGCCTGACTTGCCCTGGTCTCGTTGGGGAGTAGGGTGATCTTCGTTGCCTCGAAGCTGGGTCCGGAGATGATCCGCTCGGAGCAGGGGGCCTTGACGAACGGGACGCGGCGCGCAATTCTCAGTCCCGTCGCCAGCTCGAATCGGCTCGGTCCAGTGCGATCCGGCTCGATCCGAGATCCGAGGCATGGATCGGCTACGAAGAGGGCAGTACTCATACGCGCTCTGTGTTCGAGGGCCGCGGCGTTGGATGTGCAGTGTTGTTTTGAAGAGACGTGGGGAAGGCCTGTTGCCGGTTTCCGGAAACCTGGTCTGGACATCAGTGAGCCAAGTGGCTACACTGACCCTTTGCGCTGCCTGTTAGCTGTCCCCTGCCCGTCGCCAGGGGCATGCCCACGCTCGAGCACACTTGATTGATACGCCCTGACCTGGTCTTTCGGCCAGTTCGGGAGGGGTCTGTCTTCTGTGTCGGCTGGGACCGGTACGCGCGTAGTGAGTCCGAGCCCTCGGAAGGACCCCCTCTTGGCCGCCTCGCGCAACGCCTCGACCAATACGAACAACGGTGCCAGCACCGCCCCGCTGCGCATCTCCTTTGCAAAGATCAAGGAGCCCCTCGAGGTTCCGAACCTCCTGGCGCTGCAGACCGAGAGCTTTGACTGGCTGCTCGGCAATGCCGCCTGGAAGGCTCGCGTCGAGTCGGCGCTTGAGAGTGGACAGGACGTCCCCACCAAGTCCGGTCTGGAAGAGATCTTCGAGGAGATCTCGCCGATCGAGGACTTCTCCGGGTCGATGTCGCTGACCTTCCGCGACCACCGTTTCGAGCCGGCGAAGAACTCTGTCGACGAGTGCAAGGAGCGCGACTTCACGTACGCGGCTCCGCTGTTCGTTACTGCCGAGTTCACGAACAACGAGACCGGAGAGATCAAGTCTCAGACGGTCTTCATGGGCGATTTCCCGCTCATGACCAACAAGGGCACCTTCGTCATCAACGGCACCGAGCGTGTCGTCGTGTCGCAGCTTGTCCGCTCCCCTGGTGTCTACTTCGACTCCTCCATCGACAAGACGTCCGACAAGGACATCTTCTCCGCCAAGATCATCCCGTCCCGGGGTGCCTGGCTGGAGATGGAGATCGACAAGCGCGACATGGTCGGTGTCCGCATCGACCGCAAGCGCAAGCAGTCCGTCACCGTCCTCCTGAAGGCTCTCGGCTGGACCACCGAGCAGATCCTCGAGGAGTTCGGCGAGTACGAGTCCATGCGCGCCACCCTGGAGAAGGACCACACCCAGGGCCAGGACGACGCGCTGCTCGACATCTACCGCAAGCTGCGCCCGGGCGAGCCGCCGACCCGCGAGGCCGCTCAGACGCTGCTCGAGAACCTCTACTTCAACCCGAAGCGCTACGACCTCGCGAAGGTCGGCCGCTACAAGGTGAACAAGAAGCTCGGCGCCGACGAGCCGCTCGACGCCGGTGTGCTCACCACCGACGACATCATCGCGACGATCAAGTACCTCGTGAAGCTGCACGCCGGTGAGACCGAGACGGTCGGCGAGTCGGGCCGGGAGATCGTCGTCGAGACCGACGACATCGACCACTTCGGCAACCGTCGTATCCGCAACGTCGGCGAGCTCATCCAGAACCAGGTCCGTACGGGTCTCGCCCGTATGGAGCGCGTCGTGCGCGAGCGCATGACGACCCAGGACGTCGAGGCGATCACGCCGCAGACCCTGATCAACATCCGGCCGGTCGTCGCCTCCATCAAGGAGTTCTTCGGCACCAGCCAGCTGTCGCAGTTCATGGACCAGAACAACCCGCTGTCGGGGCTGACGCACAAGCGTCGTCTGAACGCCCTCGGCCCGGGTGGTCTGTCCCGTGAGCGGGCCGGCTTCGAGGTCCGTGACGTCCACCCGTCGCACTACGGCCGCATGTGCCCCATCGAGACCCCTGAAGGCCCGAACATCGGTCTGATCGGCTCGCTGGCCTCCTACGGCCGCATCAACCCCTTCGGCTTCATCGAGACCCCGTACCGCAAGGTCATCGAGGGTGTCGTCACCGACGAGGTCGACTACCTGACGGCCGACGAGGAAGACCGCTTCGTCATCGCCCAGGCGAACGCCCGCCTGAACGACGAGATGCGCTTCACCGAGAACCGCGTGCTGGTGCGCCGTCGTGGCGGCGAGATCGACTACATCGCCGGCGACGACGTCGACTACATGGACGTCTCCCCGCGCCAGATGGTGTCCGTCGCGACCGCGATGATCCCCTTCCTGGAGCACGACGACGCCAACCGTGCCCTCATGGGCGCGAACATGATGCGCCAGGCCGTTCCGCTCATCAAGGCGGAGGCCCCGCTCGTCGGCACCGGCATGGAGTACCGCTGTGCGGTCGACGCCGGCGACTCGATCCGTGCGGAGAAGGACGGTGTCGTCCAGGAGGTCTCGGCCGACTACATCACCGTCGCCAACGACGACGGCACGTACACCACGTACCGCGTCTCCAAGTTCTCCCGCTCGAACCAGGGCACCTCGGTCAACCAGAAGGTGATCGTCAACGAGGGCGACCGGATCGTCGAGGACCAGGTCCTCGCCGACGGCCCGGCCACCGAAGAGGGCGAGATGGCCCTCGGCAAGAACCTGCTCGTCGCGTTCATGCCGTGGGAAGGCCACAACTACGAGGACGCGATCATCCTGTCGCAGCGCCTCGTGCAGGACGACGTCCTCTCCTCGATCCACATCGAGGAGCACGAGGTCGACGCCCGTGACACCAAGCTGGGCCCCGAGGAGATCACCCGGGACATCCCGAACGTCTCCGAAGAGGTCCTGGCGGACCTCGACGAGCGCGGCATCATCCGCATCGGTGCGGACGTGGTCGCCGGCGACATCCTGGTCGGCAAGGTCACGCCCAAGGGTGAGACCGAGCTGACCCCGGAGGAGCGCCTGCTCCGCGCGATCTTCGGTGAGAAGGCCCGCGAGGTGCGTGACACCTCGCTCAAGGTCCCTCACGGTGAGATCGGCAAGGTCATCGGTGTCCGCGTCTTCGACCGCGAGGAGGGCGACGAGCTTCCCCCGGGCGTGAACCAGCTGGTCCGCGTCTACGTCGCCCAGAAGCGCAAGATCACCGACGGTGACAAGCTCGCCGGCCGTCACGGCAACAAGGGTGTTATCTCGAAGATCCTTCCGATCGAGGACATGCCGTTCCTCGAGGACGGAACTCCGGTCGACATCATCCTGAACCCGCTGGGTGTCCCGTCCCGAATGAACCCGGGACAGGTCCTGGAGATCCACCTCGGCTGGCTCGCCAGCCGCGGCTGGGACGTCTCCGGCCTGGCGGACGAGTGGGCGCAGCGCCTCCAGGCGATCGGCGCCGACCAGGTCGCTCCCGGTACCAACGTCGCCACCCCGGTGTTCGACGGTGCCCGCGAGGACGAGCTGGCCGGCCTGCTGCAGCACACCATCCCGAACCGCGACGGCGAGCGCATGGTGCTCCCGACCGGCAAGGCGCGTCTGTTCGACGGCCGCTCCGGTGAGCCGTTCCCGGACCCGATCTCGATCGGGTACATGTACATCCTCAAGCTCCACCACCTGGTCGACGACAAGCTCCACGCTCGGTCGACCGGTCCGTACTCGATGATCACGCAGCAGCCGCTGGGTGGTAAGGCGCAGTTCGGTGGCCAGCGCTTCGGTGAGATGGAGGTGTGGGCGCTCGAGGCTTATGGCGCCGCTTACGCCCTCCAGGAGCTGCTGACCATCAAGTCCGACGACGTGACCGGCCGCGTGAAGGTCTACGAGGCCATCGTCAAGGGCGAGAACATCCCCGAGCCGGGCATTCCCGAGTCCTTCAAGGTGCTCATCAAGGAAATGCAGTCGCTCTGCCTCAACGTGGAGGTGCTGTCCTCGGACGGCATGTCCATCGAGATGCGCGACACCGACGAGGACGTCTTCCGCGCGGCGGAGGAGCTCGGTATCGACCTGTCCCGGCGCGAGCCGAGCAGCGTCGAAGAGGTCTGACGGGCCTGACGGGGGGCTCGCTCAAGAGCCCCCCGTCATCCCCGGGACCGTTCAGACCATGATTGAGACTCGACCCCGAAAGAGGGATTGACGCACAGTGCTCGACGTCAACTTCTTCGACGAGCTGCGGATCGGCCTTGCCACCGCGGACGACATCCGAACCTGGTCCCACGGCGAGGTCAAGAAGCCGGAGACCATCAACTACCGCACCCTCAAGCCCGAGAAGGACGGACTCTTCTGCGAGAAGATCTTCGGTCCGACCCGGGACTGGGAGTGCTACTGCGGCAAGTACAAGCGTGTCCGCTTCAAGGGCATCATCTGTGAGCGCTGTGGCGTCGAGGTCACGCGCGCCAAGGTGCGCCGTGAGCGGATGGGCCACATCGAGCTTGCCGCTCCCGTTACCCACATCTGGTACTTCAAGGGCGTCCCGTCGCGCCTCGGATACCTGCTGGACCTCGCGCCGAAGGACCTCGAAAAGGTCATCTACTTCGCCGCGTACATGATCACGTTCGTGGACGACGAGCGCCGCACCCGCGACCTCCCGTCCCTGGAGGCGCACGTCTCCGTCGAGCGCCAGCAGATCGAGAACCGACGCGACTCGGACCTCGAAGGCCGTGCGAAGAAGCTCGAGACCGACCTGGCCGAGCTCGAGGCCGAGGGCGCCAAGGCCGACGTGCGCCGCAAGGTGCGCGAAGGCGCCGAGCGCGAGATGAAGCAGCTCCGTGACCGCGCCCAGCGCGAGATCGACCGCCTCGACGAGGTGTGGACCCGCTTCAAGAACCTCAAGGTCCAGGACCTCGAGGGCGACGAGCTGCTCTACCGCGAGCTGCGCGACCGCTTCGGTACGTACTTCGACGGTTCGATGGGTGCCGCGGCGCTGCAGAAGCGCCTGGAGTCCTTCGACCTCGAGGAGGAGGCCGAGCGCCTCCGCGAGATCATCCGTACCGGCAAGGGCCAGAAGAAGACCCGTGCGCTCAAGCGCCTCAAGGTCGTCTCCGCGTTCCTGCAGACCAGCAACAGCCCCAAGGGCATGGTGCTGGACTGCGTGCCGGTGATCCCGCCGGACCTGCGTCCGATGGTGCAGCTGGACGGTGGCCGCTTCGCGACCTCCGACCTGAACGACCTGTACCGCCGCGTGATCAACCGCAACAACCGTCTGAAGCGGCTCCTTGACCTCGGCGCGCCCGAGATCATCGTGAACAACGAGAAGCGCATGCTTCAGGAGGCCGTGGACGCCCTCTTCGACAACGGTCGTCGTGGTCGTCCGGTGACCGGTCCCGGCAACCGTCCCCTGAAGTCCCTCAGCGACATGCTGAAGGGCAAGCAGGGTCGATTCCGCCAGAACCTTCTCGGCAAGCGCGTGGACTACTCCGCGCGTTCCGTGATCGTCGTCGGTCCGCAGCTGAAGCTGCACCAGTGCGGTCTGCCCAAGGCCATGGCGCTGGAGCTCTTCAAGCCGTTCGTGATGAAGCGCCTGGTCGACCTGAACCACGCGCAGAACATCAAGTCGGCGAAGCGCATGGTCGAGCGCGGCCGCACGGTCGTGTACGACGTGCTCGAAGAGGTCATCGCCGAGCACCCGGTCCTGCTGAACCGTGCGCCCACGCTGCACCGCCTCGGCATCCAGGCCTTCGAGCCCCAGCTGGTCGAAGGCAAGGCCATCCAGATCCACCCGCTCGTCTGCACCGCGTTCAACGCGGACTTCGACGGTGACCAGATGGCCGTGCACCTGCCGCTCTCCGCGGAGGCGCAGGCCGAGGCCCGCATCCTGATGC
Source organism: Streptomyces sp. LARHCF249 (assembly GCF_052871255.1). Lineage (NCBI taxonomy): Bacteria > Bacillati > Actinomycetota > Actinomycetes > Kitasatosporales > Streptomycetaceae > Streptomyces > Streptomyces sp. LARHCF249. The sequence goes on from NZ_JBIXJQ010000010.1 coordinate 11,791, forward strand.
TGTCCTCGAACAACATCCTCAAGCCGGCCGACGGCCGTCCGGTCACGATGCCGACCCAGGACATGGTCCTCGGTCTGTTCTTCCTGACCACCGACGGTGAGCTCCGCGACACCAAGGGCGAGGGCCGTGCGTTCGGCTCCACGGCCGAGGCGATCATGGCGTTCGACGCCGGCGAGCTCGCGCTGCAGTCGTCCGTCGACATCCGCTTCCCGGTGGGCACCATCCCGCCGCGCGGCTGGGTGCCGCCGGTCGCCGAAGAGGGCGAGCAGGAGTTCCAGCCGGGCGACAGCTTCCGTCTGCGCACCTCGCTGGGCCGCGCGCTCTTCAACGAGCTGCTGCCCGAGGACTACCCGTTCGTCGACTACTCGGTGGGCAAGAAGCAGCTCTCCGAGATCGTCAACGACCTGGCGGAGCGCTACCCCAAGGTCATCGTGGCGGCGACGCTCGACAACCTGAAGGCGGCCGGCTTCCACTGGGCGACCCGTTCGGGCGTCACCGTGGCCATCTCCGACGTCGTCGTGCCCGAGGCCAAGAAGGCCATCGTCGCGGGCTACGAGGCGATGGACGAGAAGGTCCAGAAGCAGTACGAGCGCGGTCTGATCACCAAGGACGAGCGCACGCAGGAGCTCATCGCGATCTGGACCAAGGCGACCAACGAGGTTGCCGAGGCGATGAACGCGAACTTCCCCAAGACGAACCCCATCTTCATGATGGTTGACTCGGGTGCCCGAGGAAACATGATGCAGATGCGACAGATCGCCGGTATGCGTGGTCTGGTGTCGAACGCGAAGAACGAGACCATCCCGCGTCCGATCAAGGCGTCCTTCCGTGAGGGCCTCACCGTTCTGGAGTACTTCATCTCCACGCACGGTGCCCGTAAGGGTCTGGCGGACACCGCCCTGCGTACCGCCGACTCGGGTTACCTGACCCGTCGTCTGGTGGACGTCTCGCAGGACGTGATCATCCGCGAGGAGGACTGCGGCACCGAGCGCGGCCTGAAGCTGAAGATCGCCGTTCGCGGCGAGGACGGCGTGCTGCGCAAGGCCGACGACGTCGAGACCTCGATCTACGCCCGCATGCTGGCCGAGGACGTCGTCATCGACGGCAAGGTCATCGCGCCGGCCAACGTCGACCTCGGCGACGTGCTCATCGACGCCCTGGTCGCCAACGGCGTCGAGGAGGTCAAGACCCGCTCGGTCCTGACCTGTGAGTCCGCGGTCGGCACCTGTGCCTTCTGCTACGGACGCTCGCTCGCCACCGGCAAGCTGGTCGACATCGGTGAGGCGGTCGGCATCATCGCCGCCCAGTCCATCGGTGAGCCCGGTACCCAGCTGACGATGCGTACCTTCCACACCGGTGGTGTGGCCGGTGACGACATCACGCAGGGTCTGCCGCGTGTCGTCGAGCTCTTCGAGGCCCGTACCCCGAAGGGCGTCGCCCCGATCTCCGAGGCCGCCGGCCGCGTGCGGATCGAGGAGACCGAGAAGACGAAGAAGATCGTCATCACGCCCGACGACGGCAGCGAGGAGACGGCGTTCCCGATCTCCAAGCGCGCCAAGGTCATCGTGCACGAGGGCGACCACGTCGAGGTGGGCCAGAAGCTCACCATGGGTGCCACCAACCCGCACGACGTGCTGCGCATCCTCGGCCAGCGTGCCGTCCAGGTCCACCTGGTCGGCGAAGTCCAGAAGGTCTACAACTCGCAGGGCGTGTCGATCCACGACAAGCACATCGAGATCATCATCCGGCAGATGCTGCGCCGCGTGACGATCATCGAGTCCGGCGACGCGGAGCTCCTGCCGGGCGAGCTGGTCGAGCGGTCGAAGTTCGAGACCGAGAACCGTCGTGTGGTCACCGAGGGCGGTCACCCCGCCTCCGGCCGTCCGCAGCTGATGGGTATCACCAAGGCCTCGCTGGCGACGGAGTCCTGGCTGTCGGCCGCCTCCTTCCAGGAGACGACCCGAGTCCTGACGGATGCGGCGATCAACGCCAAGTCCGACAGCCTCATCGGCCTCAAGGAGAACGTCATCATCGGTAAGCTCATCCCGGCCGGTACGGGCCTCGCCCGCTACCGCAACATCCGGGTGGAGCCCACCGAGGAGGCCAAGGCCGCGATGTACTCGGCCGTCGGCTACGACGACATCGACTACTCGCCCTTCGGCACCGGCTCCGGCCAGGCTGTCCCGCTGGAGGACTACGACTACGGCCCGTACAACGGCTGAGTCGGACCAGAGCAGTAACCGCAGGGCGGTCACCCGAGAGGGTGGCCGCCCTGCGGCGCGTCGTAGATCGGATGCGTCAGCGGGCGGGGTGCAGGTACGGCTGGAGGTGGTGCAGCCGGGTGCGGTGGTCGGGGTGGGTGGAGAGCAGCCGGTTCAGGGCGCCGGGCTCGGTGAACGGCTTCCCGGTCGCGGCGAGCGCCGCCTGCTTCTCCTGTTCCTCCGCGGCCATCACCCCGTGCAGCATCTGGGCGAGCATCGGCGCGAAGCCGAGGGCGGCGGCGTGCTGGTCGGCGCGGAGTTCGGCCCGCCGGCCCACGGCCGCCATCAGGTAGGGCATCACGAGCAGGATCAGCGGCAGCCCGTAGGTGGCGGTGATCGTCGCGAAGCTGACCACGGCGACGACGATGACGAGGATGCCGGTGGCCACGTAGGAGAAGAAGCTCGTGATGCTGATGAGGACGACGGTCACCGCCCGGATCACCCGCCAGGCGATCCGGCCGGGCAGGGCGTACCACCAGCCCAGCAGTCCGGACCATGCGTGGCCGCCGGTGTGGTGGCCCAGCTCGTGAGCGAGTACGGCGGCCAGCTGGGACCGGGGCAGCCTGTCAAGGGCGTAGCGGGTCACGCCGACGATGTGCCCGGCGGCCGCGTAGGCGTTGAGGTGGTCGCTGTCCTCGATCCACAGCTCGTAACGGCCGCCGTCGACGCCGGCGCGGGCCGTGACCTCGCGCCACACAGGGGCGAGCGCGGCCAGCTCGTGGGGGAGCGGCCGTTGCAGGCGCAGCAGGTGACGGGCGAAGAAGTCCTCGCTGGGGCGGTGGAAGACGAGGGCGCCGGAGGCGGCCCAGAGGAGGGTCACGATCCAGTAGGGCAGGCCGGTCAGGGCCTCCAGGATGGTGGCGGCCAGCAGCACCACGATCAGGCTCATCAGGAACCCGGGGACGTGCAGGGCGAGCTGGCCGAACGCGGTGGCGTCGGCGCTGCGCTGCTGCGCCTTGAGGTGGACGCGGGTGCCGGGGGCGATCTGGTAGTCCAGGTCGTCCAGGGGCGCGGGCGGAGCGGGCCGCGCGGGAGCGGGTAACGGGGCCGGCGGCTGGGCCGTAGCCGGCTGGTGAGCGGGGTACGCGGGCGGCTGGGGCTGCGGGTGGGCCGTGGGGTAGGCCGGGGGCGGTGGGCTCTGCGGGTACACGGGCGGCTGCGGCTGCGGGTGCGCCGTCGGGTACGGCGGAGGTGGTGGGCTCTGCGGGTACGCAGGTGGTTGGGGCTGCGGGTGCGCCGTGGGGTACGGCGGAGGCGGCGGGCTCTGCGGGTGCTGGGGGGCCTGAGGAGGGTACGGCGGCGGGTTCTGCCCGTGCTGTGGGTACTGGGGGTTCTGCGGGTACTCGGGTGGCTGGTTCATCGTGATCCTTCGTGTTCGGGGACGTCAGCCGATGAGCAGGGCGGCGGGCAGCAGGACGGCGGCGGTGCAGAACGCGAACAGGCCGGTCCTGATCCACTGGTGCTTGCGGGCGGCGATCCGGCTGTTCTCCGCGAGCGCCGCCATGAGCGAGGCTGCGGGGTCGCGGTCGGTATCGGCGAGGGCCTCGGCGAGACGGCCCTGGCGGACCGCCGAGCGGATGTCGCCGAAGTACGAGAGCGGGGTGCCGGGATGCCACTCGGCGGCGCGGTAGCGGGGCAGCACCGCGAGCAGCAGGGCGGGCAGGGCCAGGGCCAGGGCGGTGGCCCCCGCCCACCAGACGGCCGTGCCCGGGGTGGAGAGCGAGTCCGGCCGCCAGCCCTTCCCGGCGAGGAGCGCGCTGATCACCCCGGCGGTCATCCCGAGGGCGCCGACGAGCACCGAGGCCTTGCTGTCGGCCCGGGCTATCTCGCCGCGCAGGTCGGTGAGCAGCCGGGTTGCGGCCTCCCCGCCGGGCGGGGTCGGGAGCGGGGGAGCGGTCATGGCTGCGGCCTTCCTTCGCCGGTCTCGGTCTCGGTCCCGGCCTCGGGGGCCGGTGGCGGCGGCTGTACGGGAGCGGTCCCGTACCCGGGCGGCGGCTCCCACTGGGAGAAGGTCGGCGGCGGCCCGAACTGCCCGGCCGGCGCCGGGGCCGGCTGCGCCGGAGGTCCTGCCGGGGGCTGGGCCCGGGGTACGCCCGGCGGCGGGCCCTGGGGTGCGAGCTGGCCCGGGTACTGGGGAGGGGCCGGCGGGGCCGGGTCGTGGGGCACGCCCGGGAGGCGCTGGTTCAGGATGTCGTTCATGGCCCGCAGTGCCAGCTGCTTGGGTCCCTGCAGCTCGTGCCGCTCGGCGCCGCCGTCGGCGAGCACCTGGCTGACCAGGCCCATCTGGTCCCGGATCATCTGGAGCTGGTCCTCGCGCATGGTCCGCATGACGAGGGCCGAGTCCTCGGGGTGCTGGGCCAGGTGCAGGGCCCACCCGTGCACCCCGCCCTGCTCCAGGTGCCACTGGTAGAAGGCGATCTTCTCGGCCTCGACGCGCTGGAGCTCGGCTTGCTGGCGGCTGAGCTCCATGCGCTGCTGGTGCTCCCACTGCTGCTGCTGGAGGGCGAGCTGGTGCTGCTGCCCGCCGTAGGCCAGCGCCCGTCCCGTCGTGAGCTCGTCCTGCAGGCGGGCCCGCTGGTCGAGCTGGACGTCGTACCGCATGCCGAGTTCCTCGGTGAGGATCTGCTCGGCGGTGCCGTGCTGGATGGCCTGCAGGCGCAGCTGGTGGTCGATGTTCTCCTGGTCGCGGCGCAGCCGGACGGTCCAGGAGGTCTGCAGCCCGCAGTCCCCGCCGAGCGGGCGGGCCTCGGGGAGCACCCGCAGCAGTTCCACCTCGGCCTGCGCGCTGTCGGCGATGGCGAAGCGCCGGGCGACTGGCCGCGCGGCCTGCTCCAGCTCGCCCAGCAGCAGCCGGGGCACGTCGCGCCGGCCGCTCGCCACGAACAGGGCGGGATCCGCCACCCGCCAGCTGATCTCCACGGCCACCACGAACTGGAGGGCGTCGTTGTCGCTGGGCAGTTCGATGTCCGCGCGGACGTGGTGGACTCCCGTGTCGACCTCGTACACCGCCGTGTAGCCCCGGGTGGAGCCGGGCCGGTGCGGAGGCAGGAAGGCGACGTACCCGCCCTTGGCGGTCGAGAAGACCAGGGCGTGGTCGATACGGGTCTGCAGCTTGCGGAACACCTCGAACCGCCCGAGCTGCTGGACGGTGATCACGGGGTCGATCAGCTGGGTGTGCCGGTCGGCGGGCTGTTCCCAGTCCGGGCGGCGGCGGGGATCGGACATCGTGCGGCTTCTCCTCGGTTCAGTGGGTCGGCAGAACGGTCAGCAGCCGCTCGGAGACGGCGGGTACCTCGCCGTGGACCCCGTGGCGCAGCAGGTGGGACAGCCGGTCCCGCTCGTTGGCAGAGGTGGCCAGGGCGGGCAGCAGAGCGGCGAGCGCCCATTCGGTGTCGCGGTCGCGGTCGGCGGCCACCACCCAGCCGTGCAGCAGGTCGAGGGCGTCGTCCCGGCCCCCGGGGCGGTCGAGGGCGGCCCGCCACAGGACGGCGATGCCCCGGGCGGACTCGGGCCTGGCCGTGGCGGCGCGGGCGTACCAGTCCAGGACCAGCGGGCGGCCGTGGGGCTCGTCCTCCTCGGTGTGCCCGCACGCGCGCAGGAAGCCGTCGAGCGCCAGGTCGATGGCGGCCCGGTCGTCGTCGCGGGTGCGCAGCAGCTCGTCGAGGACCTCGTCGCGCGCGTCGGAGAGCAGCAGCAGTTCGACGGACTGGGCGACTTCGGCCGGTGTCTCGTCGTCGTCCGCTTCGAGCGAGCGCACGGCCGCGCGCAGTGCCTCGACCGTCTCCGCCGGCCGCTCGTCGCCGATCAGGCCGTGGACGCGGATCGCGGCCCAGCGCAGCCGCGGGTGGCTCGTACCGTCGGCGCACCAGCGGTCGGTGATCCGCGGGATGTTCGGGGTGCCGATGACGTGGGCGAGCGCGAGGGCGTTGACGGCGCCGATCCGCAGCCACGGCCGGTCGGACAGGGCCCACTCCTCGATGACGAGGGCCATGGCGGAGGGCAGGTCGTGCAGGGCGAGGACGGCGACGGTGGACGCGGCCCGGGTGCGGACGAAGGACCGTCCGTCGGCGGCGAGCAGCCGCAGCCAGCCGACCAGCGCCGGGCGGGCGGAGGGGTGGCCGGTCCACACCTCGCGGAGCAGGACCGCCGCCGCGCGGTCGTCCTGGAAGGCCGCCATCGACTGGGTGACCGGACCCCACTCGGTCTGCTCCTCCTTCGGGTAGCGGACGGCGCGGGCCAGCTGGAGCCGCTTGGCGGGGTTGGTGCCGAAGACGGGGACGGCCGCCGGCCGGCCCGGGTCCTCGGTGCGCTGCAGGAGGCCGAACAGGAGGTCGCTGAGTTCGGCGGTGAGGGCGTACGGCCCCTTGTGGAAGGCGGCGAGGGCGACGAGGAAGGCCTTCTCCCGCAGGTGCAGGATCCCGTCCTGGTCCTCGAGCCACTCCTGGACCTGCTGCTCCAGGGCGCGCAGGGAGAAGGACTCGATCTCCGACGCGTCGCTGCCGGGGAGGGAGTGGCGCCCCAGTACGCCGGCGAACCGTGCGGCCTCGCGGAGCTGGGGGTGGCGGCTCAGGAAGTCGGTGACGGCCGGCAGGGCCATCAGCCGCCGCACCTCTTCCCCGTCCTCCACCCGGGCCCGCAGCGAGGAGCGCAGCACGGCCTCGGCGCCGGGCGGCTGCCACGGGTGGCCCGCGACGCCCTCCAGACGGGTGTGCGGACCGGCGGTGATCACCAGGAAGCTCTGCTCGTCGAGCTTGTCCCGGGCCGCCAGCAGGTGGGTGTCGCGCAGCGGCTGGTTCCGGGCGGTGATCGGGTCGCACAGCACGTACCCGCGCGCCTTCTCGCCGCCGAGCCGGTCGGCCAGCTCCTCGGGTGTCGTGCTCCGGTCCAGCGCGTGGACCGAAGGGGTGCGCAGGCGCTCCAGCAGCATGAGCGCGGCGGTGCGCCGACCGGTGGAGCGGGGTCCGGTGAGGACCAGGACGCGCTCCTTGCGGAGCCGGCCCAGCAGCTCCTGGAAGTTGCTGCCTTCGTCGGCGAATGCCTGGTCGAGGCCGGTGAGGGTGGCTCTGGGGACCTCGCCCGAGGCGTGCGCGGCGCCGCCGGGCGACAGGTTGTTCACGGTGATGCCGCCGTGGAAGGTGCCGCCGCTGATGCCGTGGTTGACGCCGCCGAAGACCCCGCCGCCGACGCCGCCCCGCATGGCGTCGGGGATGCCGCGCAGCAGGTCCCGGCGGGCGTCGTACGCGCTCTGGGGCTGCGCCTCCTCGGGAGCCGCGGCCGCCGGCTCGGCCGGGGTCTCCGCCGGGTCCGCCCCCTCGACCGGACCCGGGGCGTCCGACACCGGGGTGCTCATCGGCGGTCACCGCCGCCCAGCCGGATGTCGCCGTGGAAGGTGCCGCCGCTGATGCCGTGGTTGACGCCGCCGAACTGTCCGCCGTTGATCACCTGCGCAGGCCGGGCCGGGGCATCCGCCCCCGCCCCGGGCCCTGTCCCGGCGCCGGAGTTCCCCCCGGGCTCCGGCGCCAGGCCCCCCGCCGGCAGTGGTCCGTACAGCCACGCGGCCAGTGGGCCGTTCTTGCTGGGCATGGTGACCGGGCTGAATTCCTCGGCCGGGATGCCGGTGTGGTTGTGCCGCACGATGCCCGCGTACACCGGCTCCGAGACGCAGAGCGCGTAGTCGTCCGTGCGCTCGCGCAGGGCCTGCTTCAAGGGTTCGCCGTCCAGCAGGCGGCAGGCGTGGTTGAGGTCCGAGCCCACCCAGCCGTCGTACGCGTCGATCGCGACGTACCCGGTGGCGAGGACCGCCCGCAGCCGGATCTGCGCCGAAGCGGACGCCAGCCGGTTCACGGCGCGCAGTTGGGCGGGCACCTCGGTCAGCAAGGTCCGCAGCAGCGTGGTGAGCGGCGCGTTCGGGTCGATCAGCTCCATGATCGCGTCACCCCGGTCGGCGCGCAGCCGTAACGTCTGGTCGATCCCGGCGGCCAGCAGGGTCCGGTCGACGACGTCGTACAGCATCCGCCGGAGGAAGGCCTGCTGGACGTCGTCGCGGTCGCTGTACCGCTCGGTGTCGACCAGAAGGATGGTGCGGGGGAGTGGGTCGCTCATGATCGCCTCTCGTGGTGGATCCCTGCTGTGACAAGAGAGTGGGGCAGGCGGGCGCGGAGCCGTGAGGGCGGATGACGCACCCGGAGTGTGACGCCGTGCACTGAAGGACGGGCCGGAGGGCGCGCTCAGCCCTGGGCGGGCGGCAGAGCCTGGGCGATCCGCCGCAGGACGTCCGGCCGGACGATCACCAGGGTGCGGCGGCCCGTGATCACGACCCCGCGTTCGCGGAGCTCCCTGAGCTCGCGCTGGACCATCTCGCGGGAGGCCCCGACGGCTCCGGCGAGCTCTTCCTTGGTGAGCGGAACGGACAGCTCGACCCCGGTCGGGCCGGGGCGGCCGTGGGTGCGGGACAGGTCCAGGAGCAGGACCGCGAGGCGCTCGCGCACGCTCAACGAGGCGAACTCCAGGCGGCGCTGGTCGGCGGCCCGGGTGCGGTCGGAGGTGAGGGCGAGCAGCTGGAGGGCGGCCGCGGGACAGGCGGCGAGGAACGCGCGGAAGGAGTCGTGGTCGACGGCCACGGCCCGGACCGGCTCCAGCGCGGTCACGGTGGCGGACCGGACGCGCCGGGTCAGGGCGGCCGACTCGCCGAGGATGTCGCCGGGCCCGCGCAGGGCCAGCAGCGCCTGGTAGCCGTTGGGGGCGACGGCCGTCACCTTGGTCCAGCCGTGCAGGACCAGCAGGATGTGCGACGAGGGTTCGTGCTGGTGCATGAGCCGGTCGCGCGGTGCGAAGGCCAGCTCGCGGCCGAGCGCCCGTAACGCCGTGCCGTCCTCGTTCTCCAGCCGGGCCAGGAAGGGGACGCGGTCGTCCAGCCCTCCGTGGCCCGGGAGGTCTTGCCCTGCCATGCGGCCCCCCGATCCATCCGGGCGGTCAATGTACTGACCGGGGGCCCCACGTAGATCCGGAACCACGGGATTGATGCCGGATGAACACGGACAGTGCCGCTACGAGCTGGCTCCGCGGCGGCGCAGGCCGGTCACCGTGACGCCGATGAGGAGCATCAGGCCGAGCGCGCCGCCCGCCAGGCCCGGGGTGAGGCCCTTCGGGGTGAAGGTGCAGGAGACCTTGTCCGTGCCGGGGGACAGGGGGAGGGCTACCAGACCGTGGAAGTCGCGGACCGGGGCGGAGCACCGCCAGCCGGGGACGTCCGTCATCGCGAAGACCGCGGTGCCGGCGGCGCCCTGCGGCAGGGTGGCCTCGATGGTGTGGCCGCCGGCCTTGACCTCGGTGGCGCCGGTGGCCTTCAGACGGGCGACGGCCTGGTCGAGCGCGGCGCGGTCCAGGCAGCCGAGCGGGTGCTCGCCGGCGGTGGCGCCCTCGGTACGGGTCCTCACGGTGACGTCGACCCGGCCCGAGGCGGGCACCTTGCCCAGCGGGACCACCCCCGTCATCTGGTCCTCGAGGGGCCTGTCCGTACCGCCGGAGGCGAGGGTGCCGTAGAGCGCCGGGGAGTACCAGTAGGCCTCGGAGCCGGGGGTGCAGGTGGCGGCGTACGTCTGCTCGACGGCGCTGCCCCCGCGGGCGACCGGCGGGACCTGGTAGACGGTGGCGCCCAGGACGTTCTCCTGGCGGGCGTAGACGCTGTCCGCCGGGTGGGGCGAGGTGTACGGGGTGCTGCGCACCGTGACCAGGGGCGGCGCCGGGAACCTCGAGCCCGTCCAGGTGCCCGGGGCGGCGCCCGGGCGGACCCGCGCGCCGATCGAGAAGATCGCGTCGAGCACCGGGTTGTCGGCGCCGAAGAAGGTCCGGCCGTCGTTCTTGAAGCCGTAGCCGAGCGGCTCCAGCGCCCGGTACGTCGCCTCGGGGAGGTAGCTGCTGTAGTACTGCGGGCCCTCCGACCGGAGGGCGAGGGCGTCGTTGTACGAGGTCTGCGGCGCACCGGAGTCGGTCCGGTACGCGGGCCAGCCGTCCACCTCCCGGACGGCGGCGACGTGCTCGTTGATCGACTTGCTGGAGGTCGCCGCCGGCTTCGCCCAGCGCTCGCGGGCCCGGCGGGCGTCCGCGTTGGCCGCGGCCGCCGTGGACTCGGCGAAGACGACGCCGACCATCAGGACGGCCGCCACGGGCAGGAGCACGCGGCGCTTCTCGCCCAGCGCGAGCAGGATCAGGGCCAGCAGGGACACGGCCCCGCCGCCGAGCACGGCCGGCCAGGTCCAGCCGCCGAAGTCGTCGGTGTGCCGCAGCAGGAAGGTGGCCGCCACCAGCAGCGCGGCGGCCAGGGCCAAGTGCAGCGGGCGCGGCCGGGCGGCCAGCGCCAGCCAGGCCAGGACGACGACCATCCCGCTGAAGACGAAGGCCTCGCGGTACGGGTTGCCGTTCGGCACCGCCAGCCCGTGCCACGCGTACTGCGTGGGCGGGAACTGGAACGAGACGGCGACGAGCAGGGTCGCGGCCGCCCACACCAGGCGGGTCTTCTTCGCGATGGCGGTGTTGAACAGGAAGGTGCCGGCCAGGATCAGGCCGAGCGAGGCGACGTAGAGGCGCGGGCGGCCGCCCCACAGGTGGGTGGCCGGGAGCAGGCCCGCGAGGAAGATCTCGATCCGGACCGGGTCGAAGGCGGCGGCCCGGGTGGGCTGCGCCGAGCCGCTGGACAGGAAGGACGGCAGCAGCAGGGGGAGCGTGAGCAGGATGCCGGTGGCGGCGGCCGTCGCCGCCCGCCACAGCGCGCGCAGCCGCTGCGCGCCCGTCATGTCGAAGGTGATCAGGCGGATGGCGAGCAGCACGCAGGCGGCCATCGTCGCCATCATCGCGGTGTAGAAGTTGCCGTACCAGGCGAGCGCGACGAGCAGGGCCGCGCCCGGCCAGCGGCGCCCCTCCAGACACCACTCCACGGCGATGCCGAGCATCGGGAGGGCGACCAGGCCCCACAGCCACATGGGGATGTACGAGGCGTCGCTGAGCGCCCAGCCGCACAGGCCGTAGCAGGCGCCGAGGACGCCGCGCTGCCACCAGGGGCCGGGGTGCAGCCTGCCGAGGTACACCGTCATCAGGGCGGCGGCGGTGCCCATCGTGATCGGGGTGACCGCGAAGACCGCGAGGTCGACGTGGGCGCGCGGGACCAGGACGGCCAGCCACGAGAAGGGGTTGCCGAGGTAGGTGTGGTAGTCGGACAGGAACTGCTGTCCGAAGCCGCCGCGCCAGGTGAAGAGCAGGTCCCCGGCGGCCTGCCCGTGGACCAGGTCCCACAGGGCGCGGTGGAAGGGCACGTACTGGTTGGCCTGGTCGTTGATGGCCCGGCCGGTGTTGCCGAAGGGGAAGGTGCCGCGCGCCACCCAGGCCGCGCAGCAGGCTCCCGAGGCGATGAGGAAGGCGAGCAGCGGCCCGTACAGCCGGGTGAGGCGGGGACGCCCGCGGCGGCGGGGCGAGGAGAGGTCGTGGCCACTGTCGTGGGGCGGGCTGTCCGCCGTCATCGGCTCCGAGGTGACCGTCCCCAATGTCCCGCTCCCTGGTGGTCGTGCCGTTTGGGATGAATCGCTCGGCAGTTTAGTTCGCCGGACCGGTGGCGGGCCGCCGGTGGGATGCCGGGCCGGGATCCCCGCCGGCCGCGCGCCGGGTCCCGCGCCGGGTTTCGCGGAGCCGCTCGTACGGGCCTGACCTGGCCGTCCGTACCACGCGCCTACCACATCCGCGAGTCGGCAGCGCCGCGCGGGGGTGTCGCCCATGCGGCGCACGGGTCGTGCGGATCTACGGGCCCGCGCGCCCGGGCTTTTGTTTTGACCGGAGTGGATGCGGTAGGTACGCTCAGACCTTGTGCCTGGGGTGTGCCTGGGCTCCCGTGCGTGTCCATCAACCGCGCAGGAGCCGAATCAGCCACCGCGATCCATGCGTTTCCGTGCTTGCGCGGAGGTCCGCCGGATCCGACACACCCGACCGCGTGGGTCGGCAAATGTTCCAGGTTAGCTTCACTACACGGCACACAGAAACCGGAGAAGTAGTGCCTACGATCCAGCAGCTGGTCCGTAAGGGCCGGCAGGACAAGGTCGAGAAGACAAAGACCCCCGCGCTTGAGGCTTCGCCCCAGCGTCGCGGCGTCTGCACACGTGTGTTCACGACCACCCCGAAGAAGCCGAACTCGGCGCTGCGTAAGGTCGCGCGTGTGCGTCTGACCTCTGGCATCGAGGTCACCGCTTACATTCCGGGTGAGGGACACAACCTGCAGGAGCACTCGATCGTGCTCGTGCGTGGTGGCCGTGTGAAGGACCTGCCGGGTGTTCGTTACAAGATCATCCGCGGTGCGCTTGACACCCAGGCTGTCAAGAACCGCAAGCAGGCCCGCAGCCGCTACGGCGCCAAGAAGGAGAAGTAAGAATGCCTCGTAAGGGCCCCGCCCCGAAGCGCCCGGTCATCATCGACCCGGTCTACGCATCTCCTCTGGTGACGTCGCTCATCAACAAGATCCTGCTGAACGGCAAGCGCTCCACCGCCGAGCGCATCGTCTACGGCGCCATGGAAGGCCTCCGCGAGAAGACCGGCAACGACCCGGTCATCACGCTGAAGCGCGCGCTGGAGAACGTCAAGCCGTCCCTCGAGGTCAAGTCCCGCCGTGTCGGTGGCGCGACCTACCAGGTCCCCGTCGAGGTCAAGCCGGGTCGCCAGTCGACCCTGGCCCTCCGCTGGCTCGTGGGTTACTCCCGCGCCCGCCGTGAGAAGACCATGACCGAGCGCCTCATGAACGAGCTGCTCGACGCCTCCAACGGTCTTGGCGCTGCTGTCAAGAAGCGCGAGGACACGCACAAGATGGCCGAGTCCAACAAGGCCTTCGCGCACTACCGCTGGTAGTCCCAACCCACATCGAGACCGAGAGAAGACTGAGCCGATATGGCTACCACTTCGCTTGACCTGGCCAAGGTGCGCAACATCGGCATCATGGCTCACATCGACGCGGGCAAGACGACCACCACCGAGCGCATCCTGTTCTACACCGGTGTGTCTTACAAGATCGGTGAAGTCCACGACGGCGCTGCCACGATGGACTGGATGGAGCAGGAGCAGGAGCGCGGCATCACGATCACGTCCGCCGCGACGACCTGCCACTGGCCGCTCGAGGACGTCGACCACACCATCAACATCATCGACACCCCGGGTCACGTTGACTTCACGGTCGAGGTGGAGCGTTCGCTCCGCGTCCTCGACGGTGCCGTCACCGTGTTCGACGGTGTCGCCGGTGTGGAGCCGCAGTCCGAGACCGTTTGGCGTCAGGCGGACCGCTACGGCGTCCCGCGCATCTGCTTCGTCAACAAGCTGGACCGCACCGGCGCCGAGTTCCACCGCTGCGTCGACATGATCAAGGACCGCCTCGGCGCGGTTCCGATCGTCATGCAGCTCCCGATCGGCGCCGAGATGGACTTCCAGGGCGTTGTCGACCTGGTCACCATGAAGGCGTTCGTCTGGTCCGCCGAGGCGACCAAGGGCGAGATGTACGACATCGTCGACATCCCGGCCACGCACACCGAGGCTGCTGAAGAGTGGCGCGGCAAGCTGGTCGAGACCGTCGCCGAGAACGACGACGAGATCATGGAGCTGTTCCTGGAGGGCAACGAGCCCTCCGTCGAGCAGCTGCACGCCGCCGTCCGTCGCATCATCCTCGGCTCCGGCAAGGGCAAGGGCGAGCCCACGATCACCGCGGTGTTCTGTGGCACGGCGTTCAAGAACAAGGGCGTTCAGCCCCTGCTCGACGCCGTCGTCCGCTACCTGCCGTCGCCGCTGGACATCGAGGCCATCGAGGGCCACGACGTCCGCGACGCCGAGGTGGTCGTGAAGCGCAAGCCGTCCGACGAGGAGCCCCTCGCCGCGCTCGCGTTCAAGATCATGAGCGACCCGCACCTCGGCAAGCTCACCTTCGTCCGGGTTTATTCGGGCCGCCTGGAGGCCGGCACTGCGGTGCTGAACTCCGTCAAGGGCAAGAAGGAGCGCATCGGCAAGATCTACCGCATGCACGCGAACAAGCGTGAGGAGATCGCGTCGGTGGGCGCCGGTGACATCGTCGCCGTCATGGGCCTGAAGCAGACCACCACCGGTGAGACGCTGTGTGACGACAAGGCACCCGTGATCCTGGAGTCCATGGACTTCCCGGCTCCGGTCATCCAGGTCGCCATCGAGCCCAAGTCCAAGGGTGACCAGGAGAAGCTGGGTGTCGCCATCCAGCGTCTCGCGGAGGAGGACCCCTCCTTCCACGTTCACTCGGACGAGGAGACCGGCCAGACCATCCTCGGCGGTATGGGCGAGCTGCACCTCGAGGTGCTGGTCGACCGTATGAAGCGCGAGTTCAAGGTCGAGGCCAACGTCGGCAAGCCGCAGGTCGCGTACCGCGAGACGATCCGCAAGGCCGTCGAGCGTCACGACTACACCCACAAGAAGCAGACCGGTGGTACCGGTCAGTTCGCCAAGGTGCAGATCGCGATCGAGCCCATCACCGAGACCGACGGTCCGGCGTACGAGTTCGTGAACAAGGTCACCGGTGGACGCGTCCCGAAGGAGTACATCCCTTCGGTCGACGCCGGTGCGCAGGAGGCCATGCAGTTCGGCATCCTGGCCGGCTACGAGATGACGGGCGTTCGCGTCACGCTTCTCGACGGTGGCTACCACGAGGTCGACTCCTCCGAGCTCGCGTTCAAGATCGCCGGTTCGCAGGCCTTCAAGGAGGCCGCGCGCAAGGCTTCTCCCGTGCTCCTTGAGCCGATGATGGCCGTCGAGGTCACCACGCCCGAGGACTACATGGGTGACGTCATCGGCGACATCAACTCCCGCCGTGGCCAGATCCAGGCCATGGAGGAGCGTCACGGCGCTCGCGTCGTCAAGGGCCTCGTGCCGCTTTCGGAGATGTTCGGCTACGTCGGAGACCTCCGCAGCAAGACCTCGGGTCGCGCCAGCTACTCGATGCAGTTCGACTCCTACGCCGAGGTTCCCCGGAACGTCGCCGAGGAGATCATCGCGAAGGCCAAGGGCGAGTAACTCTTCCGAGTTCACGCTTTAGGCTTGCCACCGGAACCTCGGGGCAGCAGGAGTACCCCTCCTGCTGCCCCGGGGGACCGGCTATCCAGCAAAGATCACCTGGCGCCGATCTGTAAGGCGTACAGAACCACTCTCAGGAGGACCCCCGTGGCGAAGGCGAAGTTCGAGCGGACTAAGCCGCACGTCAACATCGGCACCATCGGTCACATTGACCACGGTAAGACGACCCTCACGGCCGCCATTACCAAGGTGCTGCACGACAAGTACCCGGACCTGAACGCGGCCTCGGCCTTCGATCAGATCGACAAGGCTCCTGAGGAGCGCCAGCGCGGTATCACCATCTCGATCGCGCACGTCGAGTACCAGACCGAGGCGCGTCACTACGCCCACGTCGACTGCCCGGGTCACGCGGACTACATCAAGAACATGATCACCGGTGCCGCGCAGATGGACGGCGCGATCCTCGTGGTCGCCGCCACCGACGGCCCGATGCCGCAGACCAAGGAGCACGTGCTCCTGGCCCGCCAGGTCGGCGTTCCGTACATCGTCGTCGCCCTGAACAAGGCCGACATGGTGGACGACGAGGAGATCCTGGAGCTCGTCGAGCTCGAGGTCCGTGAGCTCCTCTCCGAGTACGACTTCCCGGGCGACGACCTGCCGGTCGTCCGCGTCTCCGCGCTGAAGGCGCTCGAGGGCGACAAGGAGTGGGGCGACAAGCTCATCGGCCTCATGGACGCCGTCGACGAGGCCATCCCGACCCCGCCGCGTGACACCGAGATGCCGTTCCTCATGCCCGTCGAGGACGTCTTCACGATCACCGGTCGCGGTACGGTCGTCACCGGCCGTATCGAGCGTGGTGTCCTGAAGGTCAACGAGACCGTCGACATCATCGGTATCAAGGAAGAGAAGACCACCACCACGGTCACCGGTATCGAGATGTTCCGCAAGCTCCTCGACGAGGGCCAGGCGGGCGAGAACGTCGGTCTGCTCCTCCGTGGCATCAAGCGCGAGGACGTCGAGCGCGGCCAGGTCATCATCAAGCCCGGTTCGGTCACCCCGCACACCGAGTTCGAGGCCCAGGCCTACATCCTGTCGAAGGACGAGGGTGGCCGTCACACCCCCTTCTTCAACAACTACCGTCCGCAGTTCTACTTCCGTACCACGGACGTCACGGGTGTCGTCACCCTGCCGGCCGGCACGGAGATGGTCATGCCGGGCGACAACACCGAGATGACGGTCGCGCTGATCCAGCCGGTCGCCATGGAGGAGGGCCTGAAGTTCGCCATCCGTGAGGGTGGTCGTACCGTGGGCGCCGGCCAGGTCACCAAGATCACGAAGTAATTCGTGCTCTGACCTGGTAGCTCGCTGAAGCGGGCACCAAGTTGCACTGAAGGGCCCCGTCCCACCGCTCCGGCGGAGGGACGGGGCCCTTCGGCGTTCATCCCTTCGGGCGCGCACCGGATGCCTTCCGGTCCGCGACGGGCGAGGCTGCGGTCAAGGCAGATACCGACGAACGCACAGACGAGGACCGAGCCATGTTCGAACGAGGCGGCGCCCAGCTCCGGCATGCCGGCGTCATCACCGGGGCGGCCCTGCTGCTCGCGGCCACGGCCACGGCCTGTTCGGCCGGCAAGACCACCACGGGCACGCTCGCGTTCCGCGCCCACGACTCCCCGATCGAGGTGACGTACTCGAACACTCCCGTCCAGGGCTGCCACGAGATCCGTCTGCCGCACGGCGCGGCCCATGTGGAGAACAACAGCCTGGTCGACGTGATCATGTACCGGACACCGAAGTGCCAGAAGGTCGACGGAGCCGACGGGATCTACATCCCGGTCCGCACGTCGAACGTGACGGCGCCCAGGAGCCTGCCCTGGCGCAGCTTCTCCGTCGTCCACTGAACGCTTCCGCCGCGGGACGACCGAGGGCCGCACCCCGGAAACGGGGTGCGGCCCTCAGTGGCAGAGGCGCCGGGTCAGCTCACGCGGAGCGACTCGGTGAACTCCTTGCAGACGGCGTAGTCGGGCAGCAGCCCGGACGCGATCGCGTCGGCCAGCGACGGGGCGGCCTCGTCGCGGGCCGACAGCAGCGGGACGTCGGCCGGCCACTCGATGCCGAGGTCGGCGTCGAGCGGGTGAACCGAGTGCTCGCCGGTCGGGTTGTACGTCTCCGAGCAGAGGTACGAAAGCGTGGCGTCGTCGCTCAGCGCGCAGAAGCCGTGGCCCAGGCCCTCGGGGATGTAGACCGCGCGGCGGTCCACGTCGTCGAGGCGGACGCCTTCCCACTTCCCGAAGGTGGGGGAGCCGACCCGCAGGTCGACGATGACGTCGAGCACGGCGCCGCGCACGCAGGTCACGTACTTGGCCTGGCCGCGCGGGACGTCGGCGAAGTGGATGCCGCGGACGACGCCCGCGGAGGAGACCGACATGTTCGCCTGCGCCAGGTTCAGCGGGTGGCCGACCACCTCGGCGAGCCGGTCGAAGCGGTACCACTCGGTGAACAGGCCGCGGGGGTCGCCGTGCAGCTGCGGGGTGACCTCGAAGGCGCCCTCGATGGAGAGCTCGCGGAACTTCATCGCGCGGCCTCCTCGTCGAGCAGGGCCAGCAGGTAGGTGCCGTAACCGCTCTTGGTGAGGGGCTCCGCGAGCGCGCGCAGCTGCGCGGAATCGATCAGGCCGGCCCGCCAGGCCGCCTCCTCGATGCAGCCGATCTTGAAGCCCTGGCGCTCCTCGATGACCCGGACGAACTCGGAGGCCTGCACCATCGACACGAAGGTGCCGGTGTCCAGCCACGCGGTGCCCCGGTCGAGGATGGTGACGTTCAGTTCGCCGGCCTGGAGGTACGCGTCGTTGACCGCGGTGATCTCCAGCTCGCCGCGGGCGCTGGGCTTCAGGCCGCGGGCGATCTCGACGACCTGGTTGTCGTAGAAGTACAGGCCCGGCACCGCGTAGCGGGACTTGGGCTTGACCGGCTTCTCCTCGATGGAGATGGCCTGGCCCTTCTCGTCGAACTCCACCACGCCGTACGCCGTCGGGTCCGCCACCGGGTACGCGAACACCCGGCCGCCCTTGGCGTCGGTGTGCTGGGCCAGGCGCGTGCCGAGGCCGCTGCCGTGGAAGATGTTGTCGCCGAGGATGAGCGCGACGGACTCGTCGCCGATGAAGTCGGCGCCGAGGACGAAGGCCTGGGCGATGCCCTCGGGACGCTCCTGGACGGCGTACTCCAGCCGCAGGCCGAACTGCGAACCGTCGCCGAGCAGCCGCTCGAACTGGTCGCGGTCTTCCGGAGTGGTGATGATCAGAATTTCGCTGATACCCGCCATCACCAGGGTGGAGAGGGGGTAATAGATCATCGGCTTGTCGAAGACGGGCAGCAGCTGCTTCGAAACGGCCCGGGTCAACGGCCAGAGTCGCGATCCGGTGCCACCGGCCAAAAGGATTCCACGCATGGGTGAACCCTATGCGAGAGCGTGCGGGGGAGCCGAGCCAAGGGAATGTGACGTTCGGCGGGCCGCTAGACTCTTCGTATTATGCGCATCCTCGTGACCGGCGGCGCCGGCTTCATCGGTTCAGAATTCGTCCGCCAGCAGCTCGGTGCAGATGCCTCGGCGCAGATCACTGTCTTCGACAAGCTGACGTACTCGGGCGTAGAGGCCAACCTCGCCCCGGTCGCGGACCACCCCGGATACACCTTCGTCAAGGGCGACATCTGCGACGCCGAGGCCGTCGACCAGGTGATGGCCGGCCACGACGTCGTCGTGCACTTCGCCGCCGAGTCCCACGTGGACCGCTCGATCGCCGGTGCGGGCCCCTTCGTGCTGACCAACGTGGTGGGCACCCAGGTCCTGCTGGACGCCGCGCGCAAGCACGGCGTCGGCCGCTTCGTCCACATCTCCACGGACGAGGTCTACGGCTCGATCACCGAGGGCTCCTGGACGGAGGAGTGGCCGCTGGTGCCGAACTCCCCGTACTCCGCCTCCAAGGCGTCGTCCGACCTGCTGGCGCTGGCCTACCACCGCACCCACGGCATGGACGTGGTGGTCACCCGCTGCTCCAACAACTACGGGCACTACCAGTTCCCGGAGAAGGTCATCCCGCTGTTCGTCTCCAACCTGATGGACGGCACGAAGGTCCCGCTGTACGGCAACGGCGGCAACGTGCGCGACTGGCTGCACGTCTCCGACCACTGCCGCGGCATCGACCTGGCCATGCGCAAGGGCCGCGCCGGCGAGGTCTACAACATCGGCGGCGGCACCGAGCTCACCAACAAGGAGCTCACCGGCGTCCTGCTCGAGGCCGCGGGCCTCGGCTGGGACATGGTCGAGCACGTCGAGGACCGCAAGGGCCACGACCTGCGCTACTCCATCGACATCAGCAAGATCGGCGCCGAGCTCGGCTACGCCCCGCAGGTCACCTTCGAGGACGGCATCAAGGCCACGATCGAGTGGTACCGCGAGAACCGTGCCTGGTGGGAGCCCCTCAAGGTGAAGGCAGCCCTGCAGAAGTGACCGCCTACCCCGTGGCCACGCGCTGGCTCGTCACCGGCGCCGCCGGGATGCTCGGCCAGGACGTCCTGGCCGTCCTGAAGCGCTCCGGCATCGAGGCCGTCGGCCTGGGCCGGGCCGACCTCGACATCACCGACCCGGCAGCCGTCCGGGCCGCCGTCGAGGGCGCCTCCGTGGTCGTCAACTGCGCCGCCTGGACCGACGTGGACGGCGCGGAGACGGCCGAAGAGGCCGCCACCGCCGTCAACGGCACCGGCGTACGCGTCCTCGCCGAGGCCTGCGCCGCGGCCCACGTCCGCCTGCTGCACGTGTCCACCGACTACGTGCTGCCCGGCGACGCCGCGCAGCCGTACCGCGAGGACGCCGAGACCGGCCCGGTCAACGCGTACGGACGCACCAAGCTGGTCGGCGAGCAGGCCGTCGCCGAGCTGCTGCCGCAGGACGGCTACGTCGTGCGCACCGCGTGGCTGTACGGGGAGCACGGCCCGAACTTCGTCGCCACCATGCTGAAGCTGGCCGCGCAGCGCGACACCCTGGACGTCGTCGACGACCAGCACGGCCAGCCCACCTGGTCGTACGCGCTCGCCCGCCGCCTCGTCGAGCTGGGCCAGGCCGCGCTGAAGGGCCACGCCATGGGCGGCGTCTACCACGGCACCGCCAGCGGCCGGACCACCTGGATGGGGCTGGCCCGCGAGGCCTACCGGCTCAGCGGCCTCGACCCGGAGCGGATCCGTCCGACCACCTCCGAGGCCTTCGTGCGCCCCGCCGTCCGCCCGGCCTTCAGCGTGCTCGCGCACGACCGCTGGGCCGAAGCGGGCCTGGCGCCCCTCGCCGACTGGCGGGAACAGCTCGCCGAGGCCCTCGGCACTCCGGTCTTCACCGCACTGGCCGCCCAGGCCCGGGACGGCCGAGCGGGATGAGAACCCTGCTGACCAAGCTGACCGCGGCGCTGCCGCCGGGCACCGTCGCGGTGGCCGGCGGCACCGTCGTGCTCGGCGCGGCCTCCTACGTCCACCTGGGCGTGGCCGGTCACAGCCTGTCCGAGGCGGGCTATGCGAACGTGTCGGTGCTCTGGACGATCGTGATGTCCATCGGCATCGGGGTGTTCTTCCCCATGGAGCAGGAGCTCACCCGGATCGTCTCCGCCCGTGTGGTCCTGGGCCAGGGCGCGGCCCCGGTGCTGCGCCGGGCCGCCCTGCTCACCGCGGGCATCCTCGGCGTGACCCTGCTCCTCCTCGGTCTCGGCACCCGTCCCATCGCGGACCTGCTGTTCCACGGCGACCGAGGCCTGGTGGCCGCGCTCGGCGGTGCCTTCACGGGCATGGCCGTCTGCTACCTCACCCGCGGCGTGCTGGCCGGCCTCGGCCGGTTCGGTGCGTACGGAACCCAGCTCGCCGTCGACGGCGGCCTGCGGATCGTGCTCGCCTTCGGCTGCGCGGTGTCCGGGCTGCAGTCGGCGCTGGCGTTCAGCCTCATCCTGGCCGTCGCGCCGATCGTCGCGACCCTGGTGACGCTGCCCGCCCTGCTGCGCGCGGTCGGGCCCGGCGAGCCGATCGCCTGGCGGGACGTGTGCAACGGGCTGGGCCTGCTGGTCTGCGCGACCCTGCTGTCCCAGGTGGTCGTCAACGCGGCCGTCATGAGCACCAAGTTGCTGGCACCCGCCGACAGCGCGCTGATCGCGTCGCTGATGAGCGCGACGGTTCTGGCGCGGGTGCCGCTCTTCGTCTTCGGCTCGCTCCAGGCCTCGCTGCTCAGCGGCCTGACCGCCGCCTTCACAGCCGGCGACCGGGTCGCCTTCTGGGCGATGCTGCGCCGGATCGGCATGGTCGTCGGAGCGCTCGGACTGCTCGGCGGCGTCCCCGCCACCCTCCTCGGCCCCTGGCTCATCGAGGTGCTCTTCGGCATCGAGGAACCGGTGCTGGGCAGCCTCGACTTCTTCCTGCTGTCCGCCGGCACCGTGGCGTACATGTTCGCGATGGTTCTCGGACAGGCGCTCATGGTATTCAAGCGGCACAACCTGCAGCTGCTCTGCTGGGTCCTCGGTACCGCGGTCCTGGCGGGCATCACGCTGGTCCCCGGCGACGTGGACGTACGCGTGATCGTTGCCTACGCACTCGGCTCCCTGGCCACCGTGCTCGCTATGCTGGCAGCGCTGAGGCTGAGCTTCCCCGGCGCGGCCGCGGCCGCCACCGAAGGTGCCGGGCAGGGGGCCGACACAGGCAGCCTGGGCGTAGGTGCGGTCGGAAGATAGCCATGCCTGCCCACGACGTCACACCGATCACCGAGCACTCGTTTGTGCCCCGTTCCGCTGGAGCTACCGTGTCCGATTACGACGATGTCTGGCTGGTCATACCGGCCTATAACGAGGGCCAGGTGATCGCCGACGTGGTCGAGGGGGCCCGCAAGACGTTCCCCAACATCGTCGTCGTCGACGACGGCAGTACGGACGACTCGGCCAAGCACATCGCCACGACCGGCGCGCACCTGGTGCGCCACCCGGTCAACCTCGGCCAGGGCGCGGCCCTGCAGACCGGCCTCACCTACGCGCTCGCCCAGCCCGGCGCCCGCTACTTCGCCACCTTCGACGCCGACGGTCAGCACCAGACCAAGGACGTCGAGACGATGGTCGCGGTGCTGCGCCGCGACGAGGCCGATGTCGTCCTCGGCTCCCGCTTCATCGAGCAGAACGGCCAAGTGCCGTGGATCAAGCAGGTGGTGCTGCGTACGGCCGCCGCGGTCAGCCCGACCGCCCGCAAGCTCAAGCTCACCGACGCGCACAACGGTCTACGCGTCCTGGGCCGTGAAGCCGCCGAGCAGCTGAACATCACCATGAACGGCATGGCGCACGCGTCCGAGCTCGTCGGTTTCCTGGCCGGCTCCGACCTGCGGGTCACCGAGGTTCCGGTGGACATCCTCTACACCGATTACTCACGCGCCAAGGGTCAGTCCCTGATCAACGGCGTCAACATCCTTTTTGACATTTCGCTGCGGGAGCGTGGGCGTCGATGAAGTACTTCTGGATCCAGCTGCTGCTGATCCTCGGCTCGGTGTCCATGGCACTCATGTTCATCCGGACCTGGGGCCAGGCGAAGAACCGCGCGTGGAAGCGCATAGCGTTCTCCGTGTTCGTGGTCGTCAACGTCTACGCGGTGCTCCGCCCGACGGACGTCACCTGGCTCGCCCAGCAGCTCGGCGTCGGCCGAGGCACCGACCTGGTGCTCTACGTGATGGTGCTCGCGATGGGCTTCCTCACGCTCAACACCTTCCTGCGCTTCCGGTCGCTGGAGAAGAAGATCACCGACCTGGCGCGGACCGTGGCCATCAACGAGGGCGTCCGGCACAACGACGAGCGCCTCGGGCAGGACGCCGTCGCGGGCTCCGCGTCCGGCGCCGATGCCGACTCCGACTCCGTGAAGGCCTGACGCTCCATGGTGACCTTCGACTTCATGCTCCCCTACTACGGGGACGTGCAGCTGATGCAGGACGCCGTGCGCAGCGTCCTGGCGCAGACCGACCGGGACTTCCGGCTCGTCGTCATCGACGACGGCAAGGAGCCGGACGTACCCGGCTGGTTCGAGCAGCTCGGCGACGAGCGGGTCCACTACACCCGCAACGAGCGGAACCTCGGCATCACCAAGAACTTCCAGAAGTGCGTGGAGCTCTCCGAGGCCGACTACGCGGTCATCATGGGCTGCGACGACATCCTGCACCCGCACTACCTGGAGACCGTCCGCGCGGTCATCGGCGCCCACCCGGGCACCGGCATGGTCCAGCCCGGCGTCGAGGTCATCGACGGCTCGGGCCGGGTCATGCAGGGCGGCCTGGCGGACAACACCAAGAAGCGGCTGTACGCGCCGCAGGTGAAGGACCGCCGGCTGATGGGCGGAGAGGAGCTGGCCGCCAGCGTGCTGCGCGGGAACTGGCTGTACTTCCCCTCCATCGCCTGGCGCGGCGAGGCGCTGCGCAAGGTGAACTTCCGCGACGACTACTCGGTGATCCAGGACCTCGCGCTGGTCGTCGACCTGCTGGAGGCCGGTGAGGAGATGGTGATCGACAACTCGACCACCGTCTTCCAGTACCGCCGCCACGCGGTCAGCGAGTCCTCGCTGCAGGCCTTCTCCGGCACCCGCTTCGCCGAGGCCGAGCGGTACTTCGCCGCGGTCGCCGCGCGCATGGACGCCCGCGGCTGGCCCAAGGCCGCCCGCGCGGCACGCTTCCACAGCGCCTCCCGCCTGCACGCGCTCACCATGCTCCCCGGCGCACTGCGCCGCGGGCACCGGGAGGGCGCCCGGACCCTGGCGAAGCACGCTTTCACCTCCGGCCAGAACTGAGCCGAGAGCCGACAGCCGACACCGCACTCCACGAAACGGACTGAGATGACACACCTGGCCCCCGAGGAGGTCGGTGAGGCCGGCGCCCCGGCGCCCCGCCCCGCCCCGACAGCGGAAGGAACGAGCCGGCTGTCCCCCTCACGGAGCCGGGCGTGGCTCTCCCGGCGGTGGGTGCTCCCGCTGGCCGAGGTCGTCGTCAGTCTCGTGGCAGCCCTCGGGTTCGCGCTGCTCAGTACGCACATCAGCGTGAACCCGCTCGTCCGCATCGGCCAGGTCAGCGGTCTCGCCAAGCTCCAGCAGTACGTGGCCGTCCTCGGCCTGCCGCTGCTCGCGGTCCTGCTGTACACCGCCTACCGCGGCGGGCTCGCCCGCCACCAGCTGGTGAAGCGCCTGGTGTGCGCCGCCCTGGCGGGGCTCGCCACCGGCGTGGTCGCGGGCGGCGTGGTCGTCGCCCTGCGCGGGACGCCCTGGGGGCTCGGCGGCCAGGAGGGGGACCCGGGCGCCCTGATCGACATGGCCAACTCCTTCCTGCACGGGGAGGGCATGTCGGGCATCTACCCGCCCCTCTTCCCCGGCCTGATGGCCGTCTGGGCGAAGATCCGCTACGACGTCCCCGGCGGCACCGGGTTCGCCCTCAAGGACTTCCAGATCTTCTTCACCGCCATCGCGGGCCCGCTGACGTACCTGGCCTGGCGGCTGCTGCTCCGGCCGTTCTGGGCGCTGCTGATCGCCGTGCCCTCGGCCGTGCTCTTCATCGACCCGATCCGTCCGT
Organism: Streptomyces sp. LARHCF249; assembly: GCF_052871255.1. NCBI lineage: Bacteria > Bacillati > Actinomycetota > Actinomycetes > Kitasatosporales > Streptomycetaceae > Streptomyces > Streptomyces sp. LARHCF249. Next base: position 36,711 of record NZ_JBIXJQ010000010.1, read on the forward strand.
ACAGCCACGGCAGCATGCTCGTGCTGCTGCCGCTGCTCGGCTACTGCCTGCGCGAGATGCGCCGCTCCGGCGAACGGCCGCTGCGCCGGTCGCTGCTCCGCGGCGCGCTCCTCGGCCTCGTCTTCGGCGTGGTCTTCCTCTGGTACTCCGGCTGGTACGTCTGGGCCGCGCCGGGCGTGGGCCTGCTGGCGCTGTTCCTCTTCCCGTGGCGCGCCGGCGCGACGGTGGTCAAGCGGGCTGCCGCGTTCGTCGGGATCACCCTGCTGACGGCCGGTGTCGTCGGCGCACCCCTCGTCTACCAGATGGCCCGCCTCGGTTCCCAGCACCCGGACCGCTACGGCTTCCTGGCCGTGTACGTGGATCCGACCTACGTCCTGGGCTGGGTCTCCGACCGGTCCGGGCAGCTGGAGTACCAGACGTGGCCGGTGGCCGGCGAGATGGCGGGCCAGAGCGGCTTCGCCCTGCTGCTGCTGTTCGCCGTGGGTCTGGGCGTGGGTCTGGCGCTGCGCAACATCATGGTCCTGACCGCGGCCGCCACGCTGGCGGGCGCCTGGCTGGCCCGCTTCTGGTTCGCCTCGCACATGGCGAGCGCCAAGGCCGTGCAGCTCTACCCGCGCACCACCTGGATCATCATGTACTGCCTGATGATCCTGGCCGTCCTCGGCATGATGGCCGTGATCCAGCGGGGCTCGGGCTGGGCCGAGCGCACGCTGCGGCCGAGCGGCGCCGCGCCGGGCGCCCGGGTCGTCCCCCGGCGCGTGGTCGCACAGCTCGCCGCCGGCATGGTGTGCGCCATCGCGCTGTTCGCCACGATGGGCGCGTCCTGGTCGGTCAACCGGTACATGCCGCAGTCCGACGCGATGTCGATGGGCATCGACGCCTACCGGGCCCAGAACACCAAGAAGGCGGACGGCACCTGCCCGCGCTACGCGCCCGACAAGAAGAAGTGCGCGGACATCGTCACCAACGACTGGCGGCAGCGGCCCGACCCCGGCGGCCTGTGGTGTGGCGGTGTCAATCCGCTGAACTGGCCCGCCATCTGCGGCCGCAAGGCGCCGCCGGAGGAGCTGGCGACGGTGCAGCCGAAGGAGAAGGAGGAGGCGAAGAAGTAACCTTCGCCCCATATGAGGACCCCTGGACCGCGGTTGGCCGCGGACCGGGGGTCCTCGCGCATCCGCACCTGTGTTCCCCCAACACCCACCCCCCTGTTCGAGTCGTCACCCGGGGCCAGTAGCATCCGGCCGGTCAGGCATGTCTTCTGGCGGACTCACAACAGGGGTTGGGGACAACTTGAAACTAGGTCGTGTGCGCGGGACGGCTCTGGCCGCCGCGCTCGGTGTCGTGGCGGTTCTCGGCATCCAGGGCGTCGCCAACGGGATCGACGCCGGCGACGGCGAGGTTTCGCCGTACAGCGCGGGCGCCCGTGAGAAGGGTCCGGTCGAGGGGGAGCTGCACAAGCTCGCCCTGAAGCCCAAGGGCAAGGGCGAGGCCGTCCTCTCCCAGCAGGACACCGAGCCCTTCGGGCTCCTCGGCGTCTCCTGGACCGACCCCGAGGCCGAGGTGAAGGGCAAGATCGAGGCCCGCACCCGGGACGCCGACACCGGCAAGTGGTCGAAGTGGAAGCTGCTGGAGCAGGCCGAGTCCGGCCTCGACGGCAAGCGCCCGGGCCTGCGCGGCGCCACCGAGCCCGTCTGGGTCGGTCCGTCCGACGGAGCCGAGGTGCGGGTGGGCGGCGGCACCGCCGAGCTGCCCGCCGGCATGGAACTGAACCTGGTGGACCCGGGCGCCGCCGGCGTGAAGGCCAAGAAGAAGGGCGGCAGCCTGGGCCTCGCGCCGGTCTCCTACGCCCTTCCCGCGGTGGACCCCGCCCCGACGACGCCGGGACCCGAGTCGACCGCCCCGCGGCCGGACGTGGTCTCGCGCGTGCAGTGGGGCGCCGACGAGGCCCTGAACAACGAGGGCCCGGTCTACCTCCCCGGCGCGAAGGTCAAGGCGCTCTTCGTCCACCACACCGCGTCCACCGCGCCGTACGAGTGCTCCGAGTCCGCGGCGATCGTGCGCAGCCTGCACGTCTACCACGTGAAGAGCAACGGCTGGCGGGACCTCGGCTACAACTTCCTGGTCGACAAGTGCGGCACCCTCTTCGAGGGCCGTCAGGGCGGTGTGGACCAGCCCGTCATGGGCGCGCACACCTACGGCTGGAACTCGGAGTCGACGAGCGTCGCCGTACTCGGTGACTACACGACCGCCGGGGCCTCGGCCGCCGCGCTCGAAGGCATCTCCAAGGTCGCGGCGTACAAGCTGGGCCAGTACGACGGCGACATGAACGGCACCACGACGCTGACCGCCGGCGTCACCCAGACCAACTTCTTCGGTACCACCTTCACCGAGAAGCAGCAGTACACCTTCAAGACCGTCTCGGGTCACCGCGACGGCTTCAACACCCAGTGCCCCGGAAACCAGCTCTACCCGCAGCTGGACTCGATCCGGAAGTCGGGCCCCGCGGCCCAGCTGAAGATCGCCTCGGTGAACGGGGCGGCGGCCACGCCGGGCGCTACCCTGCCCAGCGGCGCGGCCCTGACCGTCGACTGGACCACCAGCACGGCGAGCGGCCTGGTGAGCAAGTTCGAGGTGCTGGTCGACGGCGAGTCCGTCGCGGTCACCGACGGGTCGGCCCGCAAGGCGATGGCGGCCGTGACCGACGGCAAGCACGAGGTCCGGGTCAAGGCGACCGCCGCGAACGGCAAGGTCTCCACGAGCCTCGCGGTCACCGTCGAGGCGGTGGTCAAGCCCGCCAAGTTCGTGCCCCTGACCCCGAAGCGCCTGATGGACACCCGTACGGGTCTGGGCGTTGCGGCCGGTCCGGTCGGTGCGGGCGGTGTGGTCACCCTGCCGGTGGCCGCCGCCACCGGTGGTACGCCCACCGCGGTGGTGCTGAACGTGACGGCGACGAACCCGACGCAGCCGAGCTTCGTGTCCGTCTACCCGGGCGGTACGACCCGCTCCAGCGCGTCGAACCTGAACTTCACCCCGGGCCAGACCATCCCGAACCTGGTGGTCGTGCCGGTCATCAACGGGACCGTCAGCTTCTACAACAACCAGGGCACCGTCGACCTCATCGCCGACATCACCGGCTACTTCACCTCGAACGGTGAGGGCGCCACGCAGACCAACTTCGGCCCGAAGCGTCTGATGGACACCCGTACGGGCCTGGGCGTCGCGGCCGGTCCGGTCGGTACCGGCGGCGTGGTCACCCTGCCCGTTGCGGGCGTCGACGGCATCCCGGCCACCGGCGTCAAGGCCGTGGTGCTGAACGTGACGGCGACGAACCCGACGCAGCCGAGCTTCGTGTCCGTCTACCCGAGCGGTACCACCCGCTCCAGCGCGTCGAACCTGAACTTCACCCCGGGCCAGACGATCCCCAACCTGGTGGTCGTGCCGGTCGTGGACGGGAAGGTCAGCTTCTACAACAACCAGGGCACCGTCGACCTCATCGCCGACATCACGGGCTACTTCTCGGACAGCGCCACCGGCGCCATGCACGCGAACTTCGGCCCGAAGCGTCTGATGGACACCCGTACGGGCCTGGGCGTCCGCCAGGGTGCGGTGGCCGGCGGCAGCGTCGTCACGCTGCCCGTGGCGGGCGTCGGCGGCATCCCGGCCTCCGGTGTGAAGGCCGTGGTGCTGAACGTGACGGCGACGAACCCGACCGAGGCGAGCTTCGTGTCGGTGTTCCCGAGCGGTACGACCCGTACGAGCGCCTCGAACCTGAACTTCACCGCCGGTCTCACGATCCCCAACCTGGTGGTCGTGCCGGTCGTGGACGGGAAGGTCAGCTTCTACAACAACTCGGGATCCGTGGATCTCATCGCCGACATCACGGGCTATTTCAGCTAGTGGCCTGAGCTTGTCTTTCCGCACGTGAGAGGCTCCGCACCCGCAGGGTGCGGGGCCTCTCACGCATGGCGGGGCAGGGCACGCAGGGCACGCAGGACACGCAGGGGACAGGGAACAGGGGCATGGGGAAGAACGACGACGGCAGACCGGGCGTCTCCGACGAGGAATGGGCCCGGTTCATGGCGCAGGCCGCCGCGGGTGCCGGGGAGGCGCCGAAGGAGCCGTCCGCGCGGCAGCGGATGGTCACCGAGCGCCTGCGGAACGAGCAGCCGCCGCCGGGGTGGCGCACCGCCCCCGCGCGGCGGCAGCGCAGGAGCAGGCGCGGCCTCAAGGCCGCCGCGGGCATCGTCCTCGTCGCCGGGCTCGCGCTGATCGCCGTACGGCCCGAACTGGTCATCGACCGCCTCACGGGCAGGTCCGAGGCGCGGCAGGAGGCCGAGAACCCGGCCCCGCTGCCCGCCGAGTCCGTACGGCCGACCGCGCCGCCCCCTTCGGCGGCCCCGGACGGGCCGACGCTGCAGGAGCCCTTCCGCGGCTCCCCGGCGGCGCAGTGGGCCGACGGCGCCGCGGGCATCGAGGTCCCCGCGGCCGAGGCCGTCGGCGGGATGACCAAGGAGCAGGTCGCGGACGCGCTGGCGAAGACCAGGCAGTTCCTGATCGCGGCCAACCTCGACCCGGCCGTCCTGCGGGGGGAGCGGCCCGCCGCCGCCCTGGCGATCCTGGATCCCCGGCAGCCGGAGGTCCCGCAGCGGCTGGAGCAGTACCTGGCGAAGTCCACCGCGGAGGACACCCCGGTGCTGCTGTTCACCCGCTTCGACCCGGCCGAGGTCAAGCCGGTCGGTGAGATCGTCAAGGTGCGCGGCAGCATGCACACGGAGCAGGGGCGGCCCGGGGAGCTGCTCGTGGTGACGGACTACACCTTCGTCCATCCCACGACGAAGGGCGGCACGAGCGTGCAGCGGACCATCGTGCGCCGGCAGGTCACCCTGGCCCTGCTCGACCCGGCGCGCTGGGAGACCACCCGGGGCCGGCTGCAGGTGCGCCGGTACTTCTCGGAGTGGTCGAACGTCGCGTGCGAGGCGGCCGACGGCTTCCTGCACCCGCAGTTCCCGCTCGACTCGCCGACCGGTCCGGCGCCCACCGGGCCCGCCGTGGACCCCTACGACCGCAGCCAGGAAGTCCAGCGCGACGGGTGCGGGACCATCACCCGGTCCTGACCGGGGGATACCCCGCCGAGAGACCTGGGTGCGCCGGTTTGACCACTCAGCGTGGCGGGGTATTCTCTTCCGCCCGATTGGCCAGGTACGTGCCTCGTATGGCAGACTACTCAAGTTGCTCGGCTGAGTGCCGATGCTGCGCGCCTCCCGCCGGGAGGACCGGAAGCGAGTCCCACAGTACTCGTCGTCCTTAATCTGCCTTCCGGGGCAGCAATGGGGACGGACGTACGGGAATCTTCTGGGAAGTGTCAGCACGGTGCGCACCAGGCGCTCGGTGGGTGTTTCTCCCCCGAAACGCGGTCACAGGGACCGCACCCCCTTGGACGAGGGAATTTCCGTATGGGAATTTTCTGTAGAGGGAGTGCGACACGCCCGACCGCGTGGGTCGGAGAGAAGCGGTGGGATTCCGTCCCGCAGCCGACCGAGGGCCAGAGCGTTTCCACATAGAGACAGGACTACGGAGTAGCCATGGCGGGACAGAAGATCCGCATCCGGCTCAAGGCCTACGACCACGAGGTCATCGACTCCTCGGCGAAGAAGATCGTCGAGACGGTGACCCGCACTGGTGCGTCGGTCGCAGGCCCGGTGCCGCTGCCCACTGAGAAGAACGTGTACTGCGTCATCAAGTCGCCGCACAAGTACAAGGACTCGCGCGAGCACTTCGAGATGCGCACGCACAAGCGCCTGATCGACATCCTCGACCCGACGCCCAAGACCGTTGACTCGCTGATGCGCCTGGACCTTCCGGCCGGCGTTGACATCGAGATCAAGCTCTGAGAGGCGTCGAGAAGATGGCAAAGCAGATCAAGGGCGTCCTGGGCGAGAAGCTCGGCATGACCCAGGTCTGGGACGAGAACAACCGTGTCGTCCCGGTGACCGTTGTCAAGGCCGGGCCCTGCGTCGTTACCCAGGTCCGTACGAACGACATCGACGGCTACGAGTCGGTCCAGATCGCCTTCGGCGAGATCGACCCGCGCAAGGTGAACAAGCCCCTCAAGGGCCACTTCGCCAAGGCCGACGTGACCCCCCGCCGCCACCTGGTGGAGCTCCGCACCTCCGACGCCAGCGAGTACACGCTCGGCCAGGAGATCACTGCTGAGGTGTTCGAGTCCGGCGTCAAGGTTGACGTCACGGGCAACAGCAAGGGCAAGGGCTTCGCCGGTGTCATGAAGCGGCACAACTTCCGGGGCCTCGGCGCCGGTCACGGTGTGCAGCGCAAGCACCGCTCCCCCGGTTCGATCGGTGGCTGTGCCACCCCTGGGCGTGTCTTCAAGGGCATGCGCATGGCCGGTCGCATGGGTAACGAGCGCGTCACCACCCAGAACCTGACCATCCACGCGGTTGACGCGGAGAAGGGTCTGCTCCTCATCAAGGGTGCGGTCCCCGGTCCGAACGGCGGCCTCGTCCTGGTCCGTACCGCGGCCAAGGGGGCTTGAGGTAATGAGCACCATTGACATCCTTTCGCCGGCAGGCGACAAGGCCGGTACCGTCGAGCTCCCCGCGGAGATCTTCGACGCCAAGACCAGCGTTCCGCTGATCCACCAGGTCGTTGTCGCTCAGCTGGCTGCTGCCCGTCAGGGCACGCACAAGACCAAGACCCGTGGCGAAGTCCGTGGTGGTGGCCGCAAGCCGTACCGCCAGAAGGGCACCGGCCGCGCCCGTCAGGGTTCGACCCGCGCTCCGCAGTTCGCAGGCGGTGGCGTCGTCCACGGCCCGCAGCCGCGTGACTACTCGCAGCGGACCCCCAAGAAGATGAAGGTCGCCGCCCTCCGCGGTGCCCTCTCGGACCGTGCGCGTCACTCCCGCATCCACGTCGTCACCGGCGTGGTCGAGGGTGCCGTCTCCACGAAGGCCGCCAAGACGCTGTTCGGCAAGATCTCGGAGCGCAAGAACCTGCTCCTGGTCGTCGAGCGCGCCGACGAGGCCGCGTGGCTGTCCGCCCGCAACCTGCCCCAGGTTCACATCCTGGAGCCGGGCCAGCTGAACACGTACGACGTGATCGTCTCTGACGACGTGGTCTTCACTCAGGCCGCGCTCGAGTCCTTCGTGTCTGGCCCCAAGGCCGATGAGACCGAAGGGAGCGACGCCTGATGTCTGAGGCGACCGTTACCAGCAAGACCTTCACCGACCCGCGCGACCTGCTGATCAAGCCGGTTGTCTCGGAGAAGAGCTACGCGCTGCTGGACGAGAACAAGTACACGTTCATCGTCGCGCCCGGCGCCAACAAGACCCAGATCAAGCAGGCCGTGGAAGCGGTCTTCTCGGTCAAGGTCACCGGGGTCAACACGATCAACCGTCAGGGTAAGCGCAAGCGCACCAAGACCGGTTTCGGCAAGCGTGCCAACACCAAGCGCGCCATCGTGACCCTTGCCGAGGGCAACCGTATCGACATCTTCGGCGGCCAGGCCTCCTAACGGAGGTCTAGTCGTCCGGAATCGGACGAGGACTGAGAAATGGGTATCCGCAAGTACAAGCCGACGACCCCGGGCCGTCGTGGCTCCAGCGTCGCCGACTTTGTCGAGATCACGCGGTCCACGCCGGAGAAGTCGCTGGTTCGCCCTCTGCACAGCAAGGGCGGCCGTAACAACACCGGCCGGATCACCGTTCGCCACCAGGGTGGCGGACACAAGCGCGCCTACCGCGTGATCGACTTCCGTCGTCACGACAAGGACGGCGTGCCGGCCAAGGTCGCGCACATCGAGTACGACCCCAACCGCACCGCGCGCATCGCGCTGCTGCACTACGCCGACGGCGAGAAGCGCTACATCATCGCGCCGCGCGGTCTGCAGCAGGGTGACCGGATTGAGAACGGCCCGACGGCCGACATCAAGCCCGGCAACAACCTGGCGCTCCGCAACATCCCGGTCGGTACCACGATCCACGCGATCGAGCTCCGTCCCGGTGGCGGTGCGAAGTTCGCCCGCTCCGCTGGTGCCTCCGTGCAGCTGCTCGCGAAGGAGGGCGTCATGGCCCACCTCCGCATGCCGTCCGGCGAGATCCGTCTCGTCGACGCGCGCTGCCGCGCCACGGTCGGCGAGGTCGGCAACGCCGAGCAGTCGAACATCAACTGGGGCAAGGCCGGCCGCATGCGCTGGAAGGGCGTTCGCCCGTCCGTCCGCGGTGTCGCGATGAACCCGGTTGACCACCCGCACGGTGGTGGTGAGGGCAAGACCAGTGGTGGTCGCCACCCGGTCTCCCCGTGGGGTCAGAAGGAGGGTCGTACTCGCTCGCCGAAGAAGGCTTCGAGCAAGTACATCGTCCGCCGCCGCAAGACGAACAAGAAGCGCTAGGAGCGGGTTTAGATGCCGCGCAGTCTCAAGAAGGGGCCCTTCGTCGACGACCACCTCGTAAAGAAGGTGGACGTCCAGAACGAAGCCGGCACCAAGAACGTCATCAAGACCTGGTCCCGTCGCTCGATGATCATCCCCAGCATGCTGGGTCACACCATCGCGGTGCACAACGGCAAGACCCACGTCCCGGTGTTCGTCACCGAGTCGATGGTCGGCCACAAGCTCGGCGAGTTCTCGCCGACTCGCACCTTCCGCGGCCACGTCAAGGACGACCGGAAGTCGAAGCGCCGCTAAAGGCGGGGTGGTTACGACTATGACTTACACCGAAGGGACAACCATGGAAGCCAGGGCCCAGGCGCGGTACATCCGCGTCACGCCCATGAAGGCCCGCCGAGTGGTGGACCTTATCCGTGGCATGGATGCCACGGAGGCTCAGGCGGTCCTGCGTTTCGCCCCGCAGGCCGCGAGCGTGCCGGTCGGCAAGGTGCTGGACAGCGCCATTGCCAACGCCGCACACAACTACAACCACCCGGACGCCTCCACGCTGGTCATCAGCGAGGCGTACGTGGACGAGGGCCCGACCCTGAAGCGGTTCCGTCCGCGTGCGCAGGGCCGTGCCTACCGGATCCGCAAGCGGACCAGCCACATCACCGTGGTCGTCAGCAGCAAGGAAGGTTCCCGGTAATGGGCCAGAAGGTAAACCCGCACGGGTTCCGGCTCGGCATCACCACCGACTTCAAGTCGCGTTGGTACGCCGACAAGCTGTACAAGGACTACGTCAAGGAAGACGTCGCCATCCGTCGGATGATGACGTCCGGCATGGAGCGCGCCGGCATCTCGAAGGTTGAGATCGAGCGCACCCGTGACCGCGTGCGTGTGGACATCCACACCGCTCGTCCGGGCATCGTCATCGGCCGCCGTGGCGCCGAGGCCGACCGCATCCGCGGTGACCTCGAGAAGCTCACGGGCAAGCAGGTCCAGCTGAACATCCTCGAGGTCAAGAACCCCGAGCTTGACGCTCAGCTGGTTGCCCAGGCCGTTGCCGAGCAGCTCTCCTCCCGCGTCTCCTTCCGTCGCGCCATGCGTAAGAGCATGCAGGGCACGATGAAGGCCGGCGCCAAGGGCATCAAGATCCAGTGTGGCGGCCGTCTCGGCGGCGCCGAGATGTCCCGCTCCGAGTTCTACCGCGAGGGTCGTGTGCCGCTGCACACGCTGCGCGCGAACGTGGACTACGGCTTCTTCGAGGCCAAGACCACCTTCGGCCGTATCGGTGTGAAGGTCTGGATCTACAAGGGCGACGTCAAGAACATCGCCGAGGTTCGCGCCGAGAACGCTGCGGCCCGTGCGGGTAACCGCCCGGCCCGTGGTGCCGGCGCTGGCGACCGTCCCGCCGGCCGTGGTGGCCGTGGTGGCGAGCGCGGCGGCCGTGGTGGCCGCAAGCCGCAGCAGGCTGCTGGTGCCGAGGCCCCCAAGGCCGACGCTCCCGCCGCCGCTCCGGCTGAGAGCACCGGAACGGAGGCCTGACCAACATGCTGATCCCTCGTAGGGTCAAGCACCGTAAGCAGCACCACCCGAAGCGCCGCGGTATGGCCAAGGGCGGTACTGAGGTCTCGTTCGGCGAGTACGGCATCCAGGCGCTTACCCCCGCCTACGTGACGAACCGCCAGATCGAGGCGGCTCGTATCGCGATGACCCGCCACATCAAGCGTGGCGGCAAGGTCTGGATCAACATCTACCCGGACCGCCCGCTCACGAAGAAGCCTGCCGAGACCCGCATGGGTTCCGGTAAGGGTTCTCCCGAGTGGTGGATCGCCAACGTGCACCCGGGTCGGGTCATGTTCGAGCTGTCCTACCCGAACGAGAAGATTGCTCGTGAGGCGCTCACCCGCGCTGCTCACAAGCTTCCGATGAAGTGCCGGATTGTTCGGCGCGAGGCAGGTGAGTCGTGATGGCGACGGGAACCAAGGCGTCCGAGCTGCGTGAGCTCGGCAACGAGGAGCTCGTTGGCAAGCTGCGCGAGGCCAAGGAGGAGCTGTTCAAGCTCCGCTTCCAGGCGGCCACGGGTCAGCTGGAGAACAACGGCCGGCTCAAGTCCGTCCGTAAGGACATCGCTCGCATCTACACCCTGATGCACGAGCGTGAGCTCGGTATCGAGACGGTGGAGAGCGCCTGATGAGCGAGAACAACGTGACTGAGAAGACCGAGCGCGGTTTCCGCAAGACCCGTGAGGGTCTGGTCGTCAGCGACAAGATGGACAAGACCGTCGTCGTCGCCGTCGAGGACCGCGTCAAGCACGCCCTGTACGGCAAGGTCATCCGCCGTACGAACAAGCTCAAGGCTCACGACGAGCAGAACGCTGCCGGTGTCGGCGACCGCGTCCTCATCATGGAGACGCGTCCGCTGTCGGCGAGCAAGCGCTGGCGCATCGTCGAGATCCTCGAGAAGGCCAAGTAATTACTTGAGGGGTTTCCCTCAAGTTCGTTCCGCCAGGCTCGGTGGGGGCCGCCGCTCTTCGGAGTGTGGGGCCCCCGCCGGGAACCGGCAGACAATCAGGAGATAGACGTGATCCAGCAGGAGTCGCGACTGCGTGTCGCCGACAACACTGGTGCCAAGGAAATCCTTTGCATCCGTGTTCTCGGTGGCTCCGGTCGCCGCTACGCGGGCATCGGTGACGTCATCGTCGCCACCGTCAAGGACGCGATCCCCGGTGGCAACGTGAAGAAGGGTGACGTCGTCAAGGCGGTCATCGTTCGCACCGTCAAGGAGCGCCGCCGCCAGGACGGCTCGTACATCCGCTTCGACGAGAACGCCGCCGTCATTCTGAAGAACGACGGCGACCCTCGCGGCACCCGTATCTTCGGCCCCGTCGGCCGTGAGCTGCGCGAGAAGAAGTTCATGAAGATCATCTCGCTCGCGCCGGAGGTGCTGTAAGCATGAAGATCAAGAAGGGCGACCTGGTCCAGGTCATCACCGGTAAGGACAAGGGCAAGCAGGGCAAGGTCATCGTTGCCTTCCCCGCTGAGAACCGTGTCCTCGTCGAGGGTGTCAACCGGGTCAAGAAGCACACCAAGGCCGCGCAGAACCAGGCCGGTGGCATCGTGATCACCGAGGCCCCGGTCCACGTGAGCAACGTTCAGCTGGTTGTGGAGAAGGACGGCAAGAAGGTCGTCACCCGCGTCGGCTACCGCTTCGACGACGAGGGCAACAAGATCCGCGTTGCCAAGCGGACGGGTGAGGACATCTGATGGCTACCACTCCGCGTCTCAAGACGAAGTACCGCGAGGACATCGCGGGCAAGCTGCGTGAGGAGTTCTCCTACGAGAACGTCATGCAGATCCCCGGTCTCGTCAAGATCGTCGTGAACATGGGTGTCGGCGACGCCGCCCGTGACTCGAAGCTGATCGACGGCGCCATCCGCGACCTGACGACGATCACCGGTCAGAAGCCGGCCGTCACGAAGGCCCGCAAGTCCATCGCGCAGTTCAAGCTGCGCGAGGGTCAGCCGATCGGCTGCCACGTCACCCTCCGTGGTGACCGCATGTGGGAGTTCCTGGACCGTACGCTGTCGCTCGCGCTGCCGCGTATCCGTGACTTCCGTGGTCTGTCGCCGAAGCAGTTCGACGGCCGCGGCAACTACACCTTCGGTCTCACGGAGCAGGTCATGTTCCACGAGATCGACCAGGACAAGATCGACCGTACCCGGGGTATGGACATCACCGTGGTCACCACGGCGACCAACGACGCTGAGGGCCGCGCGCTCCTTCGTCACCTCGGCTTCCCCTTCAAGGAGGCGTAAGCGAGATGGCGAAGAAGGCTCTCATCGCGAAGGCTGCCCGCAAGCCCAAGTTCGGTGTGCGTGCGTACACCCGCTGCCAGCGCTGCGGTCGTCCCCACTCCGTGTACCGCAAGTTCGGCCTGTGCCGCGTGTGCCTTCGTGAGATGGCTCACCGTGGCGAGCTGCCGGGCGTGACCAAGAGCTCCTGGTAACCCTCCCGCCCTTTGGGTGTTGAGGTTTTCCAGACGCTCTCGGTAAGCATCAGGTCGGCGGACCGCTCTGCCCGCATGCCGTAGGCTTGTGGGGTTGGGCGTCCGCCGCCCTATCGACTTACTACGCCGTAGGTCCCCGCACCGCACCCGTCCCGCCACTGAGTGGGGAGAGGGATGGCGCATACAGGAAACCCCGGCGAGAGAGGCCGAAGGCCACTTCATGACCATGACTGACCCGATCGCAGACATGCTCACGCGTCTGCGTAACGCTAACTCGGCGTACCACGACACCGTCGTGATGCCGCACAGCAAGATCAAGTCGCACATCGCAGAGATCCTCAAGCAGGAGGGTTTCATCACCGGCTGGAAGGTCGAGGACGCCGAGGTCGGCAAGAACCTCGTCCTCGAGCTGAAGTTCGGGCCGAACCGCGAGCGCTCCATTGCGGGCATCAAGCGGATCTCGAAGCCCGGTCTGCGCGTGTACGCGAAGTCCACCAACCTGCCGAAGGTCCTCGGCGGCCTGGGCGTGGCGATCATCTCCACGTCCCACGGTCTCCTGACCGGCCAGCAGGCAGGCAAGAAGGGCGTAGGTGGGGAAGTCCTCGCCTACGTCTGGTAGTCGGGAACGGAGGAAAAGCAATGTCGCGAATCGGCAAGCTCCCCATCCAGGTTCCCGCCGGTGTGGACGTCACCATCGACGGCCAGGCGGTCGCTGTGAAGGGCCCCAAGGGTTCCCTCGCGCTGACCGTCAAGGCGCCGATCGAGATCGTCAAGGGTGAGGACGGCGTTCTGAACGTCACCCGCCCCAACGACGAGCGTCAGAACAAGGCCCTGCACGGCCTGTCCCGCACGCTGGTGGCGAACATGATCACCGGTGTGACCACGGGATACGTCAAGGCTCTCGAGATCAGCGGTGTCGGTTACCGCGTCGCCGCGAAGGGCTCCAGCCTGGAGTTCCAGCTTGGTTACAGCCACCCGATCCTGATCGAGGCGCCCGAGGGCATCTCCTTCAAGGTCGAGTCGCCGACCAAGTTCTCGGTCGAGGGCATCGACAAGCAGAAGGTCGGCGAGGTCGCCGCCAACATCCGCAAGCTGCGGAAGCCCGACCCGTACAAGGCCAAGGGTGTCAAGTACGCCGGCGAAGTCATCCGCCGCAAGGTCGGAAAGGCTGGTAAGTAGCCATGGCATACGGTGTGAAGATCGCCAAGGGCGACGCGTACAAGCGCGCGGCCAAGGCTCGCCGCCACATCCGCATCCGCAAGAACGTCTCGGGTACGGCGGAGCGTCCGCGCCTCGTCGTGACGCGTTCCAACCGCAACATCGTTGCTCAGGTCATCGACGACCTCCAGGGTCACACCCTGGCGTCGGCGTCGACCCTGGACGCTTCGATCCGCGGTGGCGAAGGCGACAAGAGCGCCCAGGCCCAGGCTGTCGGCGCACTCGTCGCCGAGCGTGCCAAGGCTGCGGGTGTCGAGACCGTCGTGTTCGACCGCGGTGGCAACCGATACGCCGGGCGCATTGCCGCTCTGGCTGACGCCGCCCGCGAAGCCGGGCTGAAGTTCTAAGCCCCGGTTCCGGGACTCACGGACGTAACAGAGAGAGGTAATCCAATGGCTGGACCCCAGCGCCGCGGAAGCGGTGCCGGTGGCGGCGAGCGGCGGGACCGGAAGGGTCGCGACGGTGGCCCTGCCGCCGAGAAGACCGCTTACGTTGAGCGCGTTGTCGCGATCAACCGCGTCGCCAAGGTTGTCAAGGGTGGTCGCCGCTTCAGCTTCACCGCGCTGGTCGTGGTGGGCGACGGTGACGGCACTGTAGGTGTCGGTTACGGCAAGGCCAAGGAAGTTCCCGCGGCCATTGCCAAGGGTGTCGAGGAAGCCAAGAAGAACTTCTTCAAGGTTCCGCGCATCCAGGGCACCATCCCTCACCCGATCCAGGGCGAGAAGGCTGCGGGCGTCGTCCTGCTGAAGCCTGCTTCCCCCGGTACCGGTGTGATCGCCGGTGGCCCGGTGCGCGCCGTTCTGGAGTGCGCCGGCGTTCACGACATCCTGTCGAAGTCGCTCGGCTCCGACAACGCGATCAACATCGTGCACGCGACCGTGGCGGCCCTCAAGGGCCTGCAGCGTCCCGAGGAGATCGCGGCTCGCCGTGGTCTGCCCCTCGAGGACGTCGCCCCCGCGGCTCTGCTTCGTGCGCGTGCTGGGGCGGGTGTGTGATGGCCCGCCTCAAGATCACGCAGACGAAGTCGTACATCGGCAGCAAGCAGAACCACCGCGACACTCTGCGTTCGCTCGGGCTCAAGCGCCTGAACGACGTGGTCGTCAAGGAGGACCGCCCCGAGTTCCGCGGAATGGTGCACACCGTCCGCCACCTCGTGACGGTTGAGGAGGTTGACTAATCATGGCTGAGAACAGCCCGCTGAAGGCCCACAACCTCCGTCCCGCCCCCGGCGCCAAGACCGCGAAGACCCGTGTCGGTCGTGGTGAGGCGTCGAAGGGTAAGACGGCCGGTCGTGGTACGAAGGGCCAGAAGGCCCGTTACCAGATCCCGCAGCGCTTCGAGGGCGGGCAGATGCCCCTCCACATGCGTCTGCCGAAGCTCAAGGGCTTCAAGAACCCGTTCCGCACCGAGTTCCAGGTCGTGAACCTGGACAAGCTCGGCGCTCTCTACCCCGAGGGTGGAGAGGTCACGGTGGCCGACCTGGTCGCCAAGGGCGCGGTGCGCAAGAACAGCCTCGTCAAGGTCCTGGGCCAGGGCGAGATCTCCGTGGCGCTGCAGGTTTCGGTTGACGCCGTCTCCGCCTCCGCCAAGGAGAAGATTGCCGCTGCCGGCGGCACTGTCACCGAGCTCGTCTAAGACGAATTCAGTGGCTAAATAGCTCGAAACCCTACCGGGGATGCCTCACATATGGGGCATCCCCGGTTGGTCGTTCCACGGGAGGCACACTCGCCGGTAAGGTGGCGTGCACCTTTGCTTTGTCGTATACGTCGATCCCTCAGACCGTCACCTCTGACGCAGTAGCGCGGGGGTCGCAGGAGGCACCGTGCTCACCGCGTTCGCCCGGGCGTTCAAGACGCCCGACCTGCGCAAGAAGCTGCTCTTCACGCTCGCCATCATCGTGCTGTTCAGGCTCGGGTCCCACATCCCGGTGCCCGGCGTGAGCTACAAGAACGTTCAGATCTGTGTCGACCAGGCAGGCAGCAGCAACGGGCTGTTCGGTCTCGTCAACATGTTCAGCGGCGGTGCGCTGCTGCAGATCACGATCTTCGCGCTCGGCATCATGCCGTACATCACGGCGAGCATCATCCTGCAGCTGCTGACCGTGGTCATCCCGAAGCTGGAGAACCTCAAAAAAGAGGGACAGTCCGGCACGGCGAAGATCACTCAGTACACGCGCTATCTGACGGTCGCACTCGCGATCCTGCAGGGCACGGGCCTCGTGGCCACTGCCCGCACCGGTGCCCTCTTCCAGGGCTGCCAGGTCGCCAGCCAGATCGTCCCCAACCGTTCGATCTTCACCACCGTCGTCATGGTCGTCACCATGACCGCCGGTACCTGTGTCGTCATGTGGCTCGGCGAGCTCATCACGGACCGCGGTATCGGCAACGGCATGTCGATCCTCATGTTCATCTCGATCGCCGCCGGCTTCATCGGCGCCCTGTGGGCCATCAAGGAGCAGGGCAAGATCGCCGACGGCTGGGTCGAGTTCGGCGTCGTCATGCTGGTCGGCCTCGCGATGGTGGGCCTGGTGGTCTTCGTCGAGCAGGCGCAGCGCCGGATCCCGGTCCAGTACGCGAAGCGCATGATCGGCCGCCGTGCGTACGGCGGCACCTCGACCTACATCCCGCTCAAGGTGAACCAGGCGGGCATCATCCCCGTCATCTTCGCCTCGTCGCTGCTGTACATCCCGGCGCTGGTCGTGCAGTTCAGCGGGTCCACCGCGGGCTGGGCGACGTGGATCCAGAAGCACTTCGTCAAGGGCGACCACCCGTACTACATCGCGGTCTACTTCCTCTTGATCGTCTTCTTCGCGTTCTTCTACGTGGCGATCTCGTTCAACCCCGAGGAAGTTGCAGACAACATGAAGAAGTATGGTGGGTTCATCCCGGGTATTCGTGCCGGTCGACCCACCGCCGAGTACCTGAGCTACGTGCTCAACCGGATCACTTGGCCGGGGTCGCTGTACCTGGGTCTCATCGCTCTTGTGCCGACGATGGCGTTGGCCGGCTTCGGAGCGAACCAGAACTTCCCGTTCGGCGGGACGAGCATCCTGATCATCGTGGGTGTGGGTCTGGAAACCGTGAAGCAGATCGAGAGCCAGCTCCAGCAGCGTAATTACGAAGGGTTCCTCCGCTGATGCGAATCGTCCTCGTCGGACCGCCCGGTGCGGGCAAGGGAACGCAGGCCGCGTTCCTTGCCAAGAACCTGTCGATCCCGCACATCTCCACGGGCGACCTGTTCCGGGCAAACATCAGCCAGGGCACCGAGCTCGGGAAGCAGGCCAAGGCGTTCATGGACGCCGGCGACCTGGTGCCCGACGAGGTCACCATCGCCATGGCCAAGGACCGCATGGAGAAGCCGGACGCCGTGAACGGCTTCCTGCTCGATGGTTTCCCGCGCAACGTGTCGCAGGCCGAGGCCCTCGACGAGATGCTCCAGGCCGCGGCCATGAAGCTCGACGCCGTTCTCGACCTGGAGGTCGAGGAGGACGAGGTCGTCAAGCGGATCGCCGGTCGCCGGATCTGCCGCAACGACTCCGCGCACGTTTTCCACGTCACGTACGCCCCGCCGAAGGCCGAGGGTGTCTGCGACACCTGCGGCGGCGAGCTGTACCAGCGCGGGGACGACTCCGAGGACACGGTCCGCAACCGGCTCGAGGTCTACCACACGCAGACCGAGCCGATCATCGACTACTACAAGGCCCAGGGCCTGCTCGTGACGATCCCCGCCCTCGGTGAGGTCGCGGACGTGACGAAGCGCGCGATGGATGCGCTGAAGAAGTAGTCACCCTTTGTTGTGCAGGTACGGCCGCGGTGTCCCCAGGGCATCGCGGCCGTACTGTTGAGAAGACCCGTACCGAAGCTGGAAGGCTGTTCCACATGGTCCAGATCAAGACCCCCGAGCAGATCGCGAAGATGCGCGAGGCAGGGCTGGTCGTCGCCGCGATCCACGCGGCGACCCGTGAGGCGGCCGTACCGGGCGCCACGACACGGGATCTGGACATGGTGGCCCGCAAGGTGATCGCGGACGCCGGCGCCACGTCGAACTTCCTCGGCTACGGCGGTTTCCCCGCGACCATCTGCACCTCGGTGAACGAGGTCGTCGTCCACGGCATCCCGGACGACAAGACGGTCCTCAAGGACGGCGACATCATCTCGATCGACGCCGGCGCGATCGTCGACGGCTGGCACGGCGACGCGGCGTACACCGCCTTCGTGGGCACTGGGCACGCCCCTGAGCTCGTGGAGCTCTCCCGGGTGACCGAGGAGTCCATGTGGGCCGGGATCGCCGCCATGAGGCTCGGCAACCGGCTCGTGGACATCTCGAAGGCGATCGAGACGTACATCAAGCGCCAGCCGCGGCCCGCCACCGGTGAGCACAGCCTCGGCAAGTTCGGGATCATCGAGGACTACGGCGGCCACGGCATCGGGTCCGAGATGCACATGGACCCCCACCTGCTGAACTACGTCTCGCGCAAGCGGGGCAAGGGGATCAAGCTGGTCCCGGGCCTCTGCCTGGCCATCGAGCCGATGGTCTCCCTGGGCACGGCCCAGACCGAGGTCCTGGCGGACGACTGGACGGTCATCACCACGGACGGCACCTGGTCCTCGCACTGGGAGCACTCCATCGCGCTGACCGAGGCCGGCCCCATCGTCCTGACCAGCCCGGACTGCGGCAAGGCGAAACTGGCCGAGTACGGGGTCACCACGGCCCCGGACCCGCTCGGTTAATGATCTACACTCTGGGGCAAACTTTCCGGATTCGTCTTTCTGGGTGCCCTGACGTAGACTGACTCGTCGGCTCTCGTGCACTTCCATGCCTGCATGGGGCGCGGAGCCGATCAAGGTAGCCGATTCGAAGGGCGAAGCGTGGCCAAGAAGCAAGGTGCCATCGAAATCGAGGGCACCGTGATCGAGTCCCTCCCGAACGCGATGTTCAAGGTGGAACTGCAGAACGGTCACAAGGTCCTCGCGCACATCAGCGGCAAGATGCGCATGCACTACATCCGCATCCTCCCGGATGACCGGGTCGTCGTGGAGCTGTCTCCGTACGACCTCACGCGTGGCCGGATCGTCTACCGATACAAGTAGATCTTGTCCTCACTCCTGCCTGGGCGACTTGTCCCGGTGCGGGTGGTGGCACTGACCCGGAGAACCTCACCAACATGAAGGTCAAGCCGAGCGTCAAGAAGATCTGCGACAAGTGCAAGGTGATCCGCCGTCACGGCCGGGTCATGGTCATCTGCGACAACCTGCGCCACAAGCAGCGCCAGGGCTGACGCACGCCGACCGACCTGCCTTCCGCAGTTCTTCGCGCGACGTAAGAAAACGTACATACGCAGAACCCGCCCAGCCCTGAGAGGGGCCGGCGGTACCTCCGGCGGGGGCCGGGGACCCGGACGTACCATCACCCACTTCGGGTGGTCGGCGGTCGGGAGTGGTTCTGCGGAAGACCCCCGAACACACAGGAGCCATTTGTGGCACGCGTTTCCGGTGTTGACATCCCGCGCGAAAAGCGTGTGGAGATCGCACTCACCTACGTCTTCGGTATCGGGCGCACCCGGTCCAAGGAGATCCTCGCCTCCACCGGCGTGAACCCGAACACCCGCGTTCGTGACCTGGCCGAAGAGGACCTCGTCAAGATCCGCGAGTACGTGGACGCCAACCTCCGTACCGAGGGTGACCTCCGCCGCGAGATCCAGGGCGACATTCGCCGCAAGATCGAGATCCAGTGCTACCAGGGCATCCGCCACCGTCGTGGCCTGCCGGTGCACGGTCAGCGCACCAGCACGAACGCGCGTACCCGCAAGGGCCCGCGTCGCGCGATCGCCGGTAAGAAGAAGCCGGGCAAGAAGTAGTCCTGTTCAGCGGTCTTGCGCTGTAGGACCGACCACCTCCCGTAGGAGATTTAGATGCCCCCCAAGGGTCGTCAGGGCGCTGCCAAGAAGGTGCGCCGCAAGGAAAAGAAGAACGTCGCTCACGGGCACGCCCACATCAAGAGCACGTTCAACAACACCATCGTTTCGATCACGGACCCCTCGGGCAACGTGATCTCCTGGGCCTCCGCCGGCCACGTCGGCTTCAAGGGCTCGCGCAAGTCCACCCCCTTCGCCGCGCAGATGGCCGCCGAGTCGGCCGCCCGCCGCGCGCAGGAGCACGGCATGCGCAAGGTTGACGTCTTCGTCAAGGGTCCGGGCTCCGGCCGCGAGACCGCGATCCGCTCCCTCCAGGCCACCGGCCTCGAGGTCGGCTCGATCCAGGACGTCACCCCCACCCCGCACAACGGCTGCCGCCCGCCGAAGCGCCGCCGCGTCTGACGCAGCGGACGCACCTGTGCGTTCTTGAGTGTCCGGGCGGTACGACCCCTTCGGGGGCCGTACCGCCCGTACCCTTGCAGTAGCCGTACTCCGGTACGGCGTCCCGTCGGGCGTCAAATAGTGGGCGTCCACGAATGAAGGAACACAGACATGCTTATCGCTCAGCGTCCTTCGCTGACCGAAGAGGTCGTCGACGAGTACCGCTCGCGGTTCGTGATCGAGCCGCTGGAGCCGGGCTTCGGCTACACCCTCGGTAACTCCCTGCGCCGTACGCTCCTGTCCTCGATCCCGGGTGCCGCTGTCACCAGCATCCGCGTGGACGGCGTCCTGCACGAGTTCACCACCGTGCCGGGTGTCAAGGAAGACGTCACCGACATCATCCTCAACATCAAGCAGCTGGTCGTCTCCTCGGAGCACGACGAGCCGGTCGTGATGTACCTGCGCAAGCAGGGTCCCGGCCTGGTCACCGCTGCCGACATCGCGCCTCCGGCCGGTGTCGAGGTGCACAACCCGGACCTGGTCCTCGCCACGCTCAACGGCAAGGGCAAGCTGGAGATGGAGCTGACCGTCGAGCGCGGTCGCGGCTACGTCTCCGCCGTCCAGAACAAGCAGCTGGGCCAGGAGATCGGTCGCATCCCGATCGACTCCATCTACAGCCCGGTCCTCAAGGTCACCTACAAGGTCGAGGCGACCCGAGTCGAGCAGCGCACCGACTTCGACAAGCTGATCGTCGACGTCGAGACCAAGCAGGCCATGCGCCCGCGCGACGCCATGGCGTCCGCCGGCAAGACCCTGGTCGAGCTGTTCGGCCTGGCGCGCGAGCTCAACATCGACGCCGAGGGCATCGACATGGGCCCGTCCCCGACGGACGCCGCCCTGGCCGCCGACCTGGCGCTGCCGATCGAGGAGCTCGAGCTCACCGTTCGGTCGTACAACTGCCTCAAGCGCGAGGGCATCCACTCCGTGGGTGAGCTCGTCGCCCGCTCCGAGGCCGACCTGCTCGACATCCGCAACTTCGGTGCGAAGTCGATCGACGAGGTCAAGGCGAAGCTGGCCGGCATGGGCCTGGCCCTCAAGGACAGCCCGCCCGGATTCGACCCGACCGCCGCCGCCGACGCCTTCGGCGCCGACGACGACGCGGACGCCGGTTTCGTCGAGACCGAGCAGTACTAAGCAGCACCCGTAGATCTTTCCCGCGGCATCCGCCTCGGGGGAACTGACACCGGTACCTGACACGGCCGGTGCAGATATGAAGGAGTAACACCATGCCGCGTCCCGCAAAGGGTGCCCGTCTGGGCGGTTCCGCCGCGCACGAGAAGCACCTCCTCGCGAACCTCGCGAAGGCGCTCTTCGAGCACGGCCGCATCACCACCACCGAGGCCAAGGCCCGTCGCCTGCGTCCCTACGCCGAGCGTCTGGTCACCAAGGCCAAGAAGGGCGACATCCACAACCGTCGCCTGGTGCTGCAGACGATCACGGACAAGAGCATCGTGCACACGCTGTTCACCGAGATCGCCCCGCGCTACGAGAACCGCCCCGGTGGTTACACGCGCATCACCAAGATCGGCAACCGTCGTGGCGACAACGCCCCGATGGCGGTCATCGAGCTGGTCGAGGCCCTGACGGTCGCCCAGCAGGCCACTGGTGAGGCCGAGGCCGCCACCAAGCGCGCGGTGAAGGAGGCGGAGGCCAAGGCCGAGGCCACCGAGACCCCCGCCGAGGAGACCAAGGAGGCCTGATCCCGCTCCGGGATCGAGCTTGCTTGATCGGCTTTGAACGGGCCCGCCCCTTCCGGGGGCGGGCCCGTTCTGTGTTTTCCGACGTTGTGCAGCTTCTGAGAGGATCGGTCACGTGAGTGACGAGGTGGAGCCCGGGCACGTCCGGGTGCGGCTGGACCTGAGCTACGACGGCAAGGACTTCTCCGGCTGGGCGAAGCAGCGCGTGCTGCGGACCGTGCAGGGCGAGCTGGAATCCGCCCTGCGGACCGTGATGCGGCTGAAGGAGCCCGTCGAGCTGACCGTCGCCGGGCGTACCGACGCGGGCGTGCACGCCCGCGGCCAGGTCGCGCAGTTCGACCTGGCCGAAGAGGTGTGGGCCGAGCACCACGACAAGCTCCTGCGCCGCCTCGCGGGCCGGCTGCCGCACGACGTGCGGGTGTGGAAGGTCGCCGAGGCCCCCGCGGGCTTCAACGCGCGCTTCTCGGCCATCTGGCGCCGCTACGCCTACCGCGTGGGCGACCACCAGGGCGGGGTCGACCCGCTGCGCCGCGGCCACGTCCTGTGGCACCAGTGGCCCCTCGACGTCGACGCCATGAACGAGGCCTCCGCCCCGCTGCTCGGCGAGCACGACTTCGCCGCCTACTGCAGGAAGCGCGAGGGGGCCACGACCATCCGCACCCTCCAGCAGCTCGGCTGGGAGCGCGGCGAGGACGGGGTCATCACCGCGACGGTGCGGGCCGACGCCTTCTGCCACAACATGGTCCGCTCGCTGGTCGGCGCGCTGCTGCACGTCGGCGACGGGCACCGGCCCACCGACTGGCCCGGCAAGGTGCTGGCGGCGGCCGTCCGGGACTCCTCGGTGCACGTGGTCAAGCCGCACGGGCTCACCCTGGAGGAGGTCGGCTACCCGGCCGACGAGCTGCTGGCCGCCCGCAGCAAGGAAGCGCGGAACCTGCGGACCCTCCCGGGCGCCGGCTGCTGCTGAAGCCGGGGCGTAACTCGTTTGGGCGGATCGCGCCCGGACCGGGACAATGCGCGGCATGGGACATCTCGAAGCCAGCCACCTGGAGTACTACCTTCCCGACGGGCGGGTCCTGCTCCCCGACGTCTCCTTCCGCGTGGGGGAGGGCTCGGTGGTCGCCCTGGTCGGGGCGAACGGGGCCGGCAAGACCACCCTGCTGAAGCTGGTCTCCGGCGAGCTCCAGCCGCACGGCGGCGGGGTCACCGTGAGCGGCGGGCTCGGCGTGATGTCGCAGTTCGTGGGCTCCGTACGGGACGAAACGACCGTACGGGACCTGCTGGTCTCGGTCTCCCAGCCGCGGATCCGGGAGGCCGCCAAGGCCGTGGACCGGGCCGAGCAGCTGATCCTGACCGTGGACGACGAGGCCGCCCAGATGGCCTACGCGCAGGCGCTCAGCGACTGGGCGGACGTCCAGGGCTACGAGGCGGAGACGCTGTGGGACGTCTGCACCATGGCCGCGCTGGCCATCCCGTACGACAGCGCGCAGTTCCGCGAGGTGCGCACGCTCTCGGGCGGTGAGCAGAAGCGACTCGTGCTGGAGGCGCTGCTGCGCGGTCCGGACGAGGTCCTGCTGCTCGACGAGCCGGACAACTACCTGGACGTCCCGGGCAAGCGGTGGCTGGAGGAGCAGCTGAAGGCCACCCGCAAGACGGTGCTGTTCGTCTCCCACGACCGGGAGCTGCTCACCCAGGCCGCTGAGAAGATCATCAGCCTGGAGGCGAGCCCGATGGGCAGCGACGTGTGGGTGCACGGCGGGGGCTTCGGCACGTACCACGACGCCCGCAAGGAGCGCTTCGCGCGCTTCGAGGAGCTCAAGCGGCGCTGGGACGAGGAGCACGCCCGCCTGAGGGCCCTGGTGCTGCGGCTGCGCAACCAGGCCGCGAGCAGCCCCGACATGGCCTCGCGCTACCGGGCGATGCAGACCCGCTTCCAGAAGTTCGAGGAGGCCGGCCCGCCGCCGGAGCCGCCGCGGGAGCAGGACATCCGGATGCGGCTCAAGGGCGGGCGTACGGGAGTACGCGCGCTGACCGTGGAGAACCTGGAGCTCACGGGGCTGATGAAGCCCTTCTCGCTGGAGGTCTTCTACGGCGAGCGGGTCGCGGTGCTGGGTTCCAACGGCTCCGGAAAGTCGCACTTCCTGCGGCTGCTGGCGGGCGAGGACGTCAAGCACACGGGCGCGTGGAAGCTGGGCGCCCGGGTGGTTCCCGGCCATTTCGCGCAGACCCACGCCCACCCGGAGCTCTTCGGCCGCACCCTCGTCGACATCCTGTGGACGGAGGCCGCCAAGCCCCTGGGCGCGGCGATGGGCGTGCTGCGCCGCTACGAGCTGGAGCGCCAGGGCGACCAGGCCTTCGAGAAGCTCTCGGGCGGCCAGCAGGCGCGCTTCCAGATCCTGCTGCTGGAGCTGGCCGGGACGACGGCCCTGCTCCTGGACGAGCCGACGGACAACCTGGACCTGGAGTCCGCGGAGGCCCTGCAGGACGGCCTGGAGTCGTACGACGGCACTGTGCTGTGCGTCACGCACGACCGCTGGTTCGCCCGCACGTTTGACCGCTACCTGGTCTTCGGTTCGGACGGTGTGGTGCGGGAGACTCGGGAGCCCGTGTGGGACGAACGTCGCGTGGAGCGCCGGCGCTGAGGTCTGGCCGCCGCGTTCGACGGACGGAGTCCGGCGCAGCCGGCCGAAGCCCCTGAGGCCCCCTGGGGCCGAAGGGTGCGAGGGCGGCGGTGGGGACGGTGTCTCGGGAGCCCGTGTGGGACGAACGTAGAGTCGAACGCAAGCGCTAGGGGGAGACCCCCCGGCCGGAGTGGGGGAGGGGCGTAGTGGGCCTGCGGCCTAGCATCTGGCTCATGAAGTGGGAGAACCACAGCTCCGGAAACCGGCTGATCGACTGGCTGCTGCGGCCGGCCTCCAGGCCCTGGCAGCTCGTCTCCCTCGCGGTGGTCCTGGGGATCTGCGTCTCCACGAGCCTGCGGGAGAACTGGGGCTCCGACAACGCCTTCGTGGTCAAGGCGGCCGAGACGCTGCTGGCGGGCGGGTCCCCGTACGAGGACAAGCGCTTCCTGTACCTGCCGAGCGCCGTGCTCATGGCGGTTCCGGAGGCGCTGCTGCCGACGACGGTGCTGCGCTGGTGCCTGCCCGTCGCGATGTCCGGGCTGCTGGGCATCGGCTGGCTGGCCGCGCTGCGGATGTTCTCGGTGCCGCTGCGCTCGCGCTTCGCGGTCGTCGGGTTCCCGGTGCTGGCCCTGGCCTACAAGCCGTACGTGAACCTCGTGCTGATCGGCAACTGGACGGCGATCTCGGCCGCCGCGCTGCCGGTGGCGCTGCTGCTCGCGCACCGGCGGCACTGGGGGGCGGCCGGACTGGTGATCGGGCTGGCCATCGCCTGCAAGCCGATGCTGGTGCCGGTCGGGCTGCTCTTCGTGTTCGCCCGGCGGTGGCGGGGGCTGGCCGCGGCCGTGCTCGTGCCGCTGGGGCTCTCGCTGGCGGGCGCGCTGCTGATGCCGAGCCCGTCGCTGTTCTTCACCAAGACCCTGCCGTTCCTGCTCCAGGGGCAGGACGCGTACGCGCTGCCGTGGGACGCCTCGCCGATCGCGGTGCTGCCGCGGCTGGGGGTGCCGGAGCCGCTGGCGGTGGCGGTGGCCTTCGCGGGGGCCGGGGCGGGGCTGTGGGCGGCCTGGACGCGGTGGCGCCGGCCCGAGTCCGCCGGAGGCGGCGGGGGGCGCGACGAGACGGACGGGGAAGAGTTGCGGCTCGCGGAGACGGCCTGCATGGTGATGCTCGCCGCGTTCCTGGTCTCGCGGCCCTCCTTCGACCACTACCTGCTGGTGGTGCTGCCGCTGCTGCTGGCCTCGGGGGTGCGGCCCGGCTCGATGCCCCGCTCGCCCTGGTTCTGGCTGGCCCTGACGCCCCAGGTGGCCCTGGTCCCGTGGCCCTCGGAGCTGGCCCACAAGCGGCGCGCCTTCAAGGACTGCGCCACCCTGTGCGGGCTCGCGATTCTGCTGGCGCGTCGTGCACTGCGCTCGGGTCGGGTTACTCTAGAGCCCGTAACAACTGCGGGGTCCCCACCCAGGACCGAACCGGAGTGCGCCGCGACGCCAGCAGAATCGGCATCGCGGACCGCGTTTTGACCCGTACGGGTCTGCTTGGGTATCCTGCTGGTTTGTTATGCGTATTGGCTTTCTCATTCTCACGTGAAAGGCCTTGCGCCGGTCCACCGGACCGATGACCAGCAGTTCACGCGGGTTGCGTCCCCGATGTGAACGAGGGCTGTCGTGATCGTCCGTGGTGACCCTGTCAGGACCTTCCCGTGGGGCTTGCGCCCTTGGGATACCACCACTGAAGAAGCGAAGGCATACGCGTGCGTACGTTCAGCCCCAAGCCCGGCGACATCTCGCGCCAGTGGCTCGTCATCGACGCCCAGGACGTTGTCCTCGGCCGTCTGGCGACCCAGGCCGCTGCCCTCCTGCGGGGCAAGCACAAGCCGACTTACGCCCCCCACATGGACATGGGCGACTTCGTCATCATCGTCAACGCCGACAAGGTTCACCTGTCCGGCAACAAGGCGACCCAGAAGATGGCGTACCGCCACTCCGGCTTCCCGGGTGGTCTGCGCTCCGTGCGTTACGACGACCTCCTGGCGAACAACCCGGAGAAGGCCGTCGAGAAGGCCGTCAAGGGCATGCTCCCCAAGAACACCCTGGGCCGTCAGATGCTCTCGAAGCTGAAGGTCTACTCGGGCGACCAGCACCCCCACGCTGCCCAGCAGCCGGTGCCGTTCGAGATCACCCAGGTCGCGCAGTAGTTCCGGCCACCCCCTAAGACGTAGAAAATTCTGAGGAGCATCGTGGCCGAGACCACCGCCGAGACGACCCCCGTCGACGAGTTCGAGGGCAACGTCGAGGAGTACACCAGCGAGTCCGAGGTCGTCGTCGAGGGCGACTACACCTCCGAGTCCCTTGCCGGTCGCTTCGGCGACCCCCAGCCGGCCGCCGGCCTGGGCCGTCGCAAGAACGCCATCGCCCGCGTCCGGATCGTTCCGGGCACCGGCAAGTGGAAGATCAACGGTCGCACCCTTGAGGACTACTTCCCCAACAAGGTGCACCAGCAGGAAGTCAACGAGCCGTTCAAGCTCCTCGAGCTGGACAACCGCTACGACATCATCGCCCGCATCGCGGGTGGCGGCGTCTCCGGCCAGGCCGGCGCCCTGCGCCTCGGTGTGGCCCGTGCGCTGAACGAGGCGGACGTGGACAACAACCGCCCGGCGCTGAAGAAGGCCGGCTTCCTCTCCCGCGACGACCGTGCGGTCGAGCGCAAGAAGGCCGGTCTCAAGAAGGCCCGTAAGGCTCCGCAGTACAGCAAGCGTTAATCTGCGCCTGCTGTTCTGCAACGAAACCGCCCCGGCAGCACTCTCCGTGCTGTCGGGGCGGTTCGTTTACCGCCACAAGCGGCAAATACCTGTCACATGCGGTCACAAAGCGATGCAGAAACTCGGGAGGACAACAGTGGGACGACTCTTCGGGACGGACGGTGTACGCGGCGTTGCCAACGCGGATCTGACGGCGGAGCTCGCGCTCGGCCTCTCCGTGGCGGCTGCCCACGTACTGGGCGAGGCGGGTACCTTCGCGGGCCACCGGCCGACGGCCGTGGTCGGCCGGGACCCCCGGGCCTCCGGCGAATTCCTCGAGGCGGCGGTCGTGGCCGGCCTCGCGAGCGCGGGCGTGGACGTCCTGCGCGTCGGTGTGCTGCCCACCCCGGCGGTGGCGTATCTCACCGGTGCGCTGGGTGCCGACCTCGGCGTGATGCTCTCGGCCAGCCACAACGCCATGCCCGACAACGGCATCAAGTTCTTCGCGCGCGGCGGCCACAAGCTCGCCGACGAGCTGGAGGACCGCATCGAGTCCGTCTACGAGGAGCACCGCACGGGCGCCCCCTGGGACCGGCCGACCGGCTCCGGCGTCGGCCGCATCTCCGACTACACCGAGGGCTTCGAGAAGTACGTCGCCCACCTGATCGGTGTCCTCCCCAACCGCCTCGACGGCCTGAAGGTCGTCCTGGACGAGGCGCACGGCGCGGCCGCGTACGTGTCGCCCGAGGCCTTCGCCCGGGCCGGCGCCGAGATCGTCACGATCGGCGCCGAGCCCGACGGCCTGAACATCAACGACGGCTGCGGCTCCACCCACCTCGGCCTGCTCAAGGCGGCCGTCATCGAGCACGGCGCCGACTTCGGCATCGCGCACGACGGTGACGCCGACCGCTGCCTGGCCGTGGACGGCACCGGCGCGGAGGTCGACGGCGACCAGATCCTCGCCGTGCTGGCGCTGGCCATGCGCGAGGCGGGGCAGCTGCGCGGCGACACCGTGGTCGGCACCGTGATGTCCAACCTGGGCTTCAAGCTGGCCATGGAGGGCGAGGGCATCCAGGTCGTGCAGACCGGGGTCGGCGACCGGTACGTCCTGGAGTCGATGAAGGAGCACGGCTACGCGCTGGGCGGCGAGCAGTCCGGCCACGTGATCATCCTCGACCACGCGACGACCGGCGACGGCACGCTGACCGGCCTGCTGCTGGCGGCGCGGGTCGCGGCCACCGGCAGGTCCCTGGCGGAACTGGCCGGCGTCATGCAGCGGCTGCCGCAGGTGCTGATCAACGTCCCCGACGTGGACAGGTCCCGCGTCGCGACCTCCGGCGAGCTGGCCGCGGCCGTGTCCGACGCCGAGCGCGAGCTGGGCTCCACCGGCCGGGTGCTGCTGCGTCCGTCCGGCACGGAGCCGCTCGTACGGGTGATGGTGGAGGCCGCCGACATCGAGCAGGCCCGCTCGGTCGCCGGCCGGCTCGCGGACGCCGTGAAGTCGGCGCTCGGCTAGTACGCCCGAGGTGGCGTACCCGGCTTCCGGATCATCCGGCCCTGCTGGGTGCGCCACAGCAGCTTCCAGGCGACGAGGGTGAGCGTGCCGGCCAGGATGATGCCGAGCAGGTTCAGCAGCAGCTGCTCCGCCGAACCCCACATCTGGGCGAACTCCCCGTAGCTGAGGGCCACGGCGGCGTTGGCGGCCGCCGGAACGGTGGTGACGGAGATCGCCACGCCGACCAGCGCACCGGCCTTCGCCGAGGTCAGCGAGAGCATCCCGGCCACGCCGGCGAGCAGCGCCACGACGAACGAGAACGGGTCGGGCTGCCAGATGAAGCTGGTGTTCGGCCGGGGGTTGTCGAGCATCCCCTGGTGGAACTGGCCGAGCGCGTCCATCACCAGGCTGAAGACCGTCGTCGCCACGATCGCCGCCACGAAGCCGACCAGCAGCGCGAACAGCGAACGCCCGGCGAGCTTCGGCTCCCGCTGCACCACGCCCGTGCAGATGCCGGCGAGCGGGCCGAACTCCGGGCCGACCGCCATGGCGCCCACGATCAGGATCGCGTTGTCCAGGGCCACACCGCAGGCCGCGATCATCGTCGCCACCATCAGGAAGACGGCGTACGTGATCGTGAGGGTGGACTCCTCGTGCGTCGACTCGGCGAGCTG
This sequence comes from Streptomyces sp. LARHCF249, assembly GCF_052871255.1. Taxonomy (NCBI): domain Bacteria; kingdom Bacillati; phylum Actinomycetota; class Actinomycetes; order Kitasatosporales; family Streptomycetaceae; genus Streptomyces; species Streptomyces sp. LARHCF249. The sequence continues at coordinate 65,893 of NZ_JBIXJQ010000010.1, forward strand.
CTCCCAGATCACCGCGTCGGCGGCCTCGCCCGGCGCCTCCTCCTCCGCGTCGTCGGCGCGTTTGGAGATCGACAGGTCGATGTTCTCGACGGCGATCGACCCGGTCTGGTCGATGCCGAGCGAGCGCATCTCCTGCAGCAGCTCGTCGGCCGACTCGCGCGCGACGTCGCACAGCACCAGATCGCCCTGGGGGTCGCGGGCGGCGCCGTTCAGCACGACCAGATGGGTGGTACCGACCGTCTGGCCGATCAGCTCCACCACGTGGTCCGTCAGGTGAGGCGGGATGATCATCCGCAGATGCAGCATGCCCGCACCCTAATGCGGACCTGACGCCCCGTCCGTGTTCAGAGCTTGCGGAGGCTCAACTTCTGCACCTTGTGGTCCGGTCCCTTGCGGATGACGAGGTTGGCCCGGCCGCGGGTGGGCGCCACGTTCTCCAGCAGATTGGGCTTGTTGATGGTCCGCCACATCGTCTGCGCGTACTCCATGGCCTCCTCCTCGGAGACCTGGGTGTACTTGCGGAAGTAGGAGAAAGGATTCTGGAAGGCGGTCTCGCGCAGCTTCCGGAAGCGGCCCAGGTACCAGCGCTCGATGTCCTCGGGGCGCGCGTCCACGTACACGCTGAAGTCGAAGTAGTCGGCGAGGGCGACGCGGGTGCGGCCGTCCGTCCCGGGGAGGGCCGGCTGGAGCACGTTGAGGCCCTCGACGATGAGGATGTCCGGGCGGCGGACGACGAGCTCCTCGCCCGGCACGATGTCGTAGATCAGGTGCGAGTAGACCGGGGCCCGGACCTCGTCCTTGCCGGCCTTGATGTCGGCCACGAACCGGGTGAGCGCGCGGCGGTCGTACGACTCCGGGAAGCCCTTGCGGGAGGTGAGCCCGCGCCGCTGGAGCTCCTTCATCGGGTAGAGGAACCCGTCGGTGGTGACCAGCTCCACGCGCGGGTGCTCGGGCCAGCGCGCCAGCAGGGCCTGGAGCAGGCGGGCCACGGTGGACTTGCCGACGGCGACCGAGCCGGCGACCCCTATGACGAAGGGGGTGCCCTGCTGGGCGCCGTGGCCGTTGCCCGCGTCGCCGAGGAAGGTGTTGAGGGTGCCCCGGAGATTGCTGGTGGCGCCGACGTACAGGTTCAGGAGGCGGGAGAGCGGCAGGTAGACGTCGCGGACCTCGTCGAGGTCGATGACGTCGCCCAGGCCGCGCAGCCGCTCGACCTCGTCGGCGGTGAGCGGCAGCGGGGTCCGCTCGCGCAGGGCGCTCCACTCGGCGCGGGTGAGGTCGACGTACGGCGAGGCGTCGGGGCCCCGGCGGTGGGAGGGACGGGAGGGGGGCCCGTCCGGGCCGGTGCGCTCCGTCGCGCTGTCCGGCGTGCTGCTTCGTGGCGGCGAAGTGATCACACCGCCATTGTCGGCGCTCCGGCTCGGTTATGGGTGGTGTGGTCGGTCACGTGGCCTGGGGCTCGCGGCACGGTTGCGCCGGGGCCGTACCGATTCGAGGATCTTGGGGTCTCATGCCGGTCACGATCGGTCACCGGGGGCGCAAAATCCCGATCGGGTGATCGTTCTTGCCAGTACATTGCTGGTTCTTATCGTCTTTGGGGGAGATCCTTCGTGCGTACCGCTCTTGTCCGTCGTACCGTCCTGACCGCGTCCGCGGTGTCCCTGTCCCTGCTGGTCACCGCGTGTGGTTCCGACAAGGGCGGGAACACGGACGCCAAGCCGTCCACCGGTGCTCCGGCGACCTCCGCCGCGCCCGCCGCGAAGGCGAAGACGGACGCCGAGCTGGCCGGCCTGCTCGTGGCCCAGGCCGACCTGCCCGAGCACGTGATCAAGCCGGCCACCCCGGCCGAGACCGCGGCCGCGGGCACTGCCACCAGTGACAAGCCCGAGTGCCAGCCGCTGGTCAAGGCGCAGTCCATGGCCCCGGTCGGCACCGCTGCCGGCAAGGCCGGCACCAAGGCCGTCGCCAAGCCCAAGGAGCCCGCGGCGAACGCCAGCGCCGAAGAGAAGGCGAAGGCCGCATTGGCGGCCCTGGGCAGCACCGCCACCTCCGTCAGCCTGGCCTCGTACGAGGGCAAGGGCGCCGAAGAGGCCTTCGCCACCCTCAAGACCGCCGGTACGGCCTGCGCCGGCGGCTACACCGGCAGCCAGGACGGCGAGTCGCTCAAGATCGAGAAGGTGGCCCCGGGTGCCCCCGTCACCGCCGGCGACGCGGCCCTCGCCTACACGGTGGTGGGCGACTCGGACGGTACCAAGATCACGATGGAGCTCGTGGTCGTGCGCAAGGGCAACACCCTCGCGACCTTCTCCGCGCTGAGCCTGGCCGGCGTCGCCGAGCAGCCGAAGGCCGTTGTGGACGCGCAGGTCAAGAAGCTCGGCTGACCCCCCGCCCGAGGATCGGGCGTCAACCCCGCTCCGGCACATTCGCCGGGGCGGGGTTCTTCTCGTCCGGGTACGGGGCAGGAGCTCGACTTCGGCGTACGCTGCGGCCCTATGTGCGGAATCGTGGGTTACGTGGGAGCGCAGTCGGCGCTCGATGTGGTCATCGCCGGACTCAAGCGACTGGAGTACCGCGGCTACGACTCGGCGGGCGTCGCCGTGCTCTCCGACGGGGAACTGGCCGCCGCCAAGAAGGCCGGCAAGCTCGTCAATCTGGAGAAGGAGCTCGTCGGCAACCCGCTGCCGGCCGGCTCCACCGGGCTGGGGCACACCCGGTGGGCCACCCACGGCGGGCCGACCGACGTCAACGCCCATCCCCACCTGGACAACTCCGGGCGGGTGGCGGTCGTGCACAACGGCATCATCGAGAACTTCGCCGTGCTGCGCGCCGAACTCGCCGAGCGCGGGCACCGGCTGGAGTCCGAGACGGACACCGAAGTGGTGGCGCACCTGCTCGCCGAGGAGTACGCGGCCGGCGGAGACCTGGCGGCCGCGATGCGGCAGGTGTGCCGGCGGCTGGAGGGCGCCTTCACGCTCGTCGCGGTGCACGCCGACGCGCCGGACGTGGTGGTCGGCGCGCGCCGGAACTCGCCCCTGGTGGTGGGCGTTGGGGAGGGGGAGAACTTCCTCGCCTCGGACGTGGCCGCGTTCATCGCCCACACCCGGGCCGCGATCGAGCTGGGGCAGGACCAGGTCGTCGAGCTCCGCCGCGACGGGGTGACGGTGACCAACTTCGACGGGTCGATCGCCACCGTGCGGGCGTACCACGTGGACTGGGACGCCTCGGCGGCCGAGAAGGGGGGTTATGACTACTTCATGCTCAAGGAGATCGCCGAGCAGCCGAAGGCTGTCGCCGACACCCTCCTGGGCAGGATCGACGCGAGCGGTTCGCTGACCCTGGACGAGGTGCGCATCCCCGCCTCGGTGCTCAGGGAGGTCGACAAGGTCGTGATCGTGGCGTGCGGTACGGCGTACCACGCGGGCATGATCGCGAAGCTGGCCATCGAGCACTGGACCCGCATCCCGTGCGAGACGGAGCTGGCCAGCGAATTCCGCTACCGCGACCCGATCCTGGACCAGCGGACGCTGGTGGTCGCGATCTCGCAGTCCGGCGAGACCATGGACACCCTGATGGCGCTGCGGCACGCGCGCGAGCAGGGCGCCAAGGTGCTGGCCATCTGCAATACGAACGGGTCGACCATTCCGCGGGAGTCGGATGCGGTGCTCTACACGCATGCGGGCCCGGAGGTGGCGGTGGCCTCCACGAAGGCGTTCCTGACGCAGCTCGTGGCCTGCTACCTCGTGGCGCTGTACCTCGGGCAGGTACGGGGCACCAAGTGGGGCGACGAGATCCAGGCGGTGATCCGGGAGCTGTCGGACATCGCGGCGGCGGTGGACACCGTACTGGAGACGATGGAGCCGGTACGGGAGCTCGCGCGGTCCCTCGCCGACAAGAACACCGTCCTGTTCCTGGGCCGGCACGTCGGGTACCCGGTGGCGCTGGAGGGCGCGCTCAAGCTCAAGGAGCTGGCGTACATGCACGCCGAGGGCTTCGCGGCGGGCGAGCTCAAGCACGGGCCGATCGCGCTGATCGAGCAGGACCTGCCGGTGGTGGTGGTCGTCCCGTCGCCGCGCGGGCGGTCGGTGCTCCACGACAAGATCGTGTCGAACATCCAGGAGATCCGGGCGCGCGGGGCACGGACCATCGTCATCGCGGAGGAGGGCGACGAGGCGGTCGTCCCGTACGCCGACCACCTGATCCGGATCCCGGCCACGCCGACGCTGCTCCAGCCGCTGGTGGCGGCGGTGCCGTTGCAGGTCTTCGCGTGCGAGCTGGCGACGGCGCGCGGGAACGAGGTGGACCAGCCGCGTAACCTCGCGAAGTCGGTGACTGTGGAGTGAGCGAAGCGAGCGGAACAGGTCGCCGACCATGGGGCGCAGTGGTGACGGTGGAGTAGATGAGGTTGTCGTTGTGATTATCGGCGTGGGGATCGACGTCGCGGAGATCGAGCGGTTCGGCGCGGCGCTGGAGCGGACGCCGAACATGGCGCAGCGGCTCTTCCTCGACACCGAGTTGACGCTGCCGAGCGGTGAGCGGCGCGGGATCGCCTCGCTCGCCGCCCGGTTCGCGGCCAAGGAAGCCCTGGCCAAGGCGCTCGGCGCGCCCGGCGGGCTGCTGTGGACCGACGCCGAGGTGTACGTGGAGGACTCCGGGCAGCCCCGCCTGCGGGTGTCCGGCACGGTCGAGGACCGGGCGCGGGTGCTGGGCGTGAAGTCCTGGCACATCTCGCTGAGCCACGACGCCGGTGTCGCGTCGGCCGTGGTGATCGCCGAGGGATAGCCGTCTCGGCGGGGTCTCCTGGGGCAGGGTGGTGCCATGCGTACTGCTTACAGCGTGGAGACCGTACGGGCCGCCGAGCGGGAGCTGATGGCACGGCTGCCCGAAGGCGCCCTGATGCAGCGGGCGGCGGCCGGGCTGGCCGCCGTCTGCGCGGGGCTGCCGGGACGGGTGTACGGGTCCCGGATCGTGCTGCTGGTCGGGCCCGGCGACAACGGCGGCGACGCGCTCTACGCCGGAGCGCGGCTCGCCCGGCGCGGGGCCGGGGTGACGGCGGTGCCGATGGACCCCGGCCGGATGCACGCGGGCGGGCTCGCCGCGCTGCGGGCCGCCGGGGGGCGGGTGGAGGCGGCCGTTCCGCAGCGGGCGGACCTCGTGGTGGACGGGCTGCTGGGGATCGGCGGCCGCGGCGGGCTGCGGCCGGCCGCGGCAGCGCTGGCGGAGCGGATTCCGCCGGGCGTCCCGGTGGTCGCCGTGGACCTGCCGAGCGGGGTGGACGCGGACACCGGGGAGGTGTCGGGGCCGGCGGTCAGCGCCGATGTGACGGTCACCTTCGGGGCGTACAAGCCGGGCCTGCTCATCGATCCGGGGGCCTCGCGGGCCGGAGTGGTGCACCGGGTGGACATCGGCCTGGAGCTGCCCGGCCGCCCCGCCGCGGAAGCCCTGCAGCACTCCGACGTCGCGGCGCTGCTGCCGGTGCCGACGGCGTCGAGCGACAAGTACCGGCGGGGCGTCGTCGGGATCGCCGCAGGGTCCCTGCAGTACCCGGGAGCGGCCGTACTGGCAGTGGCGGGGGCGCTGCGGGGCGGCGCGGGCGCGGTGCGGTACGTGGGGCCGGCGGCGGAGGCCGTGCTCGCGCGGTACCCCGAGACGCTGATCGGTCCCGGCCGGGTGCAGGCGTGGGTGGTCGGGCCGGGGCTGGGCGAGGGGCGCGGCGGCGAGGTCGCGGGGCTGCTGGCGCAGGACGTGCCGGTGCTGGTGGACGCGGACGGGCTGCGCGGGCTGGACACCGGTGTGCTGCGGGTGCGGACGGCCCCGACCCTGCTGACCCCGCACGCGGGGGAGGCCGCGGCGCTGCTGGGGGTTCCGCGGGAGTCGGTGGAGGCCGGGCGGCTGGGGGCCGTACGGAAGCTGGCGGAGCGGTACGGGGCGGCGGTGCTGCTGAAGGGCTCGACGACCCTGGTCGCCTCCGGCGGGGGATCGCCGGTACGGGTGAACCCGACGGGCACGCCGTGGCTGGCCACGGCGGGGAGCGGTGACGTGCTGTCGGGTCTGGCCGGGTCCCTGCTGGCGGCCGGGCTGTCCTGCCGCGATGCCGGTTCCGTGGCGGCGTACCTCCACGGCCTGGCGGCCAGGCGCACCGGCGGGCCGCTGCTGGCCCACGACGTGGCCGCCGCCTTGCCGGATGCGTGGCGCGAGGCCCGCCGCCCGTAATCGGGTGCGGCTCCGCCGCCGGGGGCTCCGCCCAGCAGCGGAGCCGGACCGGGGCCGTCTGAGAGACTGTGCGGGATGAACGAGACACCGACGCGCGTGTACGCCGAGATCGATCTGGACGCCGTACGGGCGAACGTGCGCGCGTTGCGCGAGCGGGCGCCCCGGGCCGGGCTGATGGCCGTCGTCAAGGCGGACGCCTACGGGCACGGAGCCCTGGCCTGCGCCAAGGCCGCCCAGGAGGCCGGTGCCACCTGGATCGGGACCGCCACGCCCGAGGAGGCGCTCGCGCTGCGCGCCGCCGGCGTCGAAGGCCGGGTCATGTGCTGGCTGTGGACCCCCGGCGGGCCCTGGCGGGAGGCCGTCGAGGCCGGCATCGACGTGTCCGTCAGCGGGATGTGGGCCCTGGACGAGGTACGGGCCGCCGCCCGCGCCGCCGGCCGCACCGCCCGCATCCAGCTCAAGGCCGACACCGGCCTCGGCCGCAACGGCTGCCAGCCCGCCGACTGGGCGGAGCTGGTCGGGGCCGCCGTCGCCGCCGAGGCCGAGGGAAGCGTCAAGGTCACCGGCCTCTGGTCGCACTTCGCCTGCGCCGACGAGCCCGGTCACCCGTCCATCCAGCTCCAGCTCAGCGCCTTCCGCGACATGCTCGCGTACGCCGAGAAGGAGGGCGTGGAGCCCGAGGTCCGGCACATCGCCAACTCGCCCGCGACGCTCACCCTGCCCGAGTCCCACTTCGACCTGGTGCGCTGCGGGCTGGCCGTCTACGGGGTCTCGCCCGCGCCCGAACTCGGCACCCCGGCCCAGCTCGGCCTGCGGCCCGCCATGGCCCTCAAAGCCTCCCTCGCGCTGGTCAAGACGGTCCCGGCCGGGCACGGCGTGAGCTACGGGCACCACTACCTCACCGAGACCGAGACCACCCTCGCGCTGGTCCCGGCCGGTTACGCCGACGGCATCCCGCGGCACGCCTCCGGGCGCGGCCCGGTGCTGGTCGGCGGCAAGATCCGCCGCGTCGCCGGGCGTGTCGCGATGGACCAGTTCGTGGTCGACCTGGACGGCGACCGCGCGGAAGCCGGCGACGAGGCCGTCATCTTCGGGGACGCGGAGCGCGGCGAGCCGACCGCCGAGGACTGGGCTCAAGCGGCGCACACCATCGCGTATGAGATCGTCACCCGTATCGGAGGGCGCGTGCCCCGGGTGTACCTGGGCGCCTGAGCGGAGTGAGGGCGGCGGCGTGAGCGAGAACTGGCGCAAGGCCGGCTGGGCCGGCGCTGCCATCGGCGTGATAGCGGCGGGCGCGGCGGCCGGTGTCGCCGTCGAACGGATCACCGTCGGGCGCGGCATGCGCCGCGAGGCGCGCCTGGCCCTCGACGTCGCCGGCGACTACGGCTCGCTGCGCGGCACGCAGGGCACCTGCCGGGCCGAGGACGCCACCGAGCTGTACTACGAGGTCGACGAGCTCCCCGAGGAGACCAAGCGGCCGCGGTCCCGGCTGCGCCGCAAGCCCGCGCCCGGGGCGACCGTCGTCTTCTGCCACGGCTACTGCCTCGGCCAGGACTCCTGGCACTTCCAGCGCGCCGCGCTGCGCGGAGTGGTCCGTACCGTCTACTGGGACCAGCGCAGCCACGGCCGCAGCGCCCGCGGCCTGGCCCAGGCGGACGGCGAGCCGGTCACCATCGATCAGCTCGGCCGCGACCTGAAGGCCGTCATCGACGCCGCCGCCCCCGAGGGCCCGCTGATCCTGGTGGGTCACTCGATGGGCGGAATGACCATCATGGGATTCGCGGAGCAGTTCCCCGACCTCGTGCGCGACCGCGTCGTCGGCGTCGCCCTGGTCGGCACCTCCAGCGGCCGCCTCGACGAGGTGACGTACGGGCTGCCGTCCGTCGGACTGGGCGCCGTACGCCGGCTCCTGCCGGGCGTGCTCAAGGCGCTCGGCTCGCAGGTGGAACTGGTCGAGAAGGGCCGCCGGGCCACCGCCGACCTCTTCGCGGGCATGATCAAGATGTACTCGTTCGGCTCCCGCGACGTGGACCCGGGCGTCGCGCGCTTCGCGGAGCGGCTCATCGAGGCCACCCCGATCGACGTGGTCGCCGAGTTCTACCCGGCCTTCCAGACCCACGACAAGACCGCGGCCCTCGAGCGGTTCGCGGACATCCCCGTCACCGTCGTCGCCGGGGACAGCGACATGATCACCCCGCCCGGACACAGCATGGCCGTCAAGGAGGCCCTGCCGGACGCCGAGCTGGTGATCCTGGAGTCCACCGGGCACCTGATGATGCTGGAACGCCCGGAGACGGTGACGCGGCTGGTGACCGAGCTGCTGGCGCGCACCGGGGCGGTCCCCGCCCTCGCAGCGACTAACGTTGGCGGGCATGGAAGAAGTACCGCTGGAAGCACAGCGCAGCCAGGCACCGGCACCTGAGGCCGGCGCCGGATCCGAGACCCGGCTCACCATCGACTCCCCCGACGCCATGCGGGAGCTGGGCCGCAGGCTCGCCGGCCTGCTGCGCCCGGGCGACCTCGTCCTGCTGACCGGCGAGCTCGGCGCGGGCAAGACCACGCTGACCCGCGGGCTCGGCGAGGGGCTGGGCGTGCGCGGGGCCGTGACCTCGCCGACCTTCGTGATCGCCCGCGTACACCCCTCGCTGACCGGCGGGCCGGCGCTGGTGCACGTGGACGCGTACCGGCTGGGCGGCGGGCTGGACGAGATGGAGGACCTGGACCTCGACGTCTCGCTGCCCGAGTCCGTGGTCGTCGTGGAATGGGGCGACGGCAAGGTGGAGGAGCTCTCCGACGACCGGCTGCACGTGGTGATCGGCCGGGCGGTCGGCCACGAGGAGGTCCTGGACGACGTACGGGAGGTGTCGGTGCGCGGGATCGGGGCGCGCTGGGCCGAGGGGGCCGGGCTGGACGCCCTGGCCGGGGCGCTCTCGGAGTAGCGCGCGAGGACGTAGGAACCCACGAGGTACCGACAACTCGTCGGCAAGATATTGCGCCCGCGGCGGGGCGCGTGGTGACATGGTACCGAGAGTTTCTTAGGCATGCCTAAGTTCGGCGTCCCGGGGTTCAGGAGGCAGCCATGTCGGCACCAGCAGGAGTGCAGCGCGAGCCCCGGCCGTCCGCCGTGTCCATGGGGGCGCTGCTCGCCGCGGGCGCGGCCGCCAGCGCCGTCTCGACGCCGCCCGCCCTCGTGCGCGTGCCGGCCGAGGGGGGAGCGGAGGACGGCGTACGCGAACAGGCCGCTCCGGAGTCCGAAGCGGCCTAGGGTCTACCCGGGGGCGCGGCCCCCGTCGCACGTACGGGTGGTCTGCGCCGGGGCGTCAGGGCGTCAGGGAACGACGACGACCTTCGAGTTGATCGTCGCGAAAGCCCACATCGCGTCGCCGTCGGCCTTCGTCATGCGGATGCCGCCGGTCTTCCGGTTCGGGTCGGGCTCCGGCGTCGCGCCGTCCGCGCGGGCGCTGAAGCCGATCACCACGCCGTCCACGCTCGTGAACCGCACGACGTGCTCGATCGGCACCTCGTCCGAGCCGGTGACCGCGCCCGAGCGCGAGCTCACCAGGTAGCTGCCCGCCTTGGGGTGCACCGTGCTCGGCATCACCGAGAACGACTTGGGCTCCTGACCGGCGTCGCCCACCAGCCACACCCGCTTCTGGCCCACCGAGTACACGACGCGCACCCCGGTGCCCGAGCCCTCCGGCACCGGGACCGGCTTCGACGGGTCCTGCTTGCCCGCGGCCGGGCTGGGGACCGGAGCCGGCTCCTGCGCGGCGGCCTTCGGAGGCCGCTCGGGAGCGGTGGCGGACGCCTGGTAGCCGAGGAAGCCGATCGCGGCGAGTGCCGCGGCGGTGAGCCCGGCCACGATTCCCGAGCTGCTGCGTGCCACCTTGCTCCACCTCTCCGCGCTGCCTGATGCCTGATCGAAAGGTAGCAGCAGGCCCGCTCCGCAACCGGCCGCAAAGGCCGGGGGCCGGGGAGTCGTAGGCTGTTCGCGTGCTCTTGCTCGCTGTAGATACCGCCACGCCCGCCGTCACCGTCGCCCTGCACGACGGCGAGTCCGTCCTCGCCGAGTCGAACCAGGTCGACGCCCGCCGCCACGGGGAGCTGCTGCTGCCCTCCGTGGACCAGGTGCTCGCAGAGGCGGGGCTGAAGCTCGACGCCGTCACCGGCATCGTCGTCGGGGTCGGCCCCGGCCCCTACACCGGGCTGCGCGTCGGCCTCGTCACGGCCTCCACCTTCGCCTCCGTGCTGGGCGTGCCCGTGTACGGCCTGTGCACCCTCGACGGGCTCGCCTACGCCGCCGGGGCCGCCGGGATCGAGGGCCCCTTCGTCGTCGCCACCGACGCGCGGCGCAAGGAGGTCTACTGGGCGCGCTACGAGGACCCCCGCACGCGGGTCGGCGAGCCCGCCGTGGACCGCCCGGCCGACATCGCCGAGCAGGTCGCGGGGCTCCCGGCGGTGGGCCAGGGCGCGCTGCTGTACCCCGAGGTCTTCCCCGACGCGCGCGGGCCCGAGCACCAGTCGGCCGCCGCACTGGTCTCGCTGGCGGCGGAGCGCCTGGCGGCGGGCCTGGCGTTCGAAAACAGCGAGGGCCTGCCCCCGACCCCGCTCTACCTGCGCCGGCCCGACGCGCAGGTGCCCAAGAACTACAAGGTGGTCACCCCGCAGTGACCTCCCACACGCTGCGCGAAATGCGCTGGTGGGACATCGAGCCCGTGCTGGAGCTGGAGCACGAGCTGTTCCCCGACGACGCCTGGTCCGCCGCGATGTTCTGGTCCGAGCTGGCCCACGCGCGCGGCCCGCAGGCCACGCGGCGCTACGTCGTCGCCGAGGACGGTTCGGGCCGGCTGGTGGGCTACGCCGGGCTGGCCGCCGCCGGCGACCTGGCCGACGTACAGACCATCGCGGCCGCCCGCGACCAGTGGGGGACCGGGCTCGGCGCCCGGCTCCTGACCGACCTGCTGCGCGCCGCCACCGCGTTCGAATGCGCCGAGGTGCTGCTGGAGGTACGGGTGGACAACACCCGCGCCCAGAAGCTCTACGAGCGCTTCGGCTTCGAGCCCATCGGCTTCCGGCGGGGCTACTACCAGCCCGGCAACGTCGACGCGCTCGTCATGCGACTGACCGACCCCGCACAAGCACGAACTGAGAGCAGTGAGAGCAATGGCTGACGAACCTCTCGTCCTCGGCATCGAGACCTCCTGCGACGAGACCGGCGTCGGCATCGTCCGCGGCACGACCCTGCTCGCGGACGCGGTCGCGTCGAGCGTCGACGAGCACGCGCGCTTCGGCGGGGTCGTGCCCGAGGTGGCCTCCCGCGCCCACCTGGAGGCGATGGTCCCCACCATCGAACGCGCCCTGAAGGAGGCCGGGGTCAGCGCCCGCGACCTCGACGGCATCGCGGTCACGGCCGGGCCGGGCCTCGCGGGGGCGCTGCTGGTGGGCACCTCGGCGGCCAAGGCGTACGCGTACGCGCTGGGCAAGCCGCTCTACGGCGTGAACCACCTGGCCTCGCACATCTGCGTGGACCAGCTGGAGCACGGGCCGCTGCCGGAGCCGACCATGGCGCTGCTGGTGTCGGGCGGGCACTCCTCGCTGCTGCTGGCCCCCGACATCACCTCCGACGTCCGGCCGCTCGGCGCGACCATCGACGACGCGGCCGGCGAGGCCTTCGACAAGATCGCGCGCGTGCTGCAGCTGGGCTTCCCCGGCGGCCCGGTCATCGACCGGCTCGCGCGCGAGGGCGACCCGAAGGCGATCGCGTTCCCGCGCGGGCTGACGGGGCCGCGCGACCCGGCGTACGACTTCTCGTTCTCCGGTCTGAAGACGTCCGTCGCCCGCTGGATCGAGGCGAAGCGGAACGCGGGCGAGGAGGTGCCGGTGCGCGATGTGGCGGCGTCCTTCCAGGAGGCCGTGGTGGACGTGCTGACGCGCAAGGCGATCCGGGCGTGCAAGGACGAGGGCGTCGACCACCTGATGATCGGCGGCGGGGTGGCGGCCAACTCGCGGCTGCGCTCGCTGGCGCAGGAGCGGTGCGACGACGCGGGGATCATCCTGCGGGTGCCGCGGCCGAAGCTGTGCACGGACAACGGCGCGATGGTGGCCGCGCTGGGCGCGGAGATGGTCAAGCGGAACCGGGCGGCCTCGGACTGGGACCTGTCGGCGGACTCCTCGCTGCCGGTGACGGACCCGCACGTGCCGGGGACGTCCCACGGACACTCCCACGACGACGACCACGGACACGGACACGGACACTCCCACGACCACGACCACGTGCACGAGCTGAGCAAGGACAACCTCTACTCATGACCACCGTCGCGCTGATGTGGGAAGCCCGGGCCGCCGACGGCCGGGGCAACGAACTGCTGGAGTGGGCCCGCGCCCAGATCCTCGCCCGAGAGCCGGTGCGCCGCGAGGTGTTCAGGGCCCCGCAGGACCGGGTGCTGGTGATCACCTGGTGGGAGGCGCCCGAGGGGGTTTCGGCGGAGCTGCCCGAACTGCCCGAACCCGCAGCCGACTTGATCACGCGGGCGGTGCACCGCTGGCGTTTCGAGTCGGTCGAAGTCGGCTAGGACCGACCGGCCCGGGCGGGTCCCGGCGGCTATCGTCATGTGCATGCCTCGCCGCGACCTGCCGCCTCCGCCGCCGCCCGCGCACCTGCGCGCCTGGCTGGACGAGGCCGCCGTACGGGCCGACCGCGCACGGTTCCTGAGCGATCTGGGCCGGCGCAGCCTGGGCGTGGGGCGGTTGCTGCTCCTGTGGGCCGTGGCGGCCGTCTTCGTGCTCGGCTGGGCCTTCGTCGGCATGGCCTGGATGGCCTTCGAGCAGCACGACCCGTTCTCGTACCTCTACGGCGTCATCCTCGCCGTGCTCGGCGCGGGCGTGCTGATCCCGGCCGGGTTCTGGTTCGCCCGGGGCGCTCGGCGGGACCGGCAGGTGCGCCAACTGCTGCAGGCCTGGGCGGAGTCGGACCGGGATCCGGTCGCCGACGCCCGCGTCCGGGCGCCAGGGCGGAGCCTGACCTGGCTGGTGACCTCGTCCGTACTGGGCGCGTTCGGGCTGTGGGTGGCCCTCGCCGCCGCGGTCTCGGCCCGCCCGGGAGACACGACGTACGGGGAGATCGCGTACACCATGGGCATCGGCCAGATCCTGTGGATCACGGGGCTGCTGGGCCTCGCCAAGGCGGCCGCCCACTACCGCTGGGCCGTACGCGCGTTCCGCTCGCCCCCTTCCTCGCCCTCGCCCTCGCCCTCGCCTTAGCCCGGCAGCGGCGCCACCGGGTCAGGCCGCACGGCACCTCACTGCTCGGGCGTCGCCGCAGGCGGTACGGCCGGTGCGCCGATCAGCATGGACGGGGCGCCCGCGACGCGGGTCAGGAAGACGGTCGCCGAGTTCGGGCCCTGCGGCTTCACCTTCTTGCGGAGCTCCTCCGGCTCGATGGCCGAGCCGCGCTTCTTCACGGTCAGGACGCCCACCCCGCGCTCGCGCAGCAGGGCCTTGAGCTTCTTCAGCCCGAAGGGCAGTACGTCGGTGATCTCGTACGCCGTCGCGTACGGCGTCGCGCGCAGCTCGTCGGCGGTGATGTACGCGATGGTCGGGTCGATCAGCCGGCCGTCGAGCTGTTCGGCGACCTCGGCCACGAGGTGCGCGCGGATCACGGCGCCGTCGGGCTCGTAGAGCCAGCGGCCGACCGGACCCGGCTGCGGGTCGGGCAGCGGATCGGCGGTCCGCAGGGCGCGCGGCCCGGGCAGCAGGGTGGCGCGCACGGTCCCCGGCGAGGTCCCGAACCAGAGCACCGCCTCCTTGACGTCCCCCTGGTCGGAGATCCATTCGGCCTCGGCTTCGGCCGGGACCGCCTCGTGCGGGATCCCGGGGGCGATCTTGATGGCGGCGTACTTCGCGCTGCGGGCCGTCTCGACGGCCCACGAGAGCGGCGGCGAGTAGGACTCCGGGTCGAAGATCCGGCCGCGTCCCCCGCGCCGGGCCGGGTCGATGAAGACGGCGTCGTAGCCCGAGGTGTCCACCTCCGTCACATCCGCCTCCCGGACCTCGATCACGTCCGCCAGCCCCAGCACCTCGGCGTTGGCGCGGGCGACGGCGGCGGTCAGCGGGTCGTGGTCGACCGCCAGCACCCGGATGCCGAGCCGGGCCAGGGCCAGGGCGTCCCCGCCGATGCCGCAGCACAGGTCGGCGAGGCTGCGTACGCCCAGGCCGGCGAGCCGCTCGGCGCGGTACGAGGCCACGGACGCCCGGGTGGCCATCTCGCCGCCGCCGGGCGTGAAGTACATGCGGAAGGCGTCCTCGGCGCCGAACTTCGCGACCGCGCGCTGCCGGAGCCGGGCCTGCCCGAGCGCGGCGGAGACCAGTCCGGCGGGGTGCTCGCGGCGCAGCCGGGTGGCGACGGCCAGCTCCTGGGCGGGGTCGTAGTCGCGGAGCGAGTCCAGGAGGGCGCGCCCCTCGGGGGTGAGGAGGGCGGCGAAGTCTTCGGGGGTCACGGGTCCATTGTCGGCGACGCGCGGGGGCGCGCGGCGGGTGTGGGCCAGCCGGTGGAAGGTGGGACTCCGCTCGCGGTGTCTTCCCGGGAGCCCGCGTGTCGGGTGCCAGGATGCGCAGCTATGCAGCTAGTCCGACAAAAGGAAGATAAGACGCAACAGGGTCACCGGTACGCGGCGGGTCCGCGCGGCCGGTTCGGGGTGGCCGCGGCCGCCCTGCTGGTAGCCGCGCTCGGCACGGCGTGCGGCTCCGGGGAGTCCGGCCCGCCGGACAGGGCCGAGAAGGCGAAGGCGGCCAAGGGCGCCGAGGCGGGCGCGGCGGGCGCGCTCAGCGCCGCCGAGAAGGCCAAGGCCGCCCAGCAGGCGCGCATCGCGGCGGCGAAGAAGTGGGGCCTGGTCAAGACCCCGCTCACCGCTCCGGCGGCGCCGAAGGAGAAGCCCGAGCTCACCACGCGCGACGGCTTCGAGGTGGAGGACCAGGAGGAGTACCCGCCGGTCTTCACCACCATCGACACGGAGGACAAGGTCGTCTTCCTGACGGTCGACGACGGCGCGGAGAAGGACCCCGAGTTCCTGAAGATGATGCAGGAGCTGAAGATCCCGTACACGGCGTTCCTCAGCGACTACATCGTCAAGGACAACTACCCCTACTTCAAGGAGATGCAGGCCGCCGGCGTCACCCTGAACAACCACACGCTCAACCACCGCTACATGCCCGGCCTCTCGTACGAGAAGCAGCGCGAGGAGATCTGCGGCCAGCAGGACACGATCCAGAAGCAGTTCGGCAAGCGCCCGACCCTCTTCCGGCCGCCGTACGGCAACTACAACCAGGACACGCTGCGCGCGGCGAAGTCCTGCGGGATCAAGGCGGTGCCGCTGTGGAACGCGGAGGCCTTCCCGAACCGCCTGGAGTACCGCGAATGGGACCGCGATCTGCACCCCGGTGACATCATCCTCACGCATTTCCGGGGCAAGGAGGACTGGAAGGGCACGATGCCTGACATGATCCGTCATGTCATGAAGACCGTCACGGACAAGGGGTACGCCGTGGCTCGCCTGGAGGACTATCTGTGAAGCACGCGCGCCGGTTGGTAGCCGGATCGCTGGCGGCCGGCGCGCTCGCGCTGTCCCTGACGGGGTGCGGGGACGGCGCGGACCACACGGAGCGGCTGGGGCCCAAGCCGAAGGCGACGCAGGGGACTCCGCAGGCCCCTGCCCCGCCCTCCGCATCCGCTCCCTCGGACGAGGCGTACCGCAAGTGGGGGCTGACGGGCCCCGTCCAGTACGCGCCGAAGCCCGCCCAGAAGCCGCAGATCCCGAAGGCGGCCCCGGGCAAGGTCCCGGTGATAGACCGAATACCCGTCGCGGCGGACGACAAGGTCGTCTTCCTGACCTTCGACGACGGCGCGGAAAAGGACCCCGAGTTCCTGAAGATGGCGGCCGACCTGAAGCTGCCGATCAGCATGTTCCTGACGGACAGCGTGGCTTCGTCGGACTACGGCCACTTCGAGCAGCTGCGCGACAACGGCTCGCGGAGCACGATAAACAACCACACCCTGACGCACCCGAACCTGCGGACGCTCTCCTACGAGGCGCAGAAGCACCAGATATGCGGCCAGCAGGAACGCCTGGAGAAGCGCTTCGGCCAGCGCCCGCCGCTCTTCCGCCCGCCCTTCGGCAACTACAACGACGACACCCTCCGGGCCGCCTCGGAGTGCGGAGTCTCGTCCCTGGTGATGTGGCGGGTCTCGATGCAGATCAGCAACTTCCAGTACGCCGAGGGATCCGCCCTCAAACCGGGCGACATCATCCTGGCCCACTTCCGCGGCCCCGCAGAGCTCAAGGGCTCGACGGAGACCCAGATGACGACGCGCATGCTCCAGCGCATCCAGGACCAGGGCTACCGCATAGGCCGCCTGGAGGACTACCTGTAGTCCCGGCTACCGCAGCAGCCAGCTCTTGGTCAGCTCCATCATTTCCGCCCGGCTGCGACCGCTGTGCTCGGCGGCGATGAAGTACTCGCCGATCCGCACGGAGAAGGTGAGCATGCAGCGGACCTCGACCTCGTCCGCGTCCGTGCAGATCGCGCCGAACAGCGAGCGCAGGTAGTCCATGCGCCGGTTGTCGACGCGCCGCAGGCGCTGCGCGACGGCCTCGTCGCGCCGGGCCCAGTCGCGGATCGCGAGCTCGGCCGCGACGCCCGTCGCCGGCCCGTCCGCGCCGGACGAGGCGATCGCGAACAATCGCTCCAGCTTCGCCCTGGCGTCCCCGCCTGCGCCCTCGACCTGCTCGATCACCGCCTCGGTGACGTCGCGCTCCCAGGTGTCGAGCATTTCGGTGAGGAGGGCGCCACGGTTGCCGAAGTACCCGTAGAAGCCGCCCTTGCTGACGCCGAGTGCTTGCGCCAGCGACTCGATCCGGACGGCCTCCGGGCCGCCCGAGGCGAGCGCGCGCAACCCCTCCTCGATCCACGTGCCGCGCGGCGTGCGGGTCGTGCCCATGCTGTGTCTCCGCTCACGTCCGCCGTGATCTATACGGCGCCGTATATCTGGGTGCTAGCCTTCTTCTATACGGCATCGTATAGACGGGGGCTTGACGATGAGACTGCCCAAGACCGCGCACACCGGCCGTCCCTGGCGGATCCACGAGATCGCCGGCGACTTCCAGCTCGAGGACGTGTGGGCGCTCCCGACGCCGGGCGGCCCCGACGACCTCGAGCGGCTCGTGCACCAGTTCGCGCACGGCAAGGGGGACCCCGCCCCGTCACGGGTGGGGCGCATGCTCTTCGCGATCCGCTGGAAGCTCGGGGCACTGCTCGGCCTGGACGAGCCCACCGACGGCATCGGCGGCCGGGTGCCGACGCTGCGCGACCGCCTGCCGGCGGACCTCCGCGAGGGCCCGCGCGGGCCGGACCTCGACTCGGTCCCGTTCACGTCCGTCTACCAGACGCACGACGAGTGGGTGGCGGAGATGGCCAACAAGACCGTGCACGGCGTGATGCACATCGGCTGGGTCCCGGACGGCTCCGGCGGCTACCGCGGCCAGATGGCCGTCCTGGTCAAGCCGAACGGCTTCCTGGGCGCCGCGTACATGGCGGCCATCAAGCCCTTCCGCTACCTGGGGGTGTACCCGGCCCTGATGCGGGGCATCGGCCGCGAATGGCGGGCCGCCTCCGACTCCCGCACCGGCGGCTAGGTCACGCCCCGGGCGGGCGGGGCGGTGTGCCGACGGACTCGATGTTGCCGACAGCGGTGGTGAATTCACGACCGGAGGCGCCGCGGATGTAGGCCAGCTCCATCCAGTGCTCGCGCACGGCGGAGTCCGAGACGTTCTCGTTGATCACGGCCATCAGCTCGCCCTCGGCGCCGGATGCGACATCGCGGACACGGCGGCGCAAGAGCCGATGCGGCACGTACCCGTGGCGCTCACTCATCGGTCACACCCTCGAACGAAACGAGGAACCGCTCCCAGCCGGCCAGCGCCCGGTCGAGCAGATCCGAGCCGTGTCCCAGCACCGCAATCACCCCCGCCGGGGTGGCGTCGTCGGGGTCGATGACGAGTACGTCGCGGGCGCAGTGAATCCGACCCATCGGTATCACTCCTCAGTCGTGAGACCACTTCAAGCAGCCTCTCTAGAGAGGACTTCATTGCAGCGGATTCGACTCGATTCGTCAATGCATCTCTAGAGATGTGAGGTCCTTGGTCCCTGCTGGATAGGCCCCCACGTTGGTACGTGCGGGGGCACACCTCGGGCTCTAGGGTGTCTAGAGAGGAGAAGGAGTGATCGGTTCATGACCAGCCAGGGCAGCGCCCGTCAGCCGAAGTACCAGCGGATCGCGGATGCGCTGAGGACGGCTATCCAAGCGGGCGAGTACGGCCCGGGCGACCGCCTGCCGGGCGAGAACGACCTCATGGCCACCTACGACGTCGCCCGGATGACCGCACGTCAGGCCCTCGCCGTACTCCAGAACGAAGGCCTCACGGAGGCGCGGAAGGGTGCCGGGGTCTTCGTCCGGGCCTTCAGGCCCTTGCGGCGGCGCGGCGTCCAGCGGTTGGCGCAGGAGCAGTGGGGCTCGGGCCGGTCCATCTGGTCCGCCGACACCGAAGACCGCGAACTCGTCGTCGATCAGATCGAGGTACGCGAAGAGACGGCGAGCGATCGCGTCGCCGACGCCCTCGGCGTCCCGCCCGGTACCCCGGTCTGGGTGCGCGGCCGCCGCTTCGTGCTCGACGGCAAGCCGGTGTTGTTCGCGACGTCCCATCTGCCCGCCGACGTCGTCTCCGAATCCGCGATCACCCAGGTCGACTCCGGCCCTGGCGGGACGTACGCGCGTCTGGCCGAACTGGGCCACAAGCCAGTCCACTTCCGCGAGGAGATCCGCTCCCGCATGCCGTCGACGGCCGAGGCCGAGCGCCTCGCGCTCGCGATGGGCACCCCGGTCATCCAGATCGTCCGCACCGCGTTCGCCGAAGGCGGCCGGGCTGTCGAGGTCAACGAAATGACGCTTGACTCCGCTTCCTACGTCCTGGAGTACGACTTCGACGCTTGATGCCGACCTGGGCGCTGATCCATCAAGTCACCGTCCCCAGACAGCCGCGGACGCCGGCATCCAAAAGCGCGCAGCGATCTGTGGCGGCTTATGACCAGCCCCAGACGGCCGCCGGACGCGGTCACCGAGAAGCGCGTAGCGATCTGTTGCGTCCACCGGAAACCGGGCGGCCCATCCCTGATCTCCCCGCGTGCCCATCCGTCCCCCCCGCGCCGTTCTTTTGGGGGCTTCCCGGCAGTCTTCGTATGTCCGGTTCGGGACGGTCGGTCAAGGATGGCTGGAGGCCATCGCGGAGCGACGCGACGGAGGAGCGCCCTTGAGGGACCGGCCCGAACCGGGGAGACGATGAGACTGCCGGGAAGCCCCCAAACCCTCCCTGATGCCGCTCAGGGGGCTCCCGCCCGAACCCCCGACACGACCGGCGTGATCGTCGTTTCCACCGGGCCCCTCGCGTCCGCCTGGCGTTGGCGTTCCGCGCTGTCGCTGATGCGGAGCAGCAGGGCGATCATGATCCAGTTGGCCAGGAGGGACGAGCCGCCCTTGGCCAGGAACGGCAGGGCCTTGCCCGTCAGGGGGATCAGGCCCGTGACGCCGCCGGCGACCACGAAGACCTGGAGGGCCAGCGCCGAGGCCAGGCCCACCGCCAGCAGTTTGCCGAAGGGGTCGCGGGCGCCGAGGGCCATCCGGAGCCCCCGCTGCACGAGGAGCGCGTACAGGATCAGCACCGCCATGACCCCGGCCAGGCCGAGTTCCTCGCCGACCGTCGTCAGGATGAAGTCGCTGCGGCCCGCGAACTTGATCAGCTCCGGGTGGCCCATGCCGAGGCCGGTGCCGGACATGCCGCCCGTGCCGAAGCTGAACAGCGCCTGCGCCGACTGGTCCGAGGTGACGCCCGGCGGCGGGGTCGCCCAGTAGTACGACAGCGGGTCGAGCCACGCCGCCACGCGCGCCTTGACGTGCGGCTCCGTCGAGCCCACCGCGAAGGCGCCCGCCGCCGCCATGAACAGGCCGCACACGATCCAGCTGGTGCGCTCGGTGGCCACGTACAGCATCACCACGAAGACGCCGAAGAAGATCAGCGACGTACCCAGGTCGCGCTCGAAGACCAGCACCAGCATCGACACGATCCACACCGTGATGATCGGCCCCAGCTGGCGCATCGGGGGCATCCGCATGCCGAGGAACTTGCGGCCCGTCAGGGCCAGCGAGTCCCGGTGGATCACCAGATAGCCCGCGAAGAAGATCGCGATCATGATCTTCACGAACTCGCCGGGCTGCAGCGAGAACCCGAACAGGATGATCCACCGCTTCGCGCCGTACGTGTCCGCGCCGAAGAACGCCGGCGCGATCAGCAGCACCAGCGCGACGGCCATCGTGAGGTAGATGAACCGCTGCAGCAGCCGGTGGTCGCGCAGCAGCGCCACCACCAGGAGGCACGCGGCGACGCCGACCACCGTCCACATCAGCTGGCCCGGAGCGTTCGCGTCCGAGTTGTACCGCTCGATGTACCCCTGGTCGAGCCGGTGGATCAGCACCAGCCCCAGCCCCGTCAGCAGCATGGCCAGCGGGAAGATCAGCGGGTCCGCGTACGCCGCGAACCGGCGGATGCCCAGGTGCCCGACCAGCGAGAGCAGCGTCATGCTGATCGTGAAGCCGGTGAGGTTGGGCGGCAGCTCGCCGTTCATGGCGAGGCCGGCGTTGGCGTGGCCGAAGACGGCGATGCCGACGACGAGGACGAGCAGCAGCGCCTCGGTGCGGCGGCGCGAACCCGCCGGCGTCAGGGGTTTCAGTCCGCGCACGGGATGCCGCCACCGTCCGTGGGGGCGGGGGACACGGGAGGCGCGGACTGCGCCCCCACTGAGGGTGAGGGCGAGGGCGAGGGGGAAGCGGCGCCTGGTGCGCTCGGGCTCGGAGGGGCCTTCGGCCCGATCTGCTCGGCAATGAGGCGCTTTATCTTCATATCATCTACGACGTTGATGCCCTCCCCATGGTTCCTTCGCTTCACGACCCGGCAGGCCGCCCACACGGGAAAGGCGAGGGAGAGCACCCCCACCGCCCCGGGCCCCAGCCACACCAGGACGCCGGGCCGCACGGCCGTGCCGGCGGACGGGCCGAGGACGAAGGCGGGCTGCGGTCCGTCCGGACGGGTGTCGAACGCGGTGTCGACCTCGACCCGGGGGATCGTGAACGAGCCGTTGCCCGCCGCGAAGGAGCCTTCGCACATCCAGTGCAGGTCCCCGTCCGAGTCCCGCTCCTCCGCACACCGCGCGGCGTGGAAGGCGCCCTCCACCCCGGCCGCCTGGGCGGCGAGCCGCGGCACGGCGTTCGACAGCATGTAGATCCCGGCCGCGAGGCCGACCGCGATCGGGATGCCGTACCGCCGGCGCATGCCGGAGTTTGTCCTGGTCATGACCGGAGAGTAATGAGATCGAACGCCCGTGCGCCGGGGTTTCGGGGGTTTCGGGGGGCCGCTCCGCGCAACGCCAACCGTCGGGAATTGGCACTCCGCTTGACCGAGTGCTAATCGCCGGAATAGTCTCGCACCTGGCACTCGCCACTGGTGAGTGCCAACACAGCGACAGGCAGATCCGGCACCCGCGACGACGGATCGACCTGGTCGCCACCTCAGACAGTTAACCCCGGATCTCCGAAGGGGGAGGTCGGATCGTGACGACCGCCAGCTCCAAGGTTGCCATCAAGCCGCTCGAGGACCGCATTGTGGTCCAGCCGCTCGACGCCGAGCAGACCACGGCCTCTGGCCTGGTCATCCCGGACACCGCGAAGGAGAAGCCCCAGGAGGGCGTCGTCCTCGCCGTGGGCCCGGGTCGCTTCGAGGACGGCCAGCGTCTCCCGCTGGACGTCAACGTCGGCGACATCGTGCTGTACAGCAAGTACGGCGGCACCGAAGTGAAGTACAGCGGCGAGGAGTACCTCGTCCTCTCGGCTCGCGACGTGCTCGCGATCGTCGAGAAGTAATTCGCTTCCAGTTTTGATTTGAGCTGCGCCCCTGGTCACCCTGCTGATGCCGGGCGGCGAGGGGCGTAGTTCGTTCTAGGCGGTGGAGGTCGCGGTGAGCGGCCGAGGATCGCAACGAGAGGACTGAACCGCTCCCATGCCGAAGATCCTGAAGTTCGACGAGGACGCCCGTCGCGCCCTCGAGCGCGGCGTCAACAAGCTTGCCGACACGGTGAAGGTGACGATCGGCCCCAAGGGCCGCAACGTCGTCATCGACAAGAAGTTCGGCGCCCCCACCATCACCAACGACGGTGTCACCATCGCCCGCGAGGTCGAGCTGGATGACCCGTACGAGAACCTGGGCGCGCAGCTCGTGAAGGAGGTGGCGACCAAGACCAACGACATCGCGGGTGACGGCACCACCACCGCCACCGTGCTGGCCCAGGCGCTGGTCCGCGAGGGTCTGCGCAACGTCGCCGCGGGTGCGTCCCCGGCCGCGCTGAAGAAGGGCATCGACGCCGCGGTCAAGGCCGTGTCCGAGGAGCTCCTCGCGACCGCCCGCCCGATCGAGGACAAGTCCGACATCGCCGCCGTGGCCGCGCTCTCCGCGCAGGACCAGCAGGTCGGCGAGCTCATCGCCGAGGCGATGGACAAGGTCGGCAAGGACGGTGTCATCACCGTCGAGGAGTCCAACGCCTTCGGCCTGGAGCTCGAGTTCACCGAGGGCATGGCCTTCGACAAGGGCTACCTCTCGCCGTACATGGTCTCCGACCAGGAGCGCATGGAGGCCGTCCTCGACGACCCGTACATCCTGATCAACCAGGGCAAGATCTCCTCCATCCAGGACCTCCTGCCGCTGCTCGAGAAGGTCATCCAGGCCGGCGCCTCGAAGCCGCTGCTGATCATCGCCGAGGACGTCGAGGGCGAGGCGCTCTCCACCCTCGTCGTCAACAAGATCCGCGGCACCTTCAACGCGGTCGCCGTCAAGGCCCCGGGCTTCGGTGACCGTCGCAAGGCGATGCTGCAGGACATGGCCACCCTCACCGGTGCCACCGTCATCGCCGAGGAGGTCGGCCTCAAGCTCGACCAGGCCGGTCTGGACGTACTGGGCTCCGCCCGCCGCGTCACGATCTCCAAGGACGACACGACCATCGTCGACGGTGGCGGCAGCCACGAGGAAGTCGTCGGTCGCGTCAACCAGATCAAGGCCGAGATCGAGTCCACCGACTCGGACTGGGACCGCGAAAAGCTGCAGGAGCGCCTGGCGAAGCTCGCCGGCGGCGTCTGCGTCATCAAGGTCGGCGCCGCCACCGAGGTGGAGCTCAAGGAGAAGAAGCACCGCCTCGAGGACGCCATCTCGGCGACCCGCGCCGCGGTCGAGGAGGGCATCGTCTCCGGCGGTGGCTCCGCGCTCGTCCACGCCGTCAAGGTCCTCGAGGGCAACCTCGGCCTGTCGGGCGACGAGGCCACCGGTGTCGCGGTCGTGCGCCGCGCCGCCGTCGAGCCGCTGCGCTGGATCGCCGAGAACGCCGGTCTCGAGGGTTACGTCATCACCTCGAAGGTCGCCGAGCTCGACAAGGGCCAGGGCTTCAACGCCGCCACCGGCGAGTACGGCGACCTGGTCAAGGCCGGCGTCATCGACCCGGTGAAGGTCACCCGCTCCGCGCTGGAGAACGCCGCCTCCATCGCCTCCCTGCTGCTCACGACCGAGACCCTGGTCGTCGAGAAGCCGGCCGAGGAAGAGGGCGACGCGGGCCACGGCCACGGTCACGGCCACAGCCACTGATCGCACCACGGCACAGCGAAGGCCCCGTTCCGCATCTGCGGAACGGGGCCTTCCCCGTATCTGCGGCCGTACCCGTGCTCAGGACCCGGGCATCCCGGACACGCCCATCTCGCGCATGAGCCGTCCGATGTCGTAGTGCCACCAGCCTTCGGTGATCTCGCCGTCCGCACAGCGGAAGGTGGTGGTCCCGGGGATCTCGTAGGTCTTCCCGGTCGGTGCGACCCCCATGAACTCGCCCTTGTGGGTGCCGCGCCAGGTCCACACGGTGGTGACGAAGTCGCCCTCGGCCAGCTGGGCCACCGTCTCGAACGTCATGTCGAAGGCCGCGCGCCACATCCGCATGTCCTCGTGCATGACGTTGCGTCCGGTGATGGTGGTCTCGTCGTGGCCGACGTCGTGGTCGATGTAATCGGAGGCGAACAGCTCGTCGAGAAGGTTCAGCTTGCCCTCCATCGCGATGTCCTGGAACACCTTGTCCACGAGCATCTTGTTGAGGTTCTCGTCGCGGACGACGTCCAGGTTGGTGAAGGTCGGCATCCCCTCGCAGAGGGCCACCATCTCCCGGAACATCGTGTCCGTCTCCGGGAGCTGAGAGTTCTTCATGGCGTCTTCGTACGAGGGGAATTCGACCACGTCCACGTAGTGGTTCTCGGCCTCGCGGTCCTTGCCCACGACGGAGTGGGTCACCGTGCGCTTGCCCTGGCTCTGCGAGACGTACCGGTCGAGCAGCTGGTTGAGGTCGTCCTGCCGACTGGTCTTGTAATCGATTATCTGTACGAATGTCATGGCGTCTCCCGGGCTGGATGGGACACGTCCAGTTTAGGTAGGTATAACCCATTTGGCTGGTCTACTGCCGAGTTACTGCGGCCCGTACTTGCGGCCGGTACGGGAGGAGACCCCGCCCAGCAGCCCGCGCGGCGTCAGCTTCACCACGCCCATCAGCGCCTTGTACCGCGGATCGGGGATCGACACCGTCTTGCCCCGCGCCAGGTCCGCCAGGGCCGCGGCCACCAGCTTGTCGGCGTCGAGCCACATCCAGCCGGGGATGTTGTCCGTGCCCATGCCGGCGCGCTGGTGGAACTCGGTCCGTACGAAGCCGGGGCACAGCGCCATCAGCCGTACCCCGGATCCCGCCAGGTCCCGCGCCGCGCCCTGCGTGAACTGCACGACCCAGGCCTTGCTCGCCCCGTAGGTGCCGCGCGGCACGAACGCCGCCACCGAGGCCACGTTGATCACGCCGCCGCGGCCGCGCGAGCGCATCGACTCGGTGGCCGCCGAGGTCAGCCGCAGGACCGCCTCGATGTGCACCTTCAGCATGGTGAGCTCGTCGGCCATGGAGACCTCGAGGTAGCGGCCCTTGTTGCCGAAGCCCGCGTTGTTGACCAGCAGGTCCACGGGGTGGGTGCGGTCGCCGAGACGCCGCTCGACCGCCGCGATGCCCTCCTCGGCGGAGAGATCGGCGGCCAGCACCTCGGCCTCGATGCCGTGCCGGTCGTGCAGCTCGGTGGCCTGCTCGCCGAGCCGCTTGGCGTCACGCGCCACCAGCACCAGGTTGTGGCCCTGGGCGGCGAGCCGCCGGGCGAAGGCGGCGCCGATGCCCGCCGTGGATCCCGTAATCAACGCAGTCGTCATAGGCGCAACCTAGCCGCCCCGGATGACGGTGTTACCTCGGCCCGTCCCCGGCCCCGTACTTCTCCACGTACTGGCGCACCCGCTCGTGGGCCTCCGGCTCCATCGCCGTGCCCGCCGCCAGGGTGCGCGGCAGCAGGGAGCGCTCGGTGGTGAAGGCGCGGAACCACAACCGCACCGTCACGTCGTGGTCCGGACGGTGGATGACCTCGACGGTGTCGCCGGGGGAGACCGAGCCCTCCTCGATCACCCGCAGGTACGCGCCCGGCCGTGCCTCCTGGGTGAACCGCTTGACCCAGGCGCTCTCGCCGACGGCTCCCTGGAAGGTCCGGCACGGGATGCGGGCCGAGGCCACCTCGAGGACCAGGTCCGCGCCGACCCGCCAGCGGTCGCCCAGGCGCGCGGTGTTCAGGTCGATGCCGGAGGTCGTGAGGTTCTCGCCGAAGGTCCCGGCGGGCAGTTCTCGGCCCAGCTCGGCCTCCCACCAGTCCAGGTCCTCGCGCGCGTACGCGTAGACGGCCTGGTGGTCGCCGCCGTGGTGGCGGCGGTCGCAGACGGCGTCGCCCTCGAGGCCGCTGCCGAGGCCGGCGGCCCTGGAGCCGGGGGCGAGGACGCGCACCGGTCCGGGGACCGGGCGCTTGTCGTGACCGGTCGCCCCGCCTTCGGCGTCGGTGTACTCGACGACCGTGGCGCGGCCGAGGTTCACGGAGATCAGATGCATGGGGCCCATGAGAAGCCAACCTAGCCGACCATCCCCAAAGCGTCACGGCGGTATTCGCGCGACAGTCAAAGCAGGGCTTATGCTCGAGCGGTGATCGAGGCACGTCATCTCCGAGTTCTGCGCGCTGTCGCCGGAACCGGGTCCTTCTCCGCCGCCGCCCGCGAGCTCGGCTGCACGCAGCCGGCCGTCTCCCAGCAGATGAAGGCGCTGGAGCAGTCGGCCGGCACCCCGCTGCTCATCCGCACCGGCCGCGAGATGCGGCTGACCCAGGCCGGCGCGGCCCTGGTCCGGCACGCCGCGGGGATCCTGGCCGGGCTGACCGCCGCCGAGGAGGAGGTCGCGGCCATCGCCGGGCTGCGCGCGGGCCGGGTCCGCCTCGTGTCCTTCCCCAGCGGCAGCTCCACCCTGGTGCCGACCGCGCTCGCGGCGATGCGCGCCGAGCACCCGGGGACGCGGATCTCCCTGGTCGAGGCCGAACCGCCGCGCTCGGTGGAGATGCTGCGCGAGGGGGACTGCGACCTGGCGCTGGCCTTCCGGTACGGCGGGGCGGCCGGATCCGCGGCGGAGTGGGACGACCTGGTGGTGCGCCCGCTGCTGACCGACCGGCTCGTCGGGCTGGTCCCCGAAGGCCACCGGCTGGCCGGGGCCGAGCGCGTGGGCATGGCGGAGCTGGCCGACGAGCCGTGGATCGCGGGCTGTCCGCGCTGCCGCCGCCATCTGGTGGAGGTGTGCGAGGCCGCCGGCTTCACCCCGCGGATCGACTTCGCGACCGACGACTATCCGGCGGTCGTCGGCCTGGTGGGGGCGGGGCTGGGCGTCGCGGTGCTGCCGGAGCTCGCGGTGGAGTCCGTACGGGCCAAGGGCGTCAGCACGGTGGCCGTGGAGCCGGCCGTGGAACGGGAGGTCGTGGCGCTGACCCTGCCCGACCTGGCCCGGGTGCCGGCCGTGGCCGCGACCCTGGCCGAGCTGGAGCGGGCCGCCACGCGCTGACCGTACGTCTCTGGCGGGTACGTACGGCCGAACGCGTGACGTTTCGCCCTTGGCTGCGACACGCCCGGCGGCCGCGACGGATCGGACGAACCCGCGGACATCGCAGGAACGTTCCTTCGGTCGTTTGTTCTCCGGATCAGTGTGGTGGGATCGGTCCGAGCACGGTGGACGCGGGGATCAGGCGGTGGCGCGCGCGGCCCATCAGTTCCTCTCGCTCGTCCTCCGTGAGGCCTCCCCACACTCCGTAGGGCTCGCGGACGGCGAGCGCGTGCGCGGCACATTCCGCGCGGACCGGGCATCGCATGCAGACCTCTTTAGCCGAGGCCTCGCGCGCGCTCCTGGCCGCGCCCCGCTCGCCTTCCGGGTGGAAGAAGAGGGAGCTGTCGACCCCGCGGCAGGCAGCCAGCAGCTGCCAGTCCCAGAGGTCGGCGTTCGGTCCGGGGAGGCGGGAGAAATCTGCCATTGGTAGTCCTCTTGGTGCCGGTACTGAGGCGGATACGGTCCATGTCTCCACACCTACTGTCCTAGTAGATGTAAATATGACTCATTGGGAATCTAGCCTCAGACACGTGCCAAACGGAAGGAAAGCCGCCAAATAGGGCATAGCTCCAGATGGAGGACACTTGCCTTGTGGCGTCCGTGTCGTGTTCGCTTCCTCACGTAGAGTGCCGAAGGTGTCCGTCCGACCCGTAACTCTTTCGAGTGACCATCGTTGAGAGTGCGAAGGCGGTTGAACCAATAAGTTCTCGGACAGGTGTCCGGGGGCATCGACCGCACAGGTGACGATACGTACCAGCCTGGAGGCTCAAGGTGACGCGCATCAGCAGCTGCGGAGGGCGGTCATGACATCCGTCCTCGTCTGCGACGACTCCCCGCTTGCCCGAGAGGCGCTCCGCCGCGCGGTTGCCACCGTGCCCGGCGTCGAGCGTGTGACGACGGCTGCCAACGGCGAGGAAGTCCTCCGCCGCTGGGGTGCCGACCGCTCCGACCTGATTCTGATGGATGTCCGGATGCCCGGGCTCGGCGGTGTGGAGACGGTCCGCCGTCTGCTCTCTGCCGACCCCGGCGCCCGCATCATCATGCTGACGGTCGCCGAGGACCTGGACGGCGTGGCCCTCGCGGTCGCCGCCGGCGCCCGGGGCTACCTGCACAAGGACGCCTCGCGCGCCGAACTGCGGGCCACGGTCACCCAGGCCCTCGCCGACCCGACCTGGCGACTGGCCCCGCGCAGGCTCCGCTCGGCCGAGATGGGCGCCGCGCCCACGCTCACCGCGCGCGAGATCCAGGTGCTGGAGGGCATGAGCCACGGCCGGTCCAACGCGGAGATCGGGCGCGAGCTCTTCCTCTCCGAGGACACGGTCAAGACGCACGCCCGCAGGCTGTTCAAGAAGCTCGGCGCCTCGGACCGGGCGCACGCCGTCGCGCTCGGCTTCCGCTGGGGCCTCGTCCGCTGACCCGAGGGTCACGGTCCGGTCCGACGACCGATAGCCCCGTCGTACCCGGTGCGCACCCGGGGATTGGCGGGGCACAATCCGGGGGACGTGTCGCTTCGTGCGCGATGCCGCATCCTTGAGGGTGTGCCGCATTCTTGGAAATGTGGGGCCCCGTCCTTGGGGATCATTCGGCCGAGCGGGAGGGGAGGGTGCAGACCATGAGTTCCGGCGCCCCCGCTCATAACGCTTCGACGCACGAAACCGGCCGTGGTGCCGCGGAACCTCCGGCGCCAAGGCACCATGGATTGATGCGCGACGACGAGGCCCTGGGGTCCCCCGCGGCCACAGGCCCGACCGGAGCCGCCAAAGGCGGCAGTGCCGGGGGCGTCAGCGCGCTCGTACGCCGGGCGGTGGAGGGCGACGAGCAGGCCACGCACGACCTGCTCGCCTTCGTTCACCCGCTCGCGATCCGCTACTGCCGCACCCGGCTCTCGCGGCTCCCGGGTGATGCCCGCCACTTCGTGGAGGACCTCGCGCAGGAGGTCTGCGTCGCCGTCCTGATGGCCCTGCCGCGCTACCGGGACACCGGGCGGCCCTTCGAGGCCTTCGTCTTCGCCATCGCCGCGCACAAGGTCGCCGACCTGCAGCGGGCCGCCATGAGGCACCCGGGCAGCACGGCCGTCCCGTCCGACGAGATGCCGGAGCGCCCCGACGACTCGCTGGGTCCGGAGGAGCGGGCACTGCTCAGCAGCGACGCGGCCTGGGCGAAGAAGCTGCTGGCCAATCTGCCGGAGAACCAGCGCGAGCTGCTCGTCCTGCGGGTGGCCGTCGGCCTGACCGCCGAGGAGACCGGGCAGATGCTCGGCATGTCGCCGGGGGCGGTGCGGGTGGCCCAGCACCGGGCCCTGAGCCGGCTCCGCGCGCTCGCCGAGCAGTAGGAACCGCCCCGACGGATCGTCGTAGGAAGCGACGAAAATTCCGATCGGCCTTGCTCGTGGAATGAGACGCTTCGGGATCCCGTTAGCATGGACATCCGAGCTGAGCAAGACCATTTGGGAAGGTGTCATGACTGACAGCGGTTCGACTGGAGTGCCCGACAAATTCGCCACGCTCGGACTGACCTACGACGACGTGCTGCTGCTGCCGGGCGCGTCGGACATGTCGCCTGACGCGATCGACACCTCCTCCCTCATCTCGCGCAACGTCCGCGTGAACGTTCCGCTGCTGTCCGCCGCCATGGACAAGGTCACCGAGGCCCGCATGGCCATCGCGATGGCCCGCCAGGGCGGCGTCGGCGTACTGCACCGCAACCTCTCCATCGCCGACCAGGCCAACCAGGTCGACCTGGTCAAGCGCTCCGAGTCCGGCATGGTCACCGACCCGATCACGGTGCATCCGGACGCGACCCTCGGCGAGGCCGACCAGCTCTGCGCGAAGTTCCGCATCTCCGGCGTCCCGGTCACCGACGCCGCGGGCAAGCTCCTCGGCATCGTCACCAACCGCGACATGGCCTTCGAGTCGGACCGCAGCCGCCAGGTGCGCGAGGTCATGACCCCGATGCCGCTGGTCACGGGCAAGGTCGGCATCTCCGGCGTCGACGCCATGGAGCTGCTGCGCCGCCACAAGATCGAGAAGCTTCCGCTGGTCGACGAGGCGGGCATCCTCAAGGGCCTCATCACCGTCAAGGATTTCGTCAAGGCCGAGAAGTACCCGAACGCCGCCAAGGACAAGGACGGCCGCCTGCTGGTCGGCGCGGCCGTCGGCGTCGCCGGTGACGCGTACGACCGCGCCCAGGCGCTGGTCGAGGCGGGCGCCGACTTCATCGTCGTCGACACCGCGCACGGCCACTCCCGCCTGGTGGGGGACATGGTCGCCAAGATCAAGTCGAACTCCTCCGTCGACGTCATCGGCGGCAACGTCGCCACCCGCGACGGCGCCCAGGCGCTGATCGATGCCGGCTGCGACGGCATCAAGGTCGGTGTCGGCCCCGGCTCCATCTGCACCACCCGCGTCGTCGCCGGCATCGGCGTCCCGCAGGTCACCGCGATCTACGAGGCCTCGCTGGCCGCCAAGGCCGCGGGCGTCCCGGTCATCGGCGACGGCGGCCTGCAGTACTCCGGCGACATCGCCAAGGCCCTGGTCGCGGGCGCCGACACGGTGATGCTCGGCTCGCTGCTCGCGGGCTGCGAGGAGTCCCCGGGCGAGCTGCTGTTCATCAACGGCAAGCAGTTCAAGTCGTACCGCGGCATGGGCTCGCTCGGCGCGATGCAGTCGCGCGGCGACCGCAAGTCCTTCTCGAAGGACCGCTACTTCCAGGAGGGCGTGGGCGGCGACGACAAGCTAATCCCCGAGGGCATCGAGGGCCAGGTGCCCTACCGCGGTCCGCTCTCCGCGGTCGTGCACCAGCTCGTCGGCGGCCTGCGCCAGTCGATGTTCTACGTCGGCGGCCGTACGGTCCCCGAGCTGCAGGAGCGGGGCCGCTTCGTCCGGATCACCTCGGCGGGCCTCAAGGAGAGCCACCCGCACGACATCCAGATGACGGTGGAAGCACCCAACTACTCCCGCAAGGGCTGAACGGCGTGAGGTGAGGGGGCGGGTCCATCCGGGCCCGCCCCCTCGCCGTGCCCCTCGTGAAGGGTCGCGGTCGTCCGTACAGCGGTCACCGGAACGCGGGCCCCCGGCGTTCGGGGATACTGGACGGGCAGACCCAGAGGAAAGGCCACCACACGTGACTGAGATCGAGATCGGGCGCGGCAAGCGCGGCCGCAGGGCGTACGCGTTCGACGACATCGCCATCGTCCCGAGCCGGCGTACCCGGGACCCGAAGGAGGTCTCGATCGCCTGGCAGATCGACGCGTACCGCTTCGAGCTCCCCTTCCTGGCCGCCCCCATGGACTCGGTCGTCTCCCCGCAGACCGCGATCCGCATCGGCGAGCTCGGCGGCCTCGGCGTGCTGAACCTCGAAGGCCTGTGGACCCGGTACGAGGACCCGCAGCCGCTGCTCGACGAGATCACGGAGCTGGACGAGGAGGCTGCCACCCGCCGCCTCCAGGAGATCTACTCCGCGCCGATCCAGGCGGACCTGATCCGGCAGCGGATCAAGGAGGTGCGCGACTCGGGCGTCGTCACCGCCGCCGCGCTGTCCCCGCAGCGCACCGCCGAGTTCTCCAAGGCCGTCGTGGACGCGGGCGTGGACATCTTCGTGATCCGCGGCACCACCGTGTCCGCGGAGCACGTCTCCGGCGCCGCCGAGCCGCTGAACCTCAAGCAGTTCATCTACGAGCTCGACGTCCCGGTCATCGTCGGCGGCTGCGCCACGTACACCGCGGCCCTGCACCTGATGCGCACCGGTGCCGCGGGCGTCCTGGTCGGCTTCGGCGGCGGCGCCGCGCACACCACGCGCAACGTGCTCGGCATCCAGGTCCCGATGGCGACCGCCGTCGCGGACGTGGCCGCGGCCCGACGCGACTACATGGACGAGTCCGGCGGCCGCTACGTGCACGTCATCGCCGACGGCGGCGTGGGCTGGTCGGGCGACATCCCGAAGGCCGTCGCCTGCGGCGCCGACGCCGTGATGATGGGCTCCCCGCTGGCCCGCGCCACCGACGCGCCCGGCAAGGGCAACCACTGGGGCATGGAGGCCGTCCACGAGGACGTGCCGCGCGGCAAGAAGGTGAACCTCGGCACGGTCGGCACCACCGAGGAGATCCTCACCGGCCCGTCGCACACCCCGGACGGCTCGATGAACATCTTCGGCGCCCTGCGCCGCTCGATGGCCACCACCGGCTACAGCGAGCTCAAGGAGTTCCAGCGGGTCGAGGTCACGGTCGCGGACTCGCAGCACAGCCGCTGACGCCCGCTGGTCGCCCCAGCGCACGTACGCCGGAGGGCCGGCACCCCGAGTGGGGTGCCGGCCCTCCGGCGTGCGCGGTGGTGGCGGGTCAGTCGCTGACCTTCTTGGCCGAGCCGAAGGCGACGAAGCCGCCGATCGCGAGGAAGAGGAAGGACATGGCGTCCATGCTCTCCTTCCAGACGTCGTTCAGGCCGCTGACGCCCGCCTCGCTGAGGACCTCGCCGATGCCGACGTTGCCGTAGTCGGCCAGCACGAGCGCGATGAAGAAGAGCTGGCCGAGGTAGACGGCGCCGAGCGAGAGGACGGCGGCGACCACCGGCAGGACCGGGTTGCGGCCGCCGATCTTGCCGGCGGCGAGGCCGACGAGCAGGCCGACACCGGCCGCGGCGTAGCCGACCTCGCGGTCGATGGCGTTCATGATGCCGCCGTAGGCGCCGGCCGCGACCAGGGCGGCGACGACGGCGGCGACGATGCCCAGACCGAGGTTGCCGGTGCGGGCCGGGGCCGGGGCGGCCGGGGCCTCGGTGAAGGAGTCGGGCGCCGGCGGCTGGAAGTTCTGGCTCATGGGAAATCCCCCCCAGGGATTCGGGCATGCGAACGCCCGGAGGGCGTAAGTGCGAGATAAGTGACGCCGCAGGCTAGCAGGCCGGAACGACATCCGTGAGGGGAAAATTTCCCGGGTCAGAGCCGGTGGGCGGCGCCCACCGGGCTGGCCCCCCGGGTGTCCAGGAGCAACTGGGCCTTCACCGCGAGGCCTTGCAGGTCGTAGGTGCGGTGGTGCTGGAGCAGGATCGTCAGGTCCGCGTTCGCGGCGGCCTCGTACAGCGACTCGGCCCGGGGGACCGGCTGGTCCCTGACCCGCCAGCCCGTGATGTACGGGTCGTGGTAGCTGACGAGCGCCCCCAGGTCGAGCAGGCGGCTGGCGATCTCGCGCGCCGGGGAGCCCTCCTGGTCGGCGAGGTCGGGCTTGTAGGTGACGCCGAGGAGCAGGACGCGGGCGCCGCGCGCGGATTTGCCGTGCTCGTTCAGCAGGGTGGCGGAGCGCTGGATGACGTACTGCGGCATCCGGTTGTTGATCTCCTGGGCCAGGCCGACCATGCGCAGCGGGTGGCCGGGGGTGCGGGTGGTGTGGGGGAGGTAGTTGGGGTCGAGGGGGACCCCGTGGCCGCCGACCCCCGGGCCGGGGCGGAACGCCTGGAAACCGTACGGCTTGGTCTCGGCGCAGCGGATGACGTCCCACAGGTCGACGCCGAGGTCGTGGCAGAGCACCGCCATCTCGTTCATGAGGGCGATGTTGACGTGCCGGTAGTTGGTCTCCAGGAGCTGCACGGTCTCGGCCTCGCGCAGGCCGCGGGCGCGGACCACCTTCTCGGTGAGGCGGGCGTAGAAGGCGTGCGCGGACTCCGTGCAGGCGGGGGTGAGGCCGCCGATGACCTTGGGGGTGTTGGAGATGCCGTGCGTGCGGTTGCCCGGGTCGAGGCGGCTGGGGGAGTAGGCCAGGTGGAAGTCCCGGCCGGCCCGGAGCCCGGAGCCCGCTTCGAGGACCGGGCGCAGGTAGTCCTCGGTGACGCCCGGGTGGACGGCGGATTCGAGGATGACGGTGGTGTGCGGGCGCAGCCGGGCGGCGAGCGCGCGGCCGGCCTCGCCGATGGCGGACAGGTCCAGTGCGCGGTCGGCGCCGAGCTGGGTGGGGGCGCAGATGACGGCCGTACGGACCCGGCCGAGCTCGGCGGGGTTGGTGGTGACCCGGAAGCCGGCCGCCGACATGCGGCGGATCTCGGCGGCGGTGAGGGTGGAGTCCGTGACCGGACCGCTGTCGTAGCCGACCGTCTCGATCCCGGCGGCGACGGCCGCCTGGGCGAGGGGGAGGCCGAGATGGCCGAGTCCGATGACGGCGAGGTCTGCGGGCATGGGGGTGCCGTCCCTTCCCTGACATGAGGGGGATGCGCGCGCAAGCCCTGTGGACGGGGAAACCCCGGAAGAAGCTGGCGCAATGTCAGACTAGGCGTATATATGACAGATATGTCGCATTCTGGGGTGGTGGTCGCCGTTGTGTTGTCCACAGGCGGTGGCTGATGTGGGTGCGGGCGGTCAGAATCGTGAAACGGGGATGTGAGCGGGATCACCCGCACGACGCGGGGAACACCCGCACCAACGGGAGGCAGCCGTGAGGACAGCGACACTGGGACCGGCGCAGCGCGCCGAGGCCCTCGCCCGGATGGCCGAGCGGGAGCTGGACGTACTGGTCGTGGGCGCGGGCGTGGTCGGCGCCGGCACCGCGCTCGACGCGGCGACCAGAGGACTGTCCACGGGCCTGGTGGAGGCGCGTGACTGGGCGTCGGGCACCTCCAGCAGGTCGAGCAAGCTCATCCACGGCGGTCTGCGGTACCTGGAGATGCTCGACTTCGCCCTGGTGCGGGAGGCGCTGAAGGAGCGCGGCCTGCTGCTGGGGCGCCTCGCGCCGCATCTGGTGAAGCCGGTGCCGTTCCTCTACCCCTTGCAGCACAAGGGCTGGGAGCGGTGGTACGCGGGATCGGGCGTGGCGCTGTACGACGCGATGTCGGTCTCCAGCGGGCACGGCCGGGGTCTGCCGGTGCACCGGCACCTCTCGCGCAAGCGCGCGCTGCGAGTGGCCCCGGCGCTGCGCAAGGACGCGCTGGTGGGCGCCCTGCAGTACTACGACGCCCAGATGGACGACGCGCGGTACGTGGCCACGCTGGTGCGGACGGCCTCGGCGTACGGCGCGCACTGCGCCAACCGGGCGAGGGTGGTCGGGTTCCTGCGCGAGGGCGAACGGGTGGTCGGCGCGCGGGTCCAGGACGTGGAGGGCGGCGGGCAGTACGAGATCCGCTCGAAGCAGGTCGTGAACGCGACCGGGGTGTGGACGGACGACACCCAGGCGCTGATCGGGGAGCGCGGGCAGTTCCACGTACGGGCGTCGAAGGGCATCCACCTGGTCGTGCCGAAGGACCGGATCCATTCGAGCACCGGGCTGATCCTGCGGACCGAGAAGTCGGTGCTGTTCGTCATCCCGTGGGGGCGGCACTGGATCGTGGGGACCACGGACACCGACTGGGACCTGGACAAGGCGCACCCGGCGGCCTCGAGCGCCGACATCGACTACCTGCTGGAGCACGTGAACTCGGTGCTGGCGGTGCCGCTCACCCGGGACGACGTCCAGGGCGTGTACGCGGGCCTGCGGCCGCTGCTGGCCGGGGAGTCGGACGCGACGAGCAAGCTGTCGCGCGAGCACACGGTGGCGCATCCGGTGCCGGGGCTGGTGGTGGTGGCGGGCGGCAAGTACACGACGTACCGGGTCATGGCCAAGGACGCGGTCGACGAGGCGGTGCACGGGCTGGACCTGCGGGTGGCGGAGTGCGTGACGGAGGACGTGCCGCTGGTGGGCGCGGAGGGGTACCGGGCGCTGTGGAACGGGCGGGCCAGGATGGCGGCCCGGACGGGGCTTCACGTGGTGCGGGTGGAGCACCTGTTGAACCGGTACGGGTCGCTGACGGAGGAGCTGCTGGACCTGATCGCCGCCGATCCGGGGCTGGGTGAGCCGGTGTCGGGCGCGGACGACTACCTGCGGGCGGAGATCGTGTACGCCGCCTCGCACGAGGGGGCCCGGCACCTGGACGACGTGCTGACGCGGCGGACGCGGATCTCGATCGAGACGTTCGACCGGGGGACGCGGTCGGCGCGGGAGTGCGCGGAGTTGATGGCGCCGGTTCTGGGGTGGGACAAGCAGCAGATCGAGAAAGAAGTGGAGCACTACGAGAAGCGGGTCCAGGCGGAGCGGGAGTCGCAGCGCCAGCCGGACGACCAGACGGCGGACGCGGCGCGGCTGGGGGCGCCCGACATCGTTCCGTTGTAACTCCGGGATGCGGAGGGGGGAACCGCGGACCCGGGGCTCCCGTCCGTTGCGGAGTGAGGAACAATGAGGGTTCTGCCGGGGCGGGTTACGCGGACCCCGGCCGCCGGGTCGCTCGGCCGCCGGGTTGGCCGGTCGCCGGGGCAGGCGGAGCAGCGGCACGATCGCAGAGGGGACGCATGTCGAAGCCGGAGCACGGGGCCGGGACGCCTGCGGCGAAGCCCGAAGAGGTGGGGGCTGTGGCTCCGGCTGCGCCAGCCGAGGCCGCGCCCGCGGACGCGGATGCGCCTGCGGCGGAGCCCGAGGACGCGAAGCCGGGGTTGGCGAAGGCCGATCCGGAGGACGCCAAGCCTGCGGCGGAGCCTGCGCCCGCGAAGGCGGGGCTGAGCAAGGCCCGGCCTGCGGCGGAGCCCGAGGACGCGAAGCCTGCGGCTGCGAAGCCCGGGTTGGGCAAGGCTCGGTCTGCGGCGGAGCCTGTGGCTGCCAAGGCGGGGGGCGCGGTCGATCCTGTCGAGAAGGCCGATGCCGTGGCCGCCGAGGTCAAGGCCAGGGCCGAGGCGGCCAAGTCGGCCGGAGACGGCCAGGACAAGGGCCGGCTGCTCGCGGGCAGGTACCGGCTGGGGGCCGTGCTCGGCAAGGGCGGAATGGGTACCGTCTGGCGGGCCCAGGACGAGACCCTGGGCCGGACGGTCGCCGTCAAGGAGCTCCGGTTCGGCAGCGGCGTCGACGAGGACGAGAAGCGACGCCTCATCACGCGTACCCTCCGCGAGGCCAAGGCCATCGCCCGGATCCGCAGCGGCGGAGCGGTCACCGTCTACGACGTCGTCGACGAGGACGCCCGGCCGTGGATCGTCATGGAGCTCATCGAGGGCGCGTCCCTCGCGGAGTTCATCCGGGAGAACGGCCCCCTCACCCCGCGCCGCGCCGCCGAGGTCGGCCTCGCGGTGCTCGACGTGCTGCGCGCCGCGCACGGGCAGGGCATCCTGCACCGCGACGTCAAGCCGTCCAACGTGCTCATCGCCGCCAGCGGCCGCGTCGTCCTCACCGACTTCGGCATCGCGCAGGTCGAGGGAGACCCCTCCGTCACCTCCACCGGCATGCTCGTCGGCGCCCCCTCCTACATCTCGCCCGAGCGCGCCCGCGGCTACAAGCCCGGCCCGCCCGCCGACATGTGGTCGCTCGGCGGCCTGCTGTACGCCGCCGTCGAGGGCGTGCCCCCGTACGACAAGGGCTCCGCCCTCGCCACCCTCACCGCCGTGATGACCGAGCCGGTGGACCCGCCCAAGAACGCCGGCCCGCTGACCGACGTCATCTACGGTCTGCTCGCCAAGGACCCGGCACAGCGCCTGGACGACGTCCGCGCCCGGGCGATGCTGGGCGCCGTCATCAACGCGCCCGAGCCGGAACCGGCTCCGGTGGCGGTCCCGCCCGCCGACGAGACCCGCCAGATATCGCTCGCGGACGCCAAGGAGGCCGCCGAGAAGGCCGCCGCGGAGAAGGCGGCCGAGAAGGCGGCGAAGAAGGAACGCGAGCGCAAGGAACGCGAGCAGCGCGAACGCGCCCGCGCCGCACTGAAGTCGGCCCGCAAGGCGGCGGCGGCAGCGGCGGCCACGACGGCCGCCACGGCCGCGGAGGCGCCGGCGGACAAGCCCGGGTCCGCACCCGAGCCCCGGTCCAAGAAGGCCGCCCCGGTGGCGGCCCCGCTCACCGACGTCATGCCGCGCCGCACCATCGCGCTCGCCATAGCCGCCGTGGTCGTGGTGCTCGCGGCGGTCGGTTCGCTCATCGCCTACGCCGTCGGCGGCGACGACACCGACGGCCGCAAGAACGAGGGCAAGGGCGGCAAGGGCAACCCCTCGGCGTCCGCGAGCCCTTCGCCGGGCGGCGCCGCGCAGAGCCCCCAGACCCCGCCCAAGTCCGGTGAGCCGGGCGCCGGTACGGGGGGCGGCAACGCCACCCCCGGCGGCGGCCAGGGCCAGCAGACCCCGGGCGCCGGACAGGGCCAGGGCCAGGGTCAGGGCCAGGGCGCACAGCCGGGCGGCGGGGGCGGTGGACTCCCGGCGGGATACGTGATGGTGACGGAGCCCGGGTTCCACTTCTCCATGGCGATGCCCCAGGGCTTCCACCAGACGGCCACGGCGGGTGACAACTCCGGCGGCATATACAGCCGCGACGGCGGCTTCCCGCGGATCCAGGTCGACTACACCTCCAGCCCCGGCGACGACGCCCGCGCCGCCTGGGCCCAGCTGGCCCCCGCCGTGGCCGGCAGCAGCAAGGGGTACCGGCTGATCGGGATCAACCCGACGAGCTACCGGAATTACCCCACGGTCGCGGACTGGGAGTTCGAGCGGGAGCAGAGCGGCATCCGGGTCCGGGTGCTCAACCGCGGCTTCAAGGTGGACGGGACGCACGGCTACGCCATCATGATCAGCTGCGCCGCGGACCAGTGGGACGGCCCCGAGTGCACGCAGATGCGCGCCACCGCCTTCGAGACCTTCCAGCCGCTCGGCTGACCTCGGGACGCGGGCGGCCCCGGAGACGTATCGTGTCAGCGGGGCCACGGGGGTGCCCCCAGCACTCGGGGGAGGCGATGTGGAGGACTACGCGGGCCGGATCCTGGCTCACCGCTACCGTCTGCCGCTGCCGCCGACGGACGAGTTCGAGCTGGTGGAGACCCGGGCCTTCGACACCCGCAGCGGGCAGGAAGTCCTGGTCCGGCAGGTGCCGTTGCCGGAGGTCGTGGACGCCGAGCTGCTGGACGGGCACCGTGCCGTCCCGGCGGCCGAGCACCGCGCTCCGGGCGACCTGCCGGCCGTGCGGCGCGCGATCGAGGCGGCGCAGGCCGCGGCCGCCGTACCCGACCACCCGCGGCTGGACCAGGTCTTCGACGTGTTCGCCGAGGGCGGGTCGCTCTGGATAGTGAGCGAACTGGTCCCGGCCAGGCCGCTGGCGGCGCTGATCGCCGATGAGCCGCTGAGCCCCTACCGGGCGGCGGAAGTGGCCTCGGACGTGCTGACCGCGCTGCGGGCGCTGCACGCGCACGGCTGGACCCACCGCAACATCACCGTACGGACGGTGCTGGTCTGCGATGACGGGCGGGTCGTGCTGACCGGCCTCGCGGCCGGCGCGGCGGAGGAGGCCTTGTGCGGCTACGACCCCGTCCCGGTCCCGGACGCGTCCGGACCTGACGCGGGATGGGGCCCGGCCCCGACCGGCGGGGCTTCGGAGACGCGCCCCGCGGACCAAAGGCCCGGGGCGGAGTACGAGTTCGGCCGCGGGCCGGATTCCGAGGGCCAGGGGCCGGTCTCCCGTACGCAGTCCCCCCGGCCGGAGCCGCGGAACGAGCCCCGCACCCCCGATGCCGGGTACGCGCCGCTCGTGGCTCCGGGCTACGACACGGGGCCGCGGTACTCCGACCACATCACCCCCGGGCGCCCGGAGGACCGGCCCGAGCTCAAGGCCGCCGCGCGGGCCGGGGCCATCGCCGCGTACCGGGCCGGGGCGCGGGCCGCCGCCGCCAAGGTCGGCGAGCAGCGCCAGGCCGATCCCATCGTCGTACCGGAGCCGAGGCCGCAGGGATCGACCGTCCCGCAGGGGTACTCGTACCCGTACGGCGGCCCGGAGACCGCCGGCGCGCCCTGGCACGGAGCGACCCCCCGCCGCCCGGCGCTCACGCCGCCCGAGCCGGAGTCCGACCGGGCCCCCGAGCCGCAGGCAGCGCAGGCGCCGCAGCCGGCACCGGCGCCGGCACAAGTGCCGCAGCCGCCCGTGCTGCCCGCCCAGCTCGCGCTGCCCCAGGGCTACCGCCAGGCCGACGCCCCGGACCGGGCCGCGTCGACCCCGCCGACAGGCACAGGCACAGGCACAGGCACAGGAACAGACACAGGCACCGGCACCGGCTGGGCCGGCCCGCGCAGCGGCCT
This sequence comes from Streptomyces sp. LARHCF249, assembly GCF_052871255.1. Classification (NCBI taxonomy): domain Bacteria; kingdom Bacillati; phylum Actinomycetota; class Actinomycetes; order Kitasatosporales; family Streptomycetaceae; genus Streptomyces; species Streptomyces sp. LARHCF249. The sequence goes on from NZ_JBIXJQ010000010.1 coordinate 106,303, forward strand.
GGACGCCGAGCGCGCGCGCCAGACGCGGATGGCGGTCGTCGGCGCGGTCACCGAGCGGTGGTCCCCCGAGCAGGCCCGCCCCGTGACCGGGCCCTGGCAGCTGGCGGCCCCCGTCGGCCCCGCCACCGACCTCTGGGCGCTCGGCGCGCTGCTGTACCGGGCCGTCCAGGGGCACGCCCCGTACCCCGAGGACAGCGTCGCCGAGCTCGTCGAGATGGTCTGCGCCGAGCCCCCGGCCTTCGCCGAGGAGTGCGGCGCGCTCCGCCCGGTCGTCGAGTCGCTGCTGCGTCAGGACCCGACCGAGCGCCCGGACTTCGAGGAGCTCCGCGGCTGGCTGCGCTCGCTCGTACGGTCCGCCCCCGAGCCCGACGCGGGCCTCGCCATGCTCCCGATGCCCGATCCCGACCCCGCGCGGCTGCCCGTCGTACGCCGTCGCGGCGAGCTCCACGGCCGCCACCGCAACCCCGCGGCCCCCCGCAAGCCCCGCGCCCTCGGGCGGAGCCTGCTCGTCGGCATCCTGGTCCTGCTCGCCGGGGCCGTGGCGTACGCGATGCTGTTCATGCCGCGGTCCGGCGCCCCGGCGGGCCAGGGCAGCGCCGTGCAGCCCCCGCCGAAGCAGAGCCCGTCCCAGGTCCCCACCGGAACCCCCGAGTCCAAGCCCGCGCCCCAGACGACAGCGCCGCCCCCGGCGGCCGCGACTCCGGCCGCGCCCGCCCCGGCCGGGTACACCGCCCAGCAGGACCCGGAGCACTTCGAGATCGTGGTCCCCGACGGCTGGGAGCGCCGCGGCATCAACGAGGCCGGCCAGGTGCGCTACACCAGCGGGCAGTTCACGCTGACCGTGGTCCCCGGCCGGGACAGGGTCGAGGGCAACCCGGACCCGGCGGCGTACCAGAAGGACAAGGAGCAGGAGCTGACGCCGTACCGCACCTCCACCTGGTCCACCGTCGGCGACGTCAAAACCACCAAGGTCGGGCAGCAACTGCGCGCCACGGGCCGCTACACGTGGATCGACGGCACCGGCCGCAACGTCTTCGCCCGCAATTTCGTCGTCGCGCTCGGCGGCAGCTACCACGTCGTCATGGTCACCGGGCCGGAGGACGAGCAGGGGAAGGTCACCGAGGTCTTCGAAAAGGCCACGGCGAGTTACAAGTCGGGCGGATGACGGGGGCCTGACGGGCGGTCAGTACGGCGATTGCGTCACAGTGCGGGCTTTACCCGCCCGGTCGGTTCCGACAGCGCCCGTGGGCTCCGTAATCTGGCCTGAAGTGCAGAGAGCGGCGGGGTTTCGTGGAACAGCAGACAGGTGGGGGCGCCGTGCTGGCGGGCCGGTACCGGCTCATCGAGCCGATCGGCCGCGGCGGCATGGGCAAGGTGTGGCGCGCGCATGACGAGCTGCTCCACAGGACCGTCGCCGTCAAGGAACTGACGGCCGGTCTGTACGTCGCCCAGGCCGACCGGGACGTCATGCACGCCCGGACGCAGAAGGAGGCCCGGGCCGCGGCCCGCATCCAGCATCCGGCGGTCGTCACCGTCCACGACGTGCTGGAGCACGACGACCGGCCGTGGATCGTCATGGAGTACATCGACGGCCCCTCCCTCGCGGAGGCGGCCAAGGCCGCCGGGCGCATCGAGCCCCGCGAGGCGGCCAGGATCGGGCTGCACGTGCTGGGCGCGCTGCGTGCCGCGCACGCGGTCGGCGTACTCCACCGGGACGTGAAGCCGGGCAACGTGCTGCTGGCCAAGGACGGCCGCGTGCTGCTCACGGACTTCGGGATCGCGGCGATCGAGGGGGACTCCTCCATCACGCGCACCGGCGAGATCGTCGGCTCCATCGACTACCTGGCCCCCGAGCGGGTCACCGGCGGGACCCCGGGCACGGCCTCCGACCTGTGGTCGCTGGGCGCCACCCTGTACACGGCGGTGGAGGCCCGCTCGCCGTTCCGCCGCACCTCGCCCATCTCCAGCCTGCAGGCGGTGGTGAACGAGGAGCCGCCGGCCCTGAGGCAGTCCGGCGCGCTGGGGCCGGTCATCACGGCCCTGCTGCAGAAGGATCCGGCGGAGCGGCCCTCGGCGGTGGAGGCCGAGCGGATGCTGCTGGAGGCGATGGAGGGCCGGGAGCCCAAGGCGGCGCAGGCGTACGTGCCCACGCGCTCGGTGACCTCGGACGAACTCGCCCCGGCACAGGAGCAGCCGCAGGAGCCGGCCGCGCCGAGGGACATCGCGCAGACGGCCTCGCTGCCGGAGCCGCCGGCGCCCGCGCCGGCGCCCCCCTCCGACGGACCGGCCAAGGGCCGGCTCAAGCGCGCCGCGGCCGTGGCCCTGGTGGCCGCGCTGCTCGGCGGCGGCGGTGTGTTCGGGGTGCTCAAGTACACCAGTGACTCCGAGAACGGCGGCGGCTCGGACAAGCCGGACAAGAATGCGAGCGCCCCCGACCAGGCCCAGGCCGGCCCGCCGGCCGGCTGGACCGAGGTCACCGACCCGGAGGGGTTCACCCTCTTCGTGCCGGACGGCTGGCGGCGGGAGGCGAACGGGACCCAGATCGACTACACCCCCGACAACGGCAACCACTTCATCCGGATCGCCGTCGACCCGACCCCTGACTACGAGAACCCGTACATGCACCTGCTCGACCTGGAGAAGCAGGTGCGCAGGCGGGCGGAGTACAAGCGGCTGCGGCTGGAGCAGAACAGCTTCCGGGACACCACCCGGGGGGCTCTGTGGGACTTCACCTGGACCGAGAAGGGGACGCTGGCCGGGCCCCGGCGGGCCAAGGAGCAGATGTACGTCGCCCCGGACGGCACCGAGTACGCGGTGTACATGTCGAGCCCGGCCGCCGACTGGGACACGACGCGGCAGCAGTTCGACATCGTGCTCAGCGGCTGGAAGCCGCCTGCCGCGAAGCCCTGATCCCGTCATCCTGCCAGCGATCACTGGCGGACTTGGCAAAATCCGGTTACCCACGGGTACCCAAAGCCTGCCGGGCGCAATACGCTCACCGCCATGACGGACTCGCAGGCCCCGGCCCCCCTCCGCACCGCACCGGCCCCCACCAACCCGGTCGCCCCGGCCCCGGCCGGCGCCCGCACCGCCGGCGACGTGGTGACCCCCGATCTGGTCGTCCGCCTCACCCGCGGGGTGATCGGCTCCGGCCGCACCGCCAACCACACCCCCTTCACCGGGGACCGGCTGGCGGAACTGCCCGAGGCCACCCCCGAGGACGTGGCCGAGGCCTTCGCCCGGGCCCGCGCCGCCCAGCCCGCCTGGGCCGCCGTCCCCGTGCGCAAGCGGGCCGCCGTCCTGCTGCGCTTCCACGACCTGGTGCTCGCCCGGCAGGCCGAGGTCCTCGACCTCATCCAGCTGGAGACCGGCAAGGCCCGCCTGCACGCCCACGAAGAGGTCCAGGCGGTCGCCGTCGCCGCCCGCCACTACGGCCGCAAGGCCCCGGCGTACCTGCGCCCCAAGGGCCACACGGGCGCCATGCCCACCCTCACCAAGGTCACCGAACTTCGCCAGCCGCGCGGGGTCGTCGGCCAGATCGCCCCCTGGAACTACCCGCTCGAACTCTCCGTCGGCGACGCCCTTCCCGCCTTCGTCGCGGGCAACGCGCTGGTCATGAAGCCCGACACGGAGACCGCGCTGACCGCCCTGTGGGCCCGCGACCTGCTCATCGAGGCCGGACTGCCCGCCGAGGTCTTCCAGATCGTCCTCGGCGAGGGCCCCGTCGTCGGCCCCGAGGTGGTCCGGCACGCCGACTACGTCTCCTTCACCGGCTCCACCCGCACCGGCCGCGAAGTCGCCCGGGGCGCGGCCGACCGCCTCGTCGGGGTCTCCCTCGAACTCGGCGGCAAGAACGCCATGCTCGTCCTGCACGACGCCGACATCGAGAAGGCCGCCGCGGGCGCCGTCCGCGCCTGCTTCTCCTCCGCCGGCCAGCTGTGCATCTCCATCGAGCGGCTCTACGTCCACGCCTCGATCGCCGACGCGTTCGTCGAGCGGTTCGCCGCCCGCACCAAGGCCATGCGCCTGGGCAGCTCCCTCGCGTACGGCGCCGACATGGGCTCGCTGGTCGGCGAGCGCCAGCTGGAGACCGTACAGCGGCACGTGGACGAGGCCGTCGCCAAGGGCGCCACCCTCGTCGCGGGCGGCACCGCCCGCCCCGACATCGGCCCGCTCTTCTACGAGCCCACCATCCTCGACGGCGTCGAGGCGCCCATGGCGGTGTGCGGCGAGGAGACCTTCGGCCCGGTCGTCTCGATCTACCGCTTCACCGACGAGGACCAGGCGGTCGCCGAGGCCAACGGCACCGCCTACGGCCTCAACTCCAGCGTCTGGACCAAGGACGCCCGCCGCGGCCACGCCGTCGCCGCCCGCCTGCGCACCGGCACCGTCAACATCAACGAGGGCTACGCCCCGGCCTACGGCAGCGCCCAGGCGCCCATGGGCGGCATGAAGGACTCCGGCCTCGGCCGCCGCCACGGCTCCGAGGGCATCCTCAAGTACACCGAGGCCCAGACCGTCGCCCACCAGCGGCTGCTCCCGATGGCGCCCTCGCTGGGCATGGACGACGAGAAGTACGCGGCGTTCATGACCCGCAGCCTCCAGGTCATGAAGGCCCTCCGACTCCGCTAAGGGGCAGCACGTGTCTGAGTCTGAGTCTGCGTCCGAGTCGTACGACTACGACGCCATCGTCATCGGATCGGGTTTCGGCGGGTCGGTCTCCGCCCTGCGCCTCACCGAGAAGGGCTACCGCGTCGGCGTCCTGGAGGCCGGGCGCCGCTTCACCCGCGAGAGCCTGCCCAAGAACAGCTGGGACCTGCGGAACTACCTGTGGGCCCCGGCCCTCGGGCTGTACGGGATCCAGCGGATCCACCTGCTCGGCAACGTGATGGTGCTCGCGGGCGCCGGCGTGGGCGGCGGCTCGCTCAACTACGCCAACACCCTGTACGTGCCGCCCACCGCCTTCTTCGAGGACCGGCAGTGGGCGTCCATCACCGACTGGCGGGCCGAACTGGCCCCGTACTACGACCAGGCCAAGCGGATGCTCGGCGTGCGCCTCAACCCGACCATGACCCCCTCCGACGTCCACCTCAAGGCGGCCGCCGAGAAGATGGGCGTCGCGGACTCCTTCCACATGGCCCCGGTCGGCGTCTTCTTCGGCGACGGGGACGATGCCGACGGTCAGCCGAAGGCCCGGCCCGGGGAGGAGGTCGCCGACCCGTACTTCGGCGGCGCCGGCCCCGCCCGCAAGGCCTGCACCGAATGCGGCGAGTGCATGACCGGCTGCCGGCACGGCGCGAAGAACACCCTGAACGAGAACTACCTGCACCTCGCCGAGCGCGCCGGGGCCGTCATCCACCCCATGACCACGGTCACCGCGCTCTCCGAACACCCCGAGGGCGGCTACCGGGTCCGTACGGTCCCCACCGACGCCCGCCGCAAGGGAAAGGCGAAGGTGCTGCGCGCCCGGTACGTGGTCGTCGCGGCGGGCACCTACGGCACCCAGACCCTGCTGCACACGATGAAGGACCGGGGCGAGCTGCCGGGGATCTCCGACCGGCTCGGCGATCTGACCCGGACCAACTCCGAGGGCCTGGTCGGCGCGCAGACCGACGACCGCCGCTACCGCAAACGGCACGGCGCGGGCCCCGGCACGGCGCAGCGCGCCGACTTCACCCGGGGCGTGGCGATCACCTCGTCGGTGCACCCCAACGCCGACACCCACATCGAGCCCGTGCGCTACGGCAAGGGCTCCAACGCCATGGGGTTCATGACCGTCCTCCAGGTGCCCTTCGCCAAGCACCGGGTCCGCGCCTGGATCGCCCGCACCGCGAGGCACCCGGTGCAGCTGGCCCGCTCGCTCTCCAACCGGCGCTGGTCGGAGCGGACGATCATCGGCCTCGTCATGCAGTCGCTGGACAACTCCCTGACGACCTACCGCAAGCCCGGCGGGATCGGGAAGGGCCTGCTGACCGCCCGCCAGGGCCACGGCGCCCCGAACCCGGTCCAGATCGCGGAGGCCACCCGGGCCGCAACGCTGCTTGCCGAGGAGATCAACGGCTTCCCCGGCAGCAACATCGGCGAACTGATGGGCACCCCGCTGACCGCGCACTTCCTCGGCGGCTGCCCGATCGGCGCCTCGCCCGAGGAGGGCGTGGTGGACCCCTACCACCGGCTCTACGGGCACCCGGGCATCTCGGTGGTGGACGGCTCGGCGGTCTCGGCGAACCTCGGCGTCAACCCGTCGCTGACGATCACGGCGCAGGCCGAGCGGGCGATGTCGTACTGGCCGAACAAGGGCGAGCAGGACCCGCGGCCGGAGCAGGGCGCGGGCTACGTACGCCTCGCGGCGGTGGAACCGGTCCGTCCGGCGGTTCCGAAGGAGGCCTTCGGCGCGCTGCGGCTGCCGTTCCTGGCGGTCCCGGAGATCCCGCCGAAGGTCGTGGACCAGGCCTGACGACCGGGTCGGTACCGCGCTCCCCCTCCGAGCGCGGTACCCACCGCGGTACATGAGTGACAGGTGGTCGCCACGGATGGTTGTACCGGAATCCGCTACCCCGGGCTGTGGTGTCGATCACACAGCGAAGTGTGCAACCGCGATCATGCGTCGCCGGTGGTCAACGGGTGGATGAGAAAGCGCATCTCCCTGCCGGCGGCAGCCGGCCTGGCGGCCGCCGGTGGCGCGGTGTTCCTGGCGTTCCGCCGCGGGGCCACTGGGCGCGCGTAGCGACGCAGGCACCGAAGACAGAAGAACGGCCGGCCCGGGGCGTCCCCCGGGCCGGCCGTCCTTGTGGGGTGACCGGGCTGCTGTCCCCTGCCGTCCGGTCACGCGAGGGAGCGAGGTCCCACGACGCACACCCCACGGGGAGTGCGTCTCATCGCTCCGGCGGAGCCACGCGTGGTGGTGCGGTCCCGCGCCTGGCTGGCGCGGACAACCACACCAACGAAGGGCCCCGGGGGCGGTCACGGTCCGTACGGGTGACGAACAGCCGTCACACGCGCCCCCGGCACAGCTCCAGCAGGGTCATGGCGAGGGCGGTGCCGGGCTTTCCGAGGGCGTCGCTCCAGTGCGAGAGCACCTCCATCTCGCGGGACAGGTGCACCCGCCGGCCGCCGGAGGAGATCCGCGCCTCCTGGATGACCGTCGAGACGGCCATGCGCTCCTGGATCAGGCCGATGATTCGGTCGTCGATGGCGTCGATGCGCTCGCGGGATCCGGCGATGAGCTGCTCGGGGGCGGTGGTGATCGTGGTCATGGTCTTCGTCTCCTGTCGGGTGGGGTCCGCCAGGCCCGCGGAACGCGAGAGCGCCCCGGTCCTGTCGGACCGGGGCGCTCTGGGAAGTTCAGCGGCTCAAGCGAGCATCACGAGGACCCATGGCGACCGGACCGGCCGGTGCCATAGGTAAAGAGGAAGCTCAGCTGCTTGCGCATGGCAGGAATTATTGCCGTCCGTCCCCCTCCGGGCCAAGCCGGTTCGGATGGTGAGACGAAGAGGGGTGCGGGTGCCCCGTTAGAATCGACAAAACAGCCACCTCTTCCGCCGGAAGGCCGTCCCGTGCCAGAAGCACCCTCCGCCGCCCACGACAGCGCCCCGGACACGGTTCTCGTCGTCGACTTCGGCGCCCAGTACGCCCAGCTCATCGCCCGCCGCGTCCGCGAGGCACGGGTCTACAGCGAGATCGTGCCGAGCTCGATGCCCGTCGACGAGATGCTGGCCAAGAACCCCAAGGCGATCATCCTCTCCGGCGGTCCGTCCTCCGTGTACGAGGAGGGCGCCCCGCAGCTCGACCGTTCGCTGTTCGAGGCCGGCGTCCCCGTCTTCGGCATGTGCTACGGCTTCCAGCTGATGGCGACCGCCCTCGGCGGCACGGTCGACAACACCGGGGCCCGCGAGTACGGCCGCACCGGGCTGGCCGTCTCCAAGGCCGGCTCCACCCTCTTCGAGGGCACCCCCGAGCAGCAGTCGGTGTGGATGTCCCACGGCGACGCCTGCTCCGCCGCCCCCGAGGGCTTCAGCGTCACCGCGTCGACCGACGTCGTCCCGGTCGCGGCCTTCGAGAACGACGAGAAGAAGCTGTACGGCGTGCAGTACCACCCCGAGGTGATGCACTCCACGCACGGCCAGCAGGTGCTGGAGCACTTCCTCTACCGGGGTGCGGGCCTGTCCCCGACCTGGACCACCGGCAACATCGTCGAGGAGCAGATCGCGGCCATCCGCGAGCAGGTCGGCGACAAGCGCGCCATCTGCGGCCTCTCCGGCGGCGTGGACTCCGCCGTGGCCGCGGCCCTCGTGCAGAAGGCCATCGGCTCGCAGCTGACCTGCGTGTACGTCGACCACGGTCTGATGCGCAAGGGCGAGACCGAGCAGGTCGAGAAGGACTTCGTCGCCGCCACCGGCGTGCAGCTGAAGGTCGTCGACGCACAGGAGCGCTTCCTGAACGCGCTGGCCGGCGTCTCCGACCCGGAGACCAAGCGCAAGATCATCGGCCGCGAGTTCATCCGCGTGTTCGAGCAGGCGCAGCTGGAGATCCTCCAGGAGGACGGCCCCGCGGTCGCCTTCCTCGTGCAGGGCACCCTGTACCCGGACGTCGTCGAGTCCGGCGGCGGCACCGGCACCGCGAACATCAAGTCCCACCACAACGTGGGCGGGCTCCCCGACGACATCGAGTTCGAGCTCGTCGAGCCGCTGCGCCAGCTGTTCAAGGACGAGGTCCGGATGGTCGGCCAGGAGCTGGGCCTGCCGGACGAGATCGTCCACCGCCAGCCCTTCCCCGGCCCCGGCCTCGGCATCCGCATCGTCGGCGAGGTCACCAAGGACCGCCTGGACCTGCTGCGCGAGGCCGACGCCATCGCCCGCCACGAGCTCACCGCGGCCGGCCTGGACCGCGAGATCTGGCAGTGCCCGGTCGTGCTGCTCGCGGACGTCCGCAGCGTCGGCGTGCAGGGCGACGGCCGTACCTACGGCCACCCGATCGTGCTGCGCCCCGTCTCCTCCGAGGACGCGATGACCGCGGACTGGACGCGCATGCCGTACGAGGTGCTCGCGCGGATCTCCACCCGCATCACCAACGAGGTCCCGGACGTGAACCGCGTGGTCCTGGACTGCACGAGCAAGCCCCCGGGCACCATCGAGTGGGAGTAGTCCCCACCCGCATGCGCGACGAAGCCGCCGCTCCCTCCGGAGCGGCGGCTTCGCCGTTTCTCTGGCCAGTTCGCGGGGGCGCCGGTACCTTGCGCCGCGACCCGAGCCGTCGGAGGAGGCCCCATGCCGGATCAGCCCGTACCCGTACCCGTGGAACGGCTGGGCTTCGAGATGCCCCCCGTGCACCCGGACCCGGCCGACGAGCGGGCGCACCGCAAGGAGCGGCTGGCCGGGGCCCTGCGGCTGCTGGGGAGGCTCGGGTACGAGGACGGGGTGTCCGGGCACGTCAGCGCGCGGGACCCGGAGTTCGAGGACTGCTACTGGGTCAACCCCTTCGGGCGGGCCTTCACCGGGCTGACCCCCGCCGACCTGCTGCTCGTGGACGGCGACGGGCGGGTCCTGCAGGGGGAGCGCCGGGTCAACGAGCTGGCCTTCGCGGTGCACGCCGCCGTGCACCGGGATCGGCCCGGGGTGGTGGCCGTCGTGCGCACGCAGGCCCCGTACGGCAGGGCGCTCGCCAGTCTCGGCGAGCTGCTGGCGCCGATCTCGCAGGAGGCCTGCGCCTTCTACGAGGACCACGCGCTGCTCGACGAGTTCGCCGGAGCCGAGGACGCGAGCCGGATCGGGCGCGCGCTGGGCCCGTACAAGGCGCTGATCCTGCGCAACCGGGGGCTGCTGACGGTCGGGGACTCGGTGGACGCCGCGGTCTGGTGGTTCATCGCGGCGGAGCGGGCCGCGCAGGTGCAGCTGATCGCGCGGGCGGCCGGGAAGCCGGTGCTGATCGACCACCGCAGCGCGCTCGCCACGCGCGAGCGGTTCGGGTCCGATCTGGCCGCCTGGGTGAGCTGTCAGCCCCTGCTCCACAACCGTGACACGCCGGTGGCGTCAACATCATGAACCGTTAATCACCTGCTCTGACATCGTGCGCAATCCGGAACACTGCCGCAGTGGTGCACAATTCGCTGGCATTGCACCGTAGTTCAGAGAGGCGGCACGCACGTGGCTGTCCAAGAGATGTCCCGGGGTACGCACACCGCGGCCTGCGCATGCGACGACTGCGCACGGGAAGGGCACCGCCGCGCCGTGGCGGCCTTCCTGGAGAAGCGCGACGAGTTCGCCGCCGGGCAGGGGCTTCCGGCCGCCGTGGCCCACTCCCTCGGAGCGTCCCGGCAGTGGGTCTCCGACGAGCTGACCCTGTCGGCGCGCACCGTCGCCGACCGGGGCCGGGAGGCCGGCAACTCCTGGCTGTACCTGTTCTCCCGGCGGGCCGTGCTCGCCGTGTGGATCGCCGCCGGGGTGCTGCTCCTCGTCCAGGTCGGCACCGCGCTCGGCACCGGCTGGTCCACGGCCCGCACCGCAGGGCTGCTGGCGGCCCTGGTCCTGGCCGGGCTGCTCACCGTCGGGGCCCGCGCCCAGTCGGTGCGCGGCGGGCTGCTGGCCCCGCTGGTCGGCGAGGACAACCGGCTGTCGACCTCCAAGTCGGTGCCGAGCGCCTGGGTGGTGCTGACGGCCTTCGCCGGGCTGTTGCCCGCGCTGCGGCTGGCGGCCTCGGCTCCCGGCCCGGAGCGCCAGGCCCTGTACGCGGGGCTGGCGCTGGACCGGGCGCTGCCGCTGCTGGCGGTGGTCTCGCTGACCTCGGTGGTGGCCGTGGTGGTGCGCCGCGTGGTCTCCGTACGGATCATGGGCCAGCGGTTGCAGAAGCTGCCCGCCGACCGTCCGCGCGGCGTGGACCTGCTGACGGACGACGCGGGGCGCGGCAGCTTCCCGGACGCGCAGTACGTTCTCGTCTCCACGGTGGTGCTGGGCTACGCGGCGGTGTCGCTGGCCCGCTTCCCGGACCGGCTGCCGCAGCTGCCGTGGGCCCTGGCCCTGCTGGTGGCCCTGTCGGCCGCCGTGTACCTGGCGGCCAAGTACGCGGAGGGCACCCGCCCGCTGGTGCTGTCGGTGGTGCGCAGACGGGAGCCCGGGGATCTGGACGCGGCCGTCCGCCCCGGGGACGACATCGAGATCCGGGGAGTGGGCTTCGTGCCGCCCGGGGCGCAGACGCCGGAGATGCTGGCCCGGCTGGTGGTGCGCATCGGGGCGGTGCACGTGCACGTGCCGCTGGTCCCGGTGCCGGGCGGGTTCACCAATCCCTCCGACACCGTGCTGACCGTGCCGGTGCCGGCCGAGGTGGAACCGGGGCGGATCGACATCCAGGTGGTGACCGCCGCAGGGGTGGAATCCAACCGCTGCATCATCGACGTGGCCGAGTGATCGGGGTAGACATGGGGCGTGACCCGAACTGATGTCTCGACAGACGCGTCCGCAGCCTCCCCGCTGAAGGAACGAGCGGCCGGCTACGCACTGCTGCCCCTGCGGATCTTCCTCGGCGTGACCTTCGTCTACGCGGGCCTGGACAAGCTGACCGACTCGGCGTTCCTGTCCGCCTCCGGCGCCGGCTCCATCGGGGAGCTGATGGCGGGGGTGCGCGACACCTCCGCGATCCCGGCCATGGTGGACGCGGCCCTGGAGGCCCCCGTCGGCTTCGCCGTCGCCCTGGCCATCGGGGAGATCCTCGTCGGCCTCGGGACGCTGGCCGGCCTGCTGACCCGTGTCGCGGCCGTCGGCGGAGCGCTGATCTCGCTCAGCCTGTGGCTCACCGTGTCGTGGGCGGTGAGCCCGTACTACTACGGCAACGACCTGATCTACCTGATGGCCTGGACCCCGTTGATCATCGCCGGGGCGCCCTACTGGTCCCTGGACGCGCTGATCGGGTCGCGGCGGTCGGGCCGGTCGCGCCGGTCGCGCCGCACGGCGTAGGTCACCATCCCGGTCAGCGCGGCGAGCGAGAGCCCGCCCACCGTGAGCGGGATGACCAGGAACCAGGGCACGTCGGCCTCGCCGCTGCTGTCGAGCAGGTACAGCACGCCCGCCACCAGCAGGGCCAGGCCCGCGATCAGCCGTCCCGGCTGGAACTCATGACGCCGCACGGGCCACCTCCACCTGTCCCACACCCGCGTTCAGGTGCAGCTTGATCGTCCCGCCGGCCTCGGTGCCGGCGGGGGGCGACAGGGTCGTCCGCCGGTGCTCGCCGCCGCCGCGGACCCGTACGTCCTCGCCGGTTTCCCCGGGCATCTGGATGTCGCCCAACCGGATGGTCACATCGGCCTCGGCCGTCACCTCCCGGGGCACGATCACCTTGAGCCGCCCCGCGTCCACGGAGGCCCCGACGGCCAGGGTGGTGCCCTTGGGGACGTCCAGGCGGCTCAGGTCCAAGGTGGCGAGCCCGGTCCCCGCCTCGTACACGGGCCGTACGTCGGCCACCGCGGCCGGACGCCAGTCGACCTCCCGCCAGTCCGTGCCGATCTCCCGGGGCAGTACGGCGGCGACCGCGAGCAGCCCCGAGGTCAGCAGGGCCAGCACGATCGTGCCGAAGCCGGTGCGCCCCAGCAGGGAGCTGACCGCGAGGCCCAGGCCGAAGACGGCCAGTGCGGCGGCCAGCCCGGTCTGCAGGGCCTCGCCCAGCGGGTTGCCCTCCCAGTCGGCGCCCGCCGCGGCGAACCCGGCGATCAGCGCCAGGACGAAGACCCGGCCGCCGATGCCGCCGCGCGGCCGGACCGGGGCGGCCGGCGCCTTCGCGGCCGCGGCCGGCGCGGCGCCGGGCTCCGCCGGGGCGGCCGAGTCGGCGGGGCCCCACAGGTACCCCGTGGCGCCGACCGGGCCGGTGGTCCCGTCCTTGACCAGCGGGTCCCGCCACCACGACGGGCCGCCCGGGGCGGGCGGGGCCTTCGTCTCAGGCGGGGCCTTCGTCTCCGCCGGCGCGGGGGCCTCGGCCTCCACCGGCACGGCGGTCCGCCGCCGCTGCGACCAGTACGAGGCCCCGCCCAGCGCCAGGACGACCAGCACGGAGAAGACCGCGAGCACGCCGTTGTCCAGCATCGACAGGAACAGCGCGCAGCCCACCAGCGCGGCGAACACCGCGGCGAGGGTGGCGCCCTCGACGCGGCCGGTCAGCATCTTCTTCGCCTCGCTGTCCTCCTCGCCCTCCTGGGGGAGCAGCAGCCACGCGAAGCCGTAGAAGATCAGGCCGACCCCGCCGGTGACGGCGAGGACGCCCAGCACGATCCGGAACACCACCGGGTCCAGGTCGAAGTACCGGCCCAGGCCGCCGCACACGCCCGCGAGGACCTTGTCGCGCTTGCTGCGGCGCAGGGCGGGCCGGGCGTCGGGAGGCCGGTGCGCCCCGGGCTCCGCGGCCGGGGCATCGTGTACTTCGGTCATGGGTCCATGGTGACGGGCCGCGGCGGCCCGCGGCACCGGGCCCGACCCTGGCACAACCCTGATATCCCCCGGGCTGAAGTGGGGGGCAGCCCTGATGCCCGGCCCTGCCCCCGCGTGTGACCCTTGGTGGCATGCCCGCAGCCGCCGCTCCCCGTACCCCGCTCGCACCCGACATCGACGAAGTGCCGGCGCGCAAGCTCTACCGCAGCGCCGACGGCCGGATGCTCGGCGGCGTCGCGCGGGGTCTCGCCGGGCACCTCGGGCTGCCGGTGATCTGGGTCCGGCTGGCCTTCCTCGGCCTGTTCATGTGGGGCGACGGCCTCGGCGTGCTGCTGTACGCCGCGTTCTGGGTGTTCGTACCGCTGGGCGTCGGCGGCCGCAGCGGGCACCGCTCCTACTTCGAGACCCTGCCCGACGGCACGCGCCGCCTGCGCAAACCCGACAAGGGGCAGATCACCGCGCTGATCGCGCTGTGCATCGGCGCGGGCATCTTCATCTCCCAGGTCCAGGTCGGCGGCGCCTCGGGCCGGTACGTGTGGCCGACGCTGCTGGTCGGCGCCGGTGTGGTCCTCGTATGGCGGCAGGCCGACAACGCCCGCCGGGCGCACTGGACCGAGGCCGCCGGACGGCACGGGCGGCTGCTGCAGGCGGCCCGGGCGCTCGCCGGGGTCGCCCTCGTCGGCGTCGGCCTGACGGTCTTCATCGTCGTACGCGGCTCCGCGGCCCAGCTCGGCAACGTGCTCACCGCCACCCTCGCCGTCCTCGTCGGCGTCGCGCTGCTCGCCGGACCCTGGCTGATCCGGATGACCCAGGACCTCTCCGAGGAGCGCCTGATGCGCATCCGCGCCCAGGAGCGCGCCGAGGTCGCCGCCCACGTGCACGACTCGGTGCTGCACACCCTGACCCTGATCCAGCGCAACGCCGAGGACGTCGGGGAGGTGCGCCGCCTCGCGCGGGCGCAGGAGCGGGAGCTGCGGAACTGGCTGTACAAGCCCGAGGGCACCGGCAAGGACGAGGCGGAGGAACCGGTCACCCTCGCCGAGGCCGTGAAGAAGACCGCCGCCGAGGTGGAGGACCACCACGGCGTCCCCATCGAGGTCGTGGTCGTCGGGGACTGCCCGCTCGACGAGCGCCTGGCGGCGCAGATCCAGGCCGCCCGCGAGGCGATGGTCAACGCCGCCAAGTACGGTGGCGAGGGCGGGGCGGTTCAGGTGTACGCGGAGGTGGAGGGGCAGACGGTGTTCGTGTCCGTACGGGACCGGGGACCGGGCTTCGACATCGACGCGGTACCGGACGACCGGATGGGCGTACGAGAATCGATCATCGGCCGGATGCAGCGCAACGGCGGGACCGCACGGCTGCGGTCGGCGCCCGACGGCGGCACGGAAGTCGAGCTGGAGATGGAGAGGGCGGCGAACGCAGCATGACCGAGGACAACGCGGCGACGCAGACCGGCAGGCGGGTCCGGGTGGTGCTCGTCGACGACCACCGGATGTTCCGCACCGGCGTACAGGCCGAGATCGGCGAGACCGAGCGGACCGGGGTCGAGGTCGTCGGCGAGGCCGCCGACGTGGACCAGGCCGTCACCGTCATCACCGCCACCCGGCCCGAGGTCGTCCTGCTGGACGTGCACCTGCCCGGCGGCGGCGGGGTCGAGGTGCTGCGGCGCTGCGCCCCGCTGATGGCGGCGGCCGAGCACCAGGTGCGGTTCCTGGCCCTGTCGGTGTCGGACGCGGCGGAGGACGTCATCGGGGTCATCCGGGGCGGTGCGCGCGGCTACGTCACCAAGACCATCACCGGCACCGACCTGGTCGACTCGATCTTCCGGGTGCAGGAGGGCGACGCGGTGTTCTCGCCGCGGCTGGCGGGCTTCGTGCTCGACGCCTTCGCCTCCACGGACGCGCCGCCGGTCGACGAGGACCTGGACCGGCTGACCCAGCGCGAGCGCGAGGTGCTGCGGCTCATCGCGCGCGGGTACGCGTACAAGGAGATCGCCAAGCAGCTCTTCATCTCGGTCAAGACGGTGGAGTCGCACGTCTCGGCCGTACTCAGGAAGCTCCAGCTCTCCAACCGGCACGAGCTGACCCGCTGGGCGACGGCCCGGCGGCTGGTCTAGGCCGTCCAGTGCTGTGACCGGATGTGATCCACGCCGCAGCCCGCCCGGGCAACCGGGACGGGCCGCGCCGCCCTCTACGTTGCCGTGATGAGCCTGACGGGGACCCCCCTCTTCGTGACGGTGGTCGCCCTGACCGTGATCGCCGTCGTCCTGCCGCTGGCCGTGTGGAGCAAGGTGCGCGGCCCTGCCGTCGTACGCGCCGCGACCCGCGCCCTGATGGTGGTGTTCGCCCAGGTCACCGCCATCGCGCTGGTGTTCGTCGCGGTCAACCGGGACATGAACTTCTACGCCTCCTGGGGCGACCTGCTCGGCACCGGCACGTACGTCACCGCCGCCCCCGACCTCGGGCCGGACGGGCTCGGCGGGAAGAAGGCCGAGGCCGCGCCGAAGGTGCGCCAGGAGTTCCGGCCCGTCGAAGGCCTCGGCGGCCGCGTCCAGCAGACAGAGCTCGACGGCAAGATCTCCGGGGTCAAGGGCGACGTCATGGTGTGGCTGCCGCCCCAGTACGACGACCCGGCCTACAAGGACAAGAAGTTCCCCGTGGTCGAGCTGATCCCGGGCATACCGGGGACGGGCAAGTCCTGGTTCCAGGGGCTCAAGGCGCACGAGGTCCTCGAACCGCTGATGAAGAGCGGCAAGGTGCAGCCGTTCATCCTGGTCTCGCCGCGCGCCATGCTGCTGGGCAACGCCGACACCGGCTGCGCCAACATCCCCGGCAAGGTCAACGCCGACAGCTGGTTCAGCGTCGACGTCCGCAAGATGGTCACCGACAACTTCCGGGTCTCGCCGGAGGCCCGCACCTGGGGCGTGGCCGGATACTCGGCCGGGGCGTACTGCGCCGCCAAGCTGGCGATCAACCACCCCGACCGCTACAGCGCGGCCGTCTCGCTGTCCGGCTACAACG
The DNA here is from genome assembly GCF_052871255.1 of Streptomyces sp. LARHCF249. Taxonomy (NCBI): domain Bacteria; kingdom Bacillati; phylum Actinomycetota; class Actinomycetes; order Kitasatosporales; family Streptomycetaceae; genus Streptomyces; species Streptomyces sp. LARHCF249. Next base: position 122,729 of record NZ_JBIXJQ010000010.1, read on the forward strand.
ACCCGGGCCAGGAGCCCTCCTCGCTGGTCGCCCAGGATCCGGAACTGCGCCGCACCCACAACCTGAAGCACGTGCTCCAGACCGCGCCCACCCCGCCGGCCGTCTCGCTGTGGATGTCGGGGGCCGAGCACGACGGCTACCTGTCGGGAACGGACCTCAAGGCGATCGCGAAGAGCCCGACCACCGTGCACGCCGAGAAGGTGACCGGCGGGCACAACCTCGACTCGTGGTCGAAGCAGCTGCCCCAGACATTCGACTGGCTGAGCAAGACGGTCAAGGCGCCGTAGCGCTGCGCGGCTGCGCGGCTACGCAGGGCGGGAGGCGCCCGCCCACGGCATCGAGTCGATCGGGGCCACCCGGACCGTCGACCCCGGACGCGGTGCGTGGATCATCTGGCCGTTGCCGATGTACAGGCCGACGTGGGTGACCCCGGAGTAGAAGAACACCAGGTCGCCGGGGGCCAGCTGGTCGCGGGAGACGCGCCGGCCCGCGTTGATCTGGGTGTAGGTGGTGCGGGGGAGCGAGACCCCGGCCGCGCGCCAGGCCGCCTGGGTCAGGCCCGAGCAGTCGAAGGAGCCCGGGCCCGTCGAGCCCCAGACGTACGGCTTCCCGATCGCCCCGTGCGCGAAGGACACGGCCCGTGCGGCCCGCGACCCGTCCGAGGGAGCGGGCGGCGGGGGCGCGGTCTGCGGGCGGGCCGCGGAGGCCGCGGGGGCCGCGCCGCCCGAGCGGGCCTCGTACGCGGCGCGCTGCTCGGCGGTCAGCTTGGCGAGCAGCTGCTTGGCGGTGGTCAGCTTGCCCTCGATCTCGGCCTTGTGCTCGGCGAGTTCGTCCCGCTGCGCACGGAGGTCGGCGAGCCGCCCGGCGGCCTGCTCCTTCAGCTTGCCGACCTCGTCGAGCCGGCGGCGCACGGTGCTGATGCCGACGGCGTTCCGGTCCCCGGCGCGCGAGATGAAGGAGGCCTGGGAGAGGTACTCCTGCGGGTCGGCCGCCAGGGCGAGCTGTACGGCGGTCCCCAGGGAGCCCCTGCGGTACTGGGTGGCGGCGAGTGAACCGAGCGTGCCCCGGGCGGTATTGAGCTGGTCGGTCTTGCGGGCGGTCTCGTCGCGCAGGCCCGTCAGCGCCCGCTCGGCCTCGTCGGCCTTCTGCCGGGCCCCGTTGTACCGCTCGGTCGCGGCCCCGGCCTCCTCGTAGAGCCGGTCCACCTCGGCCTCGACCTGGGCGGGCGTGGGGCGCGGATCGGCCTGGGAGGTGCCTTCGAAGGCGGTGGCGGTGGCAGCGCCCGCGAGCGCGAGGGTGGCGGCGGTCCGTACGGTGCCGCCGGAAAGCGGGCGCTGCCTGGGCTTTCGATGACTGGCCACGAGGGCCTCACGTCCTTCCTCTCTCGGTGCTTGGAGGAGGACGCTAGACCCGGAGGTAACGGGCAGATGACGGGATGATCGTAAGTGGTCTGATGCGACCGCGGTTGGCCGCCCGGGACCGTTGCGGATCAGCTCCAGAGGACGGCGATGAAGATATTTGCCACGGTCAGACCGCCCACCGCGCCGAACAGGGCCTTCTCCACGCGCTCCTCGTCGCGCTTGACGTAGACGAGGGCGAGGATCACGAAGAGGAGCGCCAGCTTCACGCCGACCTTGACGTTGTTGACGGCCGTGCCGTCCATCTCGTTGAAGCCGACCAGGAGCACGCCGGTGACGAGCATGGTGAGCGCGCCGTGCAGCATCGCGGGCACGAACCGGGCGGTGCCCGCGCTCATCGCCTTCATCTGGGTCAGGAAGCCGCCGAGCAGCGAGGCGATCCCGATGATGTGCAGGCCGACGAAGACATTGATGAGTACGTCCATGGCGTCGAGCGTACGGGCGGGCGGCCGCGGCCCGGAGGGCGGGTGCGCGGGGCTCCCGTACGGCCGGACACCGTCCGTACGGCTTTTGCGTACAGTTGGTCCATGGCCGCCGAAGAACTCCACCACCCCGACGCCTCCCGGATCGAACTCGTCGAGGTCCTGGCGGCCCTCGGCCACCCCGTCCGGCTGGAGATCGTCCGGACCCTCGCCGGCTCCGAGACGGAGGTCTTCTGCGGCGCCGTGGCCACCGGGCTCCCCCGCTCCACCGTCACCCACCACCTGCGCACGCTGCGCGAGGCCGGGGTGATCTGCCAGCGCCCCGAGGGACGCAAACTCTTCCTGACCCTGCGCCGCGAGGACCTGGAGCAGCGCTTCCCGGGACTGCTGACCCTGGCCGTCGGCGATTTTCCGGGCCCGGGACCGGCTGTCGGTCCCGCCCCCTAGACTCGGAATGCGATGAGCAGCCTCTTTGACGACAGTTTCCTGGCGGACCTCACCCCTTCCGACGAGGTCCCGCCGCCGCCCGAGGACCACGCCGCCCCGGAGCCGGGGTCGGACGACCTCTTCGGCGGCAGGTTCGACATGCCCTTCGGCAGTGGAGGGCCCGCGGACGCGTACTACCGGGACGGCGCCCCCAAGCCCGTCATCGACCCGGCGGCGCTCCTGGACGGGCTGAACGAGCAGCAGCGCGCCGCGGTGGTGCACGCGGGCTCGCCGCTGCTCATCGTCGCCGGCGCCGGCTCCGGCAAGACCCGGGTGCTGACCCACCGCATCGGACACCTGCTGTCCGCGCGGAGCGTCCACCCGGGCCAGATCCTGGCGATCACCTTCACCAACAAGGCCGCCGGCGAGATGAAGGAGCGCGTGGAGGGCCTGGTCGGCCCGCGCGCCAACGCCATGTGGGTCTCCACCTTCCACAGCGCGTGCGTCCGCATCCTGCGCCGCGAGTCGAAGCGGCTCGGCTTCACGTCCTCGTTCTCGATCTACGACGCGGCCGACTCGAAGCGCCTGATGGCGCTCGTCTGCCGCGACCTGGACCTGGACCCGAAGAAGTTCCCGCCCAAGGCCTTCAACGCCAAGGTCTCGAACCTGAAGAACGAGCTGATCGACGAGGAAGCCTTCGCCGACCAGGCGGTGGACGGGTTCGAGAAGACGCTGGCCCAGGCGTACGCCATGTACCAGGGGCGGCTGCGCGAGGCCAACGCGCTCGACTTCGACGACATCATCATGACCACGGTCCACCTGCTCCAGGCGTTCCCGGACGTCGCCGAGCACTACCGGCGCCGCTTCCGCCACGTCCTGGTCGACGAGTACCAGGACACCAACCACGCCCAGTACACGCTCGTGCGCGAGCTGGTCGGCACCGGCTATCCGGACCTGCCCCCGGCCGAGCTGTGCGTGGTGGGTGACGCCGACCAGTCGATCTACGCCTTCCGCGGCGCGACCATCCGCAACATCCTCCAGTTCGAGGAGGACTACAAGGACGCGACGACGATCCTGCTCGAGCAGAACTACCGCTCCACGCAGACGATCCTCTCCGCCGCCAACGCGGTCATCGAGCGCAACGAGAACCGCCGCGCCAAGAACCTGTGGACCGAGGCCGGTACGGGCGCGGTCATCACCGGCTACGTCGCGGACACCGAGCACGACGAGGCGCAGTTCGTCGCCGACGAGATCGACCGGCTGACGGACGCGGGCGAGGCGAAGGCCGGCGACGTCGCGATCTTCTACCGGACCAACGCGCAGTCCCGTGTGTTCGAGGAGATCTTCATCCGGGTCGGGCTGCCCTACAAGGTCGTCGGCGGCGTGCGCTTCTACGAGCGCAAGGAGGTCCGCGACGTCCTCGCGTACCTGCGCGTGCTGGCGAACCCCGAGGACAACGTCCCGCTCCGCCGCATCCTGAACGTGCCCAAGCGCGGCATCGGCGACCGCGCCGAGGCGATGATCGACGCGCTCGCGATGCGCGAGAAGATCACTTTCCCGCAGGCGCTGCGGCGCGTGGACGAGGCCTTCGGCATGGCCGCGCGGTCGACGAACGCGGTGAAGCGGTTCAACGTGCTGATGGAAGAGCTCCGCACGATCGTCGACTCGGGCGCGGGCCCCGCGGTGGTGCTGGAGGCGGTGCTGGAGCGTACGGGCTACCTGGCCGAGCTCCAGGCGTCGACCGACCCGCAGGACGAGACGCGGATCGAGAACCTCCAGGAACTGGCGGCGGTCGCCCTGGAGTTCGAGCAGGCCCGGGACGACGACAATCCGGGCACGCTGGCCGAGTTCCTGGAGCAGGTCGCCCTGGTGGCCGACTCCGACCAGATCCCGGACGAGGACACGGAGGGCACGGGCGTCATCACGCTCATGACCCTGCACACCGCCAAGGGCCTGGAGTTCCCGGTGGTCTTCCTGACCGGCATGGAGGACGGGGTCTTCCCGCACATGCGGTCGCTGGGCCAGACCAAGGAGCTGGAGGAGGAGCGGCGCCTCGCGTACGTCGGCATCACGCGTGCCCGCGAGCGGCTCTACCTGACCCGGTCCTCGATGCGCAGCGCCTGGGGAACGCCCTCGTACAACCCGCCCTCGCGGTTCCTCGAGGAGATCCCGGCGGAGTACCTGCAGTGGAAGCGCACGGGCGCGGCCCAGAAGCCCGCCGGCCCGATCCGGGGCTCCGGGGGCGGGAAGGCGTCGTTCGGCACCTCGCCGGAGGCGTTCCTGTCCTCGTCGCGCACGAAGTCGGGCCCGTCCGGGTTCGCGACGCGCCGGGCCGCCGACAAGCCGGTGGTCGCGCTGGTGGTCGGGGACCGGGTGACGCACGACCAGTTCGGACTCGGCACCGTCATGGAGGTCAAGGGAGCGGGCGCGGACGCGCAGGCCACCGTCGACTTCGGAGACGACAAGCCGAAGCGGCTGCTCCTGCGCTACGCGCCGGTGCAGAAGCTGTGATGACGGGCTGAGTCAGGACGGGTCCAGGCCGTGGCTGCGGAGCCACGCCAGGGGATCGACCGCGGAGCCGCCGCCGGGCCGTACCTCGAAGTGGAGGTGCGGTCCGGTGGAGTTGCCGGAGTTGCCCGAGTACGCGATGACATCGCCGGCCTTGACCTTGCCGCCCCGGATCTTGGTGCTGCTGAGGTGGCAGTACCAGGTCTCGGTGCCGTCGGGCGCGGTGACTATGGCCATGTTCCCGTAGGCGCTGTTGTACTGGGTGCGCACGGTGCCGTCGGTGGCGGCCATGACCGGGGTCCCGTAGCCGACCGGGAAGTCGATGCCGGTGTGCACGGACATCCACATGCCGCCGGACTGGCCGAAGTTGGCGCTGAGACCGTTCTGTGCGACGGGGATCGCGAACTTGGGGCGGGCCGCCTCCTTGGCCGCGGCCTCCTCCGCCTTCTTCTTCTTTTCCTCTTCCTGGCGCTGGCGCAGGTCGATGCGCTCCTGCGTACGGCTCGCGCGGTCCGCGAAGTCGCCCGCGTCGGCGCTGAGCGCCGCCAGTTGGGTGTCGAGCTTGGTGTTCGCCGCGACGGGCTTCACCGAGGCCGGGTCGGGCGCGGCCATCGTGGTGGTGTCCTCGGCGGGCTTCTCGGTGCCGGTGAGTCCGCCGACGGAGGCGGCCGCGACGCCCGCGACGCCCATCACGCAGGCGGAGGGCACGGCCACGGTCAGCAGGGCGGAACGCTTCGCCGGGGTGCGGCGACGGCTGCTGCCGCCGGCCTTGGCGTTGCCCTTGGCGTTCCCCTTGGCGGCGGTCCGGCGGGCGGCGCGCGGCACGGAGGGGGAGGTGACGGGCATGGCCTGGGTGGGGAGGTCGTGGACCTCGGGCACCTCGTGCGGCTCGGCCGCCTCCTCGCCGGCGAGCTGCTCGAAGACGGCGGTCTCTTCGTACGTCGCGCCGGCGGTGTCCTGGGCCGGGATGTGGACCTCGTAGGCGTAGTCCGCGACGGTCGTCGCCGCTGCCTCGTACGCGTACTCCTGTGTGTACTCCTGCTGCTGTGCAGGCTGGTACTCGTACGGGTGGGTCTGGGTCTGTGTCTCCGTGACCGTGTTCCAGGCGGTGGCGTCGTACGCCCCGGTCTCGGTGCCGTAGCCCGGCATCGCCCAGTGCCCGGTCTGCTCGGCGGAGGTGTCGTAACCGAAGGAGGAGGCGGCTTGCTGGTAGTCGCCGTAGCCGGAGTGCTCCGCGGCCGGCGTGTTCCAGGCGCTCGCATCCCACTGCCCGGTGGTGTCCGCAGGCATGGCCTGGGACGGGATCGTGGACAGGTAGGCGTCCTGTGAAGTCCACGCGGTGGTGTCGTACGCGCCCGTCTCATAGGAGCCGTATGCCGCGTAGTTGACCCCCTGGCCCTGCGTTTCATAGGAAACGTAGGTCGAGTCACCAGCGAAAGCGGTGGTGGCAAGGCCGTCATACCCGGGATCCGGGTACTGGCCCGGCGAGGGGCGGTCGTTCACCAACTTCTCTTTCGCCTCGGCATCGGGGGCCTGGGTGGCCGGGGAACTCGGGGTTCACCGGAGGAGAGCAGTGGCGTGACTGTACCCGGCGGTTACTCGCAACGACAATCTTCGGAGGGTTTCCATGTCCGGGGAACCGGGCATTCGGCCCTCTTTCGGTCGCGTAAAGACGCAGCCTTGGCCTTGAGTTCGAAATTCGTTCGACTTGGTGCCGGTTGTTGTCTATGCGACGGAGGCGGCTTCCGAGGCCTGTGCCGAGGCCGGTCCGATCCCGTCGAGGACGCGTCGGACGGCCGCGATCACGGTGGGGTGGGCGGGCAGGGCGAGGTGGCCGATCCCCGTGACCTGCACGTTCTCCACGCGTAGATCCGGATGCGCGATCCGGGCCGTCCCGACCGGGGCCATCAGGGCGTCGAACTCGCTCCAGAACGCCACGCATCGGGTGGCGCAGCCGGGCGCGGGCTCGGCCAGCTCGGCCAGCACCTCGGAGCCGGGGCGCATCTGCCGCACCAGCGGGTGCGCGTCCATGAAGGGGGCGACCCGGGTCCCGGAATGCGGGGTACCGAGCGTGACGAGGGTCCGGACGCGGGCGTCGCCGCCCAGTCGCTGGACGTAGTACCGGCCGACCAAGCCGCCCAGGCTGTGCCCGATCAGGTCCACCCGCTCCTGCCCGGTGCGCGCGCACAGCTCCTCGACGCGCCGGGCGAGATGGCGGGCCGTGACGCGCAGGTCGCGGGTGAAGGGCGAGTAGTTGTACGCCTCCACGTGCCGCAGGCCGCCCGCCCCGAGGGCGCGGCGCAGCAGGACGAAGACGGAGCGGTTGTCGGTGAACCCGTGGATGAGGAGGGCGGGCGGGCGTGTCGCCGGCGGGCCGGCGGTGACCTTCTCCTGGCACACTCCGGTGGGATACAGGAGAAGATGTCCGCCGAGCACGACCACCTCGAGCGCGCCGGCCCGCAGCGCGGCGCCGACCGCGGGTATCGACAGCGTGGGAATCGACACGGGTATGGACAGCCCCACTGACGGCCTCCCCTGAGCCTCCTTGGGACTGCGGCCGTGACGCGCCACCGTGCCGTGCGGCTGTCGGCACGGTGGCGCAATGCCGTCCCACGTGTGATTTCCCCCTCCTGGTTGACCGCGAAACGGCGGCGTGCGCGATGCTGTACTTAACGTTCGTTCACTCGGGAGGCAGTGCGATGGGTGTGACCGGTCCGATCCGTGTGGTGGTGGCCAAGCCGGGTCTCGACGGCCACGACCGCGGCGCGAAGGTGATCGCGCGTGCGCTGCGTGACGCGGGCATGGAGGTCATCTACACCGGCCTCCACCAGACCCCCGAGCAGATCGTGGACACCGCCATCCAGGAGGACGCCGACGCGATCGGCCTCTCGATCCTCTCCGGCGCCCACAACACGCTCTTCGTGCGCGTCCTGGAACTCCTCAAGGAGCGCGACGCGGAGGACATCAAGGTCTTCGGCGGCGGCATCATCCCGGAGGACGACATCGCTCCTCTCAAGGAGAAGGGCGTAGCCGCGATCTTCACCCCGGGCGCGACGACGACGTCGATCGTCGACTGGGTCCGAGCGAACGTCCGGCAGTAGCCGTCCGAGGCGAGGCTGCCAGGGGCTCCGCCAGCCGGCCGGCGCACAAGTCGGGCGGCATCAGCCGAAATCCAGCCCCGCCTGGGGGCACCTCCCAGCGGTAGCCGGGGGAGTTGGAGGCGCCGGGTCCCCCCCGGACGGAGTGCCGGGGAGGGCCTGGGGCGGAGTCCCAGGCCTTTGAGGCCCGCCCGAGAGGCGCGGCGGCGGAGCCCCGGGTTCGGGCGGAGCCCGGACGGTCAGGCCGGGGCCAGCTCCGACAGCATCGCCGCGCGCAGGCGAAGGGTGGCCACCAGCCGCTGAAAGGCCTCGGCCCAGTACGCGGCGGCGCCGCCGGACGCAGCGTCCACCGGATCCTCCGCCGCGGCGGTCAGTACCTCCAGCCGCCCGGCCTCCGCGGGATCAAGGCAGCGCTCCGCCAGCCCCATCACCCCGCTGAAGCTCCACGGATAACTGCCCGCCTCCCGCGCGCAATCCAGCGCGTCCACGACCGCCCGCCCCAGCGCCCCCGCCCACGGCACCACGCACACCCCGAGCAGCTGGAACGCCTCCGAGAGCCCGTGGGCCCGTATGAACTGCGCGACCCACTCCGCCCGTTCCCCGTCCGGCAGGGTCTCCAGGAGCTTGGCGCGCTCCGCGAGCGAGGCCGTCCCCGGGCCCGCCGCGGGCGGCGCAGACGGCGCGCCCAGCAAGGCCCGCGACCACCGGGCGTCGCGCTGGCGGACCGCCGCACGGCACCACGCCGCGTGCAGCTCCTCCCGCCAGGCCTCGCCCTCGGCCACCGGCAGCGCCACTATCTCCGCCGGACCGAGCCCGCCGAACCGCTCCGGCCAGCAGGACAGCGGGGCGGCCTCCACCAACTGGCCCAGCCACCAGGCCCGTTCCCCCCGTCCGGCGGGCGGATTCCTGACGACCCCGTCCCGCAGCATCCCCGCATCGCACTCGGCCGGCGGACTCACCCCCTCCGGGCCCACGCAGGCCAGCGCGCGCTCCGCCATCCGTCCTGCCAGTGCCGAGCCCGGCAGCGCCGACAGCAGCTCGGCGGCCGTCGCGCGGACATTGCGGCTGCGGTCGCCCAGGGCCGCCTCCAGGAAAGGCTCGTCGCCCTCCGACAGCCCCACCCGCAGCGAATCGAGGAACATCAGCCGGTCCTCGGCCCGCTCGGTGGCCCAGGTCGTCGCCAGCAGCCGCGGCGCGGACGCCGGGTCGTGTGCCCGTACGGCGCCCAGCAGCGCCACCCGCTCCGCGAACAGCCCCTCCTGCCAGAGCCGCTCCACCCCGGCCCGGTCGGTCACGTCCGGCAGCTCCCCGGCTCCTCCGGCTCCGCCCCGCAGGGCGAACCGCCAGTCCGGATTGAGCCGGGCCAGCCACAGACCCCGCGCCCCGGCCAGGGCGAGCGCCTGCGGCCGCAGGTCCGTACGGGCCCGGGCCGCGTCCAGCAGCGCCGGGACGAGCGCGGCCGGTGCGCGGTAGCCGTGCCGGCCGGCCGCGGCCAGCCACTGCGGCAGCAGCTCCGTCAGATCAGGGGCCGCACCGCGCCGCCCGCCGCTGCCCGCACCGGCCCGGCCGGCCAGCAGCTGCGCGAGCCGCTGCCGGGCCGCGGCCGGTGGTGCCGGGCGCGGGTCCCTGGGCGCCGGCTCCGGGCGCGGGCCCGCCTCGGCCGGCCGCAACCCGGCCCGGCGCCGCACGGTGTGCAGGGCCGCCGCGTCCAGCAGGGCCTGCGGCGAGCCCGCCGGGCCCCTGCCCCGGCGCCGGTCGGTGCCCAGCAGCGCCGCACCGACCAGCTCCTCCCAGTCCCCGTACCCCTCGTCGGCCTTCCCCATCGGACCCCTCCCTCGACCCTCGTTGATCGTCACTGCCTGCGCTCCGGTCCCGCCCCCTCCGCGGGACCGGAGCTGTCGATGCCCCGTTCAACTGCGTTCACTGCGCTCAACTGGCGTGGTTGTCGTTCATGCAAGCCCCCCGGCCTCTCGTCACCACACGCCGGCGCCCCCGCGCCACCGTGTCCTTCCTCTCCGCGCCGCCCCCAGTGCTGTGGCGGCGGCATACGTGTCCCCAGGCCCCTGCTGTTTCTGCTGCGATGTACTGCGTGGTCCGGCCCTGCTCAGGCCAGTGGCACCGCCTCGGGCGAGCCCGGCTGCCAGGCGGTCAGGGGCGTGAAGCCGCGGTGGCCGCACTCCCCGAACACCGTCACCGGGCCCCCGCCCGACAAGGCGGCCAGCTGCCACAGCCCCCCGCGGGAGCGGCTGCCCGCCCCGGTGACGGGCACCGGAAGGGCGGAGTTGCCCTCCGCGTCCGCCAGCTGCCAGCCGAGCTCTCCCGGTATCGGGATCACCGGACCGAGCACCACCGGCCAGGACTCCAGCCACGGGTCCTTCCGCAGCGCCGCCCCGTAGGCCTCCAGGGCCGCCCCCGTGCCCACCCCGGCCGGAACCTCCGCGCACGGCACGGCCGCCGCAGACCTCTCCCCGAGATCCGCCCGCAACCCCGCCGACCCGGGCCGGAAGCGGACTTCCGCCTCCAGCACCAGCCCCACCGGCAGTGCCAGCCCCGGCGGCCGCCCGGGCGGGCCGAAGTCCAGCACCAGGGCCGGCCGCCCGCCCCCCAGCCCGCGCAGCCATATCCGGCGGGTGGTGAGCCGGCCGTCCGGCGACACCGAGTCGTACTGCGCCAGCACCAGCCAGCGGTCCCGTACGGCCTCCCCCTCCCCGGAGGCCGGCAGTCCCACGCGGCTGCGCACCGTCGCGCCCAGCTCTTCGGGCAGTGCCGCCACGCCCAGCCAGGCCCGGTCCAGCAGGTGCAGCAGCGCCGCCTCCTCCAGCATCCGGGCGGGCCAGCCGGGGCCGCAACTGGGTATCGTGCCCAACTCCCTTACCCGCCCCGCCAGTCCGGGCGCCTGGGCGTCGACCATGCGGGCGGCCGTCTCCTCCCACGCGGCGTACCCCGACTGCTCCTGCCCGGCGAGACCGCCGCGCAGCAGGTCGGCCAGCCGCTGCTCCAGCTCGGTGACACCCGCGCCGATCCGCGCCGCCCGCCGCTCGGCCCGCCGCCGGGCCCCCTCCTCGTCCACCGGCCTGCCCGCCGCGGCGGCCGGTCGCGCGGCCTTCGCCGCACGCTCCGCCAGCCACTGCGCGGCCCACTCCGGCGCCTCTCCCGGCTCGCCCACCCCCTCCGCGGACCAGAGCAGCAGCAGGCCCAGCGCGTGCTTGCACGGGAACTTCCGGCTCGGGCAGGAGCACTTGTACGCCGGTCCCGCCAGGTCCACGACCGTGCGGTACGGCGTGCTGCCGCTGCCCTTGCACAACCCCCAAACAGAACCGGAAGCGGAACCTCCGATCTGTGACCACGGCCCCGCCCCGCCGAGTCTGCCCCCCGCCTTGCGTGAGGAATCGTCAGGAGCCAGAGCCAGTACCTGTTCCGCCGTCCAGCGGACCCCCTGCTCAGTCATGTGAACCACCGTACGGACCCCCACTGACAATCGCTCTGACCAGCAACAACGCCTCCAACAAGGGGCGTTGTCAGTGGTGTGGTGCACCGTTGGAAAAGCAGTCGGAAGCGGCTGCCGAGCATTGGAGGGGGACCATGACCACGCCCGAGAACGAACAGCGGAACCAGGCACTGCGACCGCACGCCGAAGACGCCTTCGCACACGAACTGAAAGCCCTGGCGGCCGCCGACGACCGGCCCCGCCCGGCCCGCTGGAAGCTCTCGCCGTGGGCCGTCGCCACCTACCTGCTCGGCGGCACCCTCGACGACGGCACGGTCATCACGCCCAAGTACATCGGGCCGCGCCGCATCGTCGAGGTCGCCGTCACCACCCTGGCCACCGACCGGGCCCTGCTCCTCCTCGGCGTCCCCGGTACCGCGAAGACCTGGGTATCCGAGCACCTCGCAGCAGCCGTCAGCGGAGACTCCACGCTCCTCGTCCAAGGCACCGCCGGAACCCCCGAGGAGGCCATCCGGTACGGCTGGAACTACGCCCGGCTGCTCGCCCACGGCCCCAGCCGCGAGGCCCTCGTCCCCAGCCCCGTCATGCGGGCCATGGCCGACGGCATGACCGCCCGCGTCGAGGAGCTCACCCGCATCCCCGCCGACGTCCAGGACACCCTCATCACCGTCCTGTCCGAGAAGACCCTCCCGATACCGGAACTCGGCGAAGAGGTGCAGGCCGTGGGCGGCTTCAACCTCATCGCCACCGCCAACGACCGCGACCGCGGGGTCAACGAGCTCTCCAGCGCGCTGCGCCGGCGCTTCAACACCGTCGTCCTGCCGCTGCCCGCCACCGCCGACGCCGAGGTCGACATCGTCGCCCGCCGCGTCGACCAGATGGGCCGCGCCCTCGACCTGCCGGCCGTGCCCGAGGGCCTGGAGGAGATCCGCCGGGTCGTCACCGTCTTCCGCGAGCTGCGCGGCGGAGTCACCGACGACGGCCGCACGAAGGTGAAGTCGCCCAGCGGCACCCTGTCCACCGCCGAGGCCATCTCCGTCGTCACCGGCGGCCTGGCCCTGGCCGCCCACTTCGGGGACGGCGTGCTGCGCCCCTCCGACGTGGCCGCCGGGATCCTCGGCGCCGTCGTCCGCGACCCGGCCGCCGACAAGGTCGTCTGGCAGGAGTACCTGGAGGCCGTGGTCCGCGAGCGGGACGGCTGGAAGGACTTCTACCGCGCCTGCAGGGAGGTGACGGTATGAGCCCCGTGCTGCTGGGCGTACGGCACCACGGGCCCGGCTCGGCCCGCGCCGTGCGCGCCGCACTCGACGCGGCCCGCCCGGCGGCCGTGCTGATCGAGGGGCCGCCCGAGGGGGACGCCCTGCTCGGGCTGGCCGCCGATCCCGGGATGCGGCCGCCCGTGGCGCTGCTCGCACACGCCGCGGACGATCCCGGCCGGGCCGCGTTCTGGCCGCTGGCCGGCTTCTCCCCGGAGTGGATCGCGATTCGCTGGGCGCAGGAGGCGGGCGTACCGGTGCGGTTCATGGACCTCCCGGCCGCCCACTCGCTGGCCGGGCAGGGGAAGGGGGAGGGGGAGGGCGAGGGCGAGGGCGAGGGCGAGGAGTCCGACTCCGTACGGGTGGACCCCCTCGCGGTACTGGCCGAGACCGCCGGGTACGACGACCCCGAGGGCTGGTGGGAGGACGTCGTCGAACACCGGGGCACCGGGGCCGTGCGGGACCCGCTGGCCGCGTTCGAGGCGCTCGGGGAGGCCATGGGCGCCCTGCGCGAGGCGTACGGCGACGGAGGCCACGCCCGCGACCTCGTGCGCGAGGCGTACATGCGGCAGCGGATGCGGGCCGCCCGCAGGGAGTTCGGCGACGCGTACGCCGTGGTGTGCGGGGCCTGGCACGTTCCGGCGCTGCGGGCCAAGACCACCGCTGCCGCAGACAAGGCCCTGCTCACCGCCCTGCCGAAGGTCAAGGTCGAGACCACCTGGGTGCCCTGGACCCACCGCAGGCTGGCCCGGGCCGGCGGGTACGGCGCCGGAATCACCTCGCCCGGCTGGTACGCACACCTCTTCGCGTCCCGGGACCGGCCCGTGGAGCGGTGGCTGACCAAGGTCGCCGGGCTGCTCCGCGAGGAGGACCGGCAGGTCTCCTCGGCGCACGTCATCGAGGCGGTCCGGCTCGCCGAGACGCTGGCCGCGATGCGCGGCAGGCCGCTGCCCGGGCTGGGGGAGACCCTGGAGGCGGTCCGGGCGGTGATGTGCGACGGATCCGACGTGCCGCTCGCGCTGATCGAGGACCGGCTCGTCGTCGGGGACGTGCTCGGGGAGGTTCCGGACGCGGCGCCCGTCGTACCGCTCCAGCGCGACCTCACCCGCCGGCAGCGCTCGCTGCGGCTCAAACCCGAGGCGCAGGACCGCGAGCTGGAGCTCGACCTGCGCAAGGAGACCGACGCGGCCAAGTCCCTGCTGCTGCACCGGCTGCGGCTGCTCGGCATCGACTGGGGCATACCGGCCGCCTCCCGGGGCAGCACCGGGACCTTCCGGGAGACCTGGCGGCTGCGCTGGGAGCCGGAGCTGTCGGTGCGGGTCGCGGAGGCCGGGATCTGGGGCACCACCGTCCTCGCGGCGGCCACCGCCAAGGCGGAGGCCGACGCGGCCGGGGCCGAAGAGCTGGGCGAGGTCACCGCGCTGGCCGAGCGCTGCCTGCTGGCCGGGCTGTCCGAGGCGCTGCCCGCCGTGCTGCGGGCGCTCGCGGACCGGGCCGCGCTGGACACCGATGTGGCGCGGCTCGCCAAGGCCCTGCCCGCGCTGGCCCGTTCGCTGCGGTACGGGGACGTACGCGGCACCGACGCGGAGGCCCTCGGCACGGTGGCGGCGGGGCTCGCCGAGCGGATATGCGTGGCGCTGCCGCCCGCCTGCGCCGCCGGGCTGGACGCCGACGCGGCGGCCGAGCTGCGCGGTCACGTGGACGGGGTGCACGGGGCGGTCGGGCTGCTGGCGGACGCGGACGAGGGGCTGCGCGAGCGCTGGTCCGCGGTGCTGAGGACGCTGGCCGGCCGGGACACCGTGCCCGGCCTGATCCGCGGCCGCGCGGCCCGGCTGCTGCTCGACGACGGGCGCCTCCCGGCCGGGGAGACGGCCCGGCTGATGGGGCTCGCGCTGTCTCCGGCGGCCGGCCCGGCCGACGCGGCGGGCTGGATCGAGGGGTTCGCGGGCGGCAGTTCGGGCGGTGGCACCCTGCTCGTCCACGACGACCGGCTGCTGGGCCTGATCGACAGCTGGCTGACGGGGGTCCCGGAGCGTGCGTTCACCGACGTACTGCCCCTGCTGCGGCGCACGTTCGCGACGTACGAGCCGGGCGTGAAGCGGACCCTGGGCGAGCTGGTCCGGCGCGGGCCGGGCGGTTCGGCCGCCCAGTCCCGCCCGGGCTCGGCCGCCGAGGGCTTCGCCCCCGACCTGGACCCGGATCGGGCGGACGCGGTGGTGCCGGTGGTTCGGATGCTGCTCGCCGGTCCGCCGGCCGGCGGGGCCGCCGCGGCCTGAGGGGACGCCCTTCGCCCGGTGCGGCGCCGTTGCCGGGGGCGCCGCCCCCGGCGGGGCTGGATGTCGCCGGGCGGGGCGGGACGGGATGCGGGACGGAAGGGACCGGCGGCGTAAGGCCGGTGTACACGACGAGTGGAGGGGGACGGACGTATGACCAGCAAAGGAAACCCGGCGGGGCAGTGCGCGGCCGCAGGGGATGAGCAGCCGGCCGGCGGCGGCCCGGCGGTGGCCGCGAGCACCGCCGGGGACGAGAGGCTGCGGCGGTGGCGGATGGTGCTCGGCGGAGGAGAGGCCGACGGGACCGGGCGTGCGCTGGCCGGGCGGGACGCGGCGATGGACGCCGCGCTCGGCGCGCTGTACGGCGGTGGCGGCGAGGGAGGCTCGCGCAAGGCTTCGGGCGCGCGGTCCGCCGGGCTCGGCGGGTCGGCGCCGAACGTGGCGCGCTGGCTCGGCGACATCCGTACGTACTTCCCCAGCTCGGTGGTCCAGATCATGCAGCGCGACGCCATCGAGCGGCTCGGCCTGTCCGCCCTGCTGCTGGAGCCGGAGATGCTGGAGGCCGTCGAACCCGACGTGCACCTGGTCGGCACCCTGCTCTCCCTGAACAAGGCGATGCCCGACACCACGAAGGAGACGGCCCGGGCCGTGGTCCGCAAGGTGGTCGAGCAGCTGGAGAAGCGCCTCGCGACCCGCACCCGGGCCACGCTCGCCGGCGCCCTGGACCGCTCCGCCCGGATCAGCCGCCCCCGCCACCACGACATCGACTGGAACCGCACGATCCGGGCCAATCTCAAGAACTACCTGCCCGAGTACCGCACGGTCGTCCCCGAACGGCTGATCGGCTACGGCCGGGCGGCGCAATCGGTGAAGAAGGAGGTGATCCTCTGCATCGACCAGTCGGGTTCGATGGCGGCCTCCGTCGTCTACGCCTCCGTCTTCGGCGCCGTCCTCGCCTCCATGCGCTCCATCGCCACCCGCCTCGTCGTCTTCGACACCGCCGTCGTCGACCTCACCGACCAGCTCGACGACCCGGTCGACGTCCTCTTCGGCACCCAGCTCGGCGGCGGCACCGACATCAACCGCGCGCTCGCCTACTGCCAGTCGAAGATCACCCGGCCCGCCGACACCGTCGTGGTCCTGATCAGCGATCTCTACGAGGGCGGCATACGCCACGAGATGCTCAAGCGGGTCGCCGCGATGAAGGCCTCCGGCGTCGAGTTCGTGACCCTGCTCGCGCTGTCCGACGAGGGCGCCCCGGCCTACGACCGCGAACACGCCGCCGCCCTCGCGGCCCTCGGCGCGCCCGCCTTCGCCTGCACCCCCGACCTGTTCCCGGAGGTGATGGTCGCGGCCCTGGAGAAGCGGCCCCTCCCCGTCCCCTGACGCGCCCGTACCGGCCGCCGTGTGAATCGGCCGATCGCACGAACTTCCAGCTCAACCGTGAGGCGATCTGTGACAGGTATCACCGCTCAGGTGTGATCTGCGATTTAGGGACCCACGGCCCACGGGGATAACCTGCGGGACGGACATGCCGCGTCCACGGTCACCGTGTGCGCCTTCCTTGTGACAGCGCCGTCACGTTGCCCTCCGCGGCACGCCCACGCAGATAGCAGACAACCGCGAATCACTGCGAATCTTTAAAAAAGACAAGGGACGGACGCGCGTGGACCTGTTCGAGTACCAGGCGAGGGACCTCTTCGCCAAGCACGGTGTACCGGTGCTGGCCGGTGAAGTCATCGACACGCCTGAGGCGGCTCGCGAGGCCACCGAGCGGCTGGGCGGCAAGTCGGTCGTCAAGGCGCAGGTGAAGGTCGGCGGCCGCGGCAAGGCCGGCGGCGTGAAGCTGGCCGCCACCCCGGACGAGGCTGTCGCCCGGGCGACGGACATCCTCGGCATGGACATCAAGGGCCACACGGTCCACAAGGTGATGATCGCCGAGACGGCCCCCGAGATCCTCGAGGAGTACTACGTCTCGTACCTCCTCGACCGGACCAACCGCACCTTCCTCGCCATGGCGTCGGTCGCGGGCGGCATGGACATCGAGCAGGTCGCCGAGGAGACCCCGGAGAAGCTCGCCAAGGTCCCGGTGAACGCCAACGAGGGCGTGACCATCGAGAAGGCCCGCGAGATCGTCGCCCTGGCGAAGTTCCCGGCCGAGGTCGCCGAGAAGGTCGCCGAGGTCCTCGTGACCCTGTGGGACACCTTCATCGCCGAGGACGCGCTCCTCGTCGAGGTCAACCCGCTCGCGAAGGTCGCCTCCGGCGACGTCATCGCGCTCGACGGCAAGGTCTCGCTCGACGAGAACGCCGAGTTCCGCCAGCCGGGCCACGAGGAGTTCGTGGACCACGCCGCCGCGAACCCCCTCGAGGCCGCCGCCAAGGCGAAGAACCTCAACTACGTGAAGCTCGACGGTGAGGTCGGCATCATCGGCAACGGCGCGGGTCTCGTCATGAGCACCCTCGACGTCGTCGCGTACGCCGGCGAGAACCACGGCGGCGTCAAGCCCGCCAACTTCCTGGACATCGGCGGTGGCGCCTCCGCCGCCGTCATGGCCAACGGTCTCGAGATCATCCTCGGCGACCCGGACGTCAAGTCCGTCTTCGTCAACGTCTTCGGTGGCATCACCGCGTGTGACGAGGTCGCCAACGGCATCGTCCAGGCGCTGGCCCTGCTGGAGGAGAAGGGCGAGGCGGTCACCAAGCCGCTCGTCGTCCGTCTCGACGGCAACAACGCCGAGCTGGGTCGCAAGATCCTCTCGGACGCCAACCACCCGCTGGTCCAGCGCGTGGACACCATGGACGGCGCGGCCGACAAGGCCGCCGAGCTCGCGGCTGCGAAGTAAGGGCAGAGGTCACAGACTCACATGGCTATCTTCCTCAACAAGGACAGCAAGGTCATCGTCCAGGGCATGACCGGTGCCACGGGCATGAAGCACACCAAGCTGATGCTGGCTGACGGCACCAACATCGTCGGCGGCGTGAACCCGCGCAAGGCCGGCACCACCGTCGACTTCGACGGCACCGAGGTCCCGGTCTTCGGCTCCGTCGCCGAGGCGATGGAGAAGACGGGCGCCAACGTCTCCGTCCTCTTCGTCCCGCCGGCCTTCGCCAAGGCCGCCGTCGTCGAGGCCATCGACGCCGAGATCCCGCTGGCCGTCGTCATCACCGAGGGCATCGCGGTGCACGACTCCGCCGCCTTCTGGTCGTACGCGACCGCCAAGGGCAACAAGACGCGGATCATCGGCCCGAACTGCCCGGGTCTGATCACCCCCGGCCAGTCCAACGCCGGCATCATCCCGGGCGACATCACCAAGCCCGGCCGCATCGGTCTCGTGTCCAAGTCCGGCACGCTGACCTACCAGATGATGTACGAGCTCCGTGACATCGGCTTCTCCTCGGCCGTCGGCATCGGTGGCGACCCGGTCATCGGCACCACGCACATCGACGCCCTCGAGGCGTTCGAGGCCGACCCCGACACCGACCTGATCGTCATGATCGGCGAGATCGGCGGCGACGCCGAGGAGCGTGCGGCGGACTTCATCGCGAAGAACGTCACCAAGCCGGTCGTCGGCTACGTCGCGGGCTTCACCGCCCCCGAGGGCAAGACCATGGGCCACGCGGGCGCCATCGTCTCCGGCTCTTCTGGCACCGCACAGGCCAAGAAGGAGGCCCTCGAGGCCGCCGGCGTGAAGGTCGGCAAGACGCCGACCGAGACCGCGAAGCTGGCGCGCGAGATCCTGAACGCCGCTCAGTAAGCAGCACACGTACGCGTGTACGGGCGCGGCCCGCACCCCCTCGGGGTGCGGGCCGCGCCCTTTCTCATGCCTGACCCGTCACTTCATGTCATTCGCTCTGCGGGGCGATCCGGGCCGGGCCGGCGGCCGGGTCGCCCCGCAGCTTGTCGTGGAGCAGCCTGCTGTGCTCGGTGAGCTGCTGGGGGCCGCTGAGCGGGGGCACGCCGGAGACGCTCTCGCCGGGCGCCCGCGGGGGCTCGTAGTGCGTGGGCGCGGTCGCGGCGGTGTAGGCGGTCGCCGCGGCGATCACCGCGGTCAGGCTGAGGGTCGCGCGCGTCCACATCCGGATGCGGCGCTCGCCGTAGCCCCGTACCGCTGCCGCCGGAGGCGGGTCGAGCTGCACGGCCGGCCGCAGTGCGTCGAACAGGTCGCGCAGCAGCGCGGACTGCTTCTCGGGCGGTACGTCGGCCAGTTCGGGGATCCGGTCGGCGAGGTCCTCGTGCGCGTTCAGGAGGCGGTTGCCGGTCGCGGGGGTGCTGGCCTCGGTCTCGGCGGCGGTGTCGGGGAGGTCCAGGCCGACGCCGTCGTAGAGCAGGACCGTACGGCGGTGGATGGTCGGCAGGGCGAGCATCGCGTCGAGGAGGATCCGGTCGGCGGGTTCGGCCGGGGGCTTGTCCGGGTGGCGGTGGGCGCGCCGGAACCGGTGCCAGGGGGAGAGGGCGTAGTCGTACGCGGCCGCGCGCACCCAGCCCGCCGGGTCCGGGTCGGCGGCCACGTCCGGCCACTGGTCCCAGGCCTGGCGGAACGCCCGCTCCACGGCCTCCAGGGCGAGGCCGCGGCGGCCGGTGAGGAGGTAGGTCTGCCGGGCGAGGTCGGCGGCGGTGCGGGCGTAGAGGGCGTCGAAGGCCTCGGCGGGGCCGCGGGGCGGTGCCGGTTCCTCGGCAGGGGGATCGGCGGGCTCGGGCGGCTCGGCCGGCGCGGCGGCGGCTTCGGGTTCGGGTTCGGGTTCGGGTTCGGCTTCAGTTTCGGCTTCGGGTTCGGCGTCGGGTTCGGCCGTTCGGGCGGATTCGTCCGGGGCGGCCGAACGGCCCGTGTGTCCCGCTGTGGTCGCCTCAGGGGCGGGTTCGGCCGAAGCGTCCGCGGGGGCCGCCCCGTCCGCCGCCGTATCTGACGCCTCCTCGGCTACGGCTACGGCTACGGCTCCGCCTACGGGCACGGGCACGCCTTCGGCGTCGGCCTCCAGGGCGCTCGCCGGGGCCGCGAGGCCGGCCAGGAAATCCGCGTACAGGGCGCGCTTGCGGCCGCGGGGGTGGGTGCGGCCCGATTCCCAGGAGCGGACCGTGGTCGTGGTGACGCCCACCGCCGACGCGACCTGTTCGGGCGTCAGCTGTGCGGCCTCGCGCAGTCTGCGGCGCTCTTTCGGGGCGGGCAGGCCCTCGACGCGTTGTGTCATGCCACGCTCCCCGCGACCTGGCAGCCCTGGGCGAAAAAGTACATAAACGTATATTGGGCGACACCACGGGCATTCGCCTGTTACCCGCTCATAGCGCGTGTCGTTGGCACCATGGCGGGGTGACCCAAGTGACCGAACGCGGGACCCCGTTGTCCGTGGCCCCGCGAGCCGTCGGGCGGCGCCGTTCCCCGGCGGCGGCCGCATGCGTGGTGGGCGGCGCCGTGGCGGCCGGGCTCGGGCTCGGCTTCCTCGCCGTGCTCGTCATCGTGCTGTGGATCAGCTCCCCCTATCCCGACAGCGGCCCCGGCGGGGCCCTGCACCTCGCCGCCGGCCTGTGGCTGCTCGCCCACGGGACGGAGCTCGTCCGGTACGAGACCCTCTCCGGCGTGCCCGCGCCCGTCGGCCTGACGCCCCTGCTGCTGGTCGCGCTGCCCGTGCTGCTCATGCGGCGGGCCGCGCGGCTGGGCAGCGCCTCCGAGGACGGGGAGGAAGTACTGCCGGCCAGCGCCGTCTTCTCGGCCGTGCTCTGCGGCTATCTGGCCGTCGGGGCCCTGGCGACCGTGTACGCGGCGGGCGGTCCGATGCCGGCCGATCCGATCAGCGCGGCCTGGCACGTTCCGCTGGTCGCCGTACTCGCCGCGGCGGGCGGGGTGTGGGCGGTACGGGGCCGTCCGCTCGGGCCGCCGCCGTCCTGGGTGCCGGCGGGCGTACGGAGGGCGGTCACGCGCCCTCGTTACGCGCTGGCGCTCCGGGCCGGTGCGGGCGGGGCCCTCGTCCTCCTGGGCGGTGGCGTGCTGCTCGTCGGCGGCTCGCTCGCGTGGCACGGGACCGAGGTCCAGGAGTCCTTCCTGTCGCTGACCGGGGTGTGGTCGGGCCGCTTCGCGGTGCTGCTGCTCGCGGTCGCGCTGATCCCGAACGCCATGGTCTGGGGCGCGGCCTACGCCCTCGGGCCCGGCTTCGCCCTCGGCGCCGGGGTGACCGCCACGCCGCTCGGGTTCACGGGCTCGCCCGCGCTGCCCCGGTTCCCGCTGCTTGCGGCGCTGCCGCCGGAGGGAGCCGGGACGCCGCTGACCTGGGCGGTCGCGGGGGTGCCGGTGGTGGCCGGGCTGGCGGTGGGCTGGTTCGCGGTGCGGCGGGCGCGGGAGGTGTCGTACGGGGAGACCGCGCTCACGGCTGCGCTGGGCGCGCTGGTGTGCGGGCTGGTCATGGCCGGGCTCGCGGCGGCCTCGGCAGGGCCGCTGGGGTCGCGGGCACTGGCCGACTTCGGGCCGGTGTGGTGGGCCACGGGGGCGGCGGCCTTCGCGTGGACGCTGCTGCTGGCGGTGCCGGTGGCGGTGGCGGTGCATGCGTGGCGGAACCGGCCGGCCGTGGCGATGGACGACGGCTGGCACGACAGCGGGGTACGCGAGATCCGCTGGGCGGCCCTGCGCCGAGCCGCGGGCACCCTGATCCCGGACATCACCCCACCCGTCCCCTTGCCCCAGCCCCCAGCCCCGACCCCGGCTTCGCCCCAAGCCCCGACCCCGGCCAACGTCCCGGCCCCGGCTCAGGCCCCGGCTTCGGCCCCAGACAAGGAGCCGGCTTCGGCCCCGGCTCCGGCTCGGGCCAACGCCCCGGCCCCGGCCCTGGCCCCGGACGAGAAGCCGGCTTCGGTTCCGGCCCGGGCCAACCCCAAGGCCCCAGCTTCGGCCCAGGCCCCCGCTCCGGCCAGCGCCCAGGCCCGGGCTCAGGTCCCGGCCCCGGCTCCGGCCAACGCCCCGGCCCCGGCCCTGGCCCCGGACAAGGAGCCTGCTTCGGTTCCGGCCCCGGCCAAGTCCAAGGCCTCAGCTTCGGCCCAGGCCCCCGCTCCGGCTAGCGCCCAGGCCCGGGCTCAGGTCCCGGCCCCGGCTCCGGCCAACGCCCAGGCCCCGGCTCCGGCCAAGGCCTCGGCCCCGGCTTTGGCTCCGGCCCCGGCCCTGGACAAGGAGCCGGCTTCAGTCCCGGCCAAGGGCCAGGCTCCGGCCGCGGCCAAGGCCAAGGCCCAGGCTCTGGCCAATGCCCAGGCCCTGGCTTCCGCCCAGGCCCAGGCCCAGGCTTCGGCGGCGGCTTCGGCCCACGCCCCGGTCCCGGTCCGGGCTCCGGTCCCGGCGCGGCCGCCCCGTCAGGTGACCGTCGTACCCGTGCTCAACCTGGACCTGCTCCCGGCGAAGCGGCCGCCGGCGCCGCCGGTGGAGGTGGCGGGCGCCCGCATCCTCCGCCGCCGCAAACCCCCGGCCTAGCCGGCCTAGCCGGCCTAGCCCGCACCCCAATCGCCGGCGAGGGTGTGCTTGCCCGGGCGGGCTGGATGTGCCCGGCGCGGCGGGGGGCGCCCCGCACCCCCTGCTCAATCCCCGGCAGGGCCGAAAGGGTGGTTGGTGGGGCTGGATTGTGCCCGGCGAGGTGGAGGTTGCCCGGCGGGTCCCGGCTGGGCCTGGAGGGGACTCCGCCCGGACGCCGGGCCTCACACCGGACAAGCTGAGATCGCCCCGGGGGCTGGATGCGCCCCGGCGGAGCCGAATCGGCCCGGCGGGCTCGGGGCGTGGGCGCCGCCCGGTACCTCCGTCGGCGCTGGGGCTCCGCCCCCTGCCTGCGTCGGGGCGGGACTCGCGCCTCTCGCGGCAGGCGGGCAGTGTGCCGGAGCCCGGTATCTCCGTGGGCGGTGGGGCTCCGGCCTCCTAGCCGCGTCGGCGCGGGGCTCGCGCCTCTGGCGGCAGGCGGGCAGTGCGACGGAGCCCGGTACCTCCGTGGGCGGTGGGGCTCCGGCCTCCTAGCCGCGTCGGCGTGGAGCTCGTGCCCCGCGCGGCAGGCGGGGAGTGTGCCGGAGCCCGGTACTCCCGTGGGCGGTGGGGCTCCGTCCCCCTAGCCGCGTCGGCGCGGGGCTCGCGCCTCTCGCGGCAGGCGGGGAGTGTGCCGGAGCCCGGTATCTCCGTGGGCGGTGGGGTGGGCTCCGCCCCCTGCCCGCGTCGGCGCGGGGCGCGTACCCCTCGCCGCAGGCGAGCAGTGCGACGGGCTCCGCCCCACGGCCCCCGTCGCAGGGGCGGGTGCCGGGCCCCCGGGCCCGCGGACCCCGGGGACTCGGCGGCGGAGAGCGATCGTTACCGGCGGACCTTCAGGACGTCGCCCAACACGTTGTCCGGCAGGAGCGAGTTGCACCGGAGCTCCGCCGCGTTCGTCAGGGCGTCGTCGCGGCAGACGTAGAAGTCCTTGTACGCGAGCTGCACGGCGTACGAGCTCATCGCCAGCAGGATCGCCAGCGAGGCCGTGACCAGGCCGCTCACCGCCGCCGTGCGCTGGGGGCGGGCCGCGTCGCCCAGGGCCGCCAGGCCGCCCGGGGAGCTCGGGCCGCCCTCGCCGGATTCCGCCGCCGGCTTGCCCCGCAGCGCGCTGATGCCCCAGTACAGGGCGAGCGCGCCCAGCAGCAGCCCCACCGACGGGATCCCGAAGATCCCGAAGAAGAAGCCCCACATGCCGGCCAGCAGTGCGTAGCGGGCGCGGCGCTGGATCGGGTCGGTCGGGTCCCAGCGCGTCGGCCCGCGCCCGCCGCCGCTCCCGGGGTCCTGCCGGTCGCCGCCGCCGTCTCCGCCGTCGCCGCCGCCGCGCGGCTGCCACGGCTGGTCGGGCCGGCCTTCCGGGGGAGCCGCGAAGGGGTTGTCGTCGGTGGGGGAGTCGGGCTGGCGGCGGTCCGGCATCGGGTGTGTTTCTTCCCCTGTGTCATGGACGTCAGGGCGACGTCGCGGCGGAGGCCAGGTGGGTGAGGCCTGTGTGCGGCTTGTAGGCCAGACGCTACCGCCCGCCCGTCACCCCGTCCCTCGGGGGCCGTCCGGTGTGCCGGTATCGTTGCAGGCGGTCGGTGGCTTCGTATGGTTCCCCGTATATCGGTACCCCGAAGTTTCGTATGACCACACAAAGACGAACACCGCATTCCCGTGAGAAAGGGCCTCCCATGGCCGCCTCCCGCCTGGTCGTGCTGGTCTCCGGTTCCGGCACCAACCTCCAGGCCCTGCTCGACGCCATCGACGCCCACCCCGGCGGACCCGAGGGCTTCGGCGCCGAAGTCGTCGCCGTGGGGGCCGACCGCGAGAACATCGCCGGTCTGGAGCGGGCCGAGAAGGCCGGGATCCCCACCTTCGTGTGCCCGGTCAAGGCGTACGGCAGCCGTGCGGAGTGGGACGCCGCCCTCACCGAGGCGACCGACGCCCACGCCCCGGACCTCGTCGTGTCCGCCGGTTTCATGAAGATCGTGGGCAAGGAGTTCATCGACCGCTTCGGCGGCCGGTTCATCAACACCCACCCTGCCCTCCTCCCCGCCTTCCCGGGCGCCCACGGCGTACGGGACGCGCTCGCCTACGGGGCGAAGGTCACCGGCTGCACGGTCCACTTCGTGGACTCCGGCGTGGACACCGGTCCGATCATCGCCCAGGGTGTCGTCGAGATCCGGGACGAGGACGACGAAGCCGCTCTCCATGAGCGCATCAAGGAAGTCGAGCGCCAGCTGCTCGTCGACGTCGTGGGGCGCCTGGCCCGGCACGGCTACCGCATTGAGGGACGAAAGGTAACAATCCAGTGACCGCCGTAGAGCGCGTAGAGACCGCAGACAGCAACGAACCGACCACGACCCAGCGGCCGATCCGGCGTGCGCTCGTCAGCGTCTACGACAAGACGGGACTGGAAGAGCTGGCCCGCGGGCTGCACGAGGCGGGCGTCGCGCTCGTCTCCACCGGCTCCACGGCCTCGAAGATCGCCGCGGCCGGGGTGCCCGTCACCAAGGTCGAGGAGCTCACCGGCTTCCCCGAGTGCCTCGACGGCCGCGTCAAGACCCTGCACCCGCGCGTGCACGCCGGCATCCTCGCCGACCTGCGCCTGGAGGACCACCGCAGCCAGCTGGCCGACATGGGTGTCGAGCCCTTCGACCTGGTGGTCGTCAACCTCTACCCCTTCCTCGAGACCGTCCAGTCGGGTGCGACCCCGGACGAGTGCGTGGAGCAGATCGACATCGGCGGCCCGTCGATGGTCCGCGCCGCCGCCAAGAACCACCCGTCGGTCGCCGTAGTCACCAGCCCCGAGCGCTACGCGGACGTACTCGCGGCCGCCCGGGGCGGCGGCTTCGACCTCACCGCGCGCAAGCGGCTGGCGGCCGAGGCCTTCCAGCACACCGCCGCCTACGACGTGGCCGTGGCGTCCTGGTTCACGAACGCGTACGCGCCGGAAGAGGGCGCCGTCCTGCCGGAGTTCCTCGCCGGTGCCTGGGAGCGCAAGTCGACCCTCCGCTACGGCGAGAACCCGCACCAGGCAGCCGCCCTGTACACGGACGGCCGGCCCGGCGGGCTCGCCAATGCCGAGCAGCTGCACGGCAAGGAGATGTCCTTCAACAACTACGTGGACACCGAGGCAGCCCGCCGGGCCGCCTACGACCACGAAGAGCCCTGCGTCGCGATCATCAAGCACGCCAACCCGTGCGGCATCGCGGTCGGTACGGACGTCGCCGCGGCGCACCGCAAGGCGCACGCCTGTGACCCGCTGTCGGCCTTCGGCGGTGTCATCGCCGTCAACCGCCCGGTGACCGTCGAGCTCGCCGAGCAGGTCGCGGAGATCTTCACCGAGGTCATCGCGGCCCCCGGCTACGAGGACGGCGCCGTCGAGGTCCTCGCCAAGAAGAAGAACATCCGGGTGCTCAAGGTGGACGGCACGCCGCACCAGCCGGGCGACCTCAAGCCGATCTCCGGCGGCGCACTGCTCCAGCAGTCGGACACGTTCGAGAAGGGCAGGCAGGCCGAGGGCGACGACCCGGCCCACTGGACCCTCGCCACCGGCGACGCGCTCTCCGCCGAGGAGCTCGCCGAGCTGGCCTTCGCGTGGAAGGCCTGCCGGGCCGTCAAGTCCAACGCCATCCTGCTCGCCAAGGACGGCGCCTCCGTCGGCGTGGGCATGGGCCAGGTCAACCGCGTCGACTCGGCGAAGCTCGCCGTCGAGCGGGCGGGCGCCGAGCGCGCGCAGGGCTCGTACGCCGCCTCCGACGCCTTCTTCCCGTTCCCCGACGGGCTGGAGATCCTCACGGCCGCCGGTATCAAGGCCGTGGTCCAGCCGGGCGGTTCGGTCCGTGACGAGCAGGTCGTCGAGGCCGCGGAGAAGGCCGGCGTGACGATGTACTTCACCGGCACCCGGCACTTCTTCCACTGAGTCCCGGGCACGGCCCCGTCAACGGCGAAGGCCGCGACCCACAGCGTGTGCTGCGGGTCGCGGCCTTCGCCGTATCGGTACGGGAATCAGTAGCGCGGGCGCTTGAACCAGGCGGCACCGGGGGCGGTGACCATCGCGGCGAGGATCAGGCCGCCGATGGCCAGGCTGACGACGCCGGCCGCGGGGCCGCCGCCCTCGGCGGCGCTGTTGGTGAAGTTGGCGAGGCCGCCCAGGATGGACAGCGAGCCGTAGACGATCGTCGTGATGCGCACGCCGTTGCCGCCCTTGGCGAACTTGGCGCCCAGGACGATGGCCAGCACGCCGAGGGCGAGGACGAAGACGCCGAGGGCGATCACGAAGCCGCCGACCACGTCACCGGCGGCGCCGCTCTCCGTGGTGGACAGGGCGGCGCCGCCGAGCAGCGCCAGGAGGCCGACGATGATCTGCAGGCCGCCGACCACGAAGAGCAGGACGCGGGCGGTCTTGACCAGGCCCGGCATCTGCATGGGGGCGCCCGGGTAGCCGCCGGGGCCGCCGGGGTACGCCGGGTATCCCTGGGGCGCCTGCTGCTGCGGGTAGGCGTAGCCGCCCTGCGGCGGAACGCCCTGCGGTGCCTGCTGCGGGTAGCCGTAGCCGGGCTGGCCCTGCGGGGCCTGGGGCTGCTGGCCGTACGGGTTGTTCGGGTCGCCGAAGCTCATCTTGGGGTGTTCCTCCGTGGAAGTGCGGGGACGCACGGCACGCGCGGAGGAAAGCTGTGTTCTACGGTCCGCCCCCCGGCACTGCCCGCGGCACTCTTTTCGGTCATCGTCGTCCGACCGGGCCGGACTTGTCCAGCCGGGCGCTCCGCGGACGGTGACTTGTTGTGCAAGTGCAATGAACCCAGTGAACCCGGTGAACGCCCGTGAACCCTCGAGAACCCCCGAGTACCCCCGAGTACCCCGAGAACTGTGCGGGCCCCGGAGCGCCTTGACTGGAACCGGGGGCACTCCATCCGGGAGGATGGCCACATGACCGCCCAGATTCTCGATGGCAAGGCCACCGCGGCCGCGATCAAGTCCGAACTGACCGCCCGTGTGGCGGCCCTCAAGGCCCGGGGCGTCACGCCCGGCCTCGGCACCCTGCTGGTCGGTGACGACCCGGGCAGCCGCTGGTACGTCAACGGCAAGCACAAGGACTGCGCCGAGGTCGGCATCGCCTCCATCCAGCGCGAACTGCCCGCGACGGCCTCCCAGGAGGACATCGAGGCGGTCGTACGGGAGCTCAACGCCAATCCGGAGTGCACCGGATACATCGTCCAACTCCCGCTCCCCAAGGGCATCGACACCAACCGGGTCCTGGAGCTGATGGATCCGCTGAAGGACGCCGACGGCCTGCACCCCATGTCGCTCGGCCGACTGGTGCTGAACGAGCCGGGCCCGCTGCCCTGCACCCCGTACGGGATCGTCGAACTCCTGCGCCACCACGGCGTCGGGATCAACGGCGCGCACGTCGTCGTCCTCGGACGGGGCATCACCGTCGGCCGCTCGATCGGTCTCCTGCTCACCCGCAAGTCCGAGAACGCCACCGTGACGCTCTGCCACACCGGTACCCGCGACCTCTCCCGGCTGCTGCGCCAGGCGGACATCGTCGTCGCCGCGGCCGGCGTCCCGCACCTGGTCAAGCCGGAGGACGTGAAGCCCGGCGCGGCCGTGCTCGACGTGGGCGTCAGCCGCGACGAGAACGGCAAGATCGTCGGAGACGTGCACCCCGGCGTCGCCGACGTGGCGGGCTGGATCTCCCCGAACCCGGGCGGCGTCGGCCCGATGACCCGGGCCCAGCTCCTGGTCAACGTCGTCGAGGCCGCGGAGCGGAGCACCAGTGCGGGCTGAGCGGGACGACGAGCGCGCGGTACCCGCCGCCGACGCCCGGTCCCGGCGCTTCCCGTCCGTCACCCGCGACACCGCCCGCCCCGAGGGCAGCGGCCGGGCCGTCCCCGGGGCCGTGTCCACGCCCGCCCGCCAGTGGCCGATGCTCAGCGTGCTCACCGCGACCGCGGCCGGGCTGCTGACCACGGCGATGGGGCAGCCGCGGATCGGCTGCCTGGTGATCGGCGTGGCCCTGATCACGGCCTCGGTGCTGCGGCGCGTGCTGCCCTCCGTGGGCATGCTCGCCGTGCGCTCCCGCTTCACGGACATGGTCACGTACGGGCTGCTGGGCGTGGCGATCACCCTGCTCGCGCTGGTGATGGAGCCCAAGCCGGTGCTGGAGATCCCGTTCCTGGAGTCGGCCGTCCGCTTCACCGTCCGCTGACCGCGCCGCTCCGGCGCTGCCGGAGCCGGCGCGGCGTCGCCGGGCCGAATGGGCCCCCGGGGCTCCGGCGGCGCCAGGGTCCGATAGCCTGACCGCGGATGTCTCTT
Source organism: Streptomyces sp. LARHCF249 (assembly GCF_052871255.1). NCBI lineage: Bacteria > Bacillati > Actinomycetota > Actinomycetes > Kitasatosporales > Streptomycetaceae > Streptomyces > Streptomyces sp. LARHCF249. Next base: position 151,358 of record NZ_JBIXJQ010000010.1, read on the forward strand.
CACGTCAAGATTTACTGGGAAGCGGCGTCCTCCAGCACATGGGGCGGGGACGCCCTACCGCCAGCTGTCTAACGGAGAAGGCCATGACCCGCACTCCCGTGAATGTCACCGTCACCGGCGCCGCCGGCCAGATCGGCTACGCGCTGCTCTTCCGCATCGCCTCCGGCCACCTGCTCGGCGCGGACGTGCCGGTCAAGCTCCGTCTTCTGGAGATCCCCCAGGGCATGAAGGCCGCTGAGGGCACCGCCATGGAGCTCGACGACTGCGCCTTCCCGCTGCTCAAGGGCATCGACATCTTCGACGACCCGAACCAGGGCTTCGAGGGTGCCAACGTCGCGCTGCTCGTCGGCGCCCGCCCGCGCACCAAGGGCATGGAGCGCGGCGACCTGCTCTCCGCCAACGGCGGCATCTTCAAGCCGCAGGGCAAGGCCATCAACGACCACGCCGCGGACGACATCAAGGTCCTGGTCGTGGGCAACCCGGCCAACACCAACGCGCTCATCGCGCAGGCCGCCGCCCCGGACGTACCGGCCGAGCGCTTCACCGCGATGACCCGCCTGGACCACAACCGCGCGATCTCGCAGCTGGCCGCCAGGACCGGCGCCGCCGTCTCCGACATCAAGCGCCTCACCATCTGGGGCAACCACTCGGCGACCCAGTACCCGGACATCTTCCACGCGGAGATCGCCGGCAAGAACGCCGCCGAGGTCGTCAACGACGAGCTGTGGCTCGCCGACACCTTCATCCCGACCGTCGCCAAGCGCGGCGCCGCGATCATCGAGGCCCGTGGCGCGTCCTCGGCCGCCTCGGCCGCCAACGCCGCCATCGACCACGTGCACACCTGGGTCAACGGCACCGCCGCGGGCGACTGGACCTCCATGGGCATCCCGTCGGACGGCTCCTACGGCGTCCCGGAGGGCATCATCTCCTCCTTCCCCGTCACCACCAAGGACGGCACGTACGAGATCGTCCAGGGCCTGGACATCAACGAGTTCTCCCGCGCCCGCATCGACGCCTCCGTGCAGGAGCTCGTCGAGGAGCGCGACGCGGTCCGCGAGCTCGGCCTCATCTGATCGAGGCTCCACTGCTCTGAAAGGCCCCGGCGCCCAGTGCGCCGGGGCTTTTTGGCGTGATCCGCCCTGTGCGGGCTCCGTACGGCCGCGTACGGTTTGCTCCCACACCTGAGGGGGGAACTCGGTGAGCGGTACCACTGCGGACGACGGCAGAGCGCCCGTCCACCCGTCGAAGACGGAGGCCGGACGGCTCCTGTGCGCCGGCGTCTATCTCGACACCGCCTACCGAGACCGGGTGATCGACGAGCTGTACGTCCACGAGGAGCGCTTCACCGCGCCCTCCTACGGATTCGACGCGGCCCGCGTCCTCGCCCACGCCCTGCGCGCCCGGCGCATCGAGATGGCCTGGGCGGTGGCGGTGGTGGCGGTCTGGGTCCTCGGGCTGCTGCTGCTCCAGACGTTCATCGTCTTCCTGATCGTCCCGGCGCTCCTGCTCAGCGGCGCCGGCCGGATCAAGCGGCTCCGCGACCGGACCGGCCGCGGCAGCCGCATCGTCGAGTACGTCCTGCGCGGGTACGCCGTCTGGATGCTCGGCAACGTCCTGTGGGGGGTGGTCGCCGGTTTCGCCGACGACCTGGTGAGACCGATGCGCTTCTCGGAATCCGGCTGGTTCCTCCCGTACCTCGGCGAGGTGATCGCGCGGAACCCGCTCGGCATCTTCCTTGAGTGGCCGCTGATGGGGCGGTTCTACGGGGAGGCCTACTCGTGGGTCGCCGTACTCGTCTTCCTCCTGCTCACGACCGTCGCCGGGCTCCAGCGGGGGTACCTCGCCCGGGTCCTGCGCCTGTCGCTGGACCGGGAGGGCTACGCCGCCGGGGCGGGCGACCTGGTGGTGACGGGCCGGCGCTTCGGGCGGGCCCGCGCGCGGATCCAGCGGATCCAGCACGCGCCCCTGGTCCTGTACGACGTGGGCAATCCGTTCTGCGGCGCCGGACAGGCACACCTGCCGTGGCAGCTGTCCGTCGAACTGCGGCCGCGCGGTGGCGGCGAGGCGCAGGAGCTGGACAACGCGCAGATCGTGGACCGGATCCGGCCACGGCTGGAGGCCCTGCGCGTTCCGTCGCCGCACGGCTCCCCGAAGGCGGAGGCCTCCGTGCTGGACCGGCTGCGCGAACTGGTCATCGACGAGTGCGTGTTCCTGCCGGCCGACGGGCTGCCCGACGTCGACTCCCTGGACCTGTCGGACGAGGCGTTCGCCGAGCACCGCGCCGCCGCCGTCGAGGAGGGCGGCGAGCGCCGCCGGCACTTCCTGCGCGTGCGGATCGGCGGCTGGGACGAGAACCTCGTCGTCACCGTCTTCATCCGGGTGCACACGCAGGGCGGCATGCTGATGCTGGAAGTCGCGCCGCACGTGCTGCTGCCCGTCCGGCCGGACTTCCAGCGGGCCGACGACACCGTCCAGCGGCAGCGGCGCAACACCGCCTTCGCCAAGGTGGTCTGGGCGGTCGTGAACGGTGCGGGCGCCCTCGGCCCGGCGCTGCTGGCCCTGGTGCGCGCGGCCCGCATCCCGTGGCGGATGGCCACCGCGGGGCACGGCGTGGCGATTCCGGCGGGGCCGGCCGTCTCCGTACGCGAACTCGCCTCGCAGACCGACGCCTCGCTGTTCCAGCTGATGGACCTGGACCGGTACCTGAAGACGGTCCAGGAGCGGATCGTCGGCGGGGTGGCCGTGGCCCTGCACGAGGCGGGCTGGCACACCAAGGAGTTCGCGGAGCGGGCCGTCAACGTCGCGGAGGGCGCGGTGTTCATCCAATCGGTGCACAACAGCGCCTTCGGCATCGGCGGAGTGAGCCACAACAGCGCCGTCAGCCACCAGGGCCCGGAGCCGGGCCGGGGCACGGGTGCGGGAGCGGGCAAGGGCATGGAGAAGAGGAGAAGCGGTGGCAGCGAGCGGTGGTAGCGGCGGTGGCGGTGGCGGCGGTGCGGATCAGTCCGCGGTACGGATCGGCGACATCCACGGCAGCAGCTTCAGCATCGGCGGCTCCCACAACACCAACAGCACCGTCCACCACGGTGGCGGTACGGGGGACGGCGCGCAGCCGGGCGCCGAGGAACTGCTGGAGGCCGTACGGGAGCTGCGCGCGGCCCTCGTACGCCTGCCCCGCAGCCCCGAACGGGCGGCGCTCGACGGCGAGCTGGACGAGGTGGCGGGCGAGTTGGAGGCGGGCGGAGAGGTGCAGCCGGGCCTGCCGGCCCGGCTGCGCGGGGCGCTGGAGAGATGGGCCCCGCTGGTGGACTCCGTGAGCGCGGCCACCGCCCTGGCCGCCCTGCTGACCCCACTGGGCGGCTGACGGTGGCCGAGGGGGAGGGCGGGGTCCGCTGGAACCCGCGGTCGCAGCGGTGGGAACGGGCGGCGGAGGCCGCTGCGCCGGCCCCGGCTGCACCGCCGGCCCCGGCCGACGCCCCGGTGCCGCCGACCGCACCCCCGGCTGCGACCCCGGATCCCGCCCCGCCCGCGCCCCCGGCCGGCTCCCCGTACTCGTCCCCGCCGGTGCCGCCCCCCGCGCGGCGCCGACGGATGCTGGTGGTGGTGACGGCGGTCGGCGTGGCCGTGCTGGGGGCCGCAGCCGTGGCCGGGTGGCTGTACCTGCGCGACAAGGGCCCCGACTCCGGCCCCGCGGAGGCCGAGTACACGCAGGTGCACGACACGGTGGCCGGTTTCTCGGTCCGCATCCCCCTGGGCTGGGAGGCCAGTCCCGGGGAGACCGCGTACGGGACCGTCTACCGCCCCGCCGGAGGCGACCGGAGCGCGGGGCTCCAGATCTTCCGGGCCGCCGGGGACACGACGACCGCCTGCGAGGTCCTGCGCGAGTCCACCGCGGAACTGAGCACGAACTCCGGCTACCGGGAGATCTCCAGGGAGCCCGTGGACGGTGACGGCTGCGAGCAGGTCTACGAGTACGAGGCCGCCCATGCCGTCGTCCGGCTCGTCGTCGCCTCCGACGACACCCGCTGGGTGGTCATGGTCTACGGCCCCAAGACCGGCGTCCCCCTCGTGCGCGAGCAGCTCGCGACGGCGGTCGGATCCTTCCGGACGGACTGAGCGGGCGCCGGCCCCGTACGGCGCGTCAGCTCTTGTACATGCCGGGCGTGTAGTGCCCCGGCACCATGCGCGTCGTGACGCCGATCCGGTTCCAGACGTTGATCGTCGCGATCACGGCGATCAGCTGGGCCAGTTCGCGCTCCTCGAAGTGCTTCGCGGCCTTCTCGTACACCTCGTCAGGTACGAAGCCGTCGGTCAGGACGGTCACCGCCTCGGTGAGCTCGATCGCGGCGAGCTCCTTCTCCGTGTAGAAGTGCCGCGACTCCTCCCAGGCGCCGAGCTGCACGATCCGCTCGACGCTCTCACCGGCCGCGATGGCGTCCTTGGTGTGCATGTCCAGGCAGAACGCACAGTGGTTGACCTGCGAGGCCCTGATCTTGACGAGTTCGACGAGGGCCGGGTCCAGGCCCTTCTTGGCAGCGATCTCCAGGCCCAGGACCGCCTTGTAGACCTCGGGGGCGAGCTTCGCCATGTGCATGCGGGGGGTGTGCTCGGGCGCGTTCGGTGTGTTCGTCATGTGATCCACCGTAGGAGACAGGCGGCCCGCCGCTATGGTCCATATCCATGACGGAATCCTGGGCCACTTTCGGTGCGGACCTGCACCTCGACCTCTCCGCCGGCCGCGGGCTGCGGGCCGGGCTGGCCGAGGCGCTGCGCGAGGCGGCCCGCAGCGGCCGGCTGGCGGCCGGGACCCGGCTGCCGTCCTCCCGCTCGCTCGCGGCCGACCTGGGGATCGCGCGGAACACGGTCGCGGAGGCCTACGCCGAACTCGTCGCCGAGGGCTGGCTGACGGCCCGCCAGGGTTCCGGCACCAGGGTCGCGGAACGGGCGAGGCCGCGCCGGGCGGCGGCGGCCGTCCGTGTATCCGGCGGCCCGCGTCCCCCGCGCCGCGGGCCCGCGTACAGCCTGCTGCCCGGTTCCCCGGATCTGAGCGGCTTCCCGCGGGCGGCCTGGCTGTCGGCGGCCCGGCGGGCGCTGACCGACGCGCCGAACGAGGCCTTCGGGTACGGACCCGACGGGCGCGGCCGGCCCGAGCTGCGCGAGGCGCTGACCGGGTACCTGGCGCGGGCGCGCGGGGTGTACGCGGATCCCGAGCGGATCGTGCTGTGCGCCGGCTTCGCGCACGGGCTGACCCTGCTGGCCCGGGTGCTGCGGGCGCGGCGGGTGCGGGAGATGGCGGTGGAGGGGTACGGCCTGGACATCCACCGGAACCTGCTCACGGGGGCGGGCCTGCGGACCCGGCCGCTGGGGGTGGACGGGGACGGGGCCCGCACGGGGGAGCTGACCGGCGGGGTCGGCGCCGTCCTGCTGACCCCGGCGCACCAGTTCCCGACCGGCGCCGCCCTGACCCCGGCCCGCCGGGCGGCGGCGGTCGACTGGGCCCGGACCACCGGCGGGTTGATCCTGGAGGACGACTACGACGGGGAGTTCCGCTACGACCGCCAGCCGGTGGGCGCCCTGCAGGGACTGGACCCGGACCGGGTGGTCTACCTCGGCACGGCGAGCAAGTCCCTGGCGCCGGGGCTGCGGATGGGCTGGATGGTGGTCCCGCCGGGGCTGCTGGACGGGGTCCTGGCCGCCAAGGGAGTGAGCGACCGGACCTCCAGCGCGCTGGACCAGCTCACGCTGGCGGAGTTCATCACCTCGGGGGCGTACGACCGCCACGTGCGCGGCATGCGCCTGCGCTACCGGCGCCGCCGGGACGAGCTCGTGGCGGCCGTCGGGGACCGGGTCGGCATCTCGGGGATCGCGGCGGGCCTGCACGCGGTGCTGGACCTTCCCGGGGGGACGGAGAGGTCGGTGCTGCAGTCGGCGGCTTGGCAGGATCTGGCCGTGCAGGGCCTCGCGTGGTTCCGCCACCCGGAGGCGGCCCTCCCCCCGCGCGACGCCCTGGTCGTGGGCTACGGCACCCCTTCGGACAGCGCCTGGACCCCGACCCTGGCCGCGCTCGCGGCGGCCCTGCCGTGAGCTCCGCTGCCGGCGGCGGCGCCCGGGCCGGACCAGGTCAGGCGGCGGGGGCGGGCGCAGGCTCCGGCGGTTCCCCGAAGCGGGCCAGGGCCAGGGAGCCGGTGAGGGCCACCGCGAAGCCGAGGACGGCCAGCCAGGTCAGGCCTTCGCGGGTGCGGTCGCCGAGCCAGGCCACGCCGACCACTGCCGGGCCGACCGTTTCGCCCAGTACCAGGCCGGCCGTTGCCGCCGTCACCGAGCCGCGCTGGAGGGCCGAGGTGAGGAGGAGGAACGCCGCGCCGCCGCCCAGGAGGAGGGCGTACAGGGCGGGGTTGCGCAGGTCCCACACGGAGTCGATGAGGCGGACGGCGACCTCGACGACGCCGAAGCCCGTGCCCGACGCGAAGCCGAGTACCAGCGCCCGCGGCCCGTCCGGGAGCCGGCCCGCCGCCGCGCCGACCAGCAGCACCAGCCCCGCCACCCCCAGCAGCCCCAGCTTCAGCGCGAGCGATCCGGCCCCCGAGCCCTCCTCCCCGGAGGCCAGCCCCAGCATCAGCAGTCCCGCGCACACCACCGCCACCGCGCCCCACTCCGTCCGCGACAGCCGGACCTCCAGCAGCCGGGCCGCGACCACCGCCGTCACCGCCAGGCTCGCGGCCAGGGCCGCCCCGACCGCGTAGATCGGGATGTGGCGCAGCGCGATGATCTGGAGCACGAAGCCCATCGCGTCCAGGCCCAGACCGGCGAGATACCGCCACTGCCGGAGCGCCCGCAGCAGCAGCGCCGGGTCCACCCCGGACCCCGTCCCCGGCTCCGCCGCCCGCGCCGCGACCGCTTGCAGAACGGACGCCGTACCGAAACAGGCCGCCGCACCGAGTGCGCAAATCATCCCAATGAGCACGAACTGACTCTAAGTCACGGATCTGAGGACGGCCGGATTCCATCGGCCGGGGGCCCCGCTCTAGTCTGTCGGCAGCACGCCAGGACCTAGGGGGAGCAGCAGGTATGGACACCAGCAGCACCAACAAGCGCCGTATGCGCTCCGGCGCCGTCGCACTCGGCGGCATGGGCCTGCTCGCGGCCACGCTCGTGGCCTGCGGCAGCAGCAGCGAGCCGGACAAGCGCTGTGCGTCCCGCTCCACGCTGGAACACCTGAACAACAAGGAGTGCAAGAGCGGCGGTACCGGCGCGTACTACTACGGCGGCACCGTCAAGAGCGGCAAGGTCACCGGCGGCAGCTTCGACAAGTCCGCCGTCACCCGCGGCGGCATCGGCGGCCACTCGAGCTCCGGCTCCAGCGGCGGCTGAGGAAACCGGAACCATGCAGCGGCACACCATCGAGCCCCGCCCCGACTGGCAGAAGACCGTCGAGGAACAGGGGCTGATCTACCCCCTCACCCGGTATCCCGACGACTCCCTGCGCCCCTACTGGGACGAGAGCGCGTACTACTCGTTCTCGCTCCCCGAGGTGGAGGCGCTGGAGAACGTGGTCGAGGAGCTGCACGCCATGTGCCTGGCCGCGGCCGCGCACATCGTCGAGCACGACCGGTTCGCGGACCTCGGCATCACCGACCCCAAACTGGCCGCGCTGATCGCCGAGTCCTGGCGCCGCCGTGCCGAACAGCCCTCCCTGTACGGCCGTTTCGACCTGTGCTACGACGGCAGCGGCAGCCCGGCCAAGATGCTGGAGTACAACGCCGACACCCCCACCTCCCTGGTGGAGGCGGCCAGTCCGCAGTGGTTCTGGATGGAGGAACGGTTCCCCGGCGCCGACCAGTGGAACTCCCTCCACGAGCGCCTCGTCGACGCCTGGCGCCGGCAGGCCGAGCTGCTGCCGCCCGGCCCCCTGCACTTCGCGCACTCCGAGACCGACGAGCTCGGCGAGGACCTGATGACGGTGGCCTACCTCCAGGAGACCGCCGAGCAGGCGGGCCTGGACACCCAGGCCCTGTCCGTCGAGCAGATCGGCTGGGACAGCCTGTCCGGCCGCTTCGTGGACGAGAAGCTCCGCTTCATCCGCAGCTGCTTCAAGCTCTACCCCTGGGAGTGGCTGGCCACGGACCAGTTCGGCCCCCAGGTCCTCGGCACCTACGACCACGGCGGCGGCTCCGGCACCACCTGCTGGATCGAGCCGCTGTGGAAGATGCTGCTGTCCAACAAGGCGCTGCTCGCGATCCTGTGGGAGCTCTTCCCGGAGCACCCGAACCTGCTGCCCGCCTACCTCGACGGCCCGCGCGAGCTGGCCGGGGAGGGTGGTTACGCGGCCAAGCCGCTGCTGGGCCGCGAGGGCGCCGGCGTCACCCTCCACGCACCCGGCGGCGAGCCCTTCGCGGCGCGGGACGACGAGAAGTACTGCTTCCAGGGCCTGGCCCCGCTGCCCGACTTCGACGGCAACCGGGTGGTGCTCGGCGCGTGGGTCGTCGAGGACGAGGCGGCGGGGCTCGGCATCCGCGAATCGGCGGGGCCGGTCACGGACGAGTACGCCCGCTTCCTGCCCCACGTCATTCTGTAGAACGCAGCATTCCCCGGGTCAGGAGGACAGGACCGACCGGAGCTGCTCCAGGCCCCAGTCCAGGTCCTCCTTGCTGATCACCAGCGGCGGGGCGATCCGGATCGTCGACCCGTGGGTGTCCTTCACCAGGACGCCCCGTTCCATCAGCTTCTCGGAGATCTCCCGTCCGGTCCCGCGCGACGGGTCGACGTCCACGCCCGCCCACAGCCCCCGCCCCCGTACGGCGGTCACCGCGCCCCCGCCGACCAGCAGGTTCAGCTCCCGGTGCAGGTGGTCGCCGAGCTCTGTGGCGCGCTGCTGGTACTCGCCGGTCTTCAGCATTGCGAGGACCTCCAGGGCGACGGCACAGGCCAGCGGGTTCCCGCCGAAGGTGGACCCGTGCTCGCCCGGCCGGAAGACCCCGAGCACGTCCCGGTCGGCGACCACGGCCGAGACGGGCACCACTCCGCCGCCGAGCGCCTTGCCGAGGATGTACACGTCGGGGACGACCCCCTCGTGCTCGCACGCGAAGGTCCTGCCGGTGCGGCCCAGCCCCGACTGGATCTCGTCCGCCATGAACAGGACGTTCCGCTCGCGCGTGAGCTGCCGTACGCCGCTCAGGTACCCGGCGGGCGGCACGAGCACCCCCGCCTCGCCCTGGATCGGCTCCAGCAGGACGGCCACGGTGTGCGCGGTGACCGCCGACTCCAGCGCGGTCAGGTCGCCGTACGGGACGATCTCGAAGCCGGGGGTGTACGGGCCGTAGTGGTCGCGCGCCTCGTGGTCCGTGGAGAAGGAGACGATCGTCGTCGTCCGGCCGTGGAAGTTGTTCGCCGCGACCACGATCTTGGCGTGGCCGTCCGGGACGCCCTTGACCTCGTACCCCCACTTGCGGGCGGTCTTCACGGCCGTCTCCACGGCCTCCGCGCCCGTGTTCATGGGCAGCACCATCTCCTTGCCGCACAGCGCGGCGAGTTCGGCGCAGAAGTCGGCGAAGCGGTCGTGGAAGAAGGCGCGCGAGGTGAGCGTGACGCGGTCCAGCTGCGCGTGGGCGGCGTCCAGCAGACGGCGGTTGCCGTGCCCGAAGTTGAGCGCCGAGTAGCCGGCGAGCATGTCCAGGTACCGGCGGCCCTCCACGTCGGTCATCCACGCGCCGTCCGCGGACGCGACGACGACGGGCAGCGGGTGGTAGGTGTGCGCGCTGTGCGCGTCGGCGGAGCGGATGGCATCAGCAGTTGTCGACACGGGGTCTCCGATCGTCCGTCAGGCCTGTGACGAGGGTGGCGTCACTGTCCATCCTCGCTCGCGGAAGCGACGGAGAAACCTTTCTTGCGGCGCGCCCTGCCGCGCCCGCTAAGGTGGTCGGTACGCACGGCGACTGGCGTACGGAGAACGAACTCCGGGGGAGTCGTGCGCGCTCGACCGCACACAGGGCCGCTCGCCTGGGCCTCGCGGGGTACCGATCACATCGACCCCGGAGGAGCCCGCCATGTCCGCGAGCCGCCATCCCGCCCTTTTCGCGACCGACCCCGAGCTGGCGTCGTTCGTCGCGGCGGAGGAAACCCTGCAGGCCGAGACCCTGCGCCTGATCCCCAGTGAGAACTACGTGTCCGCCGCCGTCCTCGAGGCCTCGGGCACGGTGCTGCAGAACAAGTACAGCGAGGGCTATCCGGGCCGGCGCTACTACGAGGGCCAGCAGAACATCGACCGGGTCGAGGCGCTGGCCGTCGAGCGGGCGAAGGGCCTGTTCGGGGTGGACCACGCCAACGTCCAGCCGTACTCCGGCTCGCCCGCGAACCTGGCCGTCTACCTGGCCTTCGCGAAGCCGGGCGACACGGTGATGGGCATGGCGCTGCCGATGGGCGGGCACCTCACGCACGGCTGGGGCGTCTCGGCGACGGGGTCGTGGTTCCGGGGCGTGCAGTACGGGGTCCAGCCCGGCACCGGACTGATCGACTACGACGCGGTGCGCGACCTGGCCCTTGCCGAGCGCCCGAAGATCATCTTCTGTGGCGGCACGGCGCTGCCCCGCACGATCGACTTCGCCGCCTTCGCGTCGATCGCGGAGGAGGCGGGCGCGGTCCTGGTCGCGGACGTGGCCCACATCGCGGGTCTGATCGCCGGCGGGGCGCACCCGTCCCCGGCGGGTCATGCGGACGTGATCTCGACGACCACGCACAAGACGCTGCGGGGGCCGCGGGGCGCGATGCTGATGTGCCGGGAGGAGCACGCGAAGGCCATCGACAAGGCCGTGTTCCCCGGGCTCCAGGGCGGGCCGCACAACCAGACGACCGCCGGTATCGCGGTCGCGCTGCACGAGGCGGCGCAGCCGGCCTTCGTCTCGTACGCGCACGCGGTCGTGGCCAATGCCAAGGCCCTGGCGGAGGCCCTGCTGGCGCGGGGCTTCGACCTGGTGTCGGGCGGTACGGACAACCACCTGATCCTGATGGACCTCACCTCGCGGGACGTACCGGGCAAGGTGGCGGCCAAGGCGCTGGACCGGGCGGGGATCGTGGTGAACTACAACACGGTGCCGTTCGACCCGCGCAAGCCGTTCGATCCGTCGGGGATCCGGATCGGCACGCCGTCGCTGACGTCCCGCGGGCTGGGCGCGGCCCACATGGCGCAGGTCGCCGAGTGGATCGCGCGGGCCGTCGACGCCGCGGCCAAGCCGGACGAGGCCGCGCTCGCGGCGATCCGGGCCGAGGTCGCGGACCTGATGGCCGCGCACCCGGCCCCGGGGCTCCCGCTGTCCTGACCCTGCGGCCCGCCCCGGCCCGACCGGAAAGCGGTCGCTTGGCCGGGGCGGGATCCGGACGGTGCGCTACCGGGCGGTACCGCGGCCCGGCACGGGACGGCCCGCCGCGACCCGGAAGGATCCGGCCAGCGGAGGGCCCGAGCCCGCCCCCGCACCTGAGAGAATGAAGCCATGGCTTCTGATCGTCCTCGCGCGCTCTCCGGCATCCAGCCCACCTCAGGCTCGTTCCACCTCGGGAACTACCTCGGTGCCATCCGCCAGTACGTCGCCCTCCAGGAGACGCACGACGCGTTCTACATGGTCGTCGACCTGCACGCGATCACCATGCCGCAGGATCCGAAGGATCTGCGCGCGAACACCCGCCTCTCCGCCGCGCAGCTCCTCGCCGCCGGCCTGGACCCCGAGCGCTGCACGCTCTTCATCCAGAGCCACGTGCCCGAGCACGCGCAGCTCGGCTGGGTCATGAACTGCATCACCGGCTTCGGCGAGGCCAGCCGGATGACCCAGTTCAAGGACAAGTCCGCCAAGCAGGGGGCCGGCAACGCCACCGTCGGGCTGTTCACGTACCCGATCCTCCAGGTCGCCGACATCCTGCTCTACCAGGCGAACGCCGTCCCGGTCGGCGAGGACCAGCGCCAGCACATCGAGCTGACCCGCGACCTGGCCGAGCGCTTCAACCAGCGCTTCGGCCCGACCTTCACCCTCCCCGCCGCGCACATCGTCAAGGAGGTCGCGAAGATCTACGACCTCCAGGACCCGGCGATCAAGATGTCGAAGTCCGCGTCGTCGCCCAAGGGCCTGATCAACCTCCTCGACGAGCCCAAGGTCACCGAGAAGAAGATCAAGAGCGCGGTCACCGACACCGAGGCCGAGATCCGTTTCGACACGGAGAAGAAGCCCGGCGTCAGCAACCTGCTCACGATCTACTCCACGCTCACCGGTGAGACGGTGCCCGCCCTGGAGGCCCGCTACGAGGGCAAGGGCTACGGCGCGCTGAAGACCGACCTGGCCGGTGTGATGGTCGATTTCGTCACACCCTTCAAGCAGCGCACCCAGGAATACCTGGACGACCCGGAAACGCTGGACTCCATCCTGGCCAAGGGCGCGGAGAAGGCCCGCGCGGTGGCCGCCGAGACCCTCGCGCAGGCGTACGACCGCCTCGGATTCCTGCCCGCCAAGCACTGACGCGGGCACCGGGAGGAAGAGGGCCCTGGCGAGACCGGGGGTGCTGGCCTCACACTGGCGGCAGCAGTCCATCCAGACACACGGAGGAGAGATACGTGGGGACCGTAACGCTCGGCGTTTCGATCGCGGTCCCGGAGCCGTACGGCAGCCAGCTCCAGCAGCTGCGCGCCGGCTTCGGGGACGCCGCCGCGCACGGCATCCCCACGCATGTCACCCTCGTCCCGCCGACCGAGGTGGAGGCGGACCGGCTCCCGGAGATCCGCGCCCACCTGGCCGAGGTCGCCGCCGCCTTCCGGGCCTTCCGGATGCGGCTGGAGGGGACGGGAACCTTCCGGCCCCTCTCGCCGGTCGTGTACGTCCAGGTCGTCGAGGGCGCCGAGGGCTGCACCCGCCTCCAGGGCGAGGTCCGCGACCCCCAGGGGCCGCTCAGCCGCGAGCTGGCGTTCCCGTACCACCCCCACGTCACGGTCGCCCACGGGATCTCCGAGGAGGCGATGGACCTGGCGTTCACGACCCTCGCCGAGTACGCGGCCGAGTGGGTCTGCGCGGGCTTCGCGCTCTACGAGCAGGGCTCGGACGGGGTCTGGCGCAAGCTGCGCGAGTACCCCTTCGGCACCGGTCCCACGGGTGTCCCGGCGCAGCTGGGGTCACCCGCCGATGAAGCGGCCGGGACGACCGCGCTGCCTTCCTGACGGAGCGGCCGCAGGGCCTGGTACGTGTGGAACCTGAGCCTGCGCAGGACCAGGGCGTGGAACGGGCGGTCCGTCCGGGGCACTTCGCGAAAAGTCACAGTCGACGACCGTAGTCCCAGAAACCGGCAATACCGGCCATTTCCGACAGCTCAATTACGGTGACTTCATGGACTGGCTGACGAAACTCCCGGTGATCGGCCCGCTGGCGTCCCGTCTGATGCGGACACACGCGTGGCATTCGTACGAACGTCTGGACCGCGTGCACTGGAGCCGGCTCGCCGCGGCGATCACCTTCATCAGCTTCCTGGCGCTCTTCCCGCTGATCACCGTGGCCGCCGCCGTCGGCGCCGCGCTCCTGAGCCGGGACCAGCTCGACCGGCTCCAGAAGAACCTCGCCGAACAGGTCCCCGGCATCTCCGACCAGCTCGACCTCGAGGCGCTCGTCGCGAACGCCGGCACCGTCGGCCTCGTCGCCGGCGCCCTCCTCCTCTTCACCGGCATCGGCTGGGTGGGCTCCATGCGGGACTGCCTGCGCGCCGTGTGGGAGAAGGACGACGAGGACCAGGGGAACCCCTTCGCCCGCAAGGGCAAGGACGGTCTGGTCCTGCTCGGCCTCGGCGGCGTCGGCCTGGCCTCGGCCGCCGCCTCGATCTTCGGCGCCAGCGCGGTCGGCAAGACCGCCGAGTGGCTCGGCATCCCGCGCGAGGGCGCGGGCGGCGCGCTGCTGCGCTCGGGCGCCTTCCTCGTCGGCGTCCTGGCCGCCTTCCTCATGCTGCTGTACGTACTGACCCTGCTCCCCGGCGTCGAACCGCCGCGCGGCCGCCTGATCCAGGCCGCCCTCATCGGCGCGGTGGGCTTCGAGCTCCTCAAGCTGCTGCTCAGCGGCTACATCCGCGAGGTCGCCACGAAGAGCATGTACGGGGCCTTCGGCGTGCCGATCGCCCTGCTGCTCTGGATCAACTTCACGGCGAAACTGCTGCTGTTCGTCGCGGCCTGGACGGCGACCCGCGGCGACGAAAAGGCGACCGAGCCCTCCCGCGCCTAGGCCGGTACTCCTCCGGGTGAATTCGGAGATCATCTGCGTCGGGTCTGGGTAGGCCTGCCGCGAGGTTCCGTGCACGATGCAACGGGATCGACGGAACCGATGAGATCGATCGTCCTGGCCGCACCTGGAGGGCTCATGTCCGCTTCACACCGCCTGCGCAAGCTCCTCACCACGACCGCCGCCGCCCTGCTCCTCTCCGTCGCGGGGGCCGGCCTCGCTGCCCCCGCCAGCGGCGCCACCGCCGGCACCGCCCCCAGCACGGTCCAGCAGGTACGGGCGGCGCCCGCGTTCTACGCCGGCGGGCTCTGGGTCCTCTACCAGACCAACGCCACGGTGCACGTGAACCTGACGCAGGACAGCGCCGGCAACCTCTTCGGAACCGTCTCGTCCGGTGACACCGTCGGGACCCTCGAAGCCGGCGGCGCCGTGGACGGGGAGAGGATCTACTTCACCGTCCAGTGGAACCACGGGCCGCGCGGCCGCTACACCGGGGTCCGCGGTGCGGACCACCGGCTGTCCGGCACCACCCACGACCTGAACAACCCGGCCAGCCAGGCGAACTGGTTCACCCAGCGGATGTTCTGACAGGAACGGAAGACCCCCGCACCGCGGGGGTCTTCCCCCGCCGGGCTCACACCAGGTCCTCGCCCCGGCTCCGGCGGCCGCGCGGCCAGCGCCGGTTGACCACGAACGCCCCGCCCGCCAGCACGGCCAGCGCACCGCCCGCGACACCCAGCGCCGTACCGATGCCGCTCGAGCCCGCACCGCCCGCGGACGGGTTGTTCTCGTGCGACTGGGCCGGGGAGCCGTGCGGGGAGGTGTCCGCGCTCTTCGGCGGCACCAGCTCACCCACCGGCTTGACCTTCCCGGCCGCCGCGAAACCCCAGTCGAACAGCGCGGCGGTCTCCTCGTACACCGAGTTGGCGCCGCCCGCGCCCGGGTTCATCACCGTGACCAGCAGTTTGCGCGCGCCCTTCTGCGCCGCACCGGTGAAGGTGGAGCCGGCCATCGTCGTGTTGCCGTTCTTCACCCCGGCGATGCCCTTGTACGGGGAGATGCCCCCCGCGCCCGTCATCAGCCGGTTGGTGTTCTGGATCTCGAAGTAGTCCCGCGGCTTCCCGGGCTCCTGCAGGCCGGGGAACTTGGCCTCGACCGTGCCGCAGTACTCCCGGAAGTCGTGCTTCTGCAGACCGGAGCGGGCGATCAGCGTGAGGTCGTACGCACTCGACACCTGCTCCGGGGCGTCGTACCCGTCGGGCGACACCACGTGGGTGTCCAGTGCCTGGAGCTCCTCCGCGTGCGCCTGCATGTCCTTGACGGTCTTGTCGATGCCGCCGTTCATGGCCGACAGCACGTGCACGGCGTCGTTCCCCGACCGCAGGAACACCCCGAGCCACAGGTCGTGGACGCTGTACTCGTGGTCCTCCTTGACCCCGACCAGACTGCTGCCCGGGCCCACGCCCTCCATGTCCTCGTCGGTGACCTTGTGGACCTGCTCCTTGGGCAGGCCCGGCAGCACGGTGTCCGCGAAGAGCATCTTCATGGTGGAGGCCGGGGGGAGCCGCCAGTGCGCGTTGTGCGCGGCCAGCACCTCGCCGGACTCGGCGTCCGCCACGATCCACGAGCGCCCCGTCAGGTTCGAGGGCAGGGCGGGCGCACCGGGCAGCAGGTTGACCTGGGTCCCCGGCTGGCCGAGCCGGGCCCCGCCGACCGTGGACATCGACACCGGGGGCGCGGGAGCCGCCGGGGCCTTCACGGTCTTCGGCGGCTGCGCCTTTCCGTCGGCCGGCGCGGCCGGCGGGGTCGGCGCGGCATGCGCGGGGGCCGCGAGGACCGCGGGCACCAGCAGCACGGCGGAAAGGACCGTCAGCGCGGTCTTCTTTACAGACACGCAGGTGAAAGTACCTCCCGATCGGCTGGACGGCGGCGCTGACCGGCCCATTCGGTACAACCACTGCCGGGACAGCCCACCCCGGCGCGTCCGTCCTGGGGACCGATCCGATACTGGGGCCATGAGACTCAGCCGTACCGCCTCCTGGTTCCTGCTCGCCTTCGGAGTGTGGAGCTGGTTCATCTGGGTGTCTTTCGTCCGGAACCTGTGGAAGAACGGCAGCGGGCAGGCATTCGATGCGGCGGGCGACCCCACGGCCTACTTCTGGGTGCACCTGACGCTCGCGGTGACGTCCTTTCTCCTGGGGACGGCCGTCGGGGTGATCGGGTTGCGCGGGGTCCGGGCGCTGCGGCGTGCATCACGTGAGCAGCAGGACGCAGAAGAGCAGGGCGCAGAAGAGCAGGGCGCAAAGAGGCAGGACGCAAAGGAGCAGGACGCATGAGAATCGCCGTCTTCGCGCTGGTCGCGCTCACGGTCATCGCCCTCTTGGTGCTGGTCCACCGCTGGCTGTGGATCCGCCTGGTCCGCGACACCACCGCCCCCGGCGGCCTGCCCCGCCGCGCCGGCACCACCTTGGCCATCGCCCTGCCCCTCCTCTCCGTGGCCGCGCTGACCGCGGGCCGCGCGGGTGTTCCCTTCCCGATCGAGCAGGCCGTGGCCTGGCCCGGGTTCCTCTGGCTCGCGGTACTCCTGTACCTGACCCTGACGATGCTGGTCGCGGAGCCGATCCGCGCGCTGTTGCTCCGCCGACTGGCCCACCGGGTCGCCTCCGGAGTGGCGGCACAGGCACAGGCACAGGCACCGGTACCGGCCGCTGCCACCGCTGGTGCCGGCGCCGGCGCGGGCGTTGACCCGGCCCCCGCCCCCGCCCCGGCCCCCGGTCCCGACACCGACCTGACCCGCCGTCGGTTCGTCGCGCGGGCGATCGGCGGCTCGGCCGCCGCCGTGGCCCTCGGGACCGTCGCGAACGGGGCGTACGGCGCGCACGGCGTCCTGCGCGGGCCCAGCGTCCGGCGCGTACAGGTCCCGCTGGCCAAGCTGCCGCGCGCCGCGCACGGTTTCCGGATCGCCGTCGTCAGCGACGTCCACCTCGGCCCGATCCTCGGCCGCGCCCACACCCAGCGCATCGTCGACACCGTCAACCGGACCCAGCCCGACCTCATCGCCATCGTCGGCGACCTCGTCGACGGCGACGTCCACGACCTCGGACCGGCCGCCGAGCCGCTGCGCCGGCTCACCGCCCGCCACGGCACGTACTTCGTGACCGGGAACCACGAGTACTTCTCCGGCGCCCAGCAGTGGATCGACCACGTCCGCGAGCTCGGACTGACCCCGCTGGAGAACGCCCGCCGCCCGCTCCCGTACTTCGACCTCGCAGGGGTCAACGACATCGCGGGCGAGACCGAGGGACACGGCCCCGACTTCCGGGCAGCGCTCGGCGACCGCGACCGCGCCCGTACTGCCGTACTCCTCGCCCACCAGCCCGTCGTCATCCACGACGCCGTCAAGCACGGCGTGGACCTGCAGCTCTCCGGCCACACCCACGGTGGCCAGCTGTGGCCCGGCAACTACCTCGCCGAGCTCGCCAACCCCACCGTCGCCGGCCTGGAGCGGTACGGCGACACCCAGCTCTGGGTGTCGCGCGGAGCCGGTGCCTGGGGCCCTCCGGTCCGGGTCGGCGCGCCGTCCGACATCACCGTCGTCGAACTCGCCTCATATCAGGCCTGACCGCGATCTCGGCCCGGCCCGGGACGCCTCCCGGCGGCGTCCTCGGCCACCGGCCGCAGGCCTACGCGGTCTTCGGGTCGGACGGGTCCGCCGGGTCCTGCTCCGGATCCGAGGCGCGCTTGCGGGCACCAGCCGTGGCGGTCTGCGCCATACCGGGCAGGAAGTCCGCGAACAGCTCGTGCACCTCGCGCACCAGCGGCCGCAGCACCCGGAACCGGGCCAGCACGATGCCCCGGGTCGTCAGCTGGGCGCCGCGCTCGGCGAGCCGCCGCGTCTTCTCGCTGTTCGGCGACCGGTCGAAGACCCAGTACAGGACCAGGCCCATCTGCGAGAGCCACATCAGCTCCGGCAGTACGTCGGCCAGTTCGGCCGGCACCTTGGTCTTCGCCCCCGCGAGCACCTCGCGGTGGATGTCGATCGCCGCCTGCCGCGCGTCCTCCGACTCGGGGGAGAACGGGCTGAGCGGACTTTCAGGGTCCGCCGCGTTCTTGAAGAACTGAGAGGCGAACTCGTGGTACGGGGCCGCGATGTCCATCCAGCTCGTCAGCACGCCCGCGAGCCGCTTCTGCAGATCGGTCTCGCTGTCCAGGATGGGCCGGACCGCCGCCTGGTGCGCGGCGCCGATCCGGTCGTAGAACCCCTGGACCAGGTGTTCCTTCGATTCGAAGTAGTAATAGGCGTTGCCGACCGAGACACCGGCCTCCTTCGCGATACCCCGCATCGTCGTCTTGTCGAAGCCGCGCTCCTGGAAGAGACGGAGCGCGGTCTCGAGGATGAGCGTGCGGGTCTGCTCGCTCTTGGGAGCCTTCTGATCAGTCACGGTGCACGAGCCTATCGGGGGACGGAGCACTGGTCGTCACAGGCCGGGTCCTCCGCCCCCTGCGGACCCCCCTCGGTCCGTACGGCCTGTCGCCATGCGGAGGCCGTGTACATGGCCGCCCGGGCAAAGGGCCGACCGGCGGGCGCGGCCAGCCAGTTGGCCTTCGGCCGGTGCTCGGCCAGCGCCCACAGGCACACGATGAAGGCGTCGGTCCCGGTCCACACCTGCCCGGAGTCCCCGATCACGGTGATCTCCTTCAGCGTCGACTCGTGGTCGAGCTTCGGGAACCGCCGCCGCGCCTCGAACGACGCGGCGGGGATGAGCCGTAGCGGTACCAGCCAGCGCTGTGCGAGCAGCCAGTGCCTGATGTGCACGCAGAGCGGACAGCCGGCGTCGTAGAGCACGGTCAGGTGCTGCACCGCCGACCCGGGCGCGGCCATCGGTCAGGCCCCGGCCGGAGCGGTCCACCCCTGCGGGGCGACCGGCGGGGTCTGCTGGCGCTCCATGATGCCGCGGCGGCGCATCTTGTTCAGGACCCAGACGTTGCCGAGGTGCATGACCCCGAGGACCAGCAGGACGATGCCGAGCTTGGCCGAGAGCGCCTCGAAGAGTTCGCGGGCCTTGACTATCTCCTCGCCCGAGCGGAGGTAGAGGGTCACGAAGCCGATGTTCACGAGGTAGAAGCCGACCACGAGGAGCTGGTTGACGGCGTCCGCGAGCTTCTCGTTCCCCTGGAGGACGTCGCCGATGAAGACGCGGCCGTTACGGCTGAGCGTACGGGCGACCCAGATGGTGAGCCCGATGCTGATGAACAGGTAGATGACGTACGCGACCACAGTGAGGTCCATTGCCCTCAGCCCCCTTGAACGTGTTCAACTGCTGACAGGCATGACTGTAGGCCTTTTTTTGAACAGGTTCAAGCGAATGTCGGGCGACGGCCTGCCGAAGGCGGTGCTTTCGCGCGGTCAGAGGGCGAAGAGCGCGCCGCGCCAGGTCCATCCCGCGGCGAGGACCGTGTTGCGCAGCGGATCCTTCACGTCCCGGGTGTCGAAGCGGAGCGCCTCGACCTTGTGCCGGCGGCCGTCCGGCCCCTTCTTGAACTCCCACTGCCTGTACACCGCGGTCGCCGGGCCGCGGCCGTACTGCTCACGGGAGGACTCGTGCGACGGCTCCCACCGCTCGTCGAGGGCCCGTACCTCGCGCGTCGACGGGAGCAGGCGCATACGGATCTTGAGCGTCAGGCGCAGCTCCGGGACCCGGCAGGCCGCCACCAGGTCGCACCCCTCCTTCGGGGTGCCCCGGCGTACGGCGAACGGCAGACCCGTGCCGTTGAGCGCGAGCAGCGCGTCCCGGACCTCTGGGGCGGGCCGCGGCCGGATGCCCTTGTGCGGGTGCCTGGTGCCCGTGTACCTGTCCCACAGGCGGCCCATCAGAGCTTGAAGACCACTCCGCGCCAGGTCCATCCGGCGGCGAGCACGGCCTCGCGCAGCGGGTCCTTCAGCTGCGCGGTGTCGAAGTCGAAGACCTCCGTCCTGTGCAGGCTGCCGTCCTCGCCCCGCTCGACCGACCAGCGCTTGGACACCGTCTTCACCTGGCCGCGGGACTGCTCGGCGGCGATCGCCAGCCGGGGCGTGTTCCCGGCCCAGGTGACCTCCCACTGCTCGTCGAGGGCGCGGACCTCGTGCTTCTCCGGGACCAGGCGCATCCGGACCTTGAGGGTCCGGGTCAGCTGGGTGCGGAGGAAGAAGGTGTTCCAGGCAGGTTCCAGGATCCGCCACTCGGCCAGCAGGTCGGCCTTGTCCGCGGGGGCGGCGTTGCGGACGGCGTACGCCACGTCCGGCGCGTTGAGCGCGAAGAGCGCGGCCCGTACCTCCTCGGCGGAACGGGGTGCGACTCCGCCCGCGGGGTGCTGGGTGCCGGTCAGTTTGTCGAAGAGGCCCATCGGATCAGCCTTCCCCCGTCCCGGTCTCCGGGCGGACGGTGCGCAGGAATTCCTGGAAGTCGCCCAGGACGCTGTCGTGCTGGGCCGCGGTGGCGGTCAGGACCATCTTGATCACCGCGCGCTTGTGCGGGTCCTTGGCGTCGACCACGGCCAGCTGGACATGGGACTGGACGAGATCGCGGCGCGCGCCGCCGGCGACCGCCGAGAACGTCAGCCGCTGGGTCAGGCCAGGGGAGTCCGCGGAGCCGATCTCCCGGCGGTGGACCACGGTCACGGACTCGGCGACCCCGTGCAGGTTCTGCACCGACGCGTCGGCGAGGCCCTCCAGCGTCGCCTCCTCCGCCAGGAACTCGCCCTCGATGGTGATGTTGGCCGTGAACCCGGCGTCCGGATGCGGATGCAGCGCGACGAAGGCCACGCCCGGGGCGTTGACCGCGTCCGGCGGGGCCGGGACCCAGCCATCCGGCAGGCGGAACTCGATCGGCACGGGCAGTGTCGTGGACATCTAGGACCTTCCTTCCAGGGCAAAGTACATCAGTCGAACCAGCTGACGACTTCGTCCTTGGCGCCGCCGGCGAAGTCGCCGACCGCGTCCGCCGCATCGCCCACCGCGTCGGCGGCGTCGCCCGCGGCGTTGGTGAACTTGTCCGGGTCGAAGGTGAACTCGGCGCCCACGGAGCCGCCGAACCCGAGGGCGAGGCCCGCCTTGCCGCCGATGTGGAACTTGCCGTCTTCGCCCTTGCCGAAGGTCACGTTGGCCTCCGCGCCGACGCCGGCCCAGCCCTCGGCGGTCCCGCCGGCGCCGATGCCGGCGACCTCGCCGCCCCCGGCGACGCTGGCCTTGCCGCCGGCGAACGCCTTCGCTCCGGCGTTGAGGCCCTCCGGGCCCACCCCGGCACTGACCCCGGCCTCGCCGCCGGCGAATCCCTCGACGCGTCCGTACCCGCCGACGTGCCCGTACTCGATCCGGCCCTCGTTCAAGGCGCGGATGCCCACGGACGCCTCCGCCTTGCCGACGAGGCCCTTGTTGGTGGCGCCGTAGTTCGCGGTGGCCCGGGCTCCGCCGTACCAGTCCTCGACCCCGGAGAGCTTCACGCCGCCCATGGTGGTCGAGCCTTCCGCCTTCGCGTGGAAGAGGTCGGCGTACGCCTTGACCGAGCCTTCCTTGCCGTACTTGGTCCCGCTCACCGTGAAACCGGCGTCGGGTCCGGTCACGGTGACCTTGCCCTCGCTGTCGGTCTTGGTCTCGACCGTGGACTCGTCGGGCTTCTTGACCTTCGCCAGGTCGCCCTCGGCGTAGTTGTTGAACCCGTTCAGGGTCTGGTCGGCGCCCTTGCCGAGGGCGTCCCGGTTGCTGTCGACGACGGCGCCCTCGAGGGCGACCTTGACGAGCTGGTCCGCCTCGGTGACGGCCTTCACCCGGTCGTTGATGTGCGTCTGCCACTTGGCGACCGCTTCGCGGATGATCGTCTGGCCGTCGGGGTCGTGCTGGTAGGCACTGCGCTCGGACGGGGTGAGCTTCGCGTAGTCGAAGGCGACGTGTCCCTGCTCGGAGACGGTCATGCCGGCGGCTATCGCGTCGTCGCGCGCGCTCTCGAGCTTCTTCTTGAGGTCGGTGAACTTCTCGTGGGCGTCGCGCAGCAGGCTCGCGATGGCCTTGGCCTGGCTCTGCGCGGCGGCGTACTCGTAGCGGGTCGCCGCGAAGCCGGTGTGGGCGCTTCCGGCGCTGAGGCCGGACCAGTTGTCGCCCATGGTGATCTTCTGGACGGTCTCGCCGTAGCGCGTCTCGACCTTCTTCAGCTCGCCCGCCATGGAGTCCCACTTGGCGGCGGCCGTCGTCAGCAGGCCCAGGTCCGTGGTCATGACTTCCGCATAGGTCAGCACCGCAGCCCCCTACAGACCGTTCAGCTTCGACTGCGACGCGAACTGGTTGTACAGGCCCGTGTCGTTGCGGGCGAAAAGGCCCGACGCCCCGCGCAGTGCGCTCTTCTCCGCGGCCAGGCGGCCCATCAGGGTCTTCACCTGCTGGTCCCAGGTGTCCGCCACCTTCTTCAGGCCGGAGGCGGTGTCCCAGCCCTCGAAGCCCTTCTGGGCGGTGCCGGTGGCGTCGTCCGCGTGCTCGGTGGCCTTCTTGGTGTCCGGCTCGAGTTCGGTCTCGATCGTGTTCGCCGCGGCCTTCTTCTCCGCCGGCGTGGAGGCGAAGTCGCCGGGCCCGCCGGGACCGACCGGAGCCGGCGGCCCTGGGCTCGACAGCCCTGGCTCCGGCGGCACCTGGTTCAACCGCATGCCCACCTGACCGAGATCCTCTGACATGTTCACGCCTCCCCGTCCCGAGGTCTCGATCATATGCACGGCAGATGTGAACCGGCCAAGGCGCCCTGCGGGCCGGGGCGCCTAGACCGCCTGGCGCGGCTGCACCCACAGCGCCTCGGCGAAGGCGCAGAGGTCGCCCGCCGCCGTGGCCAGGGCCGTGCCGACCGTGTACTTGCGGCCCTCCGAGCCGAGCAGCCAGGAGTACGTGACCAGGCCTTCGCCGACCGGAACCGGCCGCAGCAGCCGGGCGGTCAGCGCGGCCGTGACGGCTCCTGCCGGGCGGCCGCCGAGCAGCCTTCCGGCCGCGTTCCCCGGACAGTCCAGCGACCCCCACACCAGCTCGGGCGGCAACAGGCCCTCGGAACCCACGAGTTCGGGTGCCGGAGTCCACGCGGTGGCGACCATGTCCTCACGGCCGGGCACCAGCCCGCAGTGCTGGCCCAGTCCGGTGGCGGGCGTACGGTCGAGGCCGCAGCCGAAGCAGTCCGTCGACCCGTCCGGCGGGGCCGCCCGGTAGGCCTGGGCGGCGGCCGAGGCCGCCGCCCAGGAGGGCGCATCGGGTACGCCGGCCACGTCCGTACGCAGCTCGGCGGGTGTCGCGGCCGCCAACGGCAACTCACCCGAGGTGAGTTCGGCGCCGCCGTCGGCCGTCCCGGTGAGCAGGACCGGTGTACCGGTCGGCACCGGCCGGCGGAAGTCCACCCGTACGGTCTTCGCCGCGGCCCGCCCGGCGAGCACGCCCGCCACGTAGCCGCCGAAGGCGACTCCCGGGTATCCGCAGAGGTGGTCCGGAACCGTGATCGTCTCGAAGTCGGTCATGGCGCCACTCCATCACAGACCCCGGCCGCCGAACTCGGTGGACAGCCAAGGCGCCCCTGTCCGATAGTCCGCCGTATGACTTCTCTCGTGCGACACCTCACCTTCGACTGCTCCGACGCCTACGCCCTGGGGCAGTTCTGGGCCGGCGTCCTGGACGGCAAGGTCTCCGACGAGGATTCCCCGGGCGACCCCGAGGCCCTGGTCACGGCGCCCGGTTCGGCGCTGCTGTTCGTGACGGTGCCCGACGCCAAGACCGTGAAGAACCGGGTGCACGTGGACCTCCAGCCGCAGGACCGCACGCGCGACGAGGAGGTGGAACGCATCCTCGCCCTGGGCGCCACCGTCGTCGGCGACCACCGCAACCCCGACGGCACGGGCTGGGTGACGCTGGCCGACCCCGAGGGCAACGAGTTCTGCGTGGAACGCAGCGCGGCCGAGCGCGATAAGTAGCCGAGACCCGGGAGGACCGGACCCAGGACGGGCGCGTCCCGTCGGCGTGCACGTCACCGGATCGGGTGCAGGAACTCCAGCAGCAGGTCCGTGATCGCGGCCGGACGCTCCAGCGAGGGCAGGTGGCCCGCCCAGGGCAGTTCCAGGTGGCGGGCGCCCGGGACGAGGCCGGGGAGCTCGGCGGCGATGTCGCGGAAGTCGGGGAGGTCGTGGGCGCCGCCGACGGCCAGGGTCGGCGCGGTGACGGAGGCGAGGTCGACGGCCGGCTCGGGGAGCTCGTGGTCCCCGGCGGGGATCAGGGAGTTCCGGAAGTTCCGCAGCTGCATGTCCCGTACGAGGGCGTGCGCGGCCTCGTCGGCGTCCGGGCCGAGCCAGGTACGGGCGTTCAGCGCGGCCGCACCCGCCAGGTCGCCGGCCTCCACCAGCGCGTCCTCGGCGGCACGGAACTCCTTCACCTCGGGGCTGTCGGGCCGGTGCCCCGGGCGGCCCGCGCACAGCAGGGCCAGGCGGGTCGCCCGCTGCGGGTGCAGCGCGGCGACCGTCAGGGCGACCTGCCCGCCGTACGAGGACCCGACGAACGCGGCGCGCCCGATGCCGAGCCGGTCCATCAGGGCGACGACGTCGCCGTGGTCGCTGTACGGCTCCTCCGCGGCGGGGGAGTCCCCACAAGTCCGGAAGTCGAGACGGACCACCCGGAACCCGGCTTCGCCGAGCGGTCCGTACTGCGGGTCCCACATACGCCGGTCACAGACGGAAGAGTGCAGCAGCACCACGGCGGGTCCGTCCACGGGCCCGGACACCTCAAAGTAAACGCTCATCCCCGGATCCTCCGGCCCCGGGCCCCCAACCGCCACTGGATTTCAGGGGCTTCGGGGGACAGTGCCTCACATGCTCAGCGACCGGGCGAAGTTGATCTGGCCCATCACCCGCTGGTACGCCATCGCGTCCGTGGCCGGGATCATCGTGGAGTGGTGGCGGCCCGCGCTGGTGACCGTGATCTGGATGTAGCCGGTGGTCTTCTTCTCCTTCATCAGGAGGAACAGCAGGCCGAGCAGGCAGAACAGGAAGAAGATGACGGCCAGGATGATCGCGTGGGTGGGGATCTTCTCCTCGGTGCGGGAGAAGTCCGTCGCGTTCCACATCGCGCCCCGCAGCGGCATCGCGCCCGACGGGGTGATGATCTGGTCGCCGGCGATGCTGATGTCGCCGAGGGAGAAGCCGGCGCCGCCCGGGGCGGCGGTGGGGTAGGCGGGGGTCGGCATGCCGGCGCCCACGGTCGGCTGGTAGGCCGGGGCCGCCGCCGGGTAGGGCTGCGGATAGCCGTAACTGGCCTCGCCCGGGCCCCACTTGTAGTCGCCGCCCTGGCTGGGGTCGCTCGCGTAAGGATTCGGCTGCTGCTCGCTCATGTGGCCGATCCTTCCACAGTGACCAGCCGGGGCGCCATGAACGCTGAGTCTCCCGGGGCTACTTGCTCTCGGGCTTGCGCCGCGCCGCCGCGAAAACGGCCTCGACGTCCAGGGTGACCTTGGCCCCGATCGACTCGGGCAGGGTGACGAGCTCGCCGGGGGCGTGGACGCTGTGGACGGCGTACTCGTCCAGCTCCGGGTCGGTGAGGACGTGCAGGCGGTTGTGTTTGCGGTCGACGATCACGTAGACCGGGACCTTGGCATCCGCGTAGGCGGCGACCTTCGTGCGGAGGTCGGTCTTGTAGTTGCTGGAGGTGACCTCCAGGACCAGGCGGAACGCGACCGGGTCGTAGCAGTTGAACTTCGCCGCGTGCTCCCTGTAGTCGGCGTCGACCAGCGAGAGGTCCGGGATGGCGTAGTCCTCGGGCCCGTCTGGGAGCCAGAGGCCGATGGCCTGGAGCACCCTTGCCTCATCGCCATGCAGCCCTGCGGCGAGGAAGGGCAGCATGAGATCGGTCAGGGCCTCCGCGTGGGGGCCGTCGGCCGGTGGGGACATGAGGATCTGCCCTCCGATGATCTCGACTCGGAAGCCCGGGTTCCGTTGCATGAGCTCGTCGGCATGATCGAGCAGTGTCTTCTCGGCCTGGGGCTGGGGTTCGCCGTAGGGCTGCTCAGCATGTGCTGCGGACATCACGTGCCTCCCGTGGGCTGCTGTCGAGACCATCATCGTAGGACGGAGACCGGCTCGGCGGCCGGAAGCCGGGCCTTCATCAGAACGGGCGAAAGCCCCGCCCCCGGTGCACAAACCGGGGTGCGGGGCCCTCGTACGGCAGGTGAGCGCCGGGTCAGAAGCGGCGCGTGATCAGGGCGCGCTTCACTTCCTGGATCGCCTTCGTGACCTCGATGCCGCGCGGGCACGCGTCGGTGCAGTTGAAGGTCGTGCGGCAGCGCCACACGCCGTCCTTGTCGTTCAGGATCTCCAGCCGCTGCTCACCGGCCTCGTCGCGCGAGTCGAAGATGAAGCGGTGCGCGTTGACGATCGCCGCCGGGCCGAAGTACTGGCCGTCGTTCCAGAACACCGGGCACGAGGACGTGCACGCGGCGCACAGGATGCACTTCGTCGTGTCGTCGAAGCGCTCGCGGTCCTCGGCCGACTGCAGGCGCTCACGCGTCGGCTCGTTGCCCTTGGTGACCAGGAACGGCATGACGTCGCGGTACGCCTGGAAGAAGGGCTCCATGTCGACCACGAGGTCCTTCATCACCGTGAGGCCCTTGATGGCCTCGACGGTGATCGGCTTCTCCGGGTTGATGTCCTTGATCAGCGTCTTGCAGGCGAGCCTGTTCTTGCCGTTGATCCGCATCGCGTCGGAGCCGCAGATGCCGTGCGCGCACGAGCGGCGGAAGGTCAGCGTGCCGTCGAGGTCCCACTTGATCTTGTGGAGACCGTCGAGCACGCGCTCCTTCGGGTCGATCTCGATCTGGAAGTCCTGCCACTGCGCCTCGTCCGAGATCTCGGGGTTGTAGCGGCGGATCCGGAACGTGACCGTGATGTACGGCGAGGCCGCGGCCGCGGCCTCCATCTCGTCCGTCTTGGACAGGGTGGGGGTGGCCATCAGTACTTACGCTCCATCGGCTGGTAGCGGGTGACGACGACGGGCTTGTAGTCCAGCCGGACGGAGTCCTTGCCGTCGTCGCCGACCTCGCGGTACGCCATGGTGTGGCGCATGAAGTTGACGTCGTCGCGGTTCGGGTAGTCCTCGCGGTAGTGACCGCCGCGGGACTCCTTGCGCGCCAGCGCGGACACGGCCATGACCTCGGCCAGGTCGAGCAGGTTGCCCAGCTCGATGGCCTCCAGCAGGTCCGTGTTGAAGCGCTTGCCCTTGTCCTGGACGGACACGTTCTTGTAGCGCTCGCGCAGCTCGGCGATCTTCTCGACCGCCGTCTTGATGGTCTGCTCCGTACGGAACACCATCACGCACGCGTCCATCGTCTCCTGGAGCTCCAGGCGCAGGTCGGCGACCCGCTCGTTGCCGGTGGAGCTGCGCAGCTGCTCGACGAGGTCGATGACCTGCTGGGCCGGGTTCTCCGGCAGCTCGACGTAGTCGTTCTGCGCCGAGTACTCCGCCGCCGCGATGCCGGAGCGCTTGCCGAAGACGTTGATGTCCAGCAGCGAGTTGGTGCCCAGGCGGTTCGCGCCGTGCACCGACACGCACGCGACCTCGCCGGCCGCGTACAGGCCCGGGACGACGGTGGTGTTGTCCATGAGGACCTCACCCTCGACGTTGGTCGGGATGCCGCCCATGGCGTAGTGCGCGGTGGGCTGGATCGGGATCGGGTCCGTGTACGGCTCGATGCCCAGGTAGGTACGCGCGAACTCGGTGATGTCCGGGAGCTTCGCGTCGAGCTGCTCCGGCGGCAGGTGCGTCAGGTCCAGGTACACGTGGTCACCGGCCGGACCGCAGCCGCGGCCCTCGCGGATCTCGGTGTAGATGGAGCGCGAGACGACGTCACGGGACGCGAGGTCCTTCATGACCGGCGCGTACTTCTCCATGAAGCGCTCGCCGTCCTTGTTGCGGAGGATGCCGCCCTCACCGCGGGCGCCCTCCGTCAGCAGGATGCCCATGCGCCAGATGCCCGTCGGGTGGAACTGGAAGAACTCCATGTCCTCCAGCGGCAGGCCGCGGCGGTAGCAGGCCGCCTGGCCGTCACCCGTGAGGGTGTGCGCGTTGGAGGTCACCTTGAAGAACTTGCCGGTGCCGCCGGAGGCGTAGATGACGGCCTTGGCCTGGAACACGTGGATCTCGCCGGTGGCGAGCTCGTACGCGACCACACCGGCCGACTTCTTGACGCCGTCCTCCTCGACCAGGAGCTGGTCCAGGACGTAGAACTCGTTGAAGAACTCCACGCCCTCCTTGACGCAGTTCTGGTACAGCGTCTGGAGGATCATGTGGCCGGTGCGGTCCGCGGCGTAGCAGGACCGGCGGACCGGGGCCTCGCCGTGGTTGCGCGAGTGGCCGCCGAAGCGGCGCTGGTCGATGGTGCCGTCCGGGGTGCGGTTGAACGGCAGGCCCATCTTCTCCAGGTCGAGGACGGCGTCGATGGCCTCCTTCGCCAGGATCTCGGCGGCGTCCTGGTCGACCAGGTAGTCACCGCCCTTGACCGTGTCGAAGGTGTGCCACTCCCAGTTGTCCTCTTCCACGTTGGCCAGCGCGGCGGCCATGCCGCCCTGCGCGGCGCCCGTGTGGGAGCGGGTGGGGTAGAGCTTCGTCAGCACGGCCGTGCGGCTGCGCTTCGTCGCCTCGATGGCGGCGCGCATGCCCGCGCCACCGGCGCCGACGATGACGGTGTCGTACTTGTGGATCTTCATGAGTCGATTCGCCTCAGCCCGTGCCTAGCGGATGTTCGGGTCGAAGGTGAAGATCACCAGCGTGCCCAGAAGGATGGTGAACACCGTGGCGGTGTAGAGCAGGCCCTTCAGCCACAGCCGCGTGTTGGCGCGCTCCGCGTAGTCGTTGATGACGGTACGCAGGCCGTTGGCGCCGTGCAGCATGGCCAGCCACAGCATCAGCAGGTCCCAGACCTGCCAGAACGGGGAAGCCCACCGGCCGGCCACGAAGGCGAAGCCGATCTTGGAGACGCCGCCGTCGAGCACCAGCTGGATCAGCAGGTGGCCGATGACGAGGACGACGAGCACGATGCCCGAGAGGCGCATGAAGAGCCACGCGACCATCTCGAAGTTGCCACGGGTCGAGCGCGGGGTCTTGCCCGTGCGCTTGCGCGGGGCCTCGATGTACGGCGCCGGGTTGTCGACGTCGTAGAGGCTCACGCCCTCGACGTCGCCGATGACCTTGGCGGAAGAAGTGTCAGAAGACATGCGTGTCACTTCCCGAACAGTTCAAGGTAGGCGTGGCTGAGAAGGGGGTAGATGGCCCCGATCATCAGCGCGATCCAGATGCCCACGACGTACCAGAGCATGTGCTTCTGGTAGCGGGGGCCCTTGGACCAGAAGTCCACTGCGATGACACGCAGACCGTTGAGCGCGTGGAACAGGATTGCGGCGACGAGGCCGTACTCCAGCAGCGCGACGATCGGCGTCTTGTAGGTAGCCACGACATCGTCGTACGCCTCGGGGGAGACGCGGACGAGTGCGGTGTCGAGGACGTGTACGAACAGGAAGAAGAAAATGAGGACGCCGGTGACTCGATGAGCCACCCAGGACCACATTCCTTCCCGGCCGCGGTACAACGTTCCAGCCGGCACGGAAAACCCTCCGGAAGCGGGGCGGGGGCCAGCCGGCTTCTTTGTCGGTCGGGCCCGGCCGGGTACGGTCCTCCGGCCCCGGACATCGTAGCGACGCTTTGTCGGTTCCTTCGCGCGGGGGCCATCGGTGTGATCAAACAGGCTCGGACGGACTATCCGACAGGGGCGAATAGCCCCATTTCAGCCCCAGTCGGACCATCGGCAGACGTCAGCCAATGTGTCAGGTCGCACAGCCGGGCCTGCGCGAGGCGGCGCAGCTCGTCGGCGGAGATGGAGCGCTCCTCGTCCACGTCGTGCCCCATCCGTCTGCGGATCGCGCCCAGCAGCTGGTCGGCCTGCTCCTCCGGCGTACGCCCTTCGAGGCAGATCACGAAGGCGTGGCCGAACTTGCGTTCGTACTCCGCGTGGCCCGCGTCGAGGGCCAGTACGGCGGAGTACGGGGCCCCGTGCTCCAGTTCCGCCGAGCACTCGGCGGCCAGCGCCTCGGCCAGATCCGCCTGCGAGAGGTCGTACGAAGCCTCGTCCGCGGCGGCGAGCAAGGACTCGGAATCGGGGTACGGGCGGTGTGTGGCGACCCGGTGGGCCCAGCGCCTGCTGCCGCAGCACTGCATCAGGACCGCCTCGGCGACCTGTGGGGACAGCGTGTTGAACCGCGCCAGCCCGGAGCCGTGCGAGGGTTCGGAGCTTCCGCGGGCCTGTGCCGGAAGGTGGCTGGACAGCGGGGCTCCTCGGGGCGTGGCGCGGGTGTCCTGTCACGCTAGCGACGCGGGGCGGGGTGTGTCGTACGCATTCGGGGAATTCACCCGGAAGTGAGCCGAAAGGATGACGGGAGCATCATGGATACGCACCGAAGAGGGGCCGGGAGTCGGAGACTGTCCGCGACGGGGAGGGCGGCCGAGGCCGCCACCCCCCACAGGAGAGGCCCCGGCCACCATCCGTCACGGGCTCGTGCGACAAGCCCGTATCCCTGTCAGCGCCCTGAGTGCGTTTTGTGTCACACCTCGCTCCGCGCAGGAATGGTTGCTCGTTGTACAACTCGTGGACGAAGGTGCGGGAAAGCCGTAACGTGCTGATTTGCGCCAGACGTACAGGACAGTGAACGGGTTGGGGACTTTGCTGGGGGACGACGCGGAGCTGACCGCCGCGGTGCTCGCGGCACAGGACGGCGAAGAGAACGCGTTCCGTGCTGTGTACCGCGCCGTGCACCCACGCCTGCTCGGATACGTACGCACGCTCGTCGGTGACGGCGACGCGGAGGACGTGACCTCGGAGGCCTGGCTGCAGATCGCCCGCGACCTCGGGTCCTTCACCGGCGACGCCGACCGCTTCCGCGGCTGGGCCGCACGCATCGCGCGCAACCGGGCCCTCGACCACATCCGCATGCGCGGCCGCCGCCCCGCCATCGGCGGCGACGACACGGAGCTCACCAGCTGGGCCGCCGACTGCGACACCGCGGGCGCCGCGATGGAGGCCCTGTCCACCGGCAGCACCATGGCGCTCATCGCGCAGCTGCCGCAGGACCAGGCCGAGGCCGTCGTCCTGCGCGTCGTGGTCGGCCTGGACGCCAAGAGCGCGGCCGAGACCCTCGGCAAGCGTCCCGGCGCCGTACGGACCGCCGCGCACCGCGGTCTGAAGAAGCTGGCCGAGCTGCTCGGCCCGGAGGCCGCGGAGGGCGGCTTCGAGCCGGAGTCGGACCTCGACGGGGATGCGGGTGCGCGCGTCGGCCATAATGCCGGTGGCCAGGCACGGGGCGGCAGGGGCGGGAGGGATCTCGACGCCGTACCCGCGCAGCGCGGCCACGGCGGGGGACTCGTAGAACAAACCGGTGTGACGCATTCACGTTGGCGGACGCAGAAGGACATGTGATGGCCGACGAGCACGACAGGTGGCTGGACAGTGCCGCCGCGGACAGACTGCTGCGCGGCGAACCGGTGGAACCCGTGGGACCGGCCGCCGATCCGCGGGCCCGGCGCGAAGCCGCCCGGCTGCGGGCCGCCCTCGACAGCCTCGCTCCGGCCGCTCCGGCCGCCGGCGAACTGCCCGGCGAGGCCGCGGCCATGGCCGCCTTCCGCGCGGCGCACGGCGCGAGCGCGCCCTCGTCCTCCGCGCCTTCTTTCAGCGCGCCCCCGTCCTCCGCACCCGCGCTCTCGTCCGCCGCGCTCTCGCCCTCCGCGACGGCGGCCCGCTCCGGCGAACCGCTGGTCGCCCTCGGCCACGCCGCCGGCCTGCGCGTGCCCGCACCCCGGCGCGCCCGGGCGGTGCGGTTCGGCCTCGCGGCGGCCCTGGCGAGCGTCGCGGTCGGCGGACTCGCCGCGGCGGCGGGCGCCGGGCTGCTGGACCAGTCCCGGCGCGACACCGCGGGTCCCGGACCCGCGATGTCCGTCAGCGCCGACGGGGACCCGGCTCCCGGCGACGGCGGCGGCTCGACGCTCGCCCCGCAACTGCGTCCCACCTCCCGGCCGGACGGCACCGGTCCGACGGCCTCCGCGGGCACCTCCCTGCCGCCCGGCGCGGACGGGTACCCGGTTCCAGGCGGCGGCCTCCTCGGCGGGACCTCGTCCGGCGGCTCCGCCACCGGCGGCGCGGGCACGGCCACCAAGGACGGCGACACCAAGGACGGCACGTTCCGGGTGGACGGCACCCCGGACGGCTCCGGCGACGGGAGCACCACCCCGGACCGCGACCGCGACCGGGAGAACCAGCGCCGGGCCGTGGACCTGTGCCAGGACTACCGGGCCGGGCACCTCAACGACGACCGGCGCGAGCGGCTGTCCCGCCTGGCCAAGGGCCTGGCGCGCATCCCGTACTACTGCGAGGCGCTGCTGGACGGCGTCGTCCACGACGACGGACGCCTGAACAGCCCGAGTGCGCCGGCGGACAGCGGTACGAGTGGCGGGATCTTCAGGACTCCGAGCACGGTTCCGGGCCCGGTCTCGTCCCGCCTGTAACACTTTTCGAATCTGCGGCGCAGTACATAGCGAGCCGACTGGTCATCGGCCGCGCATGAGCCGGGGTTCCCCCCGTACCCCTGGGCTCTGCGCAACCGGCGCGGGCGGGGCACGTTCCCCCGGCCCTGCCCGCGCCTCTAACCTTCAGACCGTTCCGCCCGTGCCGCTCCGGGCTCACCAGTAGACGACGACCTTGTCGCCGACGTTCACCTGGCCGAAGACCGCCGACAGCTTGCCCTTGTCCCGGACGTTCACACAGCCGTGCGAGGCGCCGGCGTAGCCGCGGGCCGCGAAGTCGGCCGAGTAGTGCACCGCCTGGCCGCCGCTGAAGAACATCGAGTACGGCATGGCCGTGTGGTAGAGCGTGGACGTCCAGTCCTTCTCCTTGCGGTCCACCTTGAAGACGCCCTCGCGGGTCGGGGTGTTCTCCGAGCCGAAGCGCACGTCCATCGTGGAGATGATCTTGCCGTCGATCATCCAGGCGAGGGTGCGGCTCTCCTTGCTGATGCACATGACCCGGCCCTCCATGCAGCGCGGGTCGGGCGCGTCCGCCTCGTTGACCGTCGGCGGGTTCAGCTCGTCGGCGGTGGGCTTCTTCGTGGTGCTCTGGATCTTCTTCCAGGTGGCCTCGTCGACCGAACCGGTGGGGTTCAGCCCGTGCTTCGACTGGAAGGACTTCACGGCCGCGGTGGTCTTCGTCCCGTAGAAGCCGGTCGGCGCGACCGACATGAGCTTGAGCTGCTTCAGGCGGGCCTGGAGCTCGCGCACCTGGTCGCTGTCATCGCCGTTGGCCATGATCTGCTTCACCGTAGGCGAAGGAGAGGCGGACGGGGACGCCGAGGCGGAGGCCGACGGGGACGGCGAGGCCGGCTTGTTGTCGGTGGACGGGGAGGATTCGGGGGAGGCGCCCGCCGTGGGCGAAGCGGAGGTCGGTGAAGGGGAGCCCGCAGACTCCGACTTCTCCGGCCCGCAGGCGGTCGCGGCGAGCGCGACGGCGGTGGCCACCCCGAGCGTGCGGAATATGACTCTCTGGCGGTGCATTAGCAGTCCCCCGGTTTCTACGTCGTGTATCTAGGTGATGCTTCGCGCGCGTGGAGAGTTGCACTGGGTTCCGGGATGTTGCGCCATTGTGACCAGCAGCCGTCCACAGCCTTACGAAGCGGGACGGTTCTACCAGTCCCGGCCCCGGTTGCTCTATGGAGGACTTCGTCACATGGCACGCACCGAGAGCGGCATTCCGATCGAACCCGTCTACGGCCCCCGCGACCTGACGGGGTGGATTCCGCGCATCGCGCTGGGGGAGCCGGGGGATTTCCCCTACACCAGGGGGATTTATCCGACCATGTACACCGGTCGGCCGTGGACCATGCGGCAGTACGCCGGCTTCGGCACGGCCGCCGAGTCCAACGCCCGGTACCGGCAGCTCATCGAGGGCGGCGGGACCGGGCTGTCCGTCGCCTTCGACCTGCCGACCCAGATGGGCCACGACTCCGACGCACCCCTCGCGCACGGCGAGGTCGGCAAGGTCGGGGTGGCCGTGGACTCCCTCGACGACATGCGGACGCTGTTCGACGGGATCCCCCTGGACCGGGTCTCCACCTCCATGACGATCAACGCGCCCGCCGCGCTGCTCCTGCTGCTCTACCAGCTGGTCGCGGAGGAACAGGGCATCTCGGGCGCGCAGCTGACGGGCACGGTCCAGAACGACGTGCTGAAGGAGTACATCGCCCGCGGGACGTACATCTTCCCGCCCGGGCCCTCGCTGCGGCTCACGGCCGACACCTTCCGCTACTGCCGGGCCGAGATCCCCAAGTGGAACACCATCTCCATCTCCGGCTACCACATGGCCGAAGCGGGGGCCTCGCCCGCGCAGGAGGTGGCCTTCACCCTCGCCGACGGCATCGCGTACGTCCGTACGGCGCTCGAGGCGGGGATGGCGGTCGACGAGTTCGCTCCCCGGCTCTCCTTCTTCTTCGTCGCCCGCACCACCCTGCTCGAGGAGGTCGCGAAGTTCCGCGCGGCCCGGCGGATCTGGGCCCGGGTCATGCGCGAGGAGTTCGGCGCGCGGGACCCGAAGTCGCTGATGCTGCGCTTCCACACCCAGACGGCAGGGGTCCAGCTGACGGCACAGCAGCCGGAGCTGAATCTCGTACGGGTGGCCGTGCAGGCGCTGGCCGCCGTGCTGGGCGGCACGCAGTCGCTGCACACCAACTCCTTCGACGAGGCGATCGCGCTGCCCACGGAGAAGTCGGCCCGCCTCGCCCTGCGCACCCAGCAGGTCCTCGCGTACGAGACGGACGTGCCGCACACCGTGGACCCGTTCGCCGGGTCGTACGCGGTGGAGCGGATGACCGACGACCTGGAGGCGGCCGTGCTCGAGCTGATGGGGCAGGTCGAGGCCCGGGGCGGGGCGGTGGCCGCGATCGAGGCCGGGTTCCAGAAGGCGGAGATCGAGCGGAACGCCTACCGCATCGCGCGGGAGACCGACGGCGGGGAGCGGGTGGTGGTCGGGGTCAACCGCTTCGCGCTGGAGGAGGAGGAGCGGTACGAGCCGCTGCGCGTGGACCCGCAGATCGAGGCGCGGCAGTGCGCGGCGCTGGCGCGGCTGCGGGCGGAGCGGGACGGGGAGGCGGTGCGGTCCGCGCTGGCGCGGCTGCGGGAGGCGGCCGCGGGGACGGGGACGAACGTGCTGTACCCGATGAAGGAGGCGCTGCGGGCGCGGGCCACGGTGGGGGAGGTCTGCGGGGCGCTGCGGGAGGTGTGGGGGACGTACGAGCCGGTCGGTTCCACGTGGTGAAATCCAGGTCCTGACAGGTGTGTCCTTGTGGGACACTCCTGCCCATGCTGGGTGTGACAGATCTTCCTACCTATCTCGCCGGCCTGGTGCTGATCGTTCTGCTGCCGGGGCCCAACTCGCTGTACGTGCTGTCCGTCGCCGCCCGGCGCGGGGTGAAGGAGGGCTACAAGGCCGCCTGCGGGGTGTTCACCGGGGACACCGTGCTGATGGTGCTGACCGCGGCGGGCGCGGGGGCGCTGCTGGAGGCGAGCCCGCTGCTGTTCACCGTGGTGAAGTTCCTCGGCGCCGGGTACCTGGCGTGGCTGGCCGTGGGGATGATGCGGGCCGCCTGGGGGATGTGGCGCGACCGCAAGGCGCGGCAGGAGGAGCTGCTCACCGGTGCGGAGCCGGCCGGCGGGATGGAGCGGCCGTACCGGCGGGCGCTGGTGGTGAGCCTGTTCAACCCGAAGGCGATCCTGTTCCTGCTGTCCTTCTTCGTGCAGTTCGTGGACCCCGGCTACGCCTACCCCGCCCTGTCGTTCCTGCTGCTGGGCACGCTGTCCCAGCTGGCGAGCTTCCTGTACCTGTCGACGCTGATCTTCACCGGGACCCGGCTGTCCGCCGCGTTCCGCCGCCGCAAGCGGCTGTCGGCCGGGGCCACCTCGGCGGCGGGCGTGCTGTTCCTGGGGTTCGCGGCGAAGCTGGCGGTCGGCTGAGTCCCCTCAGCCGAGGACGCGGCGCAGCCGCCGGGCCATGCGCCGCACCGCCCGGCTGCGGGGCAGGAACGACAGCTGGGCGGGGATGCCGCCCGGCAGGCCCAGCGCCGTCAGCCGGCGGCGGGTGAAGTACCGCCAGGTGCGGTCGGTCAGGTGCCTCGACAGGTAGGCCTCGGCCGCGGCCCGGCGCGCGGCGAGGATCTGCGGCTGCATGGTGAATCCGACCGCCGTCAGCAGCCCGGCCGGTTCGGCCCGGACCCGCTCGGGCGTCGGGGGGGTCCAGGTGCGCACCGCCTCCGCGTCCGCCAGGTCGGGGAGCAGGGCGTCCACCAGGGCGAGCGGCACGCGGTTGCTGTTGGGATACGGGGTCAGGCGGGCCAGTATGGCGTCCGTGCCGGTCCGCGCCACCGGGAGGCCGTACAGCGTGGCGGCGGTCAGCAGGCCGGTGGAGAAGCAGCCGACGACCAGCGCCGGGCGCAGCCGCTGGTAGAGGGTCTCGGCCAGGAACGGCGTGCCGATCACGGTCATGCGGGCGCCGAGCCGCTCGGCCTCCTCCTCCGCGCGCCGGGAGTAGGCGGCCGGGGCGCTGGGGTGTGGTTTGAAGACCAGCTCGGTGTGGCCGAGGGCGTGCGCGCCGCGGACCATCGAGACGTGGAGCTCCTCCTCCTGGTCCGGGGTCATGAGGTCGAGCGCCGAGAGGTACTGGCCGAGCAGGAGGGCGGGGGAGTCGCCGACGCCGTCCAGGGCGGTGTCCTGCGAGGGCAGTTCCGCCAGCACCTTCAGGAACGCCTCCGACGGCACCAGTTCGACCCGCACGCCGAACTCGGTCAGGAGCAGCGGCTCCAGTCCGGGTACGAGGTCCAGGTGCAGGACGCGCCGCACGCGCATCCCGAGCTGCGGGTCGAGGCGGATGCGGGTGGGGCCGTAGCTCATCAGCCCGTCGGCGTACACGTCGACGGCCGCGCCCGGGAAGACCCGGCACAGGGCCTGGGCGGGCGGCACCTGGAGGGACTCCACGATCAGTTCGACGCGGTCCTCGCCCAGGTCCCACAGGGCGCGCAGCTGCCGCTCCCACAGCGGGACGTCCTCGGCGCGGGGGGTCCAGGTGCTCGGGTGCTGCGGCTCGATGACGCGGTTCCAGTCGAGGACCTCGTCGAAGCGGGGGCGCAGGGCCTCGAAGCCCGGCATGTCCGCGACCCCGGGGCTGACCTCGGCGGTGACGGCGTGGTTGCTGGTCAGCAGGATGCGGCGGCCGGAGGGCGGGAAGACGCCCGCGTCGATGCCTGCGGCGAGGGTGGCGGCTCCGTAGAGGGTGGAGGCCAGGAAGATCTGGGTGGGCATCAGGCGTTCGCCCCCGAGGCGGTGGTACGGCGGCGGCCGCGCACGCGGCGCAGCAGCGTGGAGCGCTCCGCGTCCATCGAGTCCAGGACCCGGTCCAGCACGTCCTGGGGCATGCGGCCGAGCGCGGCCGTGCTCATGGAACGGAGTTTTCTGGACACGTCCGGTTCGAACCTCTCGATGGATCCGAAATGATGCGCGATAATCGCGCAATATGTTCGGACGGCTTTCGGGAGCAGGAGGTCCGATTCTACGTCCGCCGCGGTATCCGAGAGCACTTGATCAAATGCGCGAATGAAATCGAGCTGCCGTTCGTCACCGGTTTGGGTCAATGACGTGGCCACCCCGCGCCGGTAGAAGATTCCGGGCATTCCGACCGCGGCGAAGGATTCCGCCTCCCGGTGCAGCCGCCAGATCCACGGCCGGTCCTCCGCCGTCCGCAGACCGTCGGTGAAGTGCAGCAGCCCGCGGTCCAGCAGCCGCCGGTGGTACATCCCGGCCCAGGCGTACGGATAGTCCACCGAGGTGGCCCGGTCGGCGGGCAGGATCGCGGTGCGCGGATCGGCGACGACCGACTGCGGGCCGTACGGGACCCGCTGCACGCTGCGCGTCCTGCCGGTGCACTTCACATGGTCGGTGCGGACGAAATCGCAGTTCAGGGCCTCTATGGCGGCCAGGGTCCGGGCGAGGTGGCCGGGCGCCAGCCAGTCGTCCCCGTCCAGGAAGGCGAGGTACTCGCCGTTCGCCGCGTCCAGACCGGTGTTGCGGGCGGTGGCCAGGCCGCCGTTGCGCTCGTGTCTGAGGTGCACCGCCCCCGGCAGCTCGCGCGCCGCCCGCTCCAGCAGGCCGGGCGTCCCGTCCGTCGAGCAGTCGTCGACGAGCAGGAACTCGAAATCGTCCCGGGCGTTGAGTTCGAGACTCTTCAGGGCGTCTGGTGCATATGTCTGCACGTTGTAGAACGGCACGACAACAGAGAGCTTGGGCACCCGTGAGACATTAGGACGCCGTCCGGCATTCACTGTGACCCCGATGCGGATTCCACGTGAACGGCGCGCGGCGGACGCGTTAACCCGCGCGCTTTCGCGTTCCGTAGACGCGTTGTTAACCCGCTGTTGTGCGCTCGTTGGGCCGATCACCGAATTTGCGGAATAGCTTCTGCCGCGTGCCAGAACGCAAACGCGTCGCCGTTATCGCCGATTCCGACACGCGATGGAAATGGGGCGCACTCACCGCCCGCCGTCTCGTGCCCGACCACCAGCTCGCCGGATTCCTGTTGCGCGGACGTGCCACACCCACGGCGCGCCAGCTCGGCGAGGTGGGGGTCCAGGGTGACCGGCCGACCGAGGTGACCTGTGCCGAGTTCCTCGCCGAGATCGGGCGGGAGGGCTACGACGTCGTCGTCCTCGCCCTCGTCGGCGGGGCCGTCCAGGCCGTCCTGCACGGGGCCCGCGCCCTGTGGCCCGAGCCGTCGAGCCGCCCCGTCCTCGTCACCGGGTACGTGGGCGTCGTATACGAGAAGCTCGCCGACGGGCTGCTGCTGCGGCACGGCGCCGACCTCGTCCTGGCCAACTCCCGGCACGACGCGGAGCGGTTCCGCGCCGTGTACGAGGGAGTCGGCGCGGACGCCGGCGCGGTCACCGAGACCGCACTGCCCTTCCTCGGCGGGGCGCCGTACGAGCCGGCCGGATCGCGGACGCACACGGTCGTCTTCGCCGTCCAGCCCTCCGTGCCCGACAGCCGCGCAGACCGCGCGTACCTGCTGGAGCGGGCGGCCGGGCACGCGCGGCTGCACCCCGAGCGCGAGGTGCTGATCAAACTGCGCAGCCGCCCCGGGGAACACACCACCCACCTGGAGGAGCAGCCCTACCAGCGGCTCGCCGCCAAGCTCCCCGGCGGCCTCCCGCCCAACTGCCGGCTGGTGTACGGGAACATGGGCGAGGTCCTGGACGGCACCGACCTGCTGGTCACCGTCTCCTCCACCGCCGCCCTGGAGTCCCTGCACCGCTCCATCCCGACGGCCGTGCTCACCGACCTCGGCATCCGCGAGGCCCTCGGCAACCACCACTTCCTGGGCTCCGGCTGCCTCGCCTCCTGGGACCAGCTCGACGCGGGGATGCTGCCGAAGGCGGACCAGGCCTGGCTGGCGGCCCAGGGAGTCACCGGCGACGGGGACGCCTACGCGGCGGCCCGGGCGAAGGTCGCCGCACTGGTGGACCGGGACGGGCTGCCGGCCGTCGCCCCCTACTACACGCTCACCACCGCCCCCCGGTACCTGCCCGGGATCCTCGCCCGCCAGCACCTCGCGCCCGACGGCACCCCGCTGCCCGGCGCGGTGCGCGAGAGCGCGGGCCAGTCCCGGCTGCGCCGCAGGCTCCGCGCCCACCTGCGCGACGCCGCCCGCGGGGCCTACCGGCACGGAGTGCAGCGCGTGGCCCCCGTGATCCGCCGGATGGGCGAGCTGTGAGCCCCCGCGTCCTGGCCGTCATCCCGGCGCGCGGCGGCTCCAAGGGCGTCCCCGGCAAGAACCTCGCCGAGGTCGCCGGCACCCCGCTCGTCGCCCGCGCCGTCCGGGCCTGCCTCGCCGCGCCGACCGTCACCGACGTGGTGGTCTCCACCGACTCCGCGGGGATCGCCGACGCCGCCCGCGCCGCGGGCGCCGGCGTGATCTCCCGCCCCGGCGCGATCTCCGGCGACACCGCGAGCAGCGAGGCCGCCCTCCTGCACGCCCTCACCGCCTTCGAGGAACTCCACTCCGCCTCCGTGGACGTGGTCCTCCTCGTCCAGTGCACCAGCCCGTTCCTGGCCGCCTCCGACGTCGAGTCCGTGGCCGCGGCCGTCGCCTCCGGCGCCGCCGACTCGGCCCTGACCGTGGCCCCCTTCCACGGGTTCCTCTGGCGGGAGGACCCCGACGGCTTCGGCACCGGGGTCAACCACGAGACGACGTACCGCCCCCGGCGCCAGGACCGTCCCCAGGACCTGCTGGAGACCGGCGCCGCCTACGCCATGGACGCCGCCGGCTTCCGCAGCGCCCGCCACCGCTTCTTCGGACGCACGCTCCCCGTCGCCACCGACCCCGCACGGGTCCTGGAGATCGACGACCCGCACGACCTGGAGCGGGCCCGCCTGCTCGCCCCGCTGCTCGACGTACGACCCGACCCGCAGCTCACACCCCACGCAGCACCCGCCACACCCGCACTCGTACCCCCGCACCGAAGGACGTCACCTGTCATGACCGCCTCCCCCAACAGCCGCCTGCGTACCTTCGGATCGCGCACCGCGGGCCCCGGCCAGCCGGTGTACGTCGTCGGTGAGATCGGCATCAACCACAACGGCGACCTCGGCAACGCCTTCGCCCTGATCGACGCCGCCGCCGAAGCCGGCTGCGACGCCGTGAAGTTCCAGAAGCGCACCCCCGAGATCTGCACCCCGCGCGACCAGTGGGACATCGAGCGCGACACCCCCTGGGGCCGGATGACCTACATCGACTACCGCCACAAGGTGGAGTTCGGCGAGGACGAGTACCGTGCCATCGACGAGCACTGCTCCACCCGCGGCATCGACTGGTTCGCCTCCCCGTGGGACACCGAGGCCGTCGCCTTCCTGGAGAAGTTCGACCTCCCCGCCCACAAGGTGGCCTCCGCCTCGCTGACCGACGACGAGCTGCTGCGCGCCCTGCGCGCCACCGGCCGCACCGTCGTCCTGTCCACCGGCATGTCCACCCCCAAGCAGATCCGCCACGCGGTGGAGGTGCTCGGCAGCGACAACATCCTGCTCTGCCACGCCACTTCGACGTACCCGGCCAAGGCCGAGGAGCTCAACCTGCGGGTCATCAACACCCTCCAGGACGAGTACCCCAACGTCCCGATCGGCTACTCCGGCCACGAGACGGGCCTGCAGACCACCCTGGCCGCCGTCGCCCTCGGCGCCGCCTTCGTCGAGCGCCACATCACCCTCGACCGCGCGATGTGGGGCTCCGACCAGGCCGCCTCCGTCGAGCCCGGCGGCCTCGCCCGCCTGGTCCGCGACATCCGCACCATCGAGACCGCCCTCGGTGACGGCGTCAAGCGGGTCTACGACTCCGAGCTCGGCCCCATGAAGAAGCTCCGCCGCGTGCAGGGCGAGCTCGCCGCCGTCTGATCCCGCTCCGGGCCCCGGTCCGCCGCGTACGAGATCCGTCCCCTGCCGAGGAGTACGTGATGCCCGCTTCAGCTCTCACCCTCGCGTTCGTCGAGAGCCCGGTCCAGCTCCTGAACGTGCTGGAGTGGGCGTACTCCAGCGGCGGGTCCGGCGAGTCCGCCCCGCTGCTCGACGGCATGCCGAGCCAGCCGCCGCGCGGTACGGGCGGCCCGGGCGGTACGCCGGCGCCGCGGATGCGGATCGTCGTCCTGCCGCCCACCGACCCGATGTCCCGCGGCCAGCTGCGCCGGATGGCGGCGCTCGCCCGCGACGAGGGCCACGAGGTCCGCTGGCAGGAGGCCCGCGGGGGCCGCCTCGCACCGCTGAAGGCGCTCGCCGCCCTGGCGGGCGACGTGCGCGCGGCGCACACGGTCGTCGTCGGCGACCCCTTCTCCCGCTACGTGCAGCTGCTGCTCACCCTGGTACGGGCCGAGCAGCTCGTGGTGGTCGACGACGGCACCGCCACCATGGAGTTCATCGCCCAGACCGCCCGCGGCGAGCGCCTGGTCCGCTGGCACCGCGTGGGCGGCGGCGGCCCGGCCGGGCGGGTGCGCGAACTGGCGTACGCACCCGTCTCGGCGACCGCCCGGCGCCGCTTCACGCCCGCCGACGGCAGCGGCCGGCGCGTCGAGGTGTTCAGCTCGATGCCCGTGACCGCCCACGGCGCGATGACGCTCCGGGTCAACGACTTCGCCTGGACCCGGGCCCGCTTCGGCCCGCCGCGCCTGACCAAGGGCACCGACCTGGTCGGCACCTCGCTCGTCGAGACGGGCGTGGTGGACCCGGCCTGCTACCTGGACGCGGTGCGCACCCTGACCCGCGTGCACCGCGCCACCCGCTACTTCGCGCACCGCCGGGAGTCCCCGGAGAAGCTGCGCGCGCTGAGCGAGGCGACGGGGCTGGAGATCGTACGTCCGGACCTGCCGCTGGAGCTGATCGCGCGGCGCGGTCCGGTCGGCCGGACGATCGTCAGCTTTCCGTCCACCGTCGTCCACACCCTGCCGTACGCGCTGACCGGCACC
This sequence comes from Streptomyces sp. LARHCF249, assembly GCF_052871255.1. Taxonomy (NCBI): domain Bacteria; kingdom Bacillati; phylum Actinomycetota; class Actinomycetes; order Kitasatosporales; family Streptomycetaceae; genus Streptomyces; species Streptomyces sp. LARHCF249. Next base: position 194,197 of record NZ_JBIXJQ010000010.1, read on the forward strand.
GGCGTGACCGTCGCCGTATGCGATATCGACCCCGACTGGCTCACCGGGTCCGCGTCGCCGCGCGCCCGCGGCTTCCTCGCCGGGGTCACCGACAGCGCCCGTGACGTACGCAGACTCCCCGCTCAGGCGGCTCCCGCGGCCGGATGAGCGGGCGAGTGTACCCCCGGGTGCATCCGGTCATGCGTCCAGAGGCCGGGTTTCTTTCCCCTAACGGCATGAACTTTTCGTGATCCTCAGCCAGTTGGGCCATTGGTGCGCCTACCCTTCAACAGGTGAACCAGTTGATGTCCCGCGAGTCCCAGACCGCCCAGCCCGCCGTGTCCGAGCGGCCCGAGCTGCCCGGCAAACTTCCGGATCACCTGAGTGCCGAACTGATCGCCTTCCGCCGGGACTTGCACATGTACCCGGAGCTCGGACACCAGGAATTCCGCACCACGGCGGCGATCAAGGCCCGGCTCGAGAAAGCCGGCCTGCGCCCACGGGTGCTGAAGTCCGGAACCGGCCTGGTCTGTGACGTGGGGGCCTGGGACGGCATGCGGCCGATGCTGGCCCTGCGCGCGGACATCGACGCCCTGCCCATTCCGGATGCCAAGACGCACGTCTCGTACCGCTCGACCTTCCCGGACCGCGCCCACGCCTGCGGCCACGACGTGCACACCGCGATCGTCCTCGGCGCCGGACTGGTCCTCGCCGAGCTCGACCGCCAGGGCCTGCTGCCCCGCCCCGTGCGCCTGCTGTTCCAGCCCGCCGAGGAGGTGCTCCCGGGCGGGGCGACCGAGGCCATCGAGTCCGGGGTGCTGGACGGGGTGGGCAAGATGATCGCCGTGCACTGCGACCCGCGGGTCGACGCCGGGCGGATCGGGCTGCGGCCCGGCCCCATCACCTCCGCGTGCGACCGGCTGGAGGTCACCCTCTCCGGCTCCGGCGGGCACACCGCGCGCCCGCACCTGACCACCGACCTGGTGACGGCCGCCGCACGGGTGGCCGTGGACGTCCCGGCGCTGCTGACCCGCCGGATGGACGCGCGTTCGGGCATGTCGGTCACCTGGGGCCGGATCGAGGCCGGGCACGCCTGCAACGTCATCCCGATGCACGCCGAGCTGTCCGGGACCGTCCGGTGCCTGGACCTGAACGCCTGGCACGAGGCGCCGGACATGATCCACGCGGCGATCGACGAGGTCGCGACGATGCACGGGGCCAAGTTCGAGATCAACCACGTCCGCGGGGTGCCCCCGGTGGTCAACGATCCCGTGATCACCGAGCTGCTGCGCGAGGCGATGACGGTCCGCTGCGGCGCCGGGGCGGTCGAGGACACCGAGCAGAGCCTGGGCGGCGAGGACTTCTCCTGGTACCTCGAGCACGTCCCGGGCGCCATGGCCCGCCTGGGGGTCCGCCGGCCGGGCGACACCTCCAAGCACGACCTGCACCGGGGCGACTTCGACGTGGACGAGTCCGCGATCGCCGTCGGCGTCGAGTTCTTCACGGCCGCCGCCCTGCTGGACGGGCGGCGCGCGGGGGCCGTCAGGTAGCCGCCGACGGCGCGCAGCCGAAAAATCTCGGTACAGCATGCGCGCGTCTCGTGGCGGACGTGTCCAGCCCTTGGTACACAAGGGCTGGGCACCTGAGCAGTTACCAATCGGTCACTGTCCGGTTCGCGACGATCCGATAACGACTCATGAACGGGCCTTTAACTGACATCTACGCGCGTTACGATCGCGGCGAAACCAGCGCCGGTCGTGGCGCTTCGGTCAGGTTTTGAAGGAGCCTCCCCTTGCGCCGGATCACCAGGATCGCCACCGTGGGCCTCGCGTCCGCTGCGCTGGCCCTCTCGGCCACCGCCTGTGGCGGTAAGAAGTCGTCGGACACCGGATCTTCGGACTCGAAGGAAGCCACCGCCGCCATCGCGTACGACATCGGCGGCCGCGGCGACCAGTCGTTCAACGACGCCGCGTACGCCGGCCTGCAGAAGGCCGAGTCGGAGCTGAAGGTCAAGGGCGCCGAGGCGGAGCCCACGGACGGCGAGGGCGAGGCCGACAAGGTCCAGCGCCTCACCGAGCTGGCCCGCAAGGGCAACAACCCGGTCATCGGCGTCGGTTTCGCGTACGCCCCGGCCATCAAGAAGGTCGCGCCGAAGTTCCCGAACACCACGTTCGGCATCATCGACGACACCTCGGTGACCGGCCCGAACATCGCCAACCTCGTCTTCAACGAGGAGCAGGGCTCCTACCTGGCCGGCGTCGCCGCCGCCAAGGTCTCCAAGACCGGCACGGTCGGCTTCATCGGCGGTGTCGAGGTTCCGCTGATCAAGAAGTTCGAGGCGGGCTTCGCCCAGGGCGTCAAGGACACCAACCCGAACGCCAAGGTGCTGTCCCAGTACCTGACCCAGCCGCCGAACTTCGACGGTTTCGCCAAGCCCGACCTCGGCAAGGCCGCCGCGCAGGGTCAGCTCGACGCGGGCGCCGACGTGGTCTACGCCGCGGCCGGTCTGGCCGGCTCCGGTGCCATCGAGGCCGCCTCGGCCAAGGGCAAGTGGGCCATCGGCGTCGACTCCGACCAGTACAACCAGGCCGGTCTGTCGAAGTACAAGGACGCCATCCTGACCTCGGTCACCAAGGACGTCTCGGACTCCGTCTTCGACCTGATCAAGTCGGTCAAGGACGGCAAGCCGACCACCGGTGAGATCCGCTACGGCCTGGACAAGGACGGCGTCGGCCTGGCCGACTCCAACCCGAAGTACAAGGAGATGGCCGACGTCATCGCCGCGGTGGAGAAGGCCAAGGCCGACATCATCGCCAAGAAGATCACCGTCAAGACCACGCCGTAAGGCAGTCTCTGACATGTAGTTCTGGTCTCCGGGGTCCGGGAAGCGGTCTCTATCGCTCCCGGGCCCCGAACCACGTTCTTTGAGCAGCAATCCGTGTGCTTGTGGCCACTTGGCCTCAAGTTTTCACTTCCGACAGTGCTACGCGCGTAGAAGCATCGTGGACGCGATACTTTCACTCCCCGCCCTGTCCCCCTGCCTCCCGCTCCTTCCGCGCCAAGGAGAGTGCGTCATCAACGCGTCCAGCCCGCCCCACGCCGTAGAACTGCACGGCATCACCAAGCGCTTCCCCGGCGTCGTCGCCAACAAGGACATCGCGATCACCGTCCGCAAGGGCACGGTCCATGCCTTGATCGGCGAGAACGGCGCCGGCAAGTCGACCCTGATGAAGATCCTCTACGGCATGCAGAAGCCGGACGAGGGCACCATCGCCATCGACGGGGAGCAGGTCTCCTTCCACAGCCCCGGCGACGCCATCGCCCGCGGCATCGGCATGGTGCACCAGCACTTCATGCTCGCCGACAACCTCACCGTCCTGGAGAACGTGGTCCTCGGCGGCGAGAAGCTGTACGGCATCGGTGCCAAGGCCCGTAAGAAGATCAAGGAGATCTCGGACGCGTACGGCCTCGGGGTGCGTCCCGACGCCCTGGTCGAGGACCTGGGTGTCGCGGACCGCCAGCGCGTGGAGATCCTCAAGGTCCTCTACCGCGGCGCCAAGATCCTCATCCTCGACGAGCCGACCGCCGTGCTCGTGCCGCAGGAGGTGGATGCGCTCTTCGGCAACCTGCGCGAGCTCAAGGCCGAGGGCCTGACCGTCATCTTCATCTCGCACAAGCTGGGCGAGGTGCTGAAGGTCGCCGACGACATCACGGTGATCCGGCGCGGCACCACGGTCGGCACCGCCGACCCGAAGACGGCCACCACCAAGCAGCTCGCCGAGCTGATGGTCGGCTCCGAACTCCCCTCGCCGGAGACCCGCGAGTCCACGGTGACCACCACGCCGATGCTCCGGGTCGAGGACCTGCGGCTGGCCGCGGTGGACCCGGACGGCATCGTCCGCGAGGTGCTCGCCGGCATCAACTTCACCATCCACAAGGGTGAGGTGCTCGGCATCGCCGGCGTCGAGGGCAACGGCCAGACGGAGCTCATCGAGGCCCTCATGGGCATGAGCATCCCGGACGGCGGAACGATCACGCTGGACGGCACCGACATCTCCACGGCCGCGACGCGCAAGCGCCGCGAGGGCGGCATCGGCTACATCCCCGAGGACCGCCACCGGCACGGCCTGCTGCTGGAGTCCCCGCTGTGGGAGAACCGCATCCTCGGCCACGTCACCGAGGCGCCCAACTCCAAGCGCGGCATCCTCGACCCGAAGGCGGCCCGCAAGGACACCGAGCGGATCGTGCGCGAGTACGACGTCCGCACGCCCGGCATCGAGGTCACCGCGGCCTCGCTCTCCGGCGGCAACCAGCAGAAGCTGATCGTCGGCCGCGAGATGAGCCACAACCCGAAGTTCCTCATCGCCGCCCACCCCACCCGCGGTGTGGACGTCGGTGCGCAGGCGCAGATCTGGGACGCGATCCGCGAGGCCCGGCGCGAGGGCCTGGCCGTCCTGCTCATCTCCGCGGACCTGGACGAGCTCATCGGCCTGTCCGACACCCTGCGGGTGATCTACCGCGGCCGCCTGGTCGCGGACGCCGACCCCGCGACCGTCACCCCGGAGGAGCTCGGCACCGCCATGACGGGCGCCGCCTCCGGGCACCTGGAAGCAACCGACAACCACTCCGCCGCCGGTACCGAGCCCGGTACCGATGCACCGGAGGACGAGGCCCGATGAAGAAATTCGACAAGGACCGGCTGCTCCTCGGCTTGGCCGGGCCCGTGCTCGCCCTGGTCAGCGCCTTCCTGCTGACCGTGATCGTGCTGGCGGCGACGGGCATCGACCCGATCGAGCCGCTGCGCCTCATGGTGGAGAACGCCGCCTACGAGGACGTCCAGGTCCTCATCGTGAACCAGGCCGGTACGTACTACCTGGCGGCCCTGGCCGTGGCCATCGGCTTCAGGATGAACCTGTTCAACATCGGCGTCGACGGCCAGTACCGCCTCGCGGCGATGCTCTCCGCCGTGGTCGGTGCGGCCGTGACCCTGCCGGGCCCGCTGCACCTGCTGCTGATCATCCTCGTGGCGATGCTCGTCGGTGCCTTCTGGTCCGGCATCGCCGGTGTGCTGAAGGCCAAGCGCGGCGTGAGCGAGGTCGTCTCCACGATCATGCTGAACGCCATCGCGACCAGCCTGATCGCCTGGCTGATGCTGCCGAAGAACCTCGGCGTCCAGCTGGAGGGCTCCAACGACCTGACGACCGGCGACATCGCCGAGTCGGGCTGGTTCCCGGCCGTGTCCCTCGGCGACGGGCTGGAGATCTACGGCTTCACCTTCGTGGCCTTCGCCCTCGGCATCGTCTACTGGTTCGCGCTCAACCGGACCCGCTTCGGCTTCGACCTGCGCGCCACCGGTGCCAGTGAGTCCGCCGCCCAGGCCTCCGGCGTCGACGCCAAGAAGATGATCATCACCTCGATGCTCATCTCCGGCGCGGTCGCGGGTCTCGCCGGCATGCCGCAGCTGCTGGGCGAGACGCACACCTACAACCTGGCCTTCCCGGTCGGTGTGGGCTTCACCGGCATCACCATCGCGCTGCTCGGCCGCAACAGCCCGGTCGGCATCCTCTTCGCCGCGTTCCTGATGGCCTTCATCGACAAGGCCTCGGCCTCGCTCGACCAGGCCGGGTACGCGAAGGAGATCGGCACGATCATGAAGGGCCTGATCGTGATCGCGGTCGTCGTCTCGTACGAACTCGTCCGCCGCTACGGCATCCGGCGCCAGCAGCAGAAGGTCGGCGAGGAGCTCGCCGCCGGGCACGCCATCAAGACCGACAAGGAGGTCGCGGCGTGAGCACCAGCACTGTCTCCGCGACGGCTGCCGCCCCGAAGAAGTCGGCCGGCCGCAAGAAGCTCACTCTTCCCTGGATCATGCTGATCATCGCGGGCGGCCTCGCGCTGGTCTCGCTGGTCCGCCTGATCAGCGGCGCCAACGACCTGACCTCGGTCGGCCAGGTCTCCGGCGCGCTCTCCCTCGCCGTCCCGATCGGCCTCGCCGGCCTCGGCGGCCTGTGGGCCGAGCGCGCGGGCGTCGTCAACATCGGCCTCGAGGGCATGATGATCCTCGGCACCTGGTTCGGTGCCTGGGCCGGCTACCAGTGGGGCCCGTGGACCGGTGTGCTCGTCGGCATCGCCGGCGGCGCCGTCGGCGGCCTGCTGCACGCGATCATCACGGTCACGTTCAACGTCAACCACATCGTCTCCGGTGTGGCCATCAACATCCTGGCGCTGGGCTTCACCCAGTACCTGTCGAACTTCACCTTCGCCGAGGCGCCGGGCGGCTCCTCCAAGCAGTCGCCGCAGGTCGAGCCGATCTACAAGATCACCGTGCCGGGGCTGTCCGACTGGATGGCCGACCTCCAGGGGAAGCACTGGTTCTTCGTCTCGGACCTCGCCGGCGTCATCGGCGGCCTGGTCACCGAGCTCTCGCTGCTGACCGTCGTCGCCCTGCTGCTGATCCCGGGCACCTGGTGGGTCCTGTGGCGGACCACCTTCGGCCTGCGGCTGCGCTCCTGCGGTGAGAACCCCATCGCGGCGGAGTCCCTCGGCGTCAACGTCTACAAGTACAAGTACATCGCCGTGATCGTCTCGGGCGCCCTGGCGGGCCTCGGCGGCGTGTACCTGTCCGAGGTCGCCAGCCCCATCTACCAGGAGGGCCAGACCGGCGGCCGCGGCTACATCGGCCTCGCCGCGATGATCTTCGGTAACTGGATGCCGGGCGGCATGGCGCTGGGCGCGGGCCTGTTCGGCTTCATTGACAGCCTGAAGCTGCGCGGTGGCGCCACCAACGTCCACGCGATGCTGCTGCTGATCGCCATCCTGCTGGTGCTCGTCTGCGCCTGGCAGCTGTACAAGAAGAAGTACCTCCAGGCCGGCATCTCCGCGGCCTGCGCGGCGCTGCTCTTCCTCTGGTACGCGCTCACCGACTCGGTGCCCAGCCAGTTCGTGGACGCCGCCCCGTACGTGACCACCCTGCTGGTGCTCGCGCTGTCGGCGCAGCGGCTGCGCATGCCGAAGGCGGACGGCATGCCGTACCGCAAGGGCCAGGGCAAGTGACGGGCGCGTCCACCGTCGACTGGGAGGCCCTGCGCGAGGCCGCCCGGGACGCCATGTCCCGGGCCTACGCTCCGTACTCGGGCTTCCCGGTCGGTGTCGCCGCGCTGGTCGAGGACGGCAGGACCGTCACCGGCTGCAACGTCGAGAACGCGAGCTACGGGCTCAGCCTGTGCGCCGAGTGCGGCCTGGTGTCCTCCCTCCAGGCCACGGGCGGCGGCCGGCTGACGCACTTCACCTGCGTCGACGGCCGGGGCGAGATCCTCGTCCCGTGCGGGCGCTGCCGACAGCTGCTCTTCGAATTCGGCGGAGCGGAACTGCTGGTGGAAACCCCGAAGGGGGTCCTCCCGCTGGCGGAGATGCTGCCGCAGGCCTTCGGGCCCGACCACTTGAGATAGCCGTGCCGACGGCCCTCCGCCTGCCGGGCGGAGGGCCGCCGTACTTCCGCAAACCCCTCTCTCTATGCGCGTAGAAGGAAGCACCACATGGACGTCATCTCCGTCATCCGGACCAAGCGGGACCGCGGTGAGCTGAGCCCCGAGCAGATCGACTGGGTCATCGACGCGTACACCCGCGGTGTCGTGGCCGACGAGCAGATGTCGGCGCTGGCGATGGCCATCCTGCTCAACGGGATGAACCGGGCCGAGATCGCCCGCTGGACCGCCGCGATGATCGCCTCCGGCGAGCGCATGAACTTCGACTCCCTCTCCCGCCCCACCGCCGACAAGCACTCCACCGGCGGCGTCGGCGACAAAATCACGCTGCCGCTGGCCCCGCTCGTCGCAGCGTGCGGCGCGGCCGTGCCGCAGCTGTCCGGCCGCGGGCTCGGCCACACCGGCGGCACCCTGGACAAGCTGGAGTCCATCCCCGGCTGGCGCGCCCTGCTGTCCAACGAGGAGATGCTGCACGTCCTGGACACCACCGGCGCCGTCATCTGCGCGGCGGGCGACGGCCTGGCCCCGGCGGACAAGAAGCTCTACGCGCTGCGCGACGTGACGGGCACGGTCGAGGCCATCCCGCTGATCGCCTCCTCGATCATGTCGAAGAAGATCGCCGAGGGCACGGGCTCCCTGGTCCTCGACGTCAAGGTCGGCAGCGGCGCCTTCATGAAGAACATCGAGGACGCGCGCGAGCTGGCGCGGACCATGGTGGGCCTGGGCACCGACTCGGGCGTCAAGACGGTCGCCCTGCTCACCGACATGTCCACCCCGCTCGGCCTGACCGCCGGAAACGCGCTGGAGGTCCGCGAGTCGGTGGAGGTCCTGGCGGGCGGCGGCCCGGCGGACGTGGTCGAGCTGACCATCGCCCTGGCCAAGGAGATGCTGGACGCGGCGGGCATCAAGGACGCCGACCCGGCGAAGGCCCTGGCCGACGGCTCCGCGATGGACCACTGGCGCCGGATGATCGCGGCCCAGGGCGGCGACCCGGACGCGGCCCTGCCCGTGGCCCGCGAGCAGCACGTGGTCACCGCCTCGGCCTCGGGAGTCCTGACCCGCCTCGACGCGTACGCGGTGGGCGTCGGCGCCTGGCGCCTGGGCGCGGGCCGCGCCCGCAAGGAGGACCCGGTGCAGGCCGGCGCGGGCATCGAGCTCCACGCGAAGCCGGGCGACACGGTGACCGCGGGCCAGCCGCTGATGACCCTGCACACGGACACCCCGGAGAAGTTCGAGTACGCCCTGGCCTCCCTGGAGGGCTCGTACGACGTCGCCCCGGCGGGCACGGCCTTCACGGCTCCGCCGATCGTCCTGGACCGCATCGCCTGATCCAGGACCCTGGTCCCGTCGGCGCGGCTCCCCGTCCGGAGCCGCGCCGGCGCCTTTTCACGGGCCGGCAGGGCCTGCCTCCCGCGCCCGGCCGATGAGTTCCGGGCGGCGGTGGAGTCATCCCCTTGTGGAGACCACCCGACTCGTGCTGCCCGGACCCTGCCCGACCGAACAACACGCGGCGGGGCTGTGCGCCCGCCTGTCCCGGCTGTACGAGGACGGGGCCGCGAGGGTGGAGTGCGATGCCGGGGCCGTCACCGCGCCCGGGCTGGCCGCCGTGGAGGTCCTGGCGCGGCTGCGCCTGACCGCCCGCGGGTACGGCCGGGGCTTCGCCGTCACCGGCGCCGGCCCCGCGCTACGCGCCCTCCTGGACCTCGTCGGCCTCGCCGAGCTGCTCGGGGAGGCCGAAGAGGGGGAACCAGCGCGCGGTGTCCAGGAAGGCGTTGAGCCCGACGATCTTGCCGTCTGAGATCTCCAGGACCTGCAGCGCCCACGGCGTGTGGCCCTTCCCGGAGGCGGCCGGCCGGTACTGGCCGAAGGCCGGCATCCCGTTCGCCGTCGTCGGGATCAGGCGCGAACCCTTGCAGCCGATGCCCTGGTTCAGGTGCCAGGCCGCGATGTCCCCGTGGCCCCGCAGCCACAGGTCGAACGGCGGCATCGACAGCACCGCGTCTTCGTGCAGCAGCGCGGTGAGCCGCGAGATGTCGTACGCCTCGAAGGCGGACAGGTACTGCTCCAGCAGCTTCGCCTGGTCCGCGTCCAGAGGGTCCGCGGGGTCGGTGTCGCGGATCCCGTGCGAGGCCAGGGTGGCCCGCGCCCGCTGCAGCGCGCTGTTCACCGAGGCCACCGTGGTCTCCAGCAGCGTCGCGACCTCGTCGGCCTTCCAGGCCAGCACCTCGCGCAGGATCAGCACCGCCCGCTGCTTCGCCGGCAGGTGCTGCAGGGCCGCGACGAACGCCAGCCGTACCGACTCCTTCGCCAGGGCCGTCTCCGCCGGGTCGGCGGTCTGCGGCAGCACCCGCCCGTCGGGGACCGGCTCCAGCCACGTCACCTCGGGCCGCTCATTGAGCAGGGCGGAGGCCTGGTGCTGCGGAGCCGTCAAGTCCATCGGCCGGGCCCGCTTGTTCCCCGCGTTCAGCAGGTCCAGGCAGACGTTGGTCGCGATCCGGTACAGCCACGACCGCACCGAGGAACGGCCCTCGAACTTCTCGAAGCTGCGCCAGGCGCGGATGTACGTGTCCTGCACCGCGTCCTCGGCGTCGAAGGACGAGCCGAGCATCCGGTAGCAGTACCCCGTCAGCTCGACCCGGTAGCGGTCCAGCGCGGTGTCCAGGTCCGTAGGTGTCGTCACGAGGTCGCTCATGGCTGTCGTCGCCCCCAGGTAGGTCCACTCCTTCGGAACCTACCGGAGGGGTCTGACAACGGCAGCCGGAACGGCCGTCAGCCACGGATCAGGTGCCCGGCTTGCGGCCGTAGACGTAGACGTCCTCGCCCTTGCCCAGCAGGTTCCAGTACGCCTTGGCGTCGGCGGACCGCATGTTCACGCAGCCGCCCGAGCCGGGCGGGTTCCACATGCTCTTGGCCGTCGAGTGGAAGGCGATGCCGCCGTCGAAGAACTGCGCGTACGGCATCGAGACGTCGTAGAGCGTCGACCAGTGGTCGATGCTGCGGTAGTAGATCTTCTTCAGGCCGGTCCGGGTCTCCGTGCCGTCCTTGCCCGTGCGGACCGGGACGGGACCGTACTTCAGGGTGGCGCCGTCCTGGATCCAGCTGAGCTGCCGCGTCAGGTCGACGCAGGCGATCCGCCCCCGGTCCACCGGGCAGTTGCCGGCCCGGTTCGGGGTGCTGCCGGCCGCCCGCTGGGCCAGCATCGTGCTCATCGTCTGCCAGGTCAGCGGCCCCGCGTACCCCTGCGTCGGGGTGATCCCGTGACGGGCCTGGAACGACCTGGTCGCCGTGCAGTCGGCCGCCGACTGCCGTCCGTCCACCGGTCGGCCCAGGAACTGCTCGACCTGCCTCTGGTGCGGCCCGGTTGCGAGGTTGCAGGAGGCGGCCTGCGCCGGCCCGCCCCCCGCGACCGCCCACGGCAGCGCCAGCGCCACCGCCCCGCCGAACACCACCGCCGCGCGCCGCACCGCGCGCATGCGCGTCGTCCCAGTCCGCATCGTCCGCCTCCCCATGAACCCTCCCCATTGCGCCCCACATCTGCTCTCCGTGTTGAATGCCCGGAAAACCGATGCGAGTTGCCTGCGGGGGAGACGTATTTTCCGGATTCCGGACGGTTCCCTCAGCGCGCGGCCGCGGCCGAAGCCGGCATGCGCCGCTGCGCGCGGGCCGCGTGGGACCCGTACAGCGTGATCGAGACGACGCCGAGCACGGCCAGCAGCGCGATGCCCACCGTGGCCGCCCACCCCGCCGAGTGGTAGGCGAGGGCGCCCAGGGTGCCGCCCGCGCTGGAGCCCAGGTAGTACGCGGACTGGTAGAGCGCGGAGGCCTGCGCCCGGCCCGTCCGCGCCGTCCGGCTCACGGCGGCGGAGGCGACCGCGTGCCCGGCGAAGAAGCCCGCCGTGATCAGGACCAGCCCGAGCAGGATCGCGGCCAGGGACTCGGACAGCGACAGCAGCAGCCCCAGCGCGGTGGTGGTCACGGCCAGGTACAGCGCGCCGCGCCGCCCCATCCGGGCCACGAGCTGCCCGGCCGCCGCGGAGGAGGCCGTACCCACCAGGTAGATGAGGAAGACCGACCCGACCACGCCCTGCCCGAGCGAGAACGGCTCGCCCACCAGCCGGTAGCCGATGACCGTGTACACGGCGCCGAAGACGGTCATGAACAGCGCGCCGATCCCGTACAGCCGCAGCAGCAGCGGATCGCGCAGGTGACCGGCGACGGTACGCCCCACCGCACGCGGGTTCAGCGACGCCGGGCGGAAGAACCGCGCCCGGGGCAGCAGCACCAGGAAGGCCGCCGCGAAGGCCAGCGACATCAGCCCGACGGTCAGCAGGCCCGCCCGCCAGCCGCCGAGCTGCGCTCCCCAGCCGGTGACGAGGCGGCCGCTCATGCCGCCGATGGAGTTGCCCGCCACGAACAGCCCGATCGCCCCGACCAGGGCCTTCGGCCGGACCTCCTCCGCCAGGTACGCCATCGCGGAGGCCGGGATCCCGGCGATCGCCGCGCCCTGGACGGCCCGCAGGGCCACCAGCCACTCCAGGTTCGGCGCGAAGGGCACCAGCAGGCCGATGCCCACGGCCACGACCATCGACCACGTCATCATCCGGGTGCGCCCGAACCGCTCGGACAGCGCGCTGAGGGGCAGCACGAACAGGGCGAGCGCGCCGGTGGCCGCGGACACCGTCCAACTGGCCTGACCCGCCGTCACCCCGAACCCGTCGGAGATCGCGGGCAGCAGCGCCTGGGTGGAGTAGAGGAGGGCGAAGGTGGCGAGTCCGGCGGCGAAGAGCGCGAGGCTCATCCGGCGGTAGCCGGGGCGGCCGGGGGAGCGGGGTTCGGGCTGCGGAAACGACGGGGTGGAGGCACCCGTGGTGACGGGTGCCCCGGTATGAACGGGAGGCATACGTCGAAGGTAGGCCGGTGTTTTTGATGCGTCCAATGCACAGAATCGAGATAATCGATCCACTCACGCATCAGCACAGCTCAGGGCGGCGCACGTCGATGAACCGTTACGAAGAAGACATGGCCGTGACACGTCTGCTGGCCCCGCGCCTGGCGTACTTCGCGGCCGTCGCCCGGCACGAGCACGTCACCCGCGCCGCCCACGAACTGGGCGTTCCCCAGTCGACGTTGTCGCGGGCCATGGTCCGCCTCGAACAGGACCTCGGCGTCTCGCTGTTCGCCCGCAAGGGCCGCACCGTCGCCCTCACCACCGCGGGCCGGACCTTCCTGGCGTCCGCCGAACAGGCTCTGGACGGCATCGCCCGCGCCGCCGAATCCGTCCAGCAGGACGCCGACCCGGCCTTCGGCAAGGTCGCGTTCGGCTTCCTGCACACCCTGGGCCCCGAGACCGTACCCGGCCTCATCCGCGCCTTCCGCGCCGACCACCCGCGCGTGCGCTTCTCGCTCGTGCAGAACTACGGCGAGGCCATGCTGGAGCGGCTGCGCGCCGGCGAGCTCGACCTCTGCCTCACCTCACCGCTGCCCGACGCCCCCGACCTGGTCGCCCGCCGCCTCGACGAACAGCGTCTGCGCCTGGTCGTACCCGACGACCACCGCCTCGCCGGCCGCAAGCGCATCCGCCTCGCCGAGGCCGCCGAGGAAACGTTCGTCACCCTGGAGTCCGGCTACGGCCTGCGCCGCATCACCGACGACCTGTGCGCCGAGGCCGGCTTCACCCCCCGCGTCGCCTTCGAGGGCGAGGAGGCCGAGACCCTGCGCGGCCTGGTCGCCGCCGGCCTCGGCGTGGCCCTGCTGCCGCCGCCCGCCGTGGCCCGCCCGGGCGTCGTCGAGCTGACGGTGACCGCTCCGCGCGCCGTCCGCGAGATCGGCCTCGCCTGGCTCGACGGCCACCCCGACACCCCGCCGGTGGCGGAGTTCAAGCGCTTCCTGCTGTCCCGCCGGGGAGCCCTGATCCCCGAGCTCTAGCCGGCGCGGTCGGCATCGCAGGCGGCCCCAGCAAGTACCCGGCCTGGAAGCGGGACTTCGCCCCGACGGCCCGCATGATCTCCGCGATGTGCCGCTGGCACGTCCGCTCGGACATGCCCAGCCTGCGCGCGATCACCTTGTCCTCCAGCCCCTCCGACAGCAACCGCACGATGGTCTGCCGCAGCTCGTCCGAGATCGACCGGGCCGCCTCCGGGCTCACCGTCGTCGGGAACGGCTCCGCTCCCAGCCAGGACCGCTCGAAGGCCGCCGTCATGAAGTGCACGACGTTCGGCTCGCGCACCACCAGCGCCGCCCCGCTGCGGTCCGGCACCGCCATCAGGCCCGTGTGGCCGTCGAAGACCAGCATCCGCATCAGCCCGTCGCCCAGCGTCCGCACCTGCGCGCCCAGCGCCGTCACCCGCTCGACGTACGCCGCCGTGGGCCGCGAGTACCGCGCCGTGTGCTGGTAGATGGTCCGCATCCGGACCCCGCGCGACAGCAGCGACTCGTCGCGCCCGATGGACTCCTCCAGCGTCTCCAGCGGCCGTCCCCCGCCCGGCTGCGAGGTCAGCAGCTCCCGCTCGCACGCCGCGACGAGCTCCGCGATCAGCCCCCGTACCGCGCCGAGGTCCGTCACCAGCTCCAGGCGCCCCGAACCGCTCAGGTCCCGGTGCGCGGTCCCCGCCTCGTACGCCGGCACCAGAGCCTCCAGCCGCCCCCGCAGCCGGTCCATCTCGTCGTGGGTCTCCCGTACGAGCAGGGCCAGCGGGGCCAGCGCACGCGCCGCCGCCGCCCGGGGCGCGACGGCGCTCCACCGGTCGGGCCCGCCGCCGGGCGCCCGCTGCAGCAGGTGTGCGGCGGCCAGTTCGGTGATCGCGGCGGCCGCGCGCACGCCCAGGGCCCCGGTGGCCTCGGACACGTCAAAGGCGTGCCGCTCGACGGCGTACGCGTAGAGGCGCCGGGCCGCGGGGCTCAGTTCTTCGGCTTGATCGGCTGGCATATGCCTATTCGTCCCGGCCTGTATCTGTTCGTAAACCCCTCGTATTCCCGCAAGGCGGCAAGACGACCCCTGTCAGGCGGCTATCGGCATATGCCGAAGCGGGCACAGTGGCTGCACGGCGTGAGGGGGGAGCGCGGTATGCGGCAGGGACGCGGTCACGAGTGGGCCCGAGAAGGGCGCGAGCCCGTGGCCGTCCTGCTGAGCCCGCGACCCGCCGTGGTGGCGGCCGCCCGCCGTGCGGGCGCCCGCACCGTGGTGGTCGCGCCGGGTCCATCGGTGCCATCCGACCGTGAGGGGGCGGAGCGGCGGGTACGGACGGACTGGCGCGACCACCGGCACCTCGTCGGGGCCGTCGGCCGGATCGAGGCGGTGCGCCACGGCCGCGCCGCCGTCTTCGGTTTCGACGCCGCCGGAGCCCTCGCCGCCGCCCGCGCCAACGAGGAACTGGGCCTGCCCGGCACCCCCACCGCGGCCGTCACCGCCCTCATGGACAAAGCCGCGCTGCGGGCCCGCTCCAACACGCTGCACCCCGGCCGGCCCGTCTCCTTCGCGCGCTGCGGACGCGCCGAGACGCTCCCGTTCGTCGCCACCCTCATCGGCTACCCCTGCGTCATCAAGCCCCGGGCGGGCGCCGACGGCGAAGGGGTCCGGCTCGTCCACGACGAAGCCGGGGCGCGGGCCGCCGCCCAGGGCTACCCCGAGGTCACCGACCTCCTCGTCGAGGAGTACCTCGAAGGCCCGGAGCTCACCGTCGCGGCCCTCTCCCGCGAGGGCCGCCACCGCGTCCTGGGCTGGTCCCGCCGGCTCACCGGACCCCGCCTCACCGCCACCGGCCACGACCTGCCCGTCTCCCTGGATCCGCCGACCGCGCAGGCCGTACGGGCCTTCGTACGCGCGGTCCTCGACCTCGCCGGACACCATGACGGCCCCTCCCACACGGAGGTCATCCTCACCGCGCACGGGCCCCGCCTCGTCGAGGCGCACGCCCGCCCGGGCAGCGAGGAGTTCAGCCGCCTGCTGCGGGCCGCCCACGGCACCGACGTGCTCGGCCTCGCGCTCGCCGCCGGGCTGGGCCTGCCCGCCCTGGGGGCACCCCCAGCGGTAGCTGGGGGAGTGCGCAGCCCGCGCGCCGCGTACGCCGGGCTGCGGTACGTGGACTTCCCGCCCGGCCTCGGCCCGGGCGGGGTCCGGCAGGGGGTCACGGCGGCGCGGGCCGTGCCGGGGGTGGTCCGGGTCCAGCTGGAGATCCCGGTGGGCGCGACGGTCCTCCGCGCCCCGACGGGCGGCCTGCACCACGCGTACGTCCTGGCCACCGCCCCGACGGCGGGCGCGCTGGCCCGCACCCTGGACCGGGCCGCCGGTCTGATGCGGCCCCTGGACCGCGACCGGCGGATCCGTCAGCCGGAGGGCTTCGCGTAGTCGGCGAAGCCGGTCCAGTCCAGCGTCACGCAGGGCTCGTCGCCCAGGACCCAGGCGTTGTGCCCGGGAGGCACCCGCATGTAGTCGCCGGGGCCGAACTCGGCGCTCTCCCCGTCGTCCATGACGACCTTGATGCGGCCGCTCACCACGTACCCGGTGTGATCGGCCCGGCAGCTGTCCGTCCCGGCCAGCGGCTTGACGTGCTCCGACCACTTCCAGCCCGGCTCGAAGGTGGAGCGCCCGACACCGGTGCCGCTCGTCTCCAGCAGGTCCAGCCGGCCCTTGCCGTCGGCAAACGGCCGCGTCTCGTCGGGCTGGTCGAAGCTCCTGGACACCATTCCGGCCATGATCCATCGCCTCCGGGAGGGAATAACGCCCCGAGTCCACTCCTCACGTTACGCGCGACGGCCGCGCCTCACCGCCGGAGCGCGCGCCCGAACCCCGAGGCCAGCGGCATCCGCAGGCCCAGCGGCGGGGGAGCGGCCAGGGCGTCGGTCACCGGCCGCGAGTACCGTCCCGAGCACACCGCGCCGAGGACGAAGTCCACGGCCAGCGCGACGACTTCCGGCTGGTGCTCGCGCAGCCCGTGCCCGTCCGAGTGGACCTCGAACCGGCACGTGGAACGATTCGCCTTCTTGGCCCGGGCCGCCAGCTGAAACGATGCCTCCGGGTCGCTGCGCGCGTCGTTCGTGCCGTGCACGATCAGCACCTGCCGGCCCGACAGCTGCTTCACCGGTTCGGGCGAGTCGGTCACGGCCGCCGCCTCTTCCAGGCAAGGGGCCAGCGACACGACCGAGTTGACGGCGTCGTGGCCGGCCGCCCGCAGCGCGGCCAAGCCGCCCTCGCCGTACCCGGCCAGGCATACGGGCACGTCTCCGTAGCGCCGTACCGCCTCGTCCGCCGCCCACCCCGCCTGCTCCTCGCGGGAGGCGTCCCCGCCGTGGATGACGGTGTGCGCGACCAGCCCCTCCGTCCCGCCCGCCCGGGCCAGCGCCCGCCCGAGCGGGCGCAGCGGACCGGGGGAGAATCTGGAGGCTCCGGGAAGCAGGAGCACCACACCACTGACCGTCGACCCCAAGCCGTTCGCGCCGGCTGCCCGCCCCAGGCGGGCCCCGCGCGCCGGCGGCGCATGCTGTGCCATGGCGGAACAGTCTCAGACCCCGAGGTGTACGACATCCGTCTCTGCGGTCTCTGTTACATATCGGCGCTCGCGGCCGTCGCCCGCTCTACGCGCGTAGGAGCTAGAGTGCCCAGATGACGAGCGAGACCCCCAACCTGCCGACCCCGGATCAGATCCGCCGCTCCCCGAAGGTGCTCCTGCACGATCACCTCGACGGTGGACTGCGTCCCGGGACCATCATCGAGCTGGCCCGCGAGGCCGGCTACGAGAACCTTCCCGAGACCGACGCCGACAAGCTCGGCATCTGGTTCCGGGAAGCCGCCGACTCCGGCTCCCTCCCGCGCTACCTGGAGACCTTCGCGCACACCTGCGCGGTCATGCAGACGAAGGAGGCCCTCTTCCGGGTCGCCGCCGAGTGCGCCGAGGACCTGGCCGAGGACGGCGTCGTGTACGCCGAGATCCGCTACGCGCCCGAGCAACACCTGGAAGCCGGCCTGACACTCGAAGAGGTCGTCGAGGCCGTCAACGACGGCTTCCGCGAGGGCGAGCGGCGCGCGAAGGCCAACGGCCACCGCATCCGCATCGGCGCCCTGCTGACCGCGATGCGCCACGCGGCCCGCGCGCTGGAGATCGCGGAGCTGGCCAACCGCTACCGCGACAACGGCGTGGTCGGCTTCGACATCGCCGGCGCCGAGGCCGGGTTCCCCCCCACCCGCCACCTCGACGCCTTCGAGTACCTCAAGCGCGAGAACAACCACTTCACGATCCACGCGGGCGAGGCCTTCGGCCTGCCGTCGATCTGGCAGGCCCTGCAGTGGTGCGGCGCCGACCGCCTCGGTCACGGCGTGAAGATCATCGACGACATCGAGGTCGCCGAGGACGGCTCGGTGACGCTGGGCCGCCTGGCCTCGTACGTCCGGGACAAGCGCATCCCCCTGGAGATGTGCCCGACCTCGAACCTGCAGACGGCCGCGGCCGCCTCGTACGCCGAGCACCCGATCGGTCTGCTGCGCAAGCTGCACTTCAGGCTCACGGTCAACACCGACAACCGCCTGATGAGCGGCACCAGCATGAGCCGCGAGTTCGAGCACCTCGTGGACACCTTCGGCTACACGCTGGACGACATGCAGTGGTTCACCGTCAATGCGATGAAGTCCGCGTTCATTCCTTTCGATGAACGACTGGCCATGATCAATGAGGTCATCAAGCCCGGTTATGCGGAGCTGAAGTCGGAGTGGCTGTTCCAGCAGACCGCTTCCACCAGCGGTTCCGTCTCGGCTTAGGCCACGGCATGACGTACTGAAAGGGTCCGGGAGGAGCAATTCCCGGACCCTTTCTCATATTTACGGATGTTTGCGGGCGGGGGTTTGAAGTGACTAGTTTGCGGAGCCGCTCAATTCCCCGTCGCAAGGACACGTTTTCATGAAGCAGTCAGCTGCCAAGATCCTCGGTACCGCCGCTCTCGGTGCCGCCTTCGCCGCCGTCGCCGCCGGTACCGCCTCGGCCGTTCCGGCCGTCGGTCTCGCCGACACGCTGGGCACGGCCACCGGTGCGCTCCAGGGTGTCACCAGCCCGCAGCAGATGAACTCGGAGGAGGGCGGCCAGCCGAGCGACCCCACCGCCGCGGTCACCGGCCTGCTGGGCCCGGTCACCGGAGCCCTCAACGGCTGACGCTGTTGCGATGCGAACACGCCCGCGGCGGTCGCACATCCCTGCTACGGGGTGTGTGTGCCGCCGTGCGGTGTGTCACGATCGCCACCAACTGCCACTGAAATCCGCGTGGGGGCACCTCCCAGCGGTAGCTGGGGGAGAGGTCCTTGATCATGCGCATGAAGGTACGAGCGACCGTGGTCGCGCTGGTCCCCGCCCTGCTGCTCGCGGCGGTCGGATGCGGCGGTGGGAACAGTCCCGACGGCACCCCGCCGGGCAAGGGCCCGGACCCCAAGGGCTCCGCGAGCCAGGCCTCCGGAGCGCCCGGCGCCCCCGCCGAGACCGCCCCCGGCGGATCCGCCGCGCCCAAGACCGGCGGCAGCAAGGCGGAGCGGTCCGCGCTGGAACAGGGCGACCTGCCCGGCTACGCGATCTCGGCGCAGGGCAAGAACCCCAACGCGCCGGACGGCCAGCCGCAAGCCGACAAGAAGTCCTGTCAGCCGCTCGCCGACATCATGGGCGACAAGCCGGACCCGGCCGCGCGCGAGACCGTCAACCGGGGCGTCGGCTCCCAGAAGCAGGTCGGACTCGCCGTCTCCGCCTCCGTCAGCTCCTACGCCGTGAGCGATGCCAAGGCGCTGATCGCCCGCCTCAAGGCCGCCGTGCCCGCGTGCGGGACGGGCTTCACCGCCACGGTCGAGAAGCAGAGCGGAAGCTACCGCGACGTGCGGGCCGCCGCATACCGCACGAGCGGCGACGAGAGCGTCAGCTGGACCACGACCGCGGCCGCCCAGGGCGTCTCGGCCCAGGTCCACCTGGTCGTCGTGCGCGAGGGCGACACCATCGTGCGGCTGATGGCCCTCAACGTGGCCGCGGCCGGGCAGAAGACGCAGGTGCCGCAGGAGGTCGCCGACAAGCAGCTGGAAAAGGTCCGGCGGGCCGGCTGACCGGGCGGGCCTACCAGGCGGTGGAGGCGGACTTCTCGTTCGGCAGGAGCAGCCACAGCGCCAGGTAGATCAGGAACTGCGGGCCGGGCAGCAGGCACGAGACGACGAATATGACGCGCATCGTATTGGCGGACATTCCGAAACGCCGGGCCAGTCCGGCGCAGACGCCGCCGATCCAACGACCGTCACGGGGGCGGACAAGGGCGCTCATGGGGTTCTCCTTCATCGGGATCGCTCTCTTGCGATGCCTCAATACTCGCGGGGAACCGCCGAAAGAACCTCGGTCCACGGACCGAGCCCGACCCTGGTAATTCTCGGGGTGGGCCCCTGATAAGCGGTACGTGAGCGCCGCAGCCGGGCGCGCAGCGCCGGTACGACGGCCGCGTGCGCGAGCACCACGCCGACGGTGTTCAGCAGGACCGAGTCCACGTCGACCACCTGGCCCGGCACGGCGGTCTGGAGCATCTCGATGCACACCGAGACCAGTGCGCCCGCGGCCGCGGTCCGGGCCAGCGAGGACCACGCGGACAGCGCCGACGGCGCGAGCCGTCCGCTGACCAGCGGCAGCAGCACCCCCAGCGGGGCCAGCAGCGCCAGCCCCTCGCCGATCCGGCGGGCGGCCTCCAGCGGCCCGTAGGCGAGGTCGGCCCGGATCCCCTCCAGCGGGGCCAGATTCGCGGCCGCGGCCCAGGGCACGTCCAGTGGTCGAAGCGTCAGCCAGCCGACGACCAGGAGGTGGGCGGCCAGCAGGGCCAGGCCCAGGAGCCGGAACCGGGGATGAATGGCGGTGGCGGCGCTGCCGCCGGCCTCATGACGCTGCACACCTGCGAGGACGCACCGGCCGGTAGCGGCGGTTCCGCCACGGAAGGGGTGTGGCGGGGAGCACGTACGAGGACGCGTGCGGCGGTGGGGTCAGCCCGTGGCGAGGAGCACGATCAACAGCAGGGCGCCGGCCGCGGCGGGCGCGATGATCTCGTACGACCACTGCACGCGCACGCTGCCCTGGGCGCCGGCCCGCGAGGCGCCGCGCTCGGCCAGCTCCCGCAGTTCGTCCACGACCTTGTCGGCGCCGGCCCGCTGCGGCCCGGCCGGTGCGGCCGGCTGCTCGGCCCCGGCGGAGGACATGCCCCGGCCGGTGAGCCCGCCGCGGCGGCTCAGCCGGCCACGGCTCGCCTTCTTCCGCTCCCGCAGTGAGACGGGGACGGACCAGAGCTGGTACTTCGAGCCCTCGGCCAGCACCTCCGCCGAGTACCCGGCACGCACCGCGTCCACGGCGGCCCAGGGCAGCTCGACGATCCGGAAGGGGTTCCGTACGCGCATCCGGTCGTCATTGGCGAAGACGGCGGGGCGGATCGTGAAGGCCACGATCAGCGGCACCACGCACAGCGCCAGCGCCAGGGCGACCCACGGGGTGTTCCCGGAGCCGCGCACCACCGCGTCCCCGCACAGCCACGCGGTCAGTGCGAGCAGCAGCACCCCGGTGACCACGGCCGAGGAGGAGCGGTAGACCCGGTCGTCGTACACCGGCTCGTCGGCCGGTGGCTGCTGGCTGCTCATGCGGTCGATTCTGCCCCACGCCGTCTCGGCCCACGAGATCGGCGTACGGAAACGGGGTCGCCGGGCCGGCGGCCGCCGGCGGTCCCGCCGCCGCAGGTGGGGGCGCGCAGCTCCGGACGCGCGGTGCCGGCGCCGCGGAGGTGTCGATTCCGCACCGGAAGCGGTCGAATCCGGGGGAGGGGGTGACAGGTCGCTACGCGCGTAGATATGCTCATGTGGTGACCATGCCCACCACCCTCACCGCATTCGCTGACGTGACGACGTCCGACAGTGCGCTGCGCCGCTTCCTGCACGGGCTGCCCGGCGTCGACGCAGTCGGACTGGAGGCCCGCGCGGCCGCCCTCGGCACCCGCTCGATCAAGACGACGGCCAAGGCGTACGCCATCGATCTGGCCATCTCGATGATCGACCTGACGACGCTGGAAGGCGCGGACACCCCGGGCAAGGTCCGGGCGCTCTCCGCCAAGGCCGTCAACCCCGATCCGACCGACCGTACGACGCCCATGACCGCCGCGGTCTGCGTGTACCCCGACATGGTGGCCACCGCGAAGGCCGCCCTGAACGGCGCCGACGTCAAGGTGGCCTCCGTCGCGACCGCCTTCCCGGCCGGCCGCGCCGCGCTGCCCGTCAAGCTCGCCGACACCCGTGACGCCGTCGCCGCCGGCGCCGACGAGATCGACATGGTCATCGACCGTGGCGCCTTCCTCGCCGGCCGCTACCTCGACACGTACGAGCTGATCAAGGCCGTCAAGGAGGCCTGCGTCCGCCCCGACGGCACCGCGGCCCGCCTCAAGGTCATCTTCGAGACCGGCGAGCTGTCGACGTACGACAACATCCGCCGCGCCTCCTGGATCGGCATGCTCGCGGGCGCCGACTTCATCAAGACGTCGACGGGCAAGGTGGGTGTCAACGCCACCCCCGCCAACACGCTGCTCATGCTCGAAGCCGTCCGCGACTTCAAGGCGCAGACTGGAATCCAGATCGGCGTGAAGCCGGCCGGCGGCATCCGGACCACCAAGGACGCGATCAAGTTCCTGGTCCTGGTCAACGAGACCGCGGGTGAGGACTGGCTGACCAACCACTGGTTCCGCTTCGGCGCCTCCAGCCTGCTCAACGACCTGTTGATGCAGCGCCAGAAGCTGAGCACCGGCCGTTACTCCGGTCCCGACTACGTGACGGTGGACTGATCACCATGGCATCTGTATTCGAATACGCACCGGCTCCCGAGTCCCGCTCGGTCGTCGACATCGCCCCCTCCTACGGGCTCTTCATCGACGGCGAGTTCACCGACGCCGCCGACGGCAAGGTCTTCAAGACCGTCTCGCCGAGCAGCGAGGAGGTGCTGGCCGAGGTCGCGCAGGCGGGTGCCGCCGACGTGGACCGCGCCGTCCGGGCCGCCCGCAAGGCCTTCGAGAAGTGGTCCGCGCTGCCCGGCTCCGAGCGCGCCAAGTACCTCTTCCGCATCGCCCGGATCATCCAGGAGCGCAGCCGCGAGCTCGCCGTCCTGGAGACCCTGGACAACGGCAAGCCGATCAAGGAGACCCGCGACGCGGACCTCCCGCTGGTCGCCGCGCACTTCTTCTACTACGCGGGCTGGGCCGACAAGCTCGACCACGCGGGCTACGGCCCGAACCCGCGCCCGCTGGGCGTGGCCGGTCAGGTCATCCCGTGGAACTTCCCGCTCCTGATGCTCGCGTGGAAGATCGCCCCGGCGCTCGCCACCGGCAACACGGTCGTCCTGAAGCCCGCCGAGACCACTCCGCTGTCGGCGCTGTTCTTCGCGGACATCTGCCGCCAGGCCGGCCTGCCCAAGGGCGTCGTCAACATCCTGACCGGGTACGGCGACGCGGGCGCGGCCCTCGTCGAGCACCCCGACGTCAACAAGGTCGCCTTCACCGGCTCGACCGCGGTGGGCAAGAAGATCGCCCGCCACGTCGCCGGCACCGACAAGAAGGTCACCCTGGAGCTGGGCGGCAAGGGCGCCAACATCGTCTTCGACGACGCCCCCATCGACCAGGCCGTCGAGGGCATCGTCACCGGCATCTTCTTCAACCAGGGCCAGGTCTGCTGCGCCGGATCCCGCCTCCTCGTCCAGGAGTCGATCCACGACGAGCTGCTGGACAGCCTGAAGCGACGGCTGTCGACCCTCCGCCTGGGCGACCCGCTCGACAAGAACACCGACATCGGCGCGATCAACTCCGCCGAGCAGCTCGCCCGGATCACCGCGCTCGCGGAGACCGGCGAGGCCGAGGGCGCCGAACGCTGGTCCCCGGCGTGCGAGCTGCCGTCCGCCGGCTACTGGTTCGCCCCGACGCTCTTCACGAACGTCACCCAGGCGCACACCGTCGCCCGCGACGAGATCTTCGGCCCGGTGCTGTCGGTGCTGACCTTCCGCACCCCGGACGAGGCCGTCGCCAAGGCCAACAACAGCCAGTACGGCCTGTCCGCCGGCATCTGGACGGAGAAGGGCTCGCGCATCCTGGCGGTCGCGAACAAGCTCCGCGCCGGCGTGGTCTGGGCCAACACGTTCAACAAGTTCGACCCGACCTCGCCCTTCGGCGGCTACAAGGAGTCGGGCTTCGGCCGCGAGGGCGGCCGCCACGGCCTGGAGGGCTACCTCGATGTCTGAGTCGTCGACCCGTCTGAACGTCTTCAAGACCTACAAGCTGTACGTCGGGGGCAAGTTCCCCCGCTCCGAGAGCGGCCGGGTGTACGAGGTGACCGACTCCAAGGGCAACTGGCTGGCCAACGCACCCCTGTCCTCCCGCAAGGACGCGCGTGACGCGGTCGTCGCGGCCCGCAAGGCCTTCGGCGGCTGGTCGGGCGCCACCGCCTACAACCGCGGGCAGATCCTCTACCGCATCGCGGAGATGCTCGAGGGCCGCCGCGACCAGTTCGTCCGCGAGGTCGGCGAAGCGGAGGGCCTGTCCAAGTCGAAGGCCGGCGCCGTCGTGGACGCGGCCATCGACCGCTGGGTCTGGTACGCGGGCTGGACCGACAAGATCGGCCAGATCGTCGGCGGGGCGAACCCCGTCGCGGGCCCGTTCTTCAACCTCTCCACCCCCGAGCCGACCGGCGTCGTCACGGTCCTCGCCCCGCAGGACTCGTCCTTCCTGGGCCTGGTCTCGGTGATCGCCCCGGTGATCGCCACCGGCAACACCGTCGTCGTGATCGCCTCGGAGAAGTCCCCGCTGCCCGCCCTGTCCCTGGGCGAGGTACTGGCGACCTCCGACCTGCCCGGCGGCGTGGTCAACATCCTGTCCGGCAAGGCCGGCGAGATGGGCCCGCACCTGGCGTCGCACCAGGACGTCAACGCGATCGACCTGGCGGGCGCCGACACCGCGCTGGCCAAGGAGCTGGAGATCGCGGCGGCGGACAACCTCAAGCGCGTTCTCCGTCCACAGCCTGTGGACGACTGGACCGCGGACCCGGGCACGCACCGCATGACGGCGTTCCTGGAGACCAAGACGGTCTGGCACCCGACGGGTTCGCTGGGCTCGGGCGGGTCCTCGTACTAAGAAGGCCCCCGCGAACCGGAAGACCCCCGGGAAGGCCCCGGCAGCGTCCCGCGCTGCCGGGGCCTTCCCGTACCCGCATGCGGGCCGGGCCCCTAGCCGGGCAGGACCGGCCCGAGCAGCGAGCCGACGGCCGCGGTGGGCAGCTCGCCCACGGAGGGCCCCTGCGTCAGGACCCCCGTGACCATGCCGGTGCCGACGGCCGGGAAGTCCGCGACCTTGGTGGCGATGCCGTTGTCCAGCGGGTCCACGCCGGTGTGGGCCAACGGGTTCACCTTGAGGTTCGCGATCGGGTCGGTGACCCCGGCCAGCGCCGCCGGGACATCGAGCTCGCCTGCCTGGGCGCCGCCCGCCGCCATCGCGAGCGCGGCGCCCGCCATCGAGAGGGTGAGTCCTGCGGAGCGCAGCGCGGAGCTGTGCGGAGCTGCGTGACGTGCCATGGGTTCCCGCCTGTGGTCGTAGTCGCGTGCACACGCAGCGTAGTTGACGTGTGATCCTGGATACCAACCGGCCACCGGAGGGATCCCCTACAGGGGTTAATGCTTCAGACTGGTGTCCCGTGAGCTGTTCTTCTCCCCTGCCGACGCGCGTCGTGCTGCTGACCGGGCCCTCGGGGTCCGGCAAGTCCTCGCTGGCGGCCCGTTCGGGTCTGCCCGTGCTGCGCCTGGACGACTTCTACAAGGAGGGGGGCGACCCGACCCTTCCGCTGGTGGAGGGGAGCTCGGACATCGACTGGGACTCCCCGCTCTCCTGGGACGCGGACACCGCTGTCGCGGCGATCGAGGAGCTGTGCGCGGCGGGCCGTACCGACGTCCCCGTCTACGACATCGCGACGTCCTCCCGGACCGGGACGGAGGCGCTGGACATCTCCCGGACGCCGCTGTTCATCGCGGAGGGCATCTTCGCGGCCGACATCGTCGCCCGGTGCCAGGAGCTGGGGCTGCTCGCCGACGCGATCTGCCTGCGGGGCCGGCCCTCGACGACGTTCCGGCGGCGGCTCGTGCGGGATGTGCGCGAGGGGCGCAAGTCGGTGCTGTTCCTGCTGCGCAGGGGGTACCGGCTGATGCGGGCCGAGCGGGGCATCGTGGCCCGGCACACCGCGCTCGGTGCGCACGCCTGCGGCCGCGACGAGGCCCTCGGCCGCCTGGCCGCCGCCGCGGCGGGCCGCCACCGCACGGCGACCCCGGCCTAGGCCCGACACCGCTGAACCCGCGGACGCGAAAGGGCGGGATCAGTCGGACCCCCGGCCGACTGATCCCGCCCTTTCCCCCCGCATGGCCACCGCCCCACCCCCGTAGGACGGCCCCCCGGCCGTTGGTCTGTCAGGCGACGAGTTCCCCGAAGGACTCCGCCTCGTCGGCGCCGAAGCTCAGCGCCTCGTCCTCCCGCAGGCGCCGCAGCGAGCGCCAGATGCTCGACTTCACCGTGCCGACGCTGATCCCGAGGATCTCCGCGATCTCCGGGTCCGTGCGGCCCTCGTAGTACCGCAGCACCAGCATCGTGCGCTGCGGCTCCGGGATCCGGGCCAGCGCCTGCCACAGCACCGCGCGCAGCTCCGTACCGCGCATCGCGTCGGTGTCCGAGGCCGTCTCCGGCAGTTCCTCCGTCGGGTACTCGTTCAGCTTCCGCCGGCGCCACGCACTGATGTGCAGGTTCGTCATCGTGCGGCGCAGGTACCCGCCCACGGCCGCCTTGTCGGTGATCCGGTCCCAGGCGCGGTACGTGGAGAACAGCGCGCTCTGCAGCAGGTCCTCGGCCTCGTGGCGGTCGCCGGTGAGGTGGAAGGCCGTCGCGTACAGGGCGGCCCGGCGCTCCTGGACGTACGCCGTGAACTCCGCCTCGGACGCGGAGGACGGGGTGCGCTGTGCGGGAACCGCCTGGTACTGCTTCGCGTCAATGGCTACGACGTGTGCCGGCCGGGGCCGGGATACCGCGACGCCACGGACACCCGCCCGGCGGTTCACATCGTGCAGCCGCGTGACAACCGCGCTGGTGGTGGTGCTGTGCAGCGTGTTCATCTCGCGCCCCCCGTCGTGGAGTCTGCTTCGGTCCGTTGCTGTGCTTCGGTTGTTGGTAGAAGCCTGCCCGGCCGACTTAACCGGGGTGTCCGCCGACTGTCACAGCCCTGTCACAGCGACCTCCGGCAGGGCCCCGCCGGATCCGGTGCCCCCGCCGGTCGAACTCCCGACTGCCGATGGGACAGAATGAGCCCGTGCCTTTCCTGTTGCTGATCGAGGACGACGACGCCATCCGCACGGCCCTCGAACTCTCCCTGTCTCGCCAGGGCCACCGTGTGGCCACCGCGGCGACGGGCGAGGACGGCCTGAAACTGCTGCGCGAGCAGCGGCCGGATCTGATCGTGCTGGACGTGATGCTGCCCGGGATCGACGGCTTCGAGGTGTGCCGGCGGATCCGCCGCACCGACCAGCTGCCGATCATCCTGCTCACCGCGCGCAATGACGACATCGACGTCGTCGTCGGCCTGGAGTCCGGGGCCGACGACTACGTGGTCAAGCCCGTCCAGGGGCGGGTCCTCGACGCCCGCATCCGGGCCGTGCTGCGCCGCGGCGAGCGCGAGTCCAGCGACTCGGCGAGCTTCGGCTCCCTGGTCATCGACCGCGCCGCCATGACGGTGACGAAGAACGGCGAGGACCTCCAGCTCACGCCGACCGAGCTGCGGCTGCTGCTGGAGCTGAGCCGCCGTCCAGGGCAGGCGCTCTCCCGCCAGCAGTTGCTCCGCCTGGTCTGGGAGCACGACTACCTCGGCGACTCGCGGCTGGTGGACGCCTGCGTGCAGCGGCTGCGCGCCAAGGTCGAGGACGTGCCGTCCTCGCCCACCCTGATCCGGACCGTCCGCGGCGTCGGCTACCGCCTGGACTCCCCGCAGTGATCCCGGCGCTGCTCGCGGGCCGGCGCTGGACCAGCCTGCGGCTGCGGCTCCTCATCGTGTTCGCCCTGGTCGCGCTGACGGCCGCGGTCTCCGCTTCGGGGATCGCGTACTGGCTCAACCGGGAGGCGGTGCTCACCCGTACCCAGGACGCGGCCCTGGGCGACTTCCGGCAGGAGATGCAGAACCGGGCCGCGGCGCTGCCCGCCGACCCGACGGCGCAGGAGATCCAGCGCACCGCGGAGCTGATGGCGGCCAGCAGCCCCGGCTACAGCGTGCTGCTGGTGCAGGAGGGCAAGGACGGCCAGGTCTCCGGAGCGGCCGGTCCCGACGCCTTCGGCCTGGGCGACGTACCGAAGTCCCTGCGGGACGCGGTCGACGACCGGCAGAAGACGACGGCGGCGAACGACGCCGAATACCACATGTACTGGCAGCGGACGAAGCCCGGCGGCAATCCGTACCTCGTCGGCGGGACGCGGATCGTGGGCGGCGGGCTCACCGGCTACATGTACAAGTCGCTCGCGCAGGAGCGGGACGACCTGAACGCGCTGGCCTGGTCGCTGACGATCGCGACGGGCCTGGCGCTGCTGGGTTCCGCGCTGCTGGCGCAGGCCGCGGCCCGTACGGTGCTCAAGCCCGTGCAGCGGCTGGGCGACGCGGCGCGGCGGCTCGGCGAGGGCGAACTCGACCACCGGCTGGACGTGTCGGGGACGGACGAGCTCGCGGACCTGGCGCACACCTTCAACAAGACGGCCGAGGCGCTGGAGAAGAAGGTCGCCGACATGAGCGCGCGCGAGGAGTCGAGCCGGCGCTTCGTCGCGGACATGTCGCACGAACTGCGCACGCCGCTGACGGCGTTGACGGCGGTCGCCGAGGTGCTGGAGGAGGAGGTCGACGACCTCGATCCGATGATCGCACCGGCGGTGGCGCTGGTCGTCAGCGAGACCCGGCGCCTCAACGACCTGGTGGAGAACCTGATGGAGGTCACCCGCTTCGACGCGGGAACGGCCCGGCTGGTGCTGGACGACGTGGACGTCGCCGACCAGGTCACGGCGTGCATCGACGCGCGGGCCTGGCTGGACGCGGTCGAACTCGACGCCGAGCGGGGCATCGTGGCGCGGCTCGACCCGCGCCGCCTCGACGTGATCCTGGCCAACCTGATCGGCAACGCCCTCAAGCACGGCGGCTCGCCGGTGCGGGTCAAGGTGGTCGTGGAGGGGGAATGGCTGGTGATCGCGGTGCAGGACAACGGTCCGGGCATTCCGGAGGACGTCCTGCCGCACGTCTTCGACCGGTTCTACAAGGCGAGCGCCTCGCGGCCGAAGTCGGACGGGAGCGGGCTGGGCCTGTCGATCGCCGTGGAGAACGCGCACATCCACGGCGGCGACATCACCGCCGCCAACGCGCCGGGCGGCGGGGCGCTGTTCACGTTGCGGCTGCCGGTGGACGTGGGGAAGGTGATCGCGGGTGACCAGGACGCGTAGGACCCTGTCGGTGGGCGGGGCGCTGCTGGCCCTGTCGGCCGTGTCCGGGTGCGGGATCAGGGCGACGACCGTGCCGGTGGACGTGGGCGCGGCGCCCTCGCGGGTGTCGTGCGACACCCCGGCGCAGCCGACCGGGCAGAGCGGTGTGCAGGGGTTCCGGGCCACGGTGGAACTGGTCTGCGGAGCGCAGCTGGTGGGCGTGGAACGGGTGGTGCCGGTACCGGAGAAGCGGCCGCTGCGGGACCCGGTGGCCCTGGTCGTGCAGGCGCTGCTGGAGGTGCTCGAGAAGACGCCGTCCGGGGAGGAGCGGGACGCCGGGTTCACCACCGGGGTGCCGACGGGGCTCACGGCGGGAGCGGCCAGGCCGGGTGATCCGGCGGGCACGGTGCGGCTGAGCCGCAAGCCGGAGGACCTGCCGCCCGTGGCCCTGTCGCAGATCGTGTGCACGCTGGCGGGCAGCGAAGCGGTGTCGGCGGGGCCGGGACCGGTGGTCCTGGGCGGCCCGGACGCGGACCCGCCGCGGGCGTGGGAGTGCACGGACGCGGTCCGCTCCCGGCCGGAGTCGGTGCCGACGCTGGGCGAGATCGTCCGCCCGACTCCTTCGTGACGCGCCGGCCTCCGGCCGGGCCGGAGCCCCTGCTACCGCGGGACCGGTCCGGCCGTCCGCTCTTCGTGGTCCCGGTCCGCGACGGCCAGCGTGCACCGGCCGTCCTCGCAGGTGCGCTGCAGGCG
Source organism: Streptomyces sp. LARHCF249 (assembly GCF_052871255.1). Lineage (NCBI taxonomy): Bacteria > Bacillati > Actinomycetota > Actinomycetes > Kitasatosporales > Streptomycetaceae > Streptomyces > Streptomyces sp. LARHCF249. The sequence continues at coordinate 223,896 of NZ_JBIXJQ010000010.1, forward strand.
GCCCCGCGAGACGGTCTGCACCAGGCCGACGGCCCAGCACATCGGGCAGCCGCGCAGGGCCAGCACGCCGACCGGCAGGAGCAGCAGGCTGACCGGGCCGGCGGCCGGGATGAGCGCGACCGAGCCGATCAGGCTGCCGAAGCCGACCACGCCCCGCACCAGGTGGCGGGGCAGGGAAGAACTCGCGAAGTCAGGGCCGTCGGCCCGGGGGGTCCTCATGGGCATCTCCAGACGCAGGTTCGGGCGTGGCACGGAGGGACTGCTGCACCGCGGTGCGGGCGCGGTGCAGACGCGATTTCATCGCGGCGGTACTGAGGCCGAGCGCCTCGGCGACCATGCGCCCGCTGTGGCCCTGGATGTCCCGCATGATCAGTACGCGGCGCTGCTCGGCCGGCAGAGCGGCGACGGCGGCCGCCACCCTGCCCGCCTCGATGCGCTCCAGAACCACGTCCTCGGCCGAGCGCACGGCGGTATCCGGCAGCGCTGCGCCGACCCGCACCGCCCGCGCGCGCCGCAGGCACTCGTTGCGGACGATGCGGAACATCCACGACGCCAGCGCGCCGGACGCCCGGAGCATCCCGATCTTGCGATAGAGGATGATCAGGGCTTCCTGGGCCGCGTCCTCGGCGTCCTCGGGCGTGGCGCACAGCGAGCGGGCGAACCGCTGGACGTTCGGGTGCGAACCCGACACCAGTGCGGTGATCGAATCGACGTCGCCGCGCTGGGCGGCGACGATCAGCTGCTCACCGGGCCAGGACGGGTCAGCCACGGGCTTGCTTCCGCTTGCGCAGGACGAAGTAGCTGCACGTGCAGAGCAGCACGGCGCCGGCGGCGATGGCGATACCCACGATCATGAAGACCTCCTGTTTCCCGGCCGACGTTCGTCGGCACATGTATAGGAGGCGGGCGGCCGCCGAAAGGATTCGGCCCGCGCCCGGAAAAGTTGACCGCGCCCTCGGAGCGCCGCAGGCGCCGCGCGCATGCAGACAGCCGAAGGCCCCCCGAGCCGGAGCTCGGGGGGCCGGGGGACGGAGTGCGGCGCCGGACGGATCAGATGCCGGCGGCTGCCGCGAGGTCCTTCTTGATCGCGTCCAGGATCTCCTGGCCGCGCGCGCGGGCCGGCGCGAGGTCGGAGGCCTCGGCCACCGGGACCACGACCTCCAGGTAGCACTTCAGCTTCGGCTCCGTGCCCGACGGCCGCACGATCACACGGGCCTTGTACGCGCCGTCCAGGTAGTACCGCAGGCCGTCCGTCGGCGGGAGCGACTCCGTGCCCCGCGCCAGGTCCTCAGCAGAGACCACCCGCAGCCCCGCCAGGGACACCGGCGGCTCCGCCCGCAGTGCCGCCATCGCCGAGGCGATGACCGACAGGTCCGAGACGCGGACCGACAGCTGGTCGGTGGCGTGCAGGCCGTGGGCCATCGCCAGGTCGTCCAGCAGGTCGGTCAGGGTACGGCCCTGCTCCTTGAGCTCCGAGGCCAGCTCGGCCACGAGCAGCGCGGCGGTCACGCCGTCCTTGTCGCGGACGCCCTCGGGGTCCACGCAGTAGCCGAGCGCCTCCTCGTACCCGTAGCGCAGGCCCTGCACGCGGGCGATCCACTTGAAGCCCGTCAGGGTCTCCTCGTAGCCGACGCCCGCCGCCTCCGCGATCCGGCCCAGGAGGCTGGAGGAGACGATGGACTCCGCGAAGACGCCCTGCGCGCCCTTGTGCACCAGGTGGGCCGCGAGCAGCGCGCCGACCTCGTCGCCGCGCAGCATCCGCCAGCCGCCGTTGTCGGGAACCGCCACCGCGCAGCGGTCCGCGTCCGGGTCGTTGGCGATCACGATGTCCGGGCGGACCTCGGCGGCCTTCGCGAAGGCCAGGTCCATCGCGCCCGGCTCCTCCGGGTTGGGGAACGCCACCGTCGGGAAGGCCGGGTCCGGCTCCGCCTGCTCGGCGACGAGCACCGGCTCGGGGAAGCCGTGCCGGGCGAAGGCCGCCATGACGACCTCCTTGCCGACGCCGTGCATGGCCGTGTAGACGGTCCGCACGCCGCGGGGGGAGCCAGGGGTCAGGACCGAGTCCGTACGCGCCAGGTAGGCCTCCAGGACCTCCTCGTCGAGCTGCAGCCAGCCGTCCGCCGGGCGGGGTACGGAGGCGAGCGTCTCGACGCGGGCGATGTGCCCCGCGATCTCGGCGTCCGCCGGGGAGACGATCTGCGAGCCGTCGCCGAGGTAGACCTTGTAGCCGTTGTCCCGGGGCGGGTTGTGGCTCGCGGTCACCTCGACGCCGGCGACGGCGCCCAGGTGCCTTATGGCGTACGCGAGGACGGGCGTCGGCAGCGGTCGGGGCAGGACGGCCGCACGCAGCCCGGCGCCGGTCATCACGGCCGCGGTGTCGCGGGCGAAGTCGGCCGACTTGTAGCGCGCGTCGTAGCCGACGACGACCAGGCCGCCGTCGTGGCCCTGGGCCTTCAGGTAGGCCGCGAGGCCCGCCGCGGCCCGGATGACCACGGAGCGGTTCATCCGCATCGGGCCCGCGCCGATCTCGCCGCGCAGCCCGGCGGTGCCGAACTGCAGCGTGCCGGAGAACCGGTCCGCGAGCTCCGCGGTGTCGCCCGCCTCGATGAGCGCGGCGAGCTCGGCCGCCGTCTCCGGGTCCGGGTCCTCCGCCAGCCAGGCCTGCGCCCGGGTGATCAGGTCGTCCTGTTCCTGCACTACTTCCGCCTTGTCTCTCGTACGGTGCCGGTGCCCGTGCCTGTGCCGTCTCAGATGCGGGCGAGGACCTGGGTCAGCAGCTTGCCCATGCGCGCGGCCGAGTCACGGCCGGCCTGGAGCACCTCTTCGTGGTTCAGCGGCTCGCCGGAGATGCCCGCCGCCAGGTTGGTGACCAGGGAGATGCCCAGCACCTCGGCGCCGGCCTCACGGGCGGCGATGGCCTCGAGCACGGTGGACATGCCGACCAGGTCGGCGCCCATGACGCGGATCATGTTGATCTCGGCCGGGGTCTCGTAGTGCGGGCCGGGGAACTGCACGTAGACGCCCTCTTCGAGGGTCTCGTCGATGTCCTTGCACATCGCCCGCAGGCGCGGCGAGTACAGGTCGGTGAGGTCCACGAAGTTCGCGCCGACGATCGGCGAGGTGGCCGTCAGGTTGAGGTGGTCGCTGATCAGGACCGGCTGGCCGGGCTTCATGCCCTCGCGCAGACCGCCGCAGCCGTTGGTGAGGACGACGGTCTTGCAGCCGGCGGCGACGGCGGTGCGCACGCCGTGGGCGACGGCGGCGACGCCGCGGCCCTCGTAGTAGTGGGTCCGGCCGAGGAAGAGCAGCGCGCGCTTGTCCCCGATCTTGTACGAGCGGATCTTGCCGCCGTGGCCCTCGACGGCGGGCGGCGGGAAGCCGGGCAGATCGGTGACCGGGAACTCCGCCTCGGGGGCGCCGAGCGCCTCTGCGGCGGGGGCCCAGCCGGAGCCCATGACGAGGGCGACATCGTGGGATTCCACGCCGGTCAGCTCGCGGAGGCGGGCGGCTGCGGCGTCGGCGGCGGCGAAGGGGTCGGTAACAGATGCGTTCACGCGGAAGAGCGTAACCGCTCATTGCCTACGCGCGTAGATGGCACAGCTCACGGTGTTCGGATCGTTGCCTTGTCGTTTCCGCCGAATCGTCCCCGGGCGCGGCCGCCGCGCCGGAACCGCTCAGCAGGGCCGCTTGCGGAGCTCCATCACGTAGTCGTGCGGAGCGCCCGCGGACTCGGCGGCGTCGGCGATCTCGCCCAGGTAGCGCGCCGAGGGCAGGCCGCCCTCGTAGCCGTTGAGGACGTACACCCAGGCCGCCTCCTCGCCGTCCAGCGTGTGCACGCGCACCCGCATCCGGCGGTAGATGTCGAGCCCGACGCCCTCCCAGCGGTCCATCGAGTCCTCGTCGAGCGGCGCGATGTCGTACAGGGCGACGAAGACCTGGTGGCGCGGGGCTTCGACGATCGTCACGAGCGCGCCCTCCCAGCCCATCTGCTCGCCGCCGAAGGTCAGCCGCCAGTCGTTGATCCAGCCCGTGCCGCGCAGCGGCGAATGGGGTGCGCGGCGCGTCATCAGCCGCGGGTCGAGGTTGCCGGCGTACGCGGCGTAGAGCGACATGAGGTCGAGGGTACGGGAGGGGCGGCGGTGGCCGCGCTCCCGGCCGTCCCCGGAGCCCCGTACACGCGGCTGCCGTCCCGGATGGCGGGACCGTGCGCGAAGCACCTTGAAGCGTGCGGGACAATGGGGCACGGAATGCATCCCCCGGGGAGACCCCCCGGAACACCGGCCGGGGCGGCAGCCGGCCGGGTAGACGTGAGGCGGACTTTTCGTGACCCGGATCGTGATCATCGGCGGCGGACCCGGCGGGTATGAGGCGGCCCTGGTGGGGGCCCAGCTCGGCGCGGAGGTGACCGTCGTGGACTGCGACGGTCTGGGCGGGGCCTCGGTCCTGACCGACTGCGTACCTTCCAAGACCCTCATCGCGACCGCCGAGGTCATGACGACCTTCGACTCGTCGTACGAGGAGCTCGGCATCGTCGTCGCGGACGACACCCCGCACATCGAGCAGGCCGCGCGCGTCGTCGGCGTGGACCTCGGAAAGGTGAACCGGCGCGTCAAGCGCCTCGCCCTCGCCCAGTCGCACGACATCACCGCCTCCGTCACCCGCGCCGGGGCCCGTGTCGTACGGGGCCGCGCCAAACTGGGCGGCCCGCAGGGCATCGACGGCACCCGCGACGTCATCGTCACGGCCGCGGACGGCACCGAGACGATCCTGACCGCCGAGGCCGTGCTGATCGCGACCGGCGGCCACCCCCGCGAGATCCCGGACGCGCAGCCCGACGGCGAGCGCATCCTGAACTGGACCCAGGTCTACGACCTGGACGAGCTCCCCGAGGAGCTCATCGTGGTGGGCTCCGGCGTCACCGGCGCCGAGTTCGCCGGTGCGTACCAGGCCCTCGGCTCCCGGGTCACGCTGGTCTCCTCCCGCGACCGCGTGCTGCCGGGCGAGGACCCCGACGCGGCCGCCGTCCTGGAGGACGTGTTCCGGCGCCGCGGCATGAACGTCATCGGCCGCTCCCGCGCCGAGTCCGCCAAGCGCGTCGGCGACCGGGTCGAGGTCACGCTCTCGGACGGCCGGGTGCTGACCGGCACGCACTGCCTGATGGCGGTCGGCGCGATCCCGAACACCAAGGACATGAACCTGGAGGAGTCCGGGGTCCGGCTCAAGGACTCCGGGCACATCTGGACGGACAAGGTCTCGCGCACGTCCGCGCCCGGCGTGTACGCCGCGGGTGACGTCACCGGCATCTTCGCGCTGGCCTCCGTCGCGGCCATGCAGGGCCGCATCGCGATGTACCACTTCCTGGGCGACGCGGTGGCCCCGCTGAACCTCAAGACGGTGTCCTCGAACGTCTTCACCGACCCCGAGATCGCGACCGTGGGCTACACCCAGGCCGATGTGGACGCCGGCAAGATCGACGCCCGCGTGGTGAAGCTGCCGCTGCTGCGCAACCCGCGCGCCAAGATGCAGGGCATCCGGGACGGCTTCGTGAAGCTGTTCTGCCGCCCGGGCACCGGGATCGTGGTGGGCGGTGTGGTGGTCTCCCCGCGCGCGAGCGAGCTGATCCACCCCATCTCGATCGCGGTCGACAACAACCTGACGGTCGAGCAGATCGCAAACGCGTTCACCGTGTACCCCTCCTTGTCGGGTTCGATCGCCGAGGTGGCCCGTCAGCTGCACACGCGGAAGGCCGGCGGAGAGGGCTGATCTGCCCCAACCGCCCCGTGCGGCAACGGGGTTGGGGCGGTACGGGGCCGTGTCGCGTGATGTTCACCCAGGCCTCGGGCCGCGTATACCACTAGTCGCCCCGCGATATGGACAACTTCGGTATTCCGGCGCAAGGAGCTGAAAGTAGACGGTCGTTGGGGTTACTGTCAGTTTCGTGTTCGCTGCAGAACGTCGCCAATTGATCCTCGAAATGGTGCGGGCCAACGGAGCGGTCTCGCTCCGTGAGCTCGCCCGCGTCGTCCAGACCTCCGAAGTGACCGTACGGCGGGACGTGCGGGCACTGGAGGCAGAAGGACTCCTCGACCGCCGGCACGGCGGTGCGGTGCTGCCGGGCGGTTTCACCCGTGAATCCGGCTTTCCGCAAAAGTCCCACCTCGCGACGGCGGAGAAGACCGCCATCGCCGATGTCGCGGCCTCCCTCGTCGAAGAGGGCGAGGCCGTCGTCGTCGGTGCGGGCACCACGACCCAGGAGCTGGCCCGCCGGCTCGCCCGGGTGCCCGGCCTGACCGTCGTGACCAACTCCCTCCTGGTCGCCCAGGCGCTGGCCCATGCCAACCGGGTCGAAGTCGTCATGACGGGCGGCACCCTGCGCGGCTCCAACTACGCCCTCGTGGGCAGCGGCGCCGAGCAGTCCCTCCAGGGGCTCCGGGTCTCCCGGGCCTTCCTGTCGGGCAGCGGCCTCACGGCCGAGCGCGGCCTGTCGACGTCCAACATGCTGTCGGCGAGCGTCGACCGGGCGCTCGTCCAGGCCGCGGCGGAGGTGGTCGTCCTCGCGGACCACACGAAGCTCGGCACGGACACCATGTTCCAGACGGTGCCGACGGACGTGATGACCCGCCTGGTCACCGACGAGCCCCCACCTCACGACGACCGCGCGGCGACGGAACTCCAGGCCCTCGCCGACCAGGGCGTCCAGATCACGGTGGCGGGCGCCGGCGCGGCATCCGGCGGCGCCGACGGCATGGGCGCCCGCCGCCCCCGCCGCGACACCCCCCTCCCGGTCCAGCGCCGGGGCGGTCCGACGGCCCAACTGCGCAGTGCGCCTGCCGGGCTGCTGGAGCAGCAGGCCGGGGAGCGGGCCCGCGTCGCGGACATGCGGCGCCGGTAAGGCTCTGCGGGGCCGCCCCGAACGCCTGTGGGGCTGGAATGGCGCACAGCACCATTCCAGCCCCACAGGCGTTTTTGGGACGTCAGTCCTTGATCTCGCAGATGGTGGCGCCCGAGGTGACGGAGGCACCGACCTCGGCGGCGAGGCCGACGATCGTGCCGGAGCGGTGCGCGTTGAGCGGCTGCTCCATCTTCATGGCCTCGAGTACGACGATCAGCTCGCCCTCCTCGACGCGCTGGCCCTCCTCGACCGCGACCTTGACGATCGTGCCCTGCATCGGCGAGGCGAGGGTGTCGCCGGAGGCGGCCGGGCCGGACTTCTTGGCCGCGCGCCGCTTGGGCTTGGCGCCGCCGGCGGCGGCCGTGCGGGCCAGGGTCATGCCCAGGGACGACGGCAGCGAGACCTCGAGGCGCTTGCCGCCGACCTCGACGACCACCGTCTCGCGGCCCGGCTCGTCCTCGGTGTCCTCCGCGGCCGGGGCCGTGAACGCCGGGATCTCGTTGACGAACTCGGTCTCGATCCAGCGGGTGTGGACCGTGAAGGGTCCCTCCGCGGGGGCGAAGGCCGGGTCGGCGACCACAGCGCGGTGGAACGGGACGGCGGTGGCCATGCCCTCGATCTCGAACTCGGCGAGCGCGCGGGCGGCGCGCTGCAGCGCCTGCTCGCGGGTGGCGCCGGTGACGATCAGCTTGGCGAGGAGGGAGTCCCAGGCCGGGCCGATGACCGAGCCGGACTCCACGCCCGCGTCGAGGCGGACGCCGGGACCGGTCGGCGGGGCGAACTTCGTGACCGTGCCGGGGGCCGGCAGGAAGCCGCGGCCCGGGTCCTCGCCGTTGATGCGGAACTCGAAGGAGTGGCCGCGCAGGACGGGGTCCCCGTAGCCGAGCTCCTCGCCGTCGGCGATGCGGAACATCTCGCGGACCAGGTCGATGCCGGCGACCTCTTCGGTGACCGGGTGCTCGACCTGGAGGCGGGTGTTGACCTCGAGGAAGGAGATGAGGCCGTCGGCGGCGACCAGGAACTCGACCGTACCGGCGCCGACGTAGCCGGCTTCCTTCAGGATCGCCTTGGAGGCGGCGTACAGCTCCGCGTTCTGCGCCTCGGTGAGGAACGGCGCGGGGGCCTCCTCGACCAGCTTCTGGTGGCGGCGCTGCAGGGAGCAGTCACGGGTGGAGACGACGACCACGTTGCCGTGGCTGTCGGCGAGGCACTGGGTCTCCACGTGCCGCGGCTTGTCGAGGTAGCGCTCGACGAAGCACTCGCCGCGGCCGAAGGCGGCGACGGCCTCGCGGACTGCGGAGTCGTAGAGCTCCGGCACCTCTTCGAGGGTGCGGGCGACCTTGAGGCCGCGGCCGCCGCCGCCGAAGGCCGCCTTGATGGCGATGGGCAGGCCGTGCTCCTTGGCGAAGGCGACGACCTCGTCGGCCCCGGAGACCGGGTCCGGCGTACCGGCGACCAGCGGCGCACCGGCGCGCTGGGCGATGTGCCGGGCGGCGACCTTGTCGCCCAGGTCGCGGATGGCCTGCGGCGGCGGGCCGATCCAGGTCAGGCCCGCGTCGATGACGGCCTGCGCGAAGTCGGCGTTCTCGGAGAGGAAGCCGTATCCGGGATGGATGGCGTCCGCGCCGGAATCGGCTGCGGCCTGGAGGACTTTGGAGATGTCCAGGTAGCTGGCGGCCGGGGTGTCACCGCCCAACGCGAAAGCTTCGTCTGCCGCGCGGACGTGCAGAGCGTCCCGGTCCGGATCGGCGTAGACGGCTACGCTCGCGATCCCGGCGTCCCGGCAGGCCCGAGCAACGCGGACAGCGATTTCGCCACGGTTGGCGATGAGCACCTTGCGCACGATGGCTCCCTCCTTGAAACAAGCTGAGTTTAGGGACAGCCCACACGGCCTTTCGACCCTTCCCCAGTGGTGAGCTTGCCCACACAGAGTGTGATTCGAGGCTCGCTCCACTGGGGAACCCTTATGGCGCCCCAGGTCAGGGGGATCCCCGACTGCACAGTAACCCCGTATTACAGCCCGGGTCTCTGTCATGCCGGTCAGCGGCCCCGGGTGATTCTTTGTCGAGTCCCTACGAACGGCCCACTGCTTCTTGGCCGGATCGCTGTGCGCGGCCCCTCCCGTAACGAAGCGGCCCGCACCCCTTGTCCGCACGTTTACCCGTTAGTAGCCTCCAGGCGTCGAACAGGCTTGTGACGCGTGGGGGGTGGGGGCAACGTGCTGCGAAGACTCGTGGCCGGACTGGCCGCGATCGTACTTGTCGCGGAAGCGGCCGTACTCGTGTTCGTCCACATCGTGCTGGGCGCGACCACCGCGAACCAGTCGATGTCGATCGCGGGCAGCGATCCGGATGTCATGTCCAAGGCAACCTACGGGCTCGGGGCGGGCATGGGCGCCTTCCTCGTGCTGTGTGCCGTGCTCTGCGCCCTGACGGCGGTCCGCGACCGCGCACCCCGCGGCTTCGCCCGTGCCGTGCTCATCACCGCCGCCGTCACCCACGGGCTGCTGGGCACCCTCTCCGTCGTCCTCGTCGGCTGGGGCGCCTTCGTCGTGATGATGCTGATCCTGTGCCTGCTGGTGCTCACGCTGACGCTCTACGCCGCCCCGCGCGGGGCGGGCGCCCAGGATGCCCCGGCCGCCCCGCCGCCGCTCGGGGAGCTCAAGCCCACAAATCCGTGATGGATACACCCAGTTCGCCCAGCAGGGAGCGCAGCAGCGGCAGCGACAGCCCGATCACGTTGCCGTGGTCCCCGTCGATGCCCTCGATGAACGGTGCGGACAGCCCGTCCAGCGTGAACGCCCCCGCCACGTGCAGCGGCTCGCCGCTCGCCACGTACGCGGCGACCTCCGCGTCCGTCGGCTCGCCGAAGCGGACCGTAGTGGAGGCGGTCGCCGAGACCTGACGGCCGCTGACCGTGTCGATCACGCAGTGCCCGGTGCGCAGGATCCCCGCGCGCCCGCGCATCGCCTTCCAGCGGGCCGTGGCCTCCGCGGCGTCCGCCGGCTTGCCCAGCGCCTCGCCGTCCAGCTCCAGCACGGAGTCGCAGCCGATCACCAGGGCGCCCGCGGCCTCCTCCAGGGCCGCCACGACCCCCGCCTTCGCCTCGGCCAGCGCGAGCGCCAGCTCGGCCGGCTCGTCGTGGTCCAGCGCGTCCTCGTCGAAGCCGCTGACGATCACGTGCGGGGCGAGCCCGGCCTGCCGCAGCAGGTTCAGCCGGGCGGGGGAGGCGGAGGCGAGGACGAGCGGGCGCGGTTCGACAGTCATGCCCGCCATCGTAGGGGCGGCACGGGGTACCCCTGCCGGGCCCTCTCAGAAGTGGCCGACGCCCAGGACGTACACCCCCACGAGCATGGCGAGGGCGAGCACCACGGTCATCCGCCGGATCATCGCCTGCGCGTCGCGCATGTCCTTCGGCGGCTCGTTCTCAGGATCGGACCAGAGCATGGTCCGATCCTGTCCCCGGGACAGGAGGGGCGCCTGAGTACGGGTACTCAGGCGCCACCGTCCGTTCGCGTCATCTTCCGCGTCGTGCGCGCCTTCCGCTGCGAGCGGCCTAGCCGGGCCAGTACGTACGGCCCCACGCGCGCGGCCCGGGCCGCGGCAGCCGGCGCCGCGCCACACGGGCCGGCGCCGACCACTCGTCCGCCACCCGGGGCGCGCCCGACGGCGCCGAAGCCAGCGCCGCCGCGCGCGCTTGGACCACCGCCAGTGCGGCGGCCAGCTCCTCCGCGGTCGGATTGCCCTTGACGACCTTGATCACCACAGAGACCTCCTGGAGGGGCTAGAGGGGGATGTTGCCGTGCTTCTTCGGCGGCAGGGACTCCCGCTTGGTGCGCAGCTGCCGCAGCCCCTTCACCACGTGCGCCCGGGTCTCGGACGGCATGGTCACCGCGTCGATGTAACCGCGCTCGGCGGCCGTGTACGGGTTCAGCAGCGTGTCCTCGTACTCGGCGATGAGCCGCGCCCGGGTCTCCTCCACATTCTCCGCCTCCGCGATGGTGCGGCGGTGCAGGATGTTCACCGCGCCCTGCGCGCCCATGACGGCGATCTGCGCGGTCGGCCAGGCCAGGTTCAGGTCCGCGCCGAGGTGCTTGGAGCCCATGACGTCGTACGCGCCGCCGAAGGCCTTGCGGGTGATGACGGTGATCAGCGGCACGGTGGCCTCCGCGTACGCGTAGATCAGCTTCGCGCCGCGCCGGATGATTCCGTTGTACTCCTGGTCCGTGCCCGGCAGGAAGCCCGGTACGTCCACGAACGTCAGCACCGGGATGTTGAAGGCGTCGCACGTCCGGACGAACCGCGCCGCCTTCTCGGAGGCGTTGATGTCCAGGCAGCCGGCGAACTGCATCGGCTGGTTGGCGACGATGCCCACCGGGTGGCCCTCGACCCGGCCGAAGCCGGTCAGGATGTTCGGCGCGAACAGCGACTGCGTCTCCAGGAACTCCGCGTCGTCGAGCACGTGCTCGATCACGGTGTGCATGTCGTACGGCTGGTTCGCGCTGTCCGGGATCAGTACGTCGAGCTCGCGGTCGGTGTCGGAGACCTCGGTGTCCGCGTCCTCCGGGAAGGCGGGCGGCTCGGAGAGGTTGTTCGACGGCAGGTACGCGAGGAGCGACTTCACGTACTCGATGGCGTCCTTCTCGTCGCCCGCCATGTGGTGCGCGACGCCGGAGGTGCTGTTGTGCGTGCGGGCCCCGCCCAGCTCCTCGAAGCCCACGTCCTCGCCGGTGACCGTCTTGATGACGTCCGGGCCGGTGATGAACATGTGCGAGGTCTGGTCGACCATGACCGTGAAGTCGGTGATGGCGGGCGAGTACACGGCGCCGCCCGCGCAGGGCCCGACGATCAGGCTGATCTGCGGGATGACCCCGGAGGCGTGCACGTTCCGGCGGAAGATCTCCCCGTACATGCCCAGCGCGCTGACGCCCTCCTGGATGCGGGCGCCGCCGGAGTCGTTGATGCCGACGAGCGGGCAGCCCGTCTTCAGGGCGAAGTCCATGACCTTCATGATCTTCTGGCCGTAGGTCTCGCCGAGGGCCCCGCCGAAGACGGTGAAGTCCTGCGAGAACACGGCCACGGGCCGGCCGTCCACCGTGCCGTAGCCGGTGACGACGCCGTCGCCATAGGGCCGGGTCTTCTCCAGCCCGAAGTTCGTGGAGCGGTGCCGGGCGAACTCGTCCAGCTCGACGAAGGAACCCTCGTCCAGCAGCAGGGCCACCCGCTCACGCGCCGTCAGCTTGCCCTTGGCGTGCTGCTTCTCCACGGCACGCGCGGATCCGGCGTGGGTGGCTTCGTCGATGCGGCGCTGCAGGTCCGCGATCTTTCCCGCGGTGGTGTGCATGTCGATCGGCTCTGACGGTTGTGACATCGGGGTCGCGGCTCCCTGTGTGGTGTCAACTGCCTGGTCAATTGATTGACTACTGCTGGCTACTCGTGCGTAGCGTATCGGCGGGCATGGCGCTCGGCAGTGCGGCGTTTGACACACCTACATTGGGTTGCATGACGCCATCAGATGCATCAGCTGGAGCTTCCGCCGGTCGCTGGTCGAGCCTGGACAGGCCGCCCCTGAACGTCGAGGGCCTGCGGCGGGCCCTCGTCACCGAGGGCGGTCTGTGGACCTCCCTGGAGGTGGTCGCCGCCACCGGGTCGACCAATTCCGATCTCGCGGCCCGGGCGGCGCAGCTGCCCGAGGGGGCCGTGCTCGTCGCCGAGGAGCAGACCGCCGGGCGCGGGCGGCTCGACCGGAGCTGGGTCGCGCCGGCCCGGTCCGGGCTGTTCTTCTCCGTCCTGCTCAAGCCGGGCGGGGCCGTGCCGCAGGAGCGGTGGGGGTGGCTGACCCTGCTGGCCGGGGTGGCCGTCGCGACGGGGCTCTCCCGGGCGGCGGGGGTGGACACCGGCCTCAAGTGGCCCAACGACCTGCTGGTCACCGTGGAGGGCGAGGAGCGCAAGGCCGGCGGGATCCTCGCCGAGCGCGTCGCCGACGGCGTCGTGATCGGGATCGGGCTCAACGTCAGCCTGACCGAGGACGAGCTGCCGGTGCCGGCCGCCGGCTCCCTGACGCTGGCCAAGGCCACGGTGACCGACCGGGACCCGCTGCTCAGGGCCGTACTGCGGTCGCTCGAGCAGTGGTACGGGAACTGGCGCGCGGCCGGTGGCGACCCCGCGTCGAGCGGCCTCCAGGAGACCTACGCGGCGGGCTGCACCACCCTCGGCCGACACGTCCGCGCGGAGCTCCCGGGCGGCCGCACGCTCACCGGAACGGCCGAAGCCGTCGACGCCGAAGGCCGCCTGGTGATCCGTACCGCCGCCGACGAGCACGAGGCGGTGGGCGCGGGCGATGTGGTGCACCTGCGGTCGGTGCACTGACCGCCGTGCAAAGACGGGGAGGGGGAGTGAGCTACGGCACACCTGCCGTATGGTTTAGGCGATCCCGGTACTCGTGGTGATCAACCGGCTCGGCAGGGCAGTGCGCACGGAATGGACAGGAGGCGGCCCTTGACCGTCGACGACTCTACGTCCAGCGCGTCCGCCCCCGGGCCCTCGGGTCCGGGCACCCCGATCGGGCGTGACCAGCACACCCCCCACCACGAGGTGGACCACACGGCCCAGCCCACCGCGGACCCCCTCGCCATCCGGCTCGAGCAGCTGATCCTGGGCGCCGAGCGCCGGTACACGCCCTTCCAGGCGGCCCGCAGTGCCGGGGTCTCGATGGAGCTCGCCTCCCGCTTCTGGCGGGCCATGGGCTTCGCGGACATCGGCCAGGCCAAGGCGCTGACGGAGGCGGACGTGCTGGCGCTGCGCCGCCTCGCGGGCCTGGTGGAGGCCGGGCTGCTGTCCGAGCCGATGGCGGTGCAGGTGGCCCGGTCCACCGGCCAGACCACGGCCCGGCTGGCGGAATGGCAGATCGACTCCTTCCTGGAGGGGCTGACGGAGCCGCCGGAGCCGGGAATGACCCGTACGGAGGTCACGTACCCGCTGGTCGAGCTGCTGCTGCCGGAGCTGGAGGAGTTCCTCGTCTACGTGTGGCGGCGCCAGCTGGCGGCCGCCACCGGGCGCGTCGTGCAGGTGGCGGACGACGAGGAGATGGTCGACCGGCGGCTCGCGGTCGGTTTCGCGGACCTGGTGGGCTTCACCCGGCTGACGCGGCGGCTGGAGGAGGAGGAGCTCGGCGAGCTCGTCGAGTCCTTCGAGACCACGTCGGCGGACCTGGTCGCGGCGCACGGCGGCCGGCTGATCAAGACGCTCGGCGACGAGGTCCTGTACTGCGCCGACGACGCGGCGACGGCCGCGGAGATCGCGCTGCGGCTGATCGAGACCATGGAGGCCGATCCCCAGATGCCCGAGCTGCGGGTCGGGATCGCCTTCGGCACGGTGACGACCCGGATGGGCGACGTCTTCGGGACCACGGTGAACCTGGCGAGCCGGCTGACGTCCATAGCGCCGAAGGACGCGGTGCTGGTGGACGGGGCGATGGCGGAGGAGCTGGGCCGGACCGGGGCCGCGCCGGTCTCGGAGAAGGAGGCCGAGGCGGAGGGCGGCGGCGCGTACCGCTTCGCGCTCCAGCCGATGTGGCAGCGGCCGGTGCGCGGGCTGGGCGTCGTGGAGCCCTGGTCGCTGACGCGCAGGCCGCCCAAGCATCCCGCCTGAGTCGCGGACGGGCGACAGCCGGAGCGGCGCTGCAGCCTGCCCGGGGCCTTGACCGGATGGCTGCCCCGCGCACTAGAGTGCGGCGATAACGCTCGTTAACCGAGAGGGTCGCAGGCATGTCTGAGCAGCGCTTCGGAGAGTTCGTCGCAGTACGCCGGGAAGGCGACGGGCACGTCGCGGAGCTGGCGATGGACCGCCCCAAGGCGATGAACGCGGTGTCCACGGAGATGGCCCGGTCCATCGGCGCGGCCTGCGCGGCGCTCGCGGCGGACCCGTCGGTACGGGTGGTCGTGCTCTCGTCCACCGCGGAGCGGGCGTTCTGCGTGGGCGCGGACCTCAAGGAGCGGAACTCGCTGTCGGACGCCGAGCTGGTCCGGCAGCGGCCGACCACGCGCGGGGCGTACGGGGGCGTACTGGAGCTGCCGGTGCCGACGATCGCCGCCGTGCACGGCTTCGCGCTGGGCGGCGGCTTCGAGCTGGCCCTGGCCTGCGACGTGATCGTCGCCGACGAGTCGGCGGTGGTGGGGCTGCCCGAGGTGTCGGTGGGGGTGATCCCGGGCGGCGGGGGCACGCAGCTGCTGCCGCGCCGGGTGGGGGCGGCGCGGGCGGCCGAGCTGATCTTCACGGCGCGGCGGGTGGAGGCGGCCGAGGCGCTGTCGCTGGGGCTGGTGGACTCGGTGGTCCCGGCCGGGCAGGACACGGCCGAGGCGCTGGCCCTGGCGTCCCGGATGGCGGCGAACTCGCCGGTGGGCCTGCGGGCGGCCAAGCGGGCGCTGCGGCTGGGGCACGGGATGGACCTGGCGGCCGGTCTGGAGATCGAGGACGCGGCCTGGCGGACGGTGGCCTTCTCGGGCGACCGGGCCGAGGGCGTGGCGGCGTTCAACGAGAAGCGCAAGCCGAACTGGCCCGGGGAGTAGCGGGGCCCGGCGGGCCGTCACCACTCGTGATCTTGCTGGTACCGAAAGTCGCGCCGATTGTCACCAAATCGGACAAAACTCCCTAACCTGGGGTGATGGGAGTCGACGGGCGGCTGCGAGCCGTGGTGAGCCTGGCGCAGGCGATGGCCGCGGCGTGCGCGCCGCGGGACAGTGTGCGGGCGGCTGCGCGGGGGGCGCGGGTGGCGCTCGACGGCTCGTTCGCCGCGATCTCCGCGTGGGAGCGCGAGCGGGGGAGCCTGCGGGTGCTCGTGAACGAGGGGGAGCGGCGGCCGGGGGAAGAGGAGTTCCCCGAGGACGAGTCCTATCCCGTGCACGACTTCCCCGAGATCACCGAGTTCCTGCACGAGCGCTGGGTGGGCGGCGGCGGCCCGCACGGCTGGGTCGAGAGCGCGGTCGGCGACCGGCCCGGACGGCGCGGCGAGGCCCTGCGCCGCCGCGGCCGCGGCACCTGCGTGGTCGCGCCGATCGTGCTCAGCGGGCGGGCCTGGGGAGAGCTGTACGTGGCCCGGGACGAGGGGCTGCCCGACTTCGACGAGGACGACGCCGAGTTCGCCACCGTCCTGGCCGCCGTGGTCGCGGCCGGGCTCGCGCAGAACGAACGGCTCGAGGAGGCCCGGCGCCTCGCCTTCACCGACCCGCTGACCGGACTCGCCAACCGGCGGGCGGTCGACATGCGGCTCGACGAGGCCCTCGAGGAGCACCGGCGGTCCGGGGCCGTGGTCAGCCTGGTGGTCTGCGACCTGAACGGGCTGAAGAAGGTCAACGACACCCTGGGCCACGCCATGGGCGACCGGCTGCTGGAGCGGTTCGGGTCGGTGCTGAGCCTGTGCGGGGCGATGCTGCCGGGCGCGCTGGTGGCGCGGCTGGGCGGTGACGAGTTCTGCCTGGTCGGGGTCGGTCCGACGGCGGACGAGGTGGTGCGGGTCACCGAGGAGCTGTGCACCCGGGCCGCCGAGCTGGAGCTGGGCGAGGGCGTGGCCTGCGGGGTGGCGTCCACCGGGGACCCGATCGGGCTGGTGAAGTCCTCCCGCCGGCTGTTCCGCCTCGCGGACGCCGCCCAGTACAAGGCCAAGGCGGCGCGCTCCCCGAAGCCCGTCGTCGCGGGGCGCGACACGGCGGTGGTGCGCCTGGCCGACGCCGCCGCCGAAGCCGCCTCGGGCGAACGCCGCCGGTTCCGGGGGCGGCAGTGACGGGAGGCCCGGGCCGACGCGGGCCGACCCGGGCCGTAAGGGGCCCTCGTACCGTCTGATCGTGACAGGCTCACCTAGTGACATACCGCGATTCAATCCGTAGGGTGCTGAATATGGATATGCACACTGTCGTGGTGGGGACGTCCGGGACCACCGCCGAGGACGTCATCGCCGTCGCCCGCGGCAACGCGCGGGTCGAGCTGTCCGGCGAGGCGCGTGACGCGCTCGCCCGCGCCCGGGAGATCGTCGACGCGCTCGCCGCCAAGCCCGAGCCGGTCTACGGGGTGTCCACCGGCTTCGGCGCGCTGGCCTCCCGGCACATCAGCCCCGAGCTGCGCGCCCAGCTCCAGCGCAACATCGTCCGCTCGCACGCCGCCGGCATGGGCCCGCGCGTCGAGCGGGAGGTCGTCCGCGCGCTGATGTTCCTCCGGCTCAAGACCGTCGCCTCCGGGCACACCGGCGTCCGGCCCTCCGTCGCCCAGACCATGGCCGACGTGCTCAACGCCGGGATCACCCCCGTCGTCCACGAGTACGGCTCCCTCGGCTGCTCCGGCGACCTGGCGCCGCTGTCCCACTGTGCGCTCGCGCTGATGGGCGAGGGCGACGCCGAGGGCCCGGACGGGGTCGTGCGCCCCGCCGGGGAACTGCTCGCCGAAGCCGGCATCGAACCCGTCGAGCTGCGCGAGAAGGAGGGCCTGGCCCTCCTCAACGGCACCGACGGCATGCTCGGCATGCTGGTCATGGCCCTCGCCGACCTCGGCAAGCTGTACACCTCCGCCGACATCACCGCCGCGCTGACGCTCGAGGCGCTGCTCGGCACCGAGAAGGTGCTCCAGCCCGAGCTGCACGCCATCCGCCCGCACCCCGGCCAGGGCGCCTCCGCCGCCAACATGGCCGCCGTCCTGAAGGGCTCCGGGCTCACCGGGCACTTCCAGGAGGAGTCCGCCCCGCGCGTGCAGGACGCCTACTCCGTGCGCTGCGCCCCCCAGGTCGCGGGCGCCGGCCGCGACACCATGGCGCACGCCGCCCTGGTCGCCTCCCGCGAGCTGGCCGCCGCCGTCGACAACCCGGTGGTCCTGCCCGACGGGCGCGTGGAGTCCAACGGCAACTTCCACGGGGCGCCGGTCGCCTACGTGCTGGACTTCCTGGCCATCGCCGCCGCCGACCTCGGCTCGATCGCCGAGCGCCGCACCGACCGGCTTCTCGACAAGAACCGCTCGCACGGCCTGCCGCCGTTCCTCGCGGACGACGCCGGCGTGGACTCCGGCCTGATGATCGCCCAGTACACGCAGGCCGCCCTGGTCAGCGAGATGAAGCGGCTCGCGGTGCCGGCCTCGGCCGACTCGATCCCCTCCTCCGCCATGCAGGAGGACCACGTCTCCATGGGGTGGTCGGCCGCGCGCAAGCTGCGTACCGCCGTGGACAACCTCACCCGGATCATCGCGATCGAGCTGTACGCGGCCACCCGCGCCATCGAGCTGCGCCACGGGCTGACGGCTGCCCCGGCCAGCCTGGCCGCGATCGGGGCCGCCCGCGCGGCGGGTGTGCAGGGTCCCGGGCCGGACCGGTTCCTCGCGCCCGACCTGGCCGCCGCCGACGAGTTCGTCCGTACGGGCGCCCTCGTGGCCGCGGTGGAGACCGTGACGGGCCCGCTGGCCTGACGCGACGCGACGTGGCGCAGGGCCGCCCCCCCCGGGCGGCCCGGCGGCCCCGCGCGGGCCGGGACGCCGGGCGGGGGCGGGGGTCGGGGCATGCCGGACCGGCGTGGTGTCGTGGGGCGGCCCGGGGGGGCCCCCCCCCCCCCACGTCGCGGGCCTTTACGCGGCGCGGGAGCGGCGTACGGAGAAGGTCACGAAGCCGGCCCCGACGCCGAGGCAGAGCGTGCCGCCCAGCAGGTAGGGGGTGGTGTCGACGGAACCGGTGTCGGCGAGTGCGACGGGCGTCGACTGGGCCTGGGTCCGTGCGTCCGTGTGCGCGGCCGTACGGGCCGCGTTCGCGGCCGCGGGCAGCCCGGAGCGGCCGGGGGAGGGCTCCGGTGCGGTGGCGTTGGCCGAGGGGACGAACCAGAGTGCGGCGAGGAGGGTGGTCGCTCCGAGAGCGGTGAGCAGCGGTCGACGTGCGGACACGGTGCGATCCCCCTTGTGGCAGCAGTGAATTGGCCGTGTGCGGTGATGCTACGGAAAGGGGCGGGTCGTGGGAAAGTCAGGGGTTCCGCGGGCTTACTCTCCGTCGTATGAACTCTTCTGAGACATCACGATACGTACGGCTTCGGGTGGATTTGGTACTCGAGGTGCCGGACCCGCAGGCACTCACGGGAGCGGCGCTCGCGCACATCAAGGCCGACGAGTTCATGCCGGACGAGGAGCGCGGCCACGCCGAGTCCGCCGTGCGGGAGGACGAGTCGGAGGCGCTCGCCTACCTGGTCGACCCCACCGACCTGGTCGCCGACATCCCGGGCGTGGAGCTGGCGCAGGCCTCCTGGAGCAGCGAGCCCGTCGAATACGACCCCGAGTCCATGGAGTGGGACCTGGACGAGGAAGATGGTGAGTTCGACGAAGAAACCGACAACGCCTGACCGTGCGGTTGCCCACATTCCAACGGAATGTGGAACCGATCCGCGGCGTTAACGCGTTGTCAGGACGAGGCAGGGGGCCATGTCCCCCTGCCCGGCCAGCCCCGGGACGGCAGCCTCGGGGTTACCGGCAACGATGGAGTGGCGTGTGAGGACGGACAGCAAGCGACGGAGAAGGTCCCTGGTGGCCGTATCCGCCGTGCTCGGCGGTGTACTGATGCTCTCGGCGTGCAACGGCGGGGGCGATGACAAGCCGAACGCGAGCGAGAGCAGCAAATCCCAGGCGGACGTCGACGCGGCGGCGGCCAAGGACACCTCCAAGGCCCGAATAGCCATCACGCCGAAGGACGGCGCCGCCAACGTCGGCCTGAACGACTCCGCGAACGTCGCCGTCAGCGACGGGACGCTCACGAAGGTCGAGCTGAAGACCGCCGAGGGCACGGCCGTGGCCGGCAAGATCGCCGCGGACGGCAAGAGCTGGAAGCCGGACGCCGCGCTCAAGCGCTCCACCAAGTACGCCCTGTCGGCGACCGCCAAGGACGCCGACGGCCGCGAGGCCCACGAGAACGCCTCCTTCACCACCGTCTCCCCGGAGAACAGCTTCGTCGGCTCGTTCGTCCCGGACGAGGGCCAGACCGTCGGCGTGGGCATGCCGGTCTCGATCACCTTCAACAAGCCGATCAAGGACAAGAAGGCCGTCCAGGCGGCCGTCTCCGTCTCCTCCAGCAGCGGCCAGGAAGTCGTCGGCCACTGGTTCGGCGCGCAGCGCCTGGACTTCCGCCCGGAGCAGTACTGGCAGGCGAACTCCACCGTCACGCTGAAGCTGGCGCTGGAGGGCGTGCAGGGCGCGCCCGGCGTCCAGGGCGTCCAGAGCAAGACCGTCACCTTCAAGATCGGCCGCAGCCAGGTCTCCACGGTCGACGCGAAGACGAAGAAGATGACGGTCACCCGGGACGGCGCGGTCCTCAAGACCATCCCGATCTCGGCGGGCTCCCCGGAGAACCCGACGTACAACGGCCAGATGGTGATCTCCGAGAAGTTCAAGGAGACCCGGATGAACGGCGCCACCGTCGGCTTCACGGACGACGACGGCAAGGGCGAGTACGACATCAAGGACGTCCCGCACGCGATGCGCCTGTCGACCTCCGGCACGTTCATCCACGGCAACTACTGGGGCGCGGACTCGATCTTCGGCAGTGTCAACACCAGCCACGGCTGTGTCGGCCTGAACGACGCCAAGGGCGCGGGCGACCCGAACCAGCCGGCCGCCTGGTTCTACGACAACTCGCTCATCGGCGACGTGGTCACCGTGGTCAACTCCCCGGACAAGACCATCACGCCGGACAACGGCCTCAACGGCTGGAACATGAGCTGGGCGGACTGGAAGGCGGGCGCCGCCGTCTGACGGCGCGTCTGACGGTCTACGAGGTCCGGCGGCGCTCGGCCGCGGCCGGGCGACGGTGACCGAAAACGCCTGACCGCGGGCCGCGGAGTCTGCCTAGGCTCGGGGGATGACGATCCGAGCGCTACCCGTGCCCCCGACCAACCCCCAGGTGGACGACTGGTGGGCGGTCCTGGTCGCCGCCGCGGCGGCCGACCTGCCGCAGCTGCCCGCGCCCTCCCGGCAGGAGGTCGCCGGCCGGCTGTGCGTGGCGCCCGCCCGCGGCTACGCCGCGCTCTGGGCGGCGGACGGGGCGCAGGGCGTCGCGGGGCTGCTCCTGTTCACGGACGAGGCCAACCGCCACACCGCGTACCTCGACGTGCTGACGGTACGTCCGGACGCGCGTCGGCGGGGCATCGGCACCGCCCTGTGGCAGCGGGTCCGCGAGGAACTGCTCGCGCAGGGGCGGACCTCGGTCGGGGCCGTGGTGGACCTGGGAGGACCGGGGCAGGCGTTCGCGGAAACGCTCGGGTTCGAGAACGTCCTGCCCATGGCCTGGTACGTGCAGGACGTCCCCCGGCGGCCCGGTCCAGGGGCGGTCCCGGCCACGCCGGGCTACGAACTGCGGGCCTGGCACGGCCTGGTGCCGGACGATTGGGCGGACGCGGTGGCCAGGGCCCACGGGGCGATGGAGGACGCGCCGATGGGGGACGTCGACGAGAAGATCGAATCCTGGACGGCCGAGCGGCTGCACGCGGCGCACCGGCTGATCCTGGACCGGGGCGGGGAGCTGACCACGGTCGCCGCGGTCACCGGTGCGGGGGAGGTCGCCGCGTACACGGAGCTGGTCCTGCCGGATCCCGGCGGCGCCCGCGCCCTCCAGTACGACACGGTCGTCGTGCCCGCCCACCGCGGCCACGGCCTGGGCCGCGCGGTGAAGCTGCGCATGCTGGAGCTGGCCGCGCACCGGTATCCCGCGCTGCGGCGGATCGCCACGACGGTCGCGGACGAGAACACCCCGATGCGCGCGGTCAACGAAGCCCTGGGCTACCGGCACGAGCGCGACGCGGCGTACTACCAGCTCAAGCTGTAGCGGCGGGGTCCCGGTCCGCCCCGGTCGAGGGCTCTTCCGCGGGGGCGGACCACGACGACAGCAGCCGCAGGGCGTCCTCGGAGGGGGATCCGGGCGCCGCGTGGAAGGTGACCAGGAACTGCGCCGGATCGTCGGGCAGGGCCAGTCTCTCGAAGTACAGGTCCAGCTCGCCCACCAGCGGGTGCCGCAGCTTCTTCAGCCCGTGCGTCTTGTCCGCCACCGTGTGCGCCGCCCACAGCCGCGCGAACTCCTCGTTCTTCACCGACAGCTCCCCGACCAGCGCGGAGAGCTGCTCGTCGTCCGGGTGCTGGCCCGCGTACATCCGCAGGTTGCTCACCACCTCGCACGCCCGGCACTCCCACTCCGCGTACAGCTCGGCCGTCGCCGGGTCCAGGAACACCAGCCGCACCAGGTTCCGTTCCTGTACGGGCAGCGCCCCGAAGTCCCCGAACACGGCGGCCGCGAGCCGGTTCCAGCCGAGCACGTCCTGGCGGCGGCCCACCAGGTACGCCGGTACGTTCTCCATCGCGTCCATCAGCGTCCGCAGCTCCGGCCGGACCTGCTGCGGACGGTGGCTCTGGCGGCGCCGGCGGGCCTGCGGGCGCGCCAGATGGGTCAGGTGCGCCCGTTCCGTGCCGTCCAGCCGCAGCGCCCGCGCGATGGCGTCCAGGACCTCCGCCGACACGTTGTGGCCGCTGCCCTGCTCCAGGCGCGTGTAGTACGCGACCGACACCCCGGCGAGCAGCGCCAGTTCCTCGCGGCGCAGGCCGGGGACGCGCCGGTGGCGTCCGTAGTCGGGCAGGCCCACGTCCACGGGGCGCAGCCGGGCGCGGCGGCTGCGGAGGAACTCGCCGAGCTCGGCTCGCTGATCACGCTGGTCCATGGCGTCAGTATCGCCGCCCGCCCGGCACGGCGCGGTGGTGTTCCTGACCCCGCCAGGGGTAGGTCCGCCAGTCATAGGCTGGCCAGGGGGCTGGGTGGGCGGTGCCCGGCCCGGCAGGCTGGACGCACACACCAGCGCCACCGCCGAGGAGCCCCTCCATGTCCGTGTCCGTCACTTCCACGCAGGCCGCCGCGTACGCCGCGCCCGCCCCCAAGGCCCCGCTGGAGCGCACCACCGTCCCGCGCCGCCCCGTCGGCGAGCACGACGTCCTGATCGACATCAAGTACGCCGGCGTCTGCCACAGCGACATCCACCAGGTCCGGGACGGCTGGCGCGAGGGCATCTACCCCATGGTCCCCGGGCACGAGATCGCCGGTGTCGTGGCCGAAGCCGGTCCGGGCGTCACGAAGTTCGCGGTCGGGGACCGGGTGGGCGTCGGCGTGTTCACCGACTCCTGCCGTACGTGCGAGCACTGCCTGCGCGGGGAGGAGCAGTTCTGCGTCGAGGGCGCGACCGGCACGTACAACACGCTCGACAGGAACGGCGAGCCCGCGTACGGCGGTTACTCCACCCACATCGTCGTCGACGAGAACTACGCCGTCCGCATCCCCGACGGCCTCGCCCTGGACGTCGCCGCCCCGCTGCTGTGCGCGGGCATCACCCTGTACTCCCCGCTCCGCCACTGGAAGGCGGGCCCCGGCACGAAGGTCGCCGTCGTCGGCCTGGGCGGCCTCGGGCACATGGGCGTGAAGATAGCGGCGGCCCTGGGCGCGGAGGTCACCGTCCTGTCGCAGTCCCTGCGCAAGCGGGAGGACGGCCTCAGGCTGGGCGCCTCGCACTACTACGCCACCAGCGACGAGACCACCTTCGAGAAGCTGACCGGCACCTTCGACCTGATCCTGTCCACCGTCTCCGCGCCGCTCGGCCTGGACGCGTACCTCGCCCTGCTGAAGGTCGACGGCGCGCTGGTGAACGTCGGCGCCCCGGAGGAGCCGGTCGCGCTCAACCTCTTCTCCCTCATCGACGGCCGCAAGTCCCTCGCCGGCTCGATGATCGGCGGGATCGCCGAGACCCAGGAGATGCTCGACTTCTGCGCCGAGCACGGCCTGGGCGCCGAGATCGAGCTGATCGCCGCCGACCGGGTCAACGAGGCGTACGAACGCGTCCTGGCGAGCGACGTCCGCTACCGCTTCGTGATCGACACCTCGACGATCTGACCGGTCCGGCTCACCGCATGGGGTGCGGGTGCTCCGCGGCCTCCTTGACGTTCTCCAGCGTCGTGAGGATGGCGGCGCGCTGCTTCCCGGGCAGGTTCAGCACCTTGTACATCGCTTTCAACGGCAGCGCGCCCTTGGCCGGCTCCTCCACCCGCATGTGGTGTGACAGGCGGGTGCCGCCGTCCTCGGGCTCCAGGTGGTAGTCCCAGTACGCGCGGCCGCCCGCCCCGCGCTTCTCCTCCTTCATCGGAGGGAAGGAGACCCACCCGAAGTCGTGCCCCCGGTCGACCACCGTCACCTCCGACGGCGCGTCGAACCTCGACGGCCCGAACTTCTCGTGCGCCGTCCAGCGAGTCCCGACCTCCAGCGGCCCCTCGAACTCGATCTCCTTGGTGATGCTCTTCGGCCCGGCGAACTCCGTATGCCGGGCCACGTCCGTCACGACTGCCCACACCTCGTCCGGCGAGGCGTCCACGTGCACACTCTCCGTGATCTCCGACAGCGTCATCACGCACCTCCAGCCCCAGTTCCGAGCATGCACCCACACCTACAGAGAGTCGAACGGCGGGACAATCCGAACCACGACGACCAGCCGGGCCCGGGGCGCGGCCAGGAAGTAGAACCAGCCGTCAGCAGCGTTCATCCTGCGCAGACCGCCGGGCTGGGGTCCGCTCCCGAGGTCACCGAGGTCCACGCCCATCCGGCCCAAGTCCACGAGCTGTCCCGCCAGCCGCTCGACCTCGGCCACGACATGGGCGGGAATGCCTCCTGCGACGTGCGCGTGGTCGGGGTCGTACTCCCAGCGCCAGTCGTGGCTCACGGCCGGTGAACGTCCAGGGCGGTGTGCGCGGCGTCCAGGATTCTGCCGATCTCGGCGGCGGCCCGCCGTGCCTGCGCGGCGTCACCGGTGGCTGCCGTGTCCTCCCAGTGGCGCAGCCGCTCGGCCAGGTGGGGTTGGCGCTGGATGTGCACATACGCCGCCCATTGGGCGATGAACCGTTGCAAGGGGAGGAGGTCGGAGCCCTGCCGGGCCTGGTCCGCGGCCTCGTCCAGCTCGCGGGTGAACGCGGGCAAGGCTGCCGGGGCGATCTGCGCGACGGCCTGCCGCAGCGCGGTCACGGTGGCCGGCGGCTGCGGGATGAGCGGCTGCCCGGCGGCGGACGTGGTCACGGTTGCTCCCATGGGCGAGATTCTGGGCCCCGGCGCCAGCGTACCCAGCGCGATGTGCGGGCCCCCACCCGAACGGGTGAGCCGTGCGGGACGCGGTGGGAGGCGGGCGGTTGCGAAGCGGGGGCACCCCGGCGGCGAGGCGGCCTTTGCCCCCGCCCCGCCCGATCAGTAGCCCAGAGGGTGGGCGGAGAGCCAGGTGGAGTGGCGGTCGCGCAGGCGGTCCCGCTCCTCGGGGGTGGGGAGGATGACGTCCGCGCCGCCGTCGTAGGGGTGGTGGATGCGGGCAGCGGCCGTGTCGGTCACGAAGACGCCGGCCAGCTCGTCGTCCGCCACCGCCCGCAGCAGCCCGTCCAGGCAGCCGCGCCGCCAGACGCGGCGGTCGGCGTAGAAGTACCAGCGGGCGTGGCCGTCGGGGTCGGGGTCGGAGGTGTCCTCCAGCGTGGTCCACAGCGTGCCCTCCGGATGGAGGGCACGGCGCCGCGGCCACCGGTCCGTGTGCTCGTCCAGGTCGGACCAGGCGGTGGTCACCACGTACACCTCGCCGCCCGCGAACAGCTCGTCGAGGACCGTGTTGTACCGGTCCAGGACGATGCCGTGCTCCGCCTCGTCCTGCGCGTAGCGCTTCGACGCCGGGAGGCTGTGGAAGCGCACCCAGCGGTCGGCGTACGCGGACTTCAGCTCGTGCGGGAGCAGCGGGCCGGGATCCCACTGCTCCTGCCAGAGCCGGGTCAGCAGGGCGTGCGCCGGGTCGGGGGGCGGCGGACTCACTCGCCCGGCGCCGGGGCCACGCCGATCGGGCAGCTGACGCCCGTGCCGCCGATGCCGCAGTAGCCGCCGGGGTTCTTGTCGAGGTACTGCTGGTGGTAGGCCTCCGCCGGCCAGAACGGGCGGTCCGTCGCCGGGAGGACCGCCGTGGTGATCCGGTCGTGGCCGGAGGCGGTCAGGACCTGCTGGTAGGCCTCGCGGGAGGCTTCCGCCGCCTGCTGGTGGGCCGGGGAGTGGGTGTAGACCGCCGAGCGGTACTGGGTGCCCACGTCGTTGCCCTGGCGGAAGCCCTGGGTCGGGTCGTGGGACTCCCAGAAGAGCTTCAGGAGGGCGGCGTACGAGACCTGCGCCGGGTCGAAGACCACGCGGACGACCTCCGTGTGGCCGGTCTGGCCCGAGCAGACCTCCTCGTAGGTCGGGTTCTCGGTGAAGCCGCCCTGGTAGCCGGCCAGGGTGGTCCAGACCCCGGGGGTCTGCCAGAACTTGCGCTCCGCGCCCCAGAAACAGCCCAGCCCGAAGTCGGCGACCTCCAGGCCTTCCGGGTACGGGCCGGCCAGCGGGTTGCCCAGCACGGTGTGCTTGTCGGGCAGGCCGAAGAGAGGCTCGGAGCGGCCCTTCAGGGCCTCCTCGCGGGTGGGGAGCTCGGGCGTGCGGCGGTACGAGAACATGGATTCCCTCCTTGGTATGGGTGACAACGGGGGAGGGTGGGCCGGGATTCCCGGCCCGGTCGGCTCGTTCCCGCTCCGTAAGACCCGCCGCGCCGGCCCGTCGGCCCGTCAGTGCGGCAGCGTCGCCGGGGAGCCGCCGTTCGCCTCGTAGCCCGCCACCGCCAGCGCCCGGTACACCGCGTACTGCGCCGCCGGGTCCTCCGAGGCCGACCACGGCAGGGCTCCCACGTAGCCGTCCACGTGCCGGACCTGCTCCATGGCCTCCGCCCAGCGCTCCATGTTGACCAGGAACAGCAGCAGCAGGTGCCGTACGTGCGCCAGCATCGGGTCGTCCTGGCGGGCCGTGTGGACCGCGTACAGCGCGCCCTCCACCGCCCGGGTCACGACCGCGCTCTGGTAGAAGCTGCCGATCATCACCACGTCCGGCAGGTTCTCGTACACCGCGAACAGCGGCAGCGCCGCCAGCAGCGAGCCCTGCGGGGCACGGGCCGCGGCCGCGTGCGAGAAGGCGTCCGCGTGCTCCCGCGAGCCGTGCCACTTCCCGCACCAGTAGTGCAGCGCCGCCAGATGCGCGCCCATGTGCGCCGGCGCCCGGTCGATGACCTTCGCCCACAGCGCGTCGAACTCCGCCTCCGAGTACGCGAGCCCCCGCGCGATCGCCAGCTCCGTGATGTACGGGACGGGGTCGCCCGGCGACAGCAGCGCCGCCTTGCGGCACGCCTCCCGCGCCTCCTCCAGGATGATCCGGTGGTCCTGCGAGCCGACCCCGCCCGAACTGCGCCACGCCTGCTGCACCAGCAGCTCCGCGTGCACCTGCGCGCCGCCCGCGTCCTTCTCGGCCTCCAGCCGCCAGGCCTTCAGCCACTGCGCGCCCACACCGGGCTGCTGCACGAGCTCCAGCGCCGCCGCCCCGCCGAAGGCCTGCACGCGCTGCCAGCGCTGCTCGCCGTCCTTCGGGGTCCCGGCGAGCAGCTGCGAGGCCGCCTGCCACTGGCCGGTGGCGCGGACGTTGTCGAGGGCGTCCATCAGGTCCCGGTCCGGCCCGGGGATCCGGATGTCGAGATCCTCCTGCCGGTCGAATCCGTAGTTCGCGGGGTCGGCGGCGTCCGGGCTGCCGGGTGCGACCAGCCGGATACCGCCGCGCTTGCGCCGTATGTACGGACTGATGACGAACACGACCATGAGGATCGCGAACAGGAACCACAGAATCTCCATGCCTCAAGCGAACCAGACCGAGGGGGCCGCAGGCCAATGGCGGTCGATTGCCGGGCCACGGGAGGAGCGATCCCCAAGCGGGGCTTAGGCTCTGCCCATGAGCGACGACAGCCACGAGCACCAGAGCTTCGAGACCCGCGCGATCCACGCGGGCAACACGGCGGACCCGCTGACCGGCGCGGTCGTACCGCCGATCTACCAGGTTTCCACGTACAAGCAGGACGGCGTCGGGGGCCTGCGCGGCGGTTACGAGTACAGCCGCAGCGCCAACCCCACCCGCACCGCCCTGGAGGAGAACCTCGCGGCGCTGGAGGGCGGCCGGCGCGGGCTCGCCTTCGCGTCCGGGCTCGCCGCCGAGGACTGCCTGCTGCGCACGATGCTCTCCCCGGGCGACCACGTGGTCATCCCCAACGACGCCTACGGCGGCACCTTCCGCCTCTTCGCGAAGGTCGTCTCCCGCTGGGGCGTGGAGTGGTCGGTGGCCGACACCTCCGACGCGGCCGCCGTCCGCGCCGCCCTCACCCCGAAGACCAAGCTCATCTGGGTCGAGACCCCCTCCAACCCGCTGCTCGGCATCACCGACATCGCCGTGGTCGCCGACATCGCGCGCACGGCCGGCGCCCGGCTGGTCGTGGACAACACCTTCGCGTCCCCGTACCTCCAGCAGCCCCTCGCGCTGGGCGCGGACGTGGTCCTGCACTCGCTGACCAAGTACATGGGCGGCCACTCCGACGTGGTCGGCGGCGCGCTGGTCACCGCCGACGCGGCGCTGGGCGAGGAGCTGGCCTACCACCAGAACGCCATGGGCGCGGTCGCCGGGCCGTTCGACTCGTGGATCGTGCTGCGCGGCATCAAGACGCTGGCCGTACGGATGGACCGGCACGCGGAGAACGCGGGCAAGGTCGCCGAGATGCTGACCCGCCACCCCAAGGTCACCCAGGTCCTGTACCCGGGGCTGCCGGAGCACCCGGGCCACGACATCGCCGCCAAGCAGATGCGCAACTTCGGCGGGATGATCTCCTTCCGGGTCGCCGGCGGCGAGGAGGCGGCGGTCGGGGTCTGCAACCGCGCCAAGCTGTTCACGCTGGGCGAGTCCCTGGGCGGCGTCGAGTCCCTGATCGAGCACCCGGGCCGCATGACGCACGCGTCGGTGGTGGGCTCGGCCCTCGAGGTCCCGGGCGACCTGGTCCGCCTGTCGGTGGGCATCGAGAACGCCGACGACCTCCTCGCGGACCTGACCCAGGCCCTGGGCTGACGGCCGCCCCCCTGGAGGGCCGGGCTACCAGCCCTCCAGGGGCGGCGAGATGTCCGCCGGCGGCGTGGTCCACGGCTGGGTCAGCGCGGCCCAGACGGTGAACGCCGCCGCCGCCGCGAACAGCAGCGCCCAGCCGAACCTGCGGAGCACCCGGCGGCGCCGCAGCAGACGGTCGCCGCGGGCCGCCGCGCCCGCCGCCAGACCCGCCGGGACCGTCGGGTACGGGCCCTCCAGGAGCCGCCTGACCCGGTCTTCCCTCCGGTCCGGGAACCCGCTCACCGCAGCTCCGCCACGGCCCGGTTGCACAGCACCCGTACCCGCTCGGCCGGCAGCCCCAGCTGCGCCGCGGCGACTTCCTCCGCGACCCCCTCGTAGATCCGCAGGACGAGTACGAGCCGCTCCAGCGGGCTCAGCCGCGCCAGCAGCCCGTGGCCGCCCTGGTAGCGCCGGCCGGTGCGGGCGAAGGCGGTGCACAGCTCCTGGCGGGTGAAGTCGTACGGGTCGTCCCCGCGCAGCCGCTGCCAGTTCGCGTACGTACGGGCCAGGGCGCCCGCCAGGAGCCGGCGCGCGGGCTCCGGCTCACCGGTCAGCAGGATCGCGACGTGCAGCAGCCGCCCCGCCGCGCCCGCGACGAAGGCCTGGAACTCCGTGTAGGAGCCTGCCCGTTGGTCAACCGCCCGCATGCCTCACATAGTGCGGGCAGCGGGTCCGTCCCGGTCAATACTCCGGTCCGGGTCAGGAATCAGGACGCCGGGCCGGCGTCGGCGACGGCCGCCATCAGCTCCGACAGCGACACGTTGAACCGGGTCAGCAGCTTCGTGAAGGACTTCCGCTCCTCCTCGGTCCACTCCTCCGTCACGCGCGCCATCAGCTCGCGCCGCGAGGAGCGCACCTCCTCCAGCCGGGCCAGCCCGCGCGGGGACAGCGCGAGCACCACGGCCCGACCGTCCTCGGGGTGCGAGGTCCGCTTGACCAGACCGCCGTCGACCAGCGGCGCGACCTGCCGGGTCACCGTGGACGAGTCGATGCCCATGCCGCCGGCGAGCGCCTTGACGCCCATCGGCCCTTCCAGGTCGAGCCGGTTCAACAGCAGGTACGCGGCCCGGTCCATCGAGTTGCGGGCCTGGCCGA
The DNA here is from genome assembly GCF_052871255.1 of Streptomyces sp. LARHCF249. Classification (NCBI taxonomy): domain Bacteria; kingdom Bacillati; phylum Actinomycetota; class Actinomycetes; order Kitasatosporales; family Streptomycetaceae; genus Streptomyces; species Streptomyces sp. LARHCF249. Next base: position 253,915 of record NZ_JBIXJQ010000010.1, read on the forward strand.
CACCGCCCAGGCGGGTCTGCTCGGCGCGCCGCGCGAAGACCGCCACCTGGTGCTGGAGCGCGTCCAGGAGACCCGCTCCGGCAGGCGCTTCGCCCACCACGGGCAGATCGGAATTGGCCGGGGATGAAGGCATGGCCGTGGGCTCTCTTCGCATGGGTCCGACAAGGATGGGGGACAGCGTACGCGGCCGTGCGGCGGCCCGTACGGCTCGTACGAGAACTGGTACGGCCCGTCCGCGCCGCCGCTCCGAGGCCGTCCCGGATGGCGGGATTTCGCCCCTCTCGCACCCCTCTCACACCCGCCTCGCACCTCTCCCCGTCCCCCTCGGGCCGCGCTGCCGCACCCGGCCCGCGGCCCCGCCGGGCCCCGTTCGCCACGCTGAGCCCGCCCGCCCGCGGGCTGCGAGACTGGCGGCATGAACTACCGCGTGCCCGAGCCCGTCCCGCAGGTCATCCTCGACGACGTCCGGGGGGCCCAGAAGATGCTCTCCGGCGTCTCGCGGGTGACCGCGATGGAGGGCAGCCGGCACCTCTCCTCGCTCACCGGCTCCCCGGTCCACCTCAAGTGCGAGAACCTCCAGCGCACCGGCTCCTTCAAGCTGCGCGGGGCGTACGTGCGCATCGCCGGCCTGCGGCCCGAGCAGCGGGCCGCCGGTGTCGTGGCGGCCAGCGCCGGCAACCACGCGCAGGGCGTGGCCCTGGCCTCCTCCCTCCTCGGGGTCCGCTCCACGGTGTTCATGCCCGTCGGCGCGCCGCTGCCCAAGGTCGCCGCGACCCAGGAGTACGGCGCCGAGGTGCGCATGCACGGGCACGTCGTCGACGAGACCCTGGCCGCCGCCCAGGAGTACGCGGACCGCACCGGGGCGGTGTTCATCCACCCCTTCGACCACCGCGACATCATCGCGGGCCAGGGCACGGTGGGCCTGGAGATCCTCGAGCAGTGCCCCGAGGTGCGCACGATCCTCGTCGGCATCGGAGGCGGGGGCCTCGCGGCCGGCGTCGCGGTCGCCGTGAAGGCGCTGCGCCCCGACGTGAAGGTGATCGGCGTCCAGGCGGCGGGCGCGGCCGCGTACCCGCCCTCGCTGAAGGCCGGGCACCCGGTGTCGATCGACAACCCCAACACGATGGCGGACGGCATCAAGGTGGGCCGCCCCGGCGACGTCCCCTTCAAAATCATCGGCGAGCTCCTCGACGACGTGCGTACGGTGTCCGAGGACGCGCTCTCCAGTGCCCTGCTGCTGTGCCTGGAGCGGGCGAAGCTGGTGGTCGAGCCGGCCGGGTGCAGCCCGGTCGCCGCGCTGCTGAGCGAGCCCGAACGGTACGGCGGGGGCCCGGTGGTGGCCGTCCTGTCGGGCGGGAACATCGACCCGCTGCTGCTCCAGCGGATCCTGCGCCACGGCATGGCGGCGGCGGGCCGGTACCTGTCGCTGCGGCTGCGCGTGGCGGACCGGCCGGGGGCCCTGGCCGGGCTCCTGGGGGTGCTGTCAGTGGTCGATGCGAACGTACTGGACGTGAGCCACGTGCGGACCGACCCGCGGCTCGGGCTCACGGAGGTGGAGGTGGAGCTGCACCTGGAGACGAAGGGCCCGGAGCACTGCACGGAGGTCGCGCGCTCGCTGCACAGCGCGGGGTACAAGGTGATGAGCTAGCCGACGGCCGGTCGGCGGTCTGGCAGCTCACGATATAACGCGATAACGTGCGCCGGGTGGCGGGGAGGCGGAGCCGCGTCCCCCGTTGGGCCGGGCGAGGGATGCCCGGCGCTCATAAGCTGTGCCAGGAATGACCGGATTTCAGCTGGCCCGATTCACACTGGGAGAATCCATATGCCAGGCGCGATCTACGCCGAAGGCCTGGTCAAGACCTTCGGCGACGTACGGGCACTGGACGGCGTGGACCTCGATGTCCCCGAGGGCACCGTCCTGGGTCTGCTCGGCCCCAACGGCGCGGGCAAGACCACGACCGTACGCGTTCTGACCACCCTGCTCCGCCCCGACAGCGGCAAGGCCGTCGTCGCCGGCATAGACGTACTCAAACACCCCAACGAGGTCCGCCGCGCGATAGGCCTGTCCGGCCAGTTCGCCGCCGTCGACGAGTACCTCACCGGCCGCGAGAACCTCCAGATGGTCGGCCAGCTCTACCAGATGAAGGCCAAGGCGGCGAAGGCCCGGGCCGACGAACTCCTCGAGCGCTTCAACCTCTCGGACGCCGCCGACCGCACCGCCAAGACCTACTCCGGCGGCATGCGCAGGCGCCTCGACCTCGCGGCCGCCCTCGTCGTCAGCCCGCCCGTGATGTTCATGGACGAACCGACCACCGGACTCGACCCCCGCAACCGCCAGCAGCTGTGGGGCATCATCCAGGAACTGGTCGCCGGCGGCACCACCCTGCTGCTCACCACCCAGTACCTGGAGGAGGCCGACCACCTCGCGCACGACATCTGCGTGGTCGACCACGGCAAGGTCATCGCCCGCGGCACCTCCGACCAGCTCAAGGCCCGCACGGGCGGCGAGCGCGTGGAGGTCGTCGTCCACGAGCGCGAGCACATGGCAGGCGCGAGCGAGGTCCTCGCCGTCTTCGGCAAGGGCGAGACCACCGTCGAGGAGCACACCCGCAAGCTCACCGTGCCCGTCTCGGGCGGCGCCAAGCTGCTCGCCGAGGTCATCCGCGAGCTGGACGGCCGGGGCATCGAGATCGACGACATCGGGCTGCGCCGCCCGACCCTCGACGACGTGTTCATCTCCCTGACCGGCCACGCGGCCGAACAGGCCGCCGAGGAGAACGGCGAGGGCGCGCCCGCCGCCGACGCCAAGGGCCGCAAGGCGGCGCGGAAGGAGAAGGCGAAGTGACCACCACCTCCCCGACCCCGGGCTCCCCGGGCTCCCAGGGCTCCGCCCCGCTCCGGGAACTCGCGGCGCCCCGCCCGCGCGGCGGCCTCGCCCAGGGCGTCAACGACTCCCTGGTGATGGCCAAGCGCAACCTGATCCGCATGTCCCGGATCCCCGAGATGATCATCTTCGGCGTGATCCAGCCGGTCATGTTCGTCGTGCTCTTCAGCTACGTCTTCGGCGGCTCCATCAGCGTCGGCGGCAGCACCTCGCCCGCCGCCTACCGCGAGTTCCTGATGGCCGGCATCTTCGCCCAGACCGTCACCTTCGCCACCGCCGGCGCGGGCGCGGGCATCGCGGACGACATGCACAAGGGCCTGATCGACCGCTTCCGATCCCTGCCGATGGCCCGCGGCGCGGTCCTGACCGGCCGTACCCTCGCCGACCTCGTCCAGACCGCGCTGACCATCGTGGTCCTCGCGGTCGTGGCCGTGATCGTGGGCTGGCGCACCCACACGAGCATCGGCGAGGTGCTCGCCGGCTTCGCGCTGCTGCTCCTGCTCGGCTACGCCTTCTCCTGGATCGGCGCCCTGATCGGCCTGTCGGTGCGCACCCCGGAGGCGGCCACCTCGGGCGGGCTGATCTGGCTCTTCCCGCTGACGTTCATCTCGAACGCCTTCGTCCCCTCCGACAACATGCCGACCTTCCTGCGGCACATCGCGGAGTGGAACCCCTTCAGCGCCACCGTCCAGGCGGCCCGCGAGCTCTTCGGCAACCTCCCGCCGGGTTACGAGGCCCCGGCGGCCTGGCCGATGCAGCACCCGGTGCCGGCGTCCGTGCTCTGGTCGCTGCTGATCATCGTGGTCTTCCGGACCCTGGCGGTCCGCAAGTACCGCTCGGCGACCGCGTAGGCCCGCCCGCAGCCCCGTAACGCACCGATGCCCGGCCGGGAGGAACCGGCCGGGCATCAGCGTGTGAAGAGAGGGGGTGATCAGCCGGTGAAGGGCTTGACGTCGAGGATCTTGACGGAGGCCTTCTTGCCGTTCGGCAGCTCGTACTCGGCGTCCTCGCCGATCGCCTTGCCCAGCACACCGCTGCCGAGCGGGGACTGGGGCGAGTACGTCTCGAAGTCCGAGGACGCGTACTCGCGCGAGGCCAGCAGGAACTCCATGGTGTCGTCCTCGTCGCCATCGAAGGCGATCTTGACCAGCGTGCCGGGCGCCACCACGCCGTCGGACGCGGGCGCGGTCCCGACCTTGGCATTCTCCAGGAGCTGCGTCAGCTGGCGGACGCGGAGCTCCTGCTTGCCCTGCTCTTCCTTGGCCGCGTGGTAACCGCCGTTCTCACGCAGGTCGCCCTCCTCGCGGGCGGCTGCGATCTTCGTGGCGATCTCCGTGCGGGCGGGACCAGAGAGGTAGTCCAGCTCTGCCTTCAGCTGGTCGTACGCCGCCTGGGTCAGCCAGGTGACGCTTTCGCTCGTCTGGGTCACGGGTGCTCCTCGTCGGTACAGGGGACTACAAGGCCGCCAGCGGCGGACGAAACCACGAGCCTAACAATTCGGGAAGAAAAGGGGGAGGACCCGCGAGTCCGATTGCCCGCTCTCCGTGTCCCGGACCGTGCCCTCAGCGGGCCGCAGGCTGGCAGCCGACCAGCTCGATCATTGTGGCGCGGCTGGTGGTCTTCAGCGAGACGACCTCGTCCACGCGCGCCTCGGCCTGCGCGAACGTGAAGTCCGCCCGGCCCACCTCGCCGTGCTCCTTGTCCTGGGAGCTGAGCGTGCAGACCCCGGTGACCGAGGACTCCTTGCGGACCTCCAGGTGCACCTTCACCTCGTTGTCCGAGACCACCTGGAACTTGATCACCTCGGCGCTGACGCTCTGCCCCGCGACGTAGTCCCAGCCGATCCACCCGACCACACCCAGCAGCAGGGCCCCCAGCACGGACCCGACGACCTTGAGCTTCCGATCCGCACGCTCGTCCGCCGACCGGCCGTAACGACCCTCGGGCAGCCCTTCGCGCACCGCGCTCATCGATCGTTCCTCTCTGTGGGGGCCGACGCCGTCCGGCTCAGACCCGGTCACCTGGTCACAGGAGCATGTCACGGTCCTCAGCCCGGGAAGAATCCACCCTTCCCGTCCGGCAGGGGCCCACACATGCAGTCGGTCACCCGTTCGGGTGGGGTGTCGGCGTTCCGGGAAGGGACGCGGGCTGCGGCTCTAGGTTGGCGTCATGACGGCATTGCCGGAGGTCGGGGAGGACGGGCGCGCCCGGTACACCTTCCGCCTGCGCGTGTCTTCGGGCGCCCGCACGGCCTTGCTCGGAGAGTGGGACCGGTGCCGGTGGGTGTGGAACCAGTGCGTCGCCACGTCGCGGGCGGCGCGCCGGGCGGGGGAGAAGTGCGGGCCTGCCGGTCTCGACAGGATGCTGACGGGTTGGCGCGGCGAGCGTGAGTGGCTGCGCGCGGGTGGGAGCGTGCCGCAGCAGCAAGTCATCCGGGACTTCGCGACATCCCGCGCCAAGGCGCTGCAAGGCGTCAAGGCGCGGTTGCCGGTGCGGCGGCGGGCGGGGATGTCGCGGTTCAAGAAGAAGGACCTGTCCGCCCCGACCCTGAACTACACCCGGCGCGGCTTTCGGCTCAAGGACGGCCGCCTGCACCTGGCCGGGGGCATATCGCTGACCGTGGTGTGGTCGCGGCAGTTGCCTGCCGATCCGTCGAGCGTGCGCGTCTACCGGGACAGCCTCGGGCACTGGTACGCGTCCTTCGTCGTCCCGGCCGAAGTGCAGCCGCTGCCCGGAACGGGGACGGCGATCGGCGTCGACTGGGGCGTGACGGAGACCGCGACCACCACCAGCGACGACCACGACCTTCCGCATCCCGAGTACGGGAAGAAGGCTGCCCGGAAGCTGGCCGGGTACCAGCGGATGATGGCCCGGCGGAAGCCGAAGCGCGGTCGGGCTGCCTCGAAGGGCTATCGGAAGGCGAAGCGGCAGGCCGCGAAGGTACACAAGAAGATCGCCCGGCAGCGGCAGGACACCGCGCGTAAGTGGGCCAAGCGCGTGGTGACGGACTTTGGCCAGCTCGCGGTGGAGGACTTCCGGCCGAAGTTCCTCGCCAAGTCGACGATGGCGCGCAAGGCGGCCGACGCGGCGATCTCGGCCACGAAGCGTGAGCTGATCAACATGGCGCTCAAGCACGGCCGTGACCTGTGGCTCGTGCATCCCGCGCACACCACCATGGACTGCGGACGGTGCGGGGCGAGAACCAAGCACGCACTGCCGCTGTCGGAACGCACATACACGTGCACCGCGTGCGGAACGGTCTCCCGGAGAGACAAGAACTCCGCACGCGTCGTGCTCGTCCGGGCTGGTCTCACCCCGGCTGATGCCGATCGCGGAAGACCCGACGGGCCGCCGGTCCGTCGGGCTGCGTGAGTCAGGAATCCCCCGCGTCATTCGATTGCTGAGGGAGGAGTCAATATAGAAGCCGACTGTCACGCCGAATTGCAGAGGATCCCGTCTTGACCGAGCAGCTTCGACTGATGGCCGTCCACGCCCACCCCGACGACGAGTCGAGCAAGGGCGCGGCCACCATGGCCAAGTACGTGTCCGAGGGGGTGCCCGTGCTGGTCGTGACCTGCACCGGAGGCGAGCGCGGCTCCGTGCTGAACCCCAAGCTCCAGGGCGACAAGTACATCGAGGAGAACATCCACGAGGTACGCCGCAAGGAAATGGACGAGGCGCGCGAGATCCTCGGGATCCAGCAGGAGTGGCTCGGCTACGTCGACTCCGGCCTGCCCGAGGGCGACCCGCTGCCCCCGCTGCCCCAGGGCTGCTTCGCGCTGGAGGACGTGGACGAGGCCGCCGGCCGGCTCGTGAAGAAGATCCGGGCCTTCAAGCCGCAGGTCGTCACCACGTACGACGAGAACGGCGGCTACCCGCACCCCGACCACATCATGACCCACAAGATCTCGATGGCGGCCTTCGACGGAGCGGCCGACACCGAGAAGTACCCGGAGGCCGAGTTCGGCCCGGCGTACCAGCCGCAGAAGCTCTACTACAACCAGGGCTTCAACAAGCCCCGCACCATCGCCCTGCACGAGGCGCTGCTCTCGCGCGGCATGGAGTCCCCGTACGGGGAGTGGCTGGAGCGGTGGAAGGAGTTCGAGCGCACCGAGCGGACCCTGACCACTCACGTGCCCTGCGCCGACTTCTTCGAGATCCGTGACAAGGCGCTCGTCGCCCACGCCACGCAGATCGACCCGGACGGCGGCTGGTTCCGCGTCCCGATGGACATCCAGAAGGAGGTCTGGCCCACGGAGGAGTACGAGCTCGCGAAGTCGCTCGTCGACACTTCCCTCCCCGAGTCCGACCTCTTCGCGGGCATCCGGGAGAATGCGTAGCTATGAGCGCTACGCAGGCAGCACTGACCCAGCTCCTCCCGCTGGCGGGTGACACCTTCGACAAGAACAAGGTGACCCCCGGCATCCTGGGCTTCATCGTGTTCGCGGCCCTCGCCCTCGGCGTGTGGGCCCTGATGAAGTCGATGAACCGGCACATGGGACGGGTGAACTTCGAGGAGGCCCCGGAGCCGGGCTCCGCGAGCGCGGAAGCCACCCGGGCCCCGTAGGGCGCAACCCCGCGCGTGACGCCGCCCCGCCGCCGAACCGGCGGGGGGCGGCCGCCCGCGCGCGGGCACGCCGGCGCCGCGGGCGTCACGTCAGCGGGACGCCCATGATCTCCCGCGAGTGGAGGTTCGGCACCAGGCCGAGCCGCCACGCCTGCCAGTCCTCCGCCGGGTCCACCCCGCGGGCCAGGATCACCGCGTACGTCTCCAGGCAGTCCTCCAGCCGCCCGTCCCGCGCCGGATGCGGCGCCCCGGACAGCCGGTCCAGCTCGGCCCGCGCCTCCTCCTGCGCCGCCGGCCCCCCGAGGGCCGCGAAATCGGCGTACGGCAGCATCGTGCACCGCAGGAACCGCGCCCAGTCCTCCCCGCGCCGGTCCCCGTACGAGATGAACAGCCGCACCGCCTCCTCGCACAGGCCCAGCGCCTGCGACACCTTGGCGTTGCCCGCGTCCACCACCGCCAGCTCCAGGCAGGTCCACGCCTCGCCGTGCGCCAGCCCGATCCGCCGGAAGTCCGCCCGCGCGTCCACCAGCAGCTGCCGCGCGAAGCCGGAGTTCCTCAGGTTCCCCGTCTGCGCCGCCCGCTGGTCGCGCGTCACCCGGCCCGAGTGGTGCCGCGCGTGCGCCAGCCCGTACACGTCCCGCATCCGCGAGAACATCGTCCGGGCCCGCTCCAGCTCCCGGACCGCCTGATCGCGCTCGCCGCCCTCCTCCAGCGCCTGCCCGAGGTAGTACAGCGTCCACGCCTCCCCGCGGGCGTCCTCCGCCTCCCGGTGCCGGGCCAGCGCATCCCGCAGCCGCTCCAGGGCCGGCCCCGGATCCCCGTCCACCACCCGGGCCCGGCCCAGCTGGGTCAGCGCCCACGCCTCACCGCGGTCGTCGCGCGTGCGCCCGTACAGGTCCAGGGCGAGCCTCAGCTCCGCCTCCGCCCGCTTCACGTCCCCCAGCCGCAGGAACACCTGGCCCAGCTGGAAGTGCGCCCACGCCTCGCCGTGCACGCTCTCGCTCTCCCGGTGCAGCTCCAGGGACCGCTCCAGCAGCGCCATCGCCTCCGCCAGGTGCGCCCGGTCCCGCTCCACGGCCGCCAGCGCGTGCAGACCCCACGCGCGGTCGCCCGCCAGCTCCGGCGACTCCTGGAGCACCAGCGCCTCCCGGATGCGGGCCGCGGCCTCCGGAAGACTGCCCTGGTGGTGCAAGGTGATGCCCAGCGAGATCAGGGCCATGCCCGCCCCCGCCTCCTGCTGCGCCTCCTTGTACTGGTCCACCACCGAGGTCAGCGTCGTGCGGGCCTTGTCCAGCTCGCCCAGCTGCCGAGCCGCGATACCGGTGCGCCACTGCACCGACCGCACCAGCCGCCCCTGCGGGCCGGCCTCCACCGCCTGCGTCAGCTCGTTGATCTCACCGAGGCGGTACAGGTCCCCGCGCAGCAGGCAGAAGTCGCACAGCGCGCCCAGCAGGTCCAGCACCGCCTGCTGGTCCACGCCCTCCGAGTGCCGCAGCGCCGCCGTGATGAAGCTCGACTCGTCGTCCAGCCAGCGCAGGGCCGCGTCCAGCGAGGCGAAGCCGTGCACGCCGACCGGGCCCTTTCCCAGCGTGTGGGCGCGCGTCGACATCTTCCCGTCGACCATCCGGATCACCGAGTCCGCCAGCTCCGCGTACACGCGGATCAGCCGCTCGTGCGCGGCCGCCGCCTCCGCCCGGTCCTCCTGCGTCTGCAGCCGCTCCGCCCCGTACGCGCGCACCGCGTCGTGCATCCGGAACCGCTGGCCCCGCACCCGCTCGATCAGCCCCGCCTCGTACAGCTCCTCCAGCGCCCGCAGGGCCGCCTGCTCGGGTACGTCGGCCAGCGCGGCCGCGGCCGCACCGCCGAGCGAGGCCCGCCCGGCCAGCGGCAGCCGCCGCAGCAGCAGCCGGGCCGGTCCGTCGAGGCGGGCATCGGCGGCCCGCAGCGCCAGCTCCACCGGGTGGCCCGGCCCCGCGCCGGGCACCAGGCCCTCGCGGGCCAGCGGCGTGAGCATCCGCAGCGCCAGCGGGAGCCCGCCGCCGCGCTCCACCACGGCGGCCGCGTCCGCGTCCCGGGGCGCGGCGGCCGCCCGTACCAGCTCCACGGCGTCCGCGTCGGCCAGCGGCTCCACCGGCAGCTGGTGCACCCACGCCGCCAGGTCCGCGGGCAGCTCCAGCGGCTCCCGCGCCGTCACCAGCACCAGACTCTCCGACCGCTCCGGCACCAGCGCCCGTACCTGCGCCGCGTCCACCGCGTCGTCCAGCACCACCGTCACCGGCAGGCCCTGGAGGTGCTGGTGGTACAGCTCGCCCAGCCGCCGCACCTGCTGCTCCGCCGAAGCCCCGTCCCGGAACAGCAGCTGCTCGCGCGGTGCGCCCAGCCGGTTCAGCAGGTGCAGCAGCGCCTCCCGCGTGGACAGCGGCGCCTCGCCCTGCGGCGAGCCGCCCCGCAGGTCCACCACGCACGCGCCGCGGAACTGGTCCCGCAGCCCGTGCGCCGCCCGCAGCGCCAGAGCCGTCCGGCCCACCCCGGGCTCCCCGTGCAGCACCACCACGACCGGGCGGGTCTCCGTGCTGGCGCGGGCCGCCTGCACCCACTGGGCGATCCGCGTCAGCTCCGCCTTGCGGCCCGCGAACAGCCCGGCCGGCTGCGGAAGCTGCCCGAAGGACTGCTCCAGGGCGTTGCGCCGCCGCGCCTCCGCACTGCGGTCCGTGCCGCGCAGCTGCGGAGTGGCCCGGGGTGCCGTACGGGGTGTCCGCGCGGCCGCCGTCACGGCGCGCTGCTGCTCCAGGAAGGGCCGTATGCCGCGTACCTCCAGGGCCGACAGCCACTGCAGCTTCAGCTGCTCGGGCCCGCCCGGACGGCCGCGTTCCCCGGCCCGCCGGTTCGCCGCCGGCAGGTGCAGGGCCGTCACCTTCGCCACGGTCGCGACCGCCCCCGCGACACCCGTCACCGCCCCCGCGGTCAGCGCCGTACCGGCCGCCACGCCGAGCGCCAGGTCCGCCCCGACGGCCGCCGCTGCCGCAACCGCCGTGATCAGCAAGGCGGTTGAGGTGCTGCCGCGCTTGAAGGCCTCGCCGAGCGACTGCTCGCCGGCCGCCGCCTCGTCCAGGGCCCGTACGTACGCCTCGTACTCCGGAGCCGCGCTCGCGGCGAGCGCGTCCAGCGCCTCCCGGGCCCGGGCCAGCAGCGCCGCCTTGTCCACCGGCGCACCCGCCGCCCGCCGCGCCTCCTCCTCCACGGCCCGCTCCAACAGCCGCTCGGCCTCACTGCGTTGGCTGTCCCGCATCCGCATCCCCCTCGGAGAGCTCCGGCAACGTGCCCCAAGTGTCCGTCGGGACGCGCGCGAGCGGGAGAGAATCTGAGCTAGTTCAGAGGGAGTTGCTCGGATGACGGTACGAAGGAGCGGCGGGTGACCGCGGTGCGGCGAGCGGCCGTGGTCCTGGCCGGATGCGCGGCGGGGGCCCTGCTCGTGTGGGGGGCGGGCGGATGCGAGGAGGCGCTCCCCGACCGGGGGTTCGTCCTGCGCTACGAGCGGCCGGCCGCGGCCGACGGGCAGGACGCCCGTCTCCTGAAGGCCTGGAAGAGCGCCGAGTCCGCCCTCGCCGACCTCAACGGCTATGTCGCGCTCCCGCACCGCGTCACCGTCGCCGCCCGCTCCTGCTCCGGCGAGGGCACCGGCTACGACCCGGCGCAGCGCCGCATCGAGCTCTGCTACGACGACCTGGCCGAGGAGCGCGCGCTGTTCGAGCGGGCGGGGGACCCCCGGCCGGACGAACGGCTCGCCGAGGTGGTCCGGGAGACGCTGTACCACGAGGCCGGCCACGCCCTGGTGGACGCGCTGGACCTGCGGCCCGGCGACGACCGTGCCGAGGAGGACGCCGCCGACCGCTTCGCCCAGGTGATGCTCCTGCGCGGCCGGCCCGACGGCGAGCAGGTCCTCCTGACCGCCGCCCGCGCCTACGACCTGGCCGCCGCGGCCGACCCGGACCCCGACCCGGCCGACGAGCACGCCCCGGACGCCGTCCGCGCGGAGTCCCACCGCTGCGCGGTCCTCGGCGCGGCCCCCACCCGCCACCCCGACCTCGCCACCCCGTCCCGCGCCGGCTGCACCGCCACCTGGACCCGTACCCGCGACACCTGGACCGGCGACCTGTCCCCGCTCCTTCGGCGCTGATCTGATCTCTTGCGGCAGGATGTCCCCATGCCGAACCGCCTCGAGAACGAGACCTCGCCGTATCTGCTCCAGCACGCCGACAACCCCGTGGACTGGTGGCCGTGGTCGCCGGAGGCATTCGCTGAGGCGCGGGAGCGGGGCGTGCCCGTCATGCTCAGCGTCGGCTATTCGAGCTGCCACTGGTGCCATGTGATGGCGCACGAGTCCTTCGAGGACGAGCTGGCCGCCGCCTACATGAACGAGCACTTCGTCAACATCAAGGTGGACCGCGAGGAGCGCCCCGACGTCGACGCCGTCTACATGGAGGCCGTGCAGGCCGCCACCGGGCAGGGCGGCTGGCCGATGACGGTCTTCCTGACGCCGGACGCCGAGCCGTTCTACTTCGGGACCTACTTCCCGCCCGAGCCCCGGCACGGGATGCCCTCCTTCATGCAGGTCCTCGAAGGCGTGCGGACCGCCTGGGTGGGGCGGCCCGAGGAAGTGGCGGACGTGGCGCGGCGGATCGTACGGGACCTGGCCGGCCGGAAGTTGGACTACGGGAAGGCCGGCACGCCCGGCCCCGAGGAGCTCGCGCAGGCGCTGCTCGGGCTGACGCGCGAGTACGACGCCACGCGCGGCGGATTCGGCGGGGCTCCGAAGTTCCCGCCGTCGATGGTGCTGGAGTTCCTGCTGCGCCACCACGCCCGGACCGGGTCCGAGGGGGCGCTGCAGATGGCCGCCGACACGTGCGGGGCCATGGCCCGGGGCGGGATCTACGACCAGCTCGGCGGCGGGTTCGCCCGGTACTCCGTGGACCGGGAGTGGGTCGTGCCGCACTTCGAGAAGATGCTGTACGACAATGCGCTGCTCTGCCGCGTCTACGCCCACCTGTGGCGGGCCATCCCCCGCGACGGAGCCGCCGATGAGCTCGTGGACCTCGCGCGCCGGGTCGCGCTGGAGACGGCCGACTTCATGGTGCGGGAGCTGCGCACCGACCAGGGCGGCTTCGCCTCCGCGCTCGACGCCGACAGCGAGGACCCGCTCAGCGGCAAGCACGTGGAGGGCGCGTACTACGCCTGGACCCCCGCGGAGCTGCGGGAGGTGCTCGGAGAGGAGGACGGGGAGCTGGCCGTCGGGTACTTCGGGGTGACCGAGGAAGGCACCTTCGAGCACGGGAAGTCGGTCCTCCAGCTGCCCCAGGACGGTCCGGCGGCCGACGCCGAGCGGATCGCGTCGATCCGGGCGCGGCTGTTCGCGGCGCGCCAGACGCGGCCCGCGCCCGGGCGGGACGACAAGGTCGTGGCCGCGTGGAACGGGCTCGCCGTGGCCGCGCTCGCCGAGTGCGGGGCGTTCTTCGATCGGCCGGACCTGATCGAGCGGGCCACCGAGGCCGCCGATCTGCTGGTGCGCGTGCACATGGACGGCCGGGCCCGGCTGGCGCGGACCAGCAGGGACGGTCAGGCGGGTGCGAACGCGGGCGTGTTGGAGGACTACGGCGATGTGGCCGAGGGGTTCCTCGCGCTGGCTTCGGTGACGGGGGAGGGGGTCTGGCTGGAATTCGCCGGGTTCCTCGTCGACCTGGTTCTGGACCGGTTCACCGCCGAGGACGGGTCGCTGTACGACACCGCGCACGACGCGGAGAAGCTGATCCGCCGGCCGCAGGACCCCACCGACACGGCCGCGCCGTCGGGCTGGACGGCAGCTGCCGGCGCGTTGCTCTCGTACGCCGCGCACACGGGTTCGCAGGCCCACCGTACGGCGGCCGAGCGGGCGCTCGGGGTGGTACACGCCCTGGGGCCGCGCGCTCCGCGCTTCATCGGGCACGGGCTGGCGGTGGCCGAGGCACTGCTGGACGGGCCGCGCGAGGTGGCGGTCGTCGGGCATCCGGAGGATCCGGCGCGGGCGGCGCTGCACCGGACGGCGTTGCTGGGGACGGCTCCCGGGGCAGTCGTGGCGACCGGCCTGCCGCTCGCGGCGGACGGCAGCGGCGGGGAGTTCCCCCTCCTGGCCGAGCGCACACTCGTGCACGACCGTCCGACGGCGTATGTCTGTCGACATTTCGTCTGCGCGCGGCCTACGACGGATCCGGTCGAGTTGGCGGAGCAGTTGGGCACGTTTCGTCCCTGAAGTGCCCGGAGTGCCGTCAATTCCGGTTAGTCATACATCAGTTCAGAAACCCGGTTTTTATCTACACTGCGCCTGAGTGTCATGTTCACTATCTAGTCTCAGGTCGTTCGAGAGACATCGTCTCGGAGAGACACCGTTTCGGAGAGACACCGGGATGGCGCACTGGGGGGTGCGCGCAAGGGGGAAGCGGAGGCGGCGGGCCGGGGGGCCCGCCGTGAGCCTCCGGGGGGTTTGACGATCGCCGCCGGGGGTTGCGGCATGTCTGTGGGGGACAATTTGTACACCTCTGTGTTCATTTCTGTCATTTCGCTGGCACTCTTCGGGATTGCCGCCTTCACGCTCTGGTGGCAGATGCACGCCTGGCGGACGCCGGAGGTGCTCGCGTCCACCCGCTTCGACCGGCCCGACGGGGGCGGCCGGCTGTCCTTCTCGCTGCTGCTGCCCGCCCGCCACGAGCAGGCGGTGCTGGAGCACACCATCGACCGGCTGCTGGAGTCGAGCCACACCGACTACGAGATCATCGTGATCGTCGGGCACGACGACCCCGAGACCGCCGCCGTCGCCGAGCGCGCCGCCGCGAAGGAACCGGCCCGGGTCCGGGTCGTCGTCGACCACCACGAGACCAAGAACAAGCCCAAGGCCCTCAACACCGCCCTCCCGTCCTGCCGGGGCGACATCGTCGGGGTCTTCGACGCCGAGGACCAGGTCCACCCCGAGCTGCTCGCCCACGTGGACCACGCCTTCCGCTCCACCGGCGCCGACGTGGTCCAGGGCGGGGTCCAGCTCATCAACTTCCACTCCAGCTGGTACAGCCTGCGCAACTGCCTGGAGTACTTCTTCTGGTTCCGCTCCCGCCTGCACCTGCACGCCGAGAAGGGCTTCATCCCGCTGGGCGGCAACACGGTCTTCGTGCGCACCGAGGTGCTCCGCGAGGCCGGCGGCTGGGACCAGGACTGCCTCGCCGAGGACTGCGACCTGGGGGTGCGGCTCTCGTCGGTCGGCAAGAAGGTCGTCGTCGCGTACGACTCCGACATGGTCACCCGGGAGGAGACGCCCGGCTCCCTGGTGAGCCTGCTCAAGCAGCGGACCCGCTGGAACCAGGGCTTCCTCCAGGTGTACCGCAAGAAGGACTGGCAGCAGCTGCCCGGCCGCGGGCAGCGCTGGCTCGCCCGCTACACGCTGATGACCCCGTTCCTGCAGGCCGCGTCCGGGGTGATCATCCCGGTCAACTTCGCCGTCGCGGTCTTCCTCGACGTACCGGTCGGCATCGCGATCATCACCTTCCTCCCCATGATCACGGCGATGGTGACGTTCGTCTTCGAGATCGTCGGCCTGCACGACTTCGGCCGCCAGTACGGACTGCGCGTCCGCTTCGTCCACTACGTCAAGCTCGTCGTCGGCGGCCCGTTCTACCAGGTGATGCTCGCGGGCGCGGCGATCCGTGCGGTCTGGCGCGAGCAGCGCGGCCGCAACGAGTGGGAACTGACCAGCCACACCGGCGCCCACCTCACCGAGTCCCCGTCCCTGGCGGCGGCTGCCGTGACGGCCTCTGCCTCGGCCGCCGCGCCCGCGGCTGCGTCCGCGTCCACGACGCACACGGCCACGACGCACACGTCCACGATCACCGCGATCCGAGAGGACAAGCCCCAGTGACCGCCACTCTGCCCACGGCCACTGATCCCCAGCCGGGCGCGACGGCCACCGCTCCGGCCGACGCGCCACTCGTCCCCGGCCGGCGCAGCGGCACCGGCGCCCGCCCGCCCGTGCTGCCCGTCCGCCCGCTCGTGCGCTTCCGCTCCTCCCGCCCGGACCTGCTGCTCTGCGGGGCCCTGCTGATCGTGATCGTCCTCGTGCAGGGCTGGAACATCACCGCCTTCCCGACCCTCAGCGACGACGAGGGCACCTACCTCGCCCAGGCGTGGGCGGTCCAGCAGGGCGACGGCCTCGCCCACTACACGTACTGGTACGACCACCCGCCGCTCGGCTGGATCCAGCTCGCGGGGCTCACCTGGCTGCCCTCGCTCTTCGTGCCCGATTCGATGACCGTCGCGTCGATGCGGTTCTCGATGCTGGTCGTCTCGGCCGCCGGCTCGGTGCTGATCTACGTCCTCGCGCGCCGGCTGTGGCTGCCGCGCTGGGCGGCCGGGCTGGCGATGGCCCTCTTCGGGCTCTCCCCGCTCTCGGTCGTGCTCCAGCGGGAGATATTCCTCGACAACCTCGCGGTCATGTGGATCCTGCTGGCCTTCTGCCTCGCCGCGTCCCCCAGCCGCCACCTGTGGCACCACTTCGCGTCCGGGCTGGCGGCCGCCACCGCCGTCCTGACCAAGGAGACGATGCTGGTGGTGCTCCCGGCGCTGCTGGTGACGATGTGGCGCCACAGCCACCCCGACACCCGCAAGTTCGCCGTCACCGGAGCCATCACCGCCTGCACCCTCATCGGGCTGGCGTACCCGCTGTTCGCGCTGCTCAACGGCGAGCTGCTGCCCGGCTCCGGGCACGTCTCCCTCATCGACGGGATCACCTACCAGATGGGCCGCGAGGGCTCCGGCTTCATCCTCGACCCCGGTTCCGGCTCGAACGGCGTCCTGCGGTCCTGGCTGTACTACGACACCGTCCTGCCGCTCGGCGGCCTGGCCGGCGCCGTCCTGCTGCTGGCCACCCTGCGCTGGTCGGTCACCGCCCGCGCACTCGCCGGGCCCGCGCTCGCCGCGGTCATCCTGGCGCTCGTCGCGATGCGGCCCTCCGGCTACCTCCCGGCGATGTACGTGATCCAGGCGGTGCCGTTCCTCGCCCTCGTGCTGGCCGGGGGCGCGGCCAGCGTCACGCACGCCGTGCTGCGCCGCCGCCGCTCGCCGGGGGAGCGCAGGCAGCTGGTGTACGCGCGCTGGGCGGTGATCGGCGTACTGGCCGCGGCGGCCTCGGTGTACGTACTGCCGCGCTGGTACGACGGCAACCGCACGGCGCTCACCGCCGACGCGAACGCCCCGTACCGGCAGGCCGCGGCCTGGCTCGGCAGCGAGGTCGACGATCCGGCGCGCACCCGCGTGCTGCTGGACGACGCGCTGTGGCTGGACGCGGTGCACCACGGGTTCGAGCCGGGGCTCGGCGCGATCTGGTTCTACAAGGCGGACCTCGACCCGGCCGTCACCAAGACCCTGCCGCGCGGGTGGCGGGACATCGACTACGTCGTCTCCTCGCCCACGGTCCGCCGCGACGCGGTGGACCTGCCCAATGTGAAGGCCGCGCTGGAGCATTCGACGGTGGTCGCCGTCTTCGGCTCGGGCGAGGACCGCATCGAGATCCGCCGCACCGACCGCCAGAGTGGGAGCTGAGCCACCATGAGCGAGGACCTGTGGTCCCTCCATGCCCCGATCGATCCGGATCTCACCCTTCCGCAGGCGGTGACCGGCAGCGTCACCCTGATCATCCCGACCTTCAACGAGGCGGGCAACATCGTGGAGTTGCTGCGCCGGCTCGGTGACGCGCTGCCCGACCCCGAGCAACTGCCGTGCGAGGTGCTGTTCGTGGACGACTCCACGGACGACACCCCGGCCGTCATCGAGAAGGCCGCCGCCGACCACTCCTTCCCCGTGTCCGTCCTGCACCGGGAGGTCGCCGAGGGCGGCCTCGGCGGCGCCGTCGTCGAAGGGGTGAGGCGGGCGGACACCGACTGGATCGTCGTCATGGACGCCGACCTCCAGCACCCGCCCCATCTGGTGCCCGAACTCGTCGGAGAGGGGATACGCACCGGCGCCGACCTCGTCGTAGCCTCCCGCTACATCACCGGCGGCAGCCGGGCCGGACTCGCCGGCACCTACCGCATCGCCGTGTCCCGCGGCGCGACCTGGCTCACCAAGGGGCTCTTCCCGCGCGCCCTGCGCGGCATCAGCGACCCGATGAGCGGCTTCTTCGCGATGCGCCGCTCGGTGGTCACCGCCGAGGCCCTCAAACCGCTGGGCTACAAGATCCTGCTGGAGCTGGCGGTGCGCTGCCGGCCCGCGAAGGTCGCCGAGGTGCCCTTCGTCTTCCAGGACCGCTACTCCGGCGAGTCGAAGTCCACCGCCCGCGAGGGCATGCGCTTCCTGGCGCACCTGGCCTCGCTGCGCTCCGCGACCCCGCTGGCCCGGCTGATCGGCTTCGGCCTGATCGGCCTCTCCGGCTTCGTCCCGAACCTGGCCGCGCTCTGGCTGCTCACGCGGGCCGGGATGCACTACCTCCCGGCCGAGATCGTGGCCAACCAGGCCGGGGTCCTGTGGAACTTCCTCCTCATCGAGACCCTGCTCTTCCGCGACCGCCGCCGCCACCGCCACTGGGCGGACCGGATCGGCCGCTTCGCGCTGCTCGCCAACGCCGACCTGCTGCTGCGGATCCCGCTCATCGCGGTGTTCGTCGCCCAGTTCGGCATGGACGTGCTCCCCGCCACCGCCCTCGCGCTGGTCACCACCTTCGTCCTGCGCTTCGCGGCCACCGAGGCGCTCGTCTACCTGCCGCGCACCGCGCGCAAGGCAGGGCGTCACACCAGGAGCTGAGCCGCACAGAAGGGAACCTTTCCATGCGTGTGAAGATCCGGCGGAGGGCCGGGCGGCGTGCCGCCCTGCTGGCCGTCGGCGCGCTGACCGCGGGCCTGCTGCTCACCGCACCGCAGCAGGCCACGGCCGGACCGCCCAATCTGCTCTCCAATCCCGGTTTCGAGACCGCCGGCGCGCCCGGCGCCGACATGCCGTCCTGCTGGTCCAAATCCGGCTGGGGCGACAACGACTTCACCTATGCGACCGTCCCCGACGCGCACAGCGGCACCAAGGCGATGCAGGTCTCCCTCACCCGCCGGGTGGAGGGCGACCGCAAGGCACTGGTCACCGAGAACACCGCGTGCGCTCCGACCGTGGCGCCGGGCAAGCAGTACGACCTGTCCGCCTGGTACAAGTCCAACACCCCGGACGTCTCGGTGACGGTGTTCCGCCGCGTGGCCGCGACCGGGGCCTGGCAGTACTGGACCGATCTGCAGAATCCGCCGGTCAGCGCGGGATGGGCGCGCACGGAGGTCCGTACGCCCGCCGTTCCGCCGGGCACCGACAAGATCGCGTGGGGGCTGTCGGTGTACGGGGTGGGCACGCTCACCACCGACGACTACGCGCTGGAGGAGGTGGGCGCGGTGCCGCCGCAGCCCGCCTGTTCGGGTACGGCGGAGGAGTGCGCCAAGGGCAAGTGGGAGGTGATCCCGGCCAAGAACCCGGTGCGTTCGATGCACGCGGTGGTCCTCAAGAACGGCAAGGTGCTGCTGATCGCGGGCTCGGGCAACGACATCGCCCAGTTCAACGCGGGCACCTTCACCTCGGCCGTCTACGACCCGGCGAACGGGTCGTTCAAGACCATCCCGACACCGGTCGACATGTTCTGCTCGGGCCATGTGCAGCTGGCGGACGGCCGGGTGCTGGTGATGAGCGGCAACAAGGGGTACCCGTCCGCCGACGGCACGGTCGGCTACCAGGGGTTGAAGGACTCGTACACCTTCGACCCGGCGACCGAGACGTACACGAAGACCAACGACATGAACGGCGGGCACTGGTACCCGTCGGCGACGATCCTGGGCAACGGTGACGTGATCTCCTTCGGCGGTCTGAAGGAGGACTCCACGGGCAACGTGACCGCGGAGAAGTTCTCGGCGGCGCAGAACAAGTGGCTGCCGATGAACGAGGTCAACCAGACCTGGTCGTACTGGGGCCTGTACCCGTCGATGATCCTCATGCAGGACGGGCGGCTCTTCTACTCGGGCAGCCACACCTTCGGCAACGGCACCCCGGGCACGGGCGCGTCGATCTACGACTACGCCGCCAACACCATCACCGACGTGCCGGGCCTGCGGAACAAGGACCAGCGCGACGAGTCGGCGAGCGTGCTGCTGCCCCCGGCGCAGGACCAGCGGGTCCTGACCATCGGCGGCGGCAACAACGAGACCAATCCGGCGGCGAACCGGATCACGGACATCATCGACCTGAAGAAGCCGAGCCCCGCCTACACGGCCGGCCCGGACATTCCGCTGGGCCTGGTGGACACCGGTACCGGCAAGCGGCCGCAGACCGGGGCCGAGGGCAAGATGTACGCATCCGCCGTGCTGCTGCCGGACGGCAAGGTGCTGGAGACCGGCGGCGGGCTGCACGACCGGGCCGACCCCGTCTTCGAGGCCTCGTTCTTCGATCCCGCCACCAACACCTACCAGGCGGGACTGGCGACCGACCCGATCCCGCGGACCTACCACTCGGCGTCGTTCCTGATGCCCGACGGCCGGGTCATGTCGGTGGGCGACAACCCGGGCAACGGCACCTACAACCACAACGTGTCGATCTACACCCCGCCCTACCTGTTCAAGGGCGCGCGCCCGCAGATCACCTCGGTGATCGACACGCAGTGGGTGTACGGGGACACGCAGCGGATCACGGTCAACCGGCCGATCGCCAAGGCGGAGCTGATCCGCCCGGCGGCCGTCACGCACTCCTCGGACCCGAACCAGCGGTTCGTGGACCTGCCGATGACGGTGGACGGGAACAACATCGACCTGAACGTGACCAGCAACCCGAACCTGGCGCCGCCCGGCTGGTACATGCTCTTCGCGGTCGACGCGAACGGCGTCCCGTCGATCGCGACCTGGGTGCACCTGGGCGGGGCCCCGGCCCTGGCCGCCGCCGAGGAGCAGCCCTCGGCGCACCAGCACACCTTCGCCGACAAGCTGGGCCCCGCCAAGAAGAACCCGTCCAAGCGGGACTCGGCCCCGGTCGCGCCGAGCGTGGCGGGCTGCGACCGCCACTACGGAACGGTCAACCTGTGCGTGCCGACCCGTTTCCCGGCGGAGGTGAAGGAGACGACGAAGGCCCGCTGCGACTGGCTGGCCGCCCACCAGT
Source organism: Streptomyces sp. LARHCF249 (assembly GCF_052871255.1). Lineage (NCBI taxonomy): Bacteria > Bacillati > Actinomycetota > Actinomycetes > Kitasatosporales > Streptomycetaceae > Streptomyces > Streptomyces sp. LARHCF249. The sequence goes on from NZ_JBIXJQ010000010.1 coordinate 274,545, forward strand.
ATCCGAAGCGCATGAAGGTCAACGGCAGCGACCCGCTGCGCCTGGACGAGGACAAGGACGGCTACACCTGCTGACAGCGCAGGGAGCGCCGGTGCCCGGCCGCGAAGTGCGGCCGGGCACCGGCGCATCCGGCCGGGCAGCGCGCTGACGCGGCAGCACGCCGGCGGCCGCGCGCCGTCAGTGCGAGTACGCGGCCAGCGAGATGCCGACGTAGTGGGCGACGAAGGCCGCGAGGGTCAGGGAGTGGAAGACCTCGTGGAAGCCGAAGAAGCGGGGGGAGGGGTTGGGGCGCTTCATGCCGTAGATGACCCCGCCCGCGCTGTAGAGCAGGCCGCCGACGATCACCAGGACCAGGACGGCGATGCCGCCGGTGCGCATGAAGTCGGGCAGGAAGAAGACGGCGGCCCAGCCCATGGCTATGTAGCAGGGGGTGTACAGCCAGCGCGGGGCGCCGACCCAGAAGACGCGGAAGGCGATGCCGGCCGCGGCCGCGAGCCACACGGCCCACAGCAGTGTGCGCCCGGTGGAGGGCGGGAGCAGCAGGACGGTCAGCGGGGTGTAGGTCCCCGCGATGATCAGAAAGATGTTGGCGTGGTCGAGCCGCCGCAGGATGGCCTCGCCCCTGGGGCCCCAGGTGCCGCGGTGGTAGACCGCGCTGACGCCGAACAGCAGGCAGGCCGTGAGGATGTAGACCCCGCAGGCCACGCGGGCCCGGGTCGAATCGGTGAACGCCATGAGCACGAGGCCCGCGACCACCACGGCGGGGAACATCCCGAGGTGCAGCCAGCCGCGCATCAGCGGCTTGGCCTCCGGAGCGTCCGGGGCGGCGGCCGGGACTGCGGCCGGGGCGGCGGCGTCAGAAGTCATGGCCCACATGCTACCTACGGGCCCGTAGGTTTCCGTTGGTCCTCTTTACGGAAGATTGACGGACGTGGCGATGCTCACGTGAGAGGCCCCCTGGACATATGCGCACACGCACCGGATGATCAGATGAGTGCGGTCGACACCGGATGAGCGGAGCGCGAAGCGTCCGGGTCGCAGCCCCCACGGGGCCTACACCAAACAAACCCCTCAACAAGGAGCAATCGTGGCGCGCGACAACGCGGCTCCCACCATCCCGACGACTCACCAGGAGCTGATCTCCTGGGTGGACGAGATCGCAGCCCTCACCCAGCCGGACCGCGTCGTCTGGTGCGACGGCTCCGAGGGCGAGTACGAGCGCCTGTGCGAGGAGCTCGTCGCCAAGGGAACGTTCAAGAAGCTCGACGAGACGAAGCGCCCGAACTCGTACTACGCCGCCTCCGACCCCTCCGACGTCGCGCGCGTCGAGGACCGCACCTTCATCTGCTCCGAGAAGGAGGAGGACGCGGGCCCGACCAACCACTGGAAGGCCCCGGCCGAGATGAAGGCCGTCTTCGCGGGTGACCAGGGCATCTTCCGCGGCTCCATGAAGGGCCGGACGATGTACGTCGTCCCCTTCTGCATGGGCCCCCTCGGCTCCGAGCTCTCCGCGATCGGCGTCGAGATCACCGACTCCGCCTACGTCGCCGTCGCGATGCGCACCATGACCCGCATGGGCAAGGCCGTCCTGGACGAGCTCGGCTCCGACGGCTTCTTCGTGAAGGCCGTCCACACCCTCGGCGCCCCCCTGGAAGAGGGCCAGGCGGACGTCCCGTGGCCGTGCAACACCACCAAGTACATCTCGCACTTCCCCGAGACCCGCGAGATCTGGTCCTACGGATCCGGCTACGGCGGCAACGCCCTGCTCGGCAAGAAGTGCTACGCCCTGCGCATCGCGTCCGTCATGGCCCGCGACGAGGGCTGGCTCGCCGAGCACATGCTGATCCTCAAGCTCACCCCGCCGCAGGGTGAGGCGAAGTACGTCGCCGCCGCGTTCCCGAGCGCCTGCGGCAAGACCAACCTGGCCATGCTGGAGCCCACGATCCCCGGCTGGACCGTCGAGACCATCGGCGACGACATCGCCTGGATGCGCTTCGGCGAGGACGGTCGCCTGTACGCGATCAACCCCGAGGCCGGCTTCTTCGGCGTCGCGCCCGGCACCGGCGAGCACACCAACGCCAACGCCATGAAGACGATGTACGCGAACACCGTCTTCACCAACGTCGCGCTCACCCCGGACGGCGGCGACGTGTGGTGGGAGGGCATGACCGAAGAGGCGCCCGCCCACCTCATCGACTGGAAGGGCAACGACTGGACCCCGGAGAGCGACACCCCGGCGGCCCACCCCAACGCCCGCTTCGCCGTCCCCGCCGCCCAGTGCCCGACGATCGCCCCCGAGTGGGAGGACCCCAAGGGCGTCCCGATCTCCGCGATCCTCTTCGGCGGCCGCCGCGCCTCCGCCGTGCCCCTGGTCACCGAGTCCTTCGACTGGAACCACGGCGTCTTCATCGGCTCGAACATCGCCTCCGAGAAGACCGCCGCCGCCGAGGGCAAGGTCGGCGAGCTGCGCCGCGACCCCTTCGCCATGCTGCCGTTCTGCGGCTACAACATGGGCGACTACATGGCCCACTGGGTCAAGGTGGCGGCCGACAAGGACCAGGAGAAGCTTCCGAAGATCTACTACGTGAACTGGTTCCGCAAGAACGACGCGGGCAAGTTCGTGTGGCCCGGCTTCGGCGAGAACAGCCGCGTCCTGAAGTGGATCGTCGGCCGCCTCGACGGCACCGCCGAGGGCGTCGAGACCCCCATCGGCATCCTGCCGACCAAGGAATCCCTCGACCTCGAGGGCCTCGACCTCCCGGCCGAGGACGTCGACTTCCTCCTCACCGTCGACAAGGAGGTCTGGCGCGAGGAGGCCGCCCTGGTCCCCGAGCACCTGAACACCTACGGCGACCACACGCCCAAGGAGCTGTGGGACGAGTACCACGCGCTCGTCAAGCGCCTGGGCTGAGCCGGGACACGCCCTGAAGAAGGGCCTATGAACGTGGGAGCCCCCGACCAAGCGGCGTCCCACCGCTGTGGGAGCCCCCGACCAAGCGGTTCCCACCGCAGCACGTGACCCGTCCGGTCAGGAGCGTCCGCGCTCCTCCAGATAGGTCGTGTGCGTCTGCTGACGGCGGGCCTCCGCTTCGCGAAGGCCCGCCGTCACGCGTTCCGCCTCGTCGTACAGGACCGTCAGCTGCCGCTCCAAGTGCCGCTCCGGCGACTCGCCGCCCGGCGTCAGCCGCGTCCACCAGCGCGTCCGGTTGTACGTGTCCACGCACTCCGGCACGTCCAGCCGGATCGCCCGGGACAGCGAGTGCACCGCCTCCGGATCGGCGGCCAGCGCATCGGCCACCCACCCCGGATCGAGCAGGGCCGCGTACAGCTCCGTCAGCTCGGCCAGCTTGCCGCCCGCCGCCGGCGGCAGGTCCACCTCGGCCAGGTACGCGCGCAGCCGCCCGAAGTCCTCCCGTACGACGCCCAGCTGCTCGGCGGCGTCCGGATAGACCGGCGGAGCCACCGTCTCCGGCGGGGCGATCAGCGCGCCCGCGCCGTACAGCCCGGCCACCACCACCGGCCAGTACGGGCCGCCGACCCCGGCGAAGCCCAGGCCCAGCCCGGCCACCCCGCACGCGGAGCCGACCAGGTTCTTCTTCGACTCCACGTAGCGCAGAAAACTCCTACCGAGCGCCTCGGCAGCTCTATTGGTAGCCACGGATCTCCTCGAAGGCTCCGTTCAGCGAACCGTTCCCGCCGGTGGCGTCGAAAAGCCGCCCGCCGGTCAGTTCGGTGATGTGGGCGAGCTCCTTGCGGTCCGAATCCCCGAACAGCACCGCGAACACCGGCGTGTGCTTCTGCCCCTCGGGCAGCGAGGCGTAGAAGGAGTCGAAGTGCTGCGCCCCGACGCCCTCCGTGTTCTGGCCGTCCGTCATCAGCACGATCGAGGTGAACGCGTCCCCGCCGCCCTTGCCCAGCTGCTCGTACGCCGCCTCCAGGCTGCTGTAGATCGCCGTACCCCCCTCCGGCTCCAGCGACTTCACGTCGCCCCGGATCCCGTCCAGGGCCGGTCCCGGATTGCCGGGCTCGACGACGTGCGTCCGTACCTTCTTCACCTTGGACCCGAACGGCAGGAGCGTCACCTCCTCGCGGTCCCGGAACCTCTGCCCGGTCCCCGAACTCCCGGTGCCCGTCAGCTCCGTGAGCGCCGCCTTCAGCCGCCCGATGCGGTCCTCCTCGGTCATCGACCCCGAGGTGTCCAGCACGTACACCGTCCGCGACGGCCGGCGCAGCTCGTTCTCGTACGAGGCCAGCAGTCCGTCGGCGACCGCCAGCGAACCGGGGAACGGCAGCTCGCGCCGCTTGTCCGCACCCAGCCCGGCGGCCGGCGCCACCCCGGCCGCGACCGGCCGGCGGAAGGTCTTCTCCGTGATCGCCCGCTGCGCCTCCGCGCCGCGCAGGTACTCCGTCAGGGCCCGGCCCGACTCGCGGGCCCCGGCCGGGGCCGAGGTCAGCAGGGTCAGCGGGTAGTGCGCGGTGACGACGCCGTCGCGCGGCCGGATCACCGTCAGCGGGGACTTCGCGTCCCGGTTGACCGACAGCAGCACCGACTCGTAGTTCACCAGCGCGTCCACGTCCGTGCGCTGAGCGTAGGCGGTGGCGAGCCAGCCGGAGGAGCCCGAGGTCAGCCGCTGCCCCGTGAAGAACTCCTTCAGCCGCGGCGCGGCCGCCTTCACGTCCGCGTCGGTCAGCGCAGCCTGCGCGCCCGACAGGCCCGAGGCCACCGAGACCAGCGCGGAGAAACCGGAGTTGGAGCGCACCGGGTCGGTCATGCCGTAGCTGAGCTTCCCGCCGGTGACGGCCTCGTGCACCGCCGACCAGGTGACGTCCCCGGGCTTCCAGCCGAGCCGGGCCAGCGCCTCCGGCCGCACGCCGAGGGCGACGGGCGAGGACATCACCGGGGTCTCGTTGGCGAGCTTTCCGGCCGCCTCGGGACGCAGCCGCAGATAGTCGTTGGAGGACAGCCAGATCGCGTCGTACTTCCCGTCGGCCTGCCCGGACGCGACCTGCTCGGCGGCATCGAGCGTTCCGGACCAGGTCAGGTCCACGGTGACCCCGGTGGCCTTCTTGGCCTGCTCCAGCACCGGCTGCATGTCCGCCAGCTCACTGGAGGCCAGCACCCGCAGGGTGCCCTCCTTGTAGGCCGGCGGCTTCGGGCTGTCGGGCGCATCGGCGGTACAGGCGGTGGCACCGACGAGCGCGGCGAGCGCGAGACCCGCGACCATCCAGCCGCGCCCGCTGCGGCCCCGGCCGCGACGCCCGCTCACAGCGCACCGCCTTCGAGGACGCTCGCGGTGCGCGTGCGCGCGAGGTACGCGGACGCCGTCCGAAGCTCCCCCGTCAGGGACTCCACGGTCGCGGCCATGTTCTCGGTGGCCTGCACCTTGAACGTGTCGATCGCGTCGAGCGTCTGGTAGATCTGCGCGAACGCCGTCCGCAGGGTCTCCGCCCCCACCGCAGGATCCGCCGCGATCCGCTGGATCTCTCCGCTCTGCGTGGACAGCATCTCCGCGTTGCCGCGGATCAGGTCCTCCGTCGTGTTGCGCAGGGTGTTGACCTGCTCGACGACCTTGCGCTGGCTGTCGAGGGCCGAGGCCAGCATCACGGCGATCCGCAGTGCGGAGACGGTGGTGGTCGCGGCCCGGTCGACGCCCTTGATCAGCTCGTCGTTGTTGCGCCGGACCACGTCCATCGCCAGGTACCCCTGGGCGCACACGGCCAGCTGGGTCAGCAGGTCCTGGTGCTTCTGCCGGACCGGGAACAGCATGTCCGCGCGCAGCGCGTCGGCCGCCTGCGGATCGGAGTGCTCCGCCTCGGCGATCCGCTGCTCGACGGCGCAGTCCAGGGCCTCGGTGAGGACCGCGTACTCCTGGAGCTTGCCCATCGTCTCCCACAGGCGGGCCCGCTCGGTGTGCAGGGCCGCGTTGTCGCGGCGCAGCTCGTCCTGCCCGCTGCGCAGCGCGCCCACGATCCGGTTCAAGGTCGCCTGCGAGGAGGCGTACTTCGCCACGTGGTCGCGGAACCTGTTGCCGCCCGGCAGCTTCGAGATCAGCTTGCCGAAGCCCTTGGCGGGCGTGTCGCGCGGATCGAGGTCCTCGACCGTGCGGCGCAGTTCGACGAGGGAGCCGGCCACCCGCGCCTGGGCGTCGCCGCCGCCGTCGGAGCCGAGGGAGCGCACGGCCCGGTCCAGCATCCGGTTGGACTGCTGGGCGGCGGAGCGGATGTCGGCCGAGCCGAGCCCGGCGATCTCGCCGATGCGCTGCGCGAACTCGGGGGAGCGGGTGTCGATCCCGGCGAGCGAGCCGACGTACTCCCCGGCCCTGCGGGCCATTTCGTCGCGGACGCCGTCCTGGAGCGGTACGAGTCCGGCGGCCTGCTCCTTGCGGACGGGGGCGACCGGCTCGGGCGCGGTGAGGACGAGAGGGGAGTCGTTTCCGTCGGCGGTCGGCGTCGTGGTCATGGTGTGTCCCCCTGGCCCTTGGCGCGGGCGGCGAGCGCCATCAGGATCTTGACGGTGGGTGTGCCGACCTGGCGGATGCCGGTCAGCGCGGGGTTGAGGTAGGCGGCGTGCGGGGCGGTCGCGGCGGTGAACTCGGGCACGCCGTCCTGCGGGCGGAACCCGTGGCGCAGGGCCAGCTCGCGCAGTTTCGGGTCGGTCGCGAGGAGCGTGCCGAGTTCGCCCGCCTTGTCGCCGAGCGGGACGAAGGTGTGCGCCGTGTTGACGGTGGTGTCCGGGTAGAGGACCACCATGTCGCCCGGATCCTGCTTCTGCAGCAGGAGGGCCGCCACCTGGGACTCGTACACCAGGATGAGCGGTTCGCCGCTGCCGCTGATGAAGGCCCGGAACGGGTCGTCGGTGCTCGGCTCCAGGGCGCCCTGTACGGAGATCAGCTTGCGCATCAGGGGCGCGGTACGGGCGATCGCGGCGTCGTCGGAGACGATGGTGCTGCCGTTCGCCACATTGGAGGTGGCGGCGAGGAAGAGGGCGCCGGAGTTCGAGGTGGACGGGTCGGTGGTCTTGATGAACACCGTGCCGGTCAGCTCGGCGTGCGCGGAGGCGCCGGACAGCTGCTGCCAGGTGCGGTCCTCGCCGGCGGCCTTGAGGAAGGGGCCCATCAGGAGGGTCCCGGAGTTCTTGCCGGTCGTCTTCGCGAGGCCGTTGTCGGCCAGGACCTTGGCGGCGTTGGCGCGGGCGATGACGACGAGCGGGGAGTAGAAGGGCTTGGTCTCCTGGGCGCCCTTGACCCCGGCGGCGGCCTCGACCTCCTTGGCGGGTTCACTGCTGCTGGGGAAGGCGAAGTCGAACTCCTTCAGGGCGAGCTGGTCCATCGCCCAGGAGCCCGAGGTCTCCGTCTTCACGGTGTAGCCCTTGGCGGCAAGGGCCTTGACGACGTCCGGGTCGCGGAAGAATTCGGACTTCTCCGAGCCGATGACGCCACGCACGGTCTTCGTTGCCGGCGTTTGTGGGTCCTGCCCGTTGACGAGGGCGACAGCTACGACGCCGCCGATCAGGAGGAGGCCCAGGATGATTCCTAGGATGCGTCTCACGAGTGCAGCGTGCTCGCGGAAACCCACATTCCGCGAGGAGTTGAGTGAACGTCAGGTGTCCAGGCGGTCCCACTTCGAAATGCTGTGTGAGCCCGTGGGTGCTGGTGGGAGGGGCGGCCGACCGGGAGGATCTGGTCATGGGCGTGAGCACGAGCGCGTTGAAGTGGCAGGGCTGGCTGGTCGGCCTGGTGACGCTGGCCGGACTGCTGGTGTTCGCCCCGCTGGGGCTGTACGTGTGGGCCAGCGGCGGCCCGTCGCCCGGCGAGGCGGTGGAGGTTCAGGCGGAGCCGGATGCGCGGGTCACCGCGTGCCGCGTCGATCCGGCCAGCCGTCGGGTGGTGGCCGCGGTGGAGGTGGCGGGGCAGGGCTCCTACGTCGTCACGGTGGAGTTCCGCGACCAGGAGCACCCGGGCCCGGGTACGCGGGCCTCGCAGGCCCTGGTGAAGATCCCGGGCGTGCTCCCGGGGGCGACGGAACGCGGTGAGGCCGTCGGCCCGGTCTGGCCGGTGGCGACGGTCCCGTGGTGCGGGGTCGCCGACGCGGTCCGGGCGGAGGAACTGGAGCCCTGACGGGCCGCAGCCGGAGGGCGGGCCCGCGGCAGCCGCTTCACCCGCCGGCGCCCGCTCAGGGGTATGGCGCCCGGTCCGGAGCCTCCGCGGCCCCGGACCGGGGCCGTCAGAGGGCGCCGGCCAGGTCCTGGGACGTGAGGGCGGCGGCGTGCGCGTCCATGCGCTCGGCGGCGAGGATCGCGACGGTGGTGTCGGCGCGGGACGCGGCGACGAGGAGCGCGCGGGCGGCGAGGTCGTGCGCGCGCTGGTGCAAGGCGGTGCGGTCCGCGGCGCCGTGCGCCTGGGGTGCGCGGGCGGGCTGCGCCCCCCGCAGCCGCGCGACCTGCGCGGCGATGCGGGCGGCGGCCTCGTCGAGGCCGAGCTCGTCGGTGACGGCGAGCAGGGCCGCGAGGTGCCCGGCGAGCTGGACGTCCAGGGCTTCGCTGCGGCTGCGGTGCGGGTAGTCGGCCGGGGCGGCGCCCATGCGGTGGACGACCGACTTGGTGCGGCTCGGCTCGTACATGAGGTGGCCTCCTGCGTGGGTCAGGAGACCATCCTACATTGGAATCAATCTAAAGTTGAGTTGAATCCTGTCAGTGCTCGAGCCGGATGCGTGACGGCTGCCGCACGGCTACGGCTGGCCGTAGCCGTCCAGGAAGTTCCCGATCCGCGTCACCGCGTCCGCCAGGTCCTTGGCGTTCGGCAGCGTCACGATCCGGAAGTGGTCCGGCTCGGGCCAGTTGAAGCCCGTACCGTGCACCACCATGATCTTCTCGGCCCGCAGCAGGTCGAGGACCATCTGCCGGTCGTCCTTGATCTTGTAGACGGCGGGGTCGAGCTTCGGGAAGAGGTACAGCGCGCCCTTGGGCTTCACGCAGGTGATGCCGGGGATCTGCGTCAGCAGGTCGTACGCCGCGTCCCGCTGCTCCAGCAGCCGCCCGCCCGGAAGCACCAGGTCGTTGATCGACTGTCGGCCGCCGAGTGCGGTGGCGACGGCGTGCTGCGAGGGCATGTTCGCGCACAGGCGCATGTTGGCCAGGATCGTCAGCCCCTCGATGTACGAGGAGGCGTTCTTCTTGGGGCCGCAGACCGCCATCCAGCCGGCCCGGTAGCCGGCGACGCGGTAGTTCTTGGACAGCCCGTTGAAGGTCAGGGTGAGCAGGTCCGGCGCGATGGCGGCGGTGTTCGTGTGCGTCGCTCCGTCGTACAGGATCCGGTCGTAGATCTCGTCCGAGCAGACGACCAGGTTGTGGCGGCGCGCGATGTCCGTGAGCCCGCGCAGCATCTCGTCGTCGTAGACGGCGCCGGTCGGGTTGTTCGGGTTGATGATCACGATGGCGCGGGTGCGGTCGGTGACCTTGCGCTCGATGTCGGCGAGGTCCGGCATCCAGTCGGCCTGCTCGTCGCAGCGGTAGTGCACGGCCGTGCCGCCGGCGAGCGAGACGGATGCGGTCCACAGCGGGTAGTCCGGCGCGGGGACGAGGACCTCGTCGCCGTCGTCGAGCAGCGCCTGCATCGACATCTGGATCAGCTCGGAGACGCCGTTGCCGAGGTAGATGTCCTCGACGTCCAGCTCGATGCCCTTGGTCTGGTAGTGCTGCATGACCGCGCGGCGCGCGGAGAGCAGCCCCTTCGCGTCCCCGTAGCCGTGGGCGTTGCCCAGGTTGCGGAGCATGTCCTCAAGGATCTCCGGCGGGCACTCGAAGCCGAAGGCCGCGGGGTTGCCGGTGTTGAGCTTGAGGATGCGATGACCTGCTGCTTCGAGCCGCATCGCCTCTTCGAGCACGGGGCCGCGGATCTCGTAGCAGACATTGGCGAGTTTCGTTGACTGGATCACCTGCATGACGGGAGCTTACGGGCCCGGGCGCGGGCGTGGCGCGCCATTTGAGTGGGCGGGGTGGCGAGTGATATGCCCCGTTTCGGGCAATGCCGGGTGCCGATGCGGTCCACCCTTGGAATCCGGGGCCGGGCCGCGTCCGGGCCTGCGGAATCGGTGGGGTGCGGGTGGGCGGGGGTCCGGGGTGTTGCGCTCGTCACGCTGGGGCGGCGGGTAGGTGGGGATGCGGGCTGAGTACGGGGGCCGAGTACGGAGGCTGAGTACGGGGACTCATGCGGCGGGCCGGTGGCGGGTGGAGGCTGATGATCTGCAACGGCGGCTACCGAAGGGTGCGGCGCAATGGAGTTCGTGGTCGGTGACATGGCGATCACCACGGTCGGCCTGGACGGCGACGACAGGGCGATCGAGTTCCTGGTCTCGGGGCCGACGGCCACGGACCACGGGTGCTTCGCGATCCACCGCGAGCACGGCCAGGGCTGGGAGACGGCCCGTCTCGCCATCGACCCGCAGTCGGGCAGCGTCCCGGTGGCGGCGGTGGAGTGGGCGGTGGAGTTCGCCCGGGAGTACCTGTGAGGGGGGTGGGGGCTTCGGGGGCCTGATTCCGCGCACTCCTCATCAGGGAGGGTTTGGGGGTTTCCCGCCAGTCCCACTGTCTCTCCGGGTCGGGCCGCCCTGTCAAGGGCGCTCCTCCTTCGTCGTCGCGTCGCTTCGCGATGGCCTTCGGCCACCCTTGACAGACCGACCCGCCCCGGAAAGACAAGGACCGGCGGGAAGCCCCCAAAAGAACGGTCCACTGGTTCACGATTACGGTCAGAGGGGCATCAGGGACCGGATCCTTGGTTCTCGGGGCCATGGCCTGCGCCCGGGCCAGTAGCGAGGCATCCGGGGGTCGGTGGGGGCGCGTCAGTTCGCTACGCGCTCCTCACGTCTCAGCGTCCGCCGCCCGTCCGGGGCCGAACCCGCACCAGACAGCGCCTACCAGCCCCTGCCGAGCCAGTCGACGCGTCAGATCGCTACGCGCTGCCGTTGGATGGCGTCTCCGGGCCGTCCGGGGCTGGTGAGAGGCCGCCCGCGCTCTTTGGAGAACGCGCACTGGACGTGCGGCAGCCCTGCGCGGGCACCTCGTCACTCGTTCGCCGATTGCGTCGCTGCAGCAGGAGGGGCGACCTCGTGACTGACCGGCATCACGTGGCTTATCAGCCCCGGACGGCCGTCAGTCGCCGTCAATGAGGAGCGCGTAGCGATCTGGTGCGCCCACCGGTCCGCCAGGCGCTTCTCATCGCTGTCTGGTGCGGGTTGAGCCCCGGACGGCCGTCGGACGCCGAGATATGAGGAGCGCGTAGCGATTTGGTGCGCCCGCCGACCCCGGATCACTTCTCTACGGGCCCGGGCGCAGGCCATGGCCCCGGTGACCAAGGATCCGGTCCCTGATGCCCAGTGGCTGTCCTCGGAACCAGTGGACCGTTCTTTTGGGGGCTTCCCGCCGGTCCTTGTCTTTCCGGGGCGGGTCGGTCTGTCAAGGGTGGCCGAAGGCCATCGCGAAGCGACGCGACGAAGGAGCGCCCTTGACAGGGCGGCCCGGCCCGGAGAGACAGTGGGACTGGCGGGAAACCCCCAAACCCTCCCTGATGAGGAGTGCGCGGAATCAAGCCCCCCGAAGCCCCCGACCGCCTCCAGTGCCCCGGTGTCAGTCGTCCCGCATATCTTTTCGAGTATGAAGCCGCTACGGATCATCGCCGGAGATGCGACAAGTCCCCAGGCCAAGGGGCCCAAGGTCATCGCACATGTCTGCAACGACCTCGGGGGCTGGGGCAAAGGGTTCGTACTCGCCGTTTCGCGGCGGTGGGCGGAGCCGGAGGCTGCGTACCGGGCCTGGCATCGGGGGCGCAGCGGGAACGACTTCGGGCTCGGGGCCGTGCAAGTGGTGCGGGTGAAGCCTGATGTGTGGGTGGCCAACATGGTCGGTCAGCGGGGGATGCGCACCGGGAGCGCGGGCCCGCCGATCCGCTACGACGCCGTCGCGCGCTGTCTCGCCGCGTTGGGCGACCACGCCGTCGAGTTGGGCGCCGGCGTCCACATGCCGCGGATCGGGTGCGGGCTTGCGGGCGGCACCTGGTCGCGTATCGAGCCGCTCATCACCGACGCGCTCTGCGCGCGGGACGTGGAGGTCACCGTGTACGACCGCGCGTGACGCCGGAGGCGGCGCGGGGCAACCGCGCGCCACGCCGACGGATTTCGGAGGATCGATTCGCCCGTACGGGGCCTCCTAGGGTCGTGCCCGCACAGCACCAACAGCCCGTACGTGAAAGGGATTCACCCCGTCATGAAGCTCCGCAACACCGCCGTCGCCGCCGTCGCCGCCTTCGCGCTGGTTCTGTCACTTCCCGCGTCGGCTCTCGCCGCCACCGGCGAGTTCCACTACAAGTACCGCGACGAAGCCGGCGTGGAGCAGACCAGCACCCTGCACGACCCGCGGAGCGGCGACTGCATCAACCTCGACGCGGTCGGCTCCGACGACGTCGACCCCGGGTATGCCCCGCACAACCGGACCGACTCCCGGGTGACCGTCTACCTCGGCGCCGACTGCGACGGTCCCGAGTGGCGGCTGCGGCCGTACGGGAACCAGGCGAGCGACCGCCTGCTGGTGCGCTCCGTCCGCTTCGACAGCAACGACTGAGTCAGCGGTCCGACCAACCGTTTCTGCTTTCGATGATCACCAGCGGGATCTCGCGGGGTGCGGCCGCCGTCTGGTCGTCCTCGTAGGCGGGCCACAGGCCCGTCATCATGTCCCAGTACGTCTCCCGCTCCTCCGGCGTCGCCGTGCGCGCCACGGCTCGGAAGACGCAGGCGCCCACCTGGACGCGGACCTCCGGGTGGGCGGTGAGGTTCCCGTACCAGGCCGGGTGCTCCGGGGCGCCGTACGCGGCGGCCACGACGATCAGGCGGTCCGCGTCCTCGCCGTAGATCAGCGGGGTGCGGACCGTCCGGCCGGTGGTGCGGCCGACCGTGGTGAGCAGCAGGGTGGGCACTCCGTGCCACAGGTGCCCGTCGGCGCCCGCCGTGCGCGCGTACGCGCGGACGTGGTCGAGCCGCGGTCCGGGCCGTGGGTCCGTGGGGTGGTCCCAGTCGACATCGAGAGCGTGCATTCACCTGTCCTTAGGGTTGTGGCCCCCGGAGCGCTAACGACTATTCACCGAGTCTGGATGCGGTCCGGCCGGCCCGCACACCGTACGCACCCCTCGTACGCACCTCCCGTACGCGCGCCGGTACGCAAAAGGACCCCGGCCCGAGGGGCGACCTCGGGCCGGGGTGTCAGCAGCGTGGGGTACGGAGCGCTACGGCAGGTAGCGCTCGATGACCTGCGGGCCTTCCTTTTCGATCAGCTGGCGCGCCTTCTCGATCCGCTCCGGAGTCGGGTCGTGGCCGGTCGCCATCACGAGGTCCTCGGGGTCGTACGGTCGCTCCCCGCCCGTGAAGAGCCGGTCCGACCGCGTGGGCTGCTGGTCCGATTCACTGTCCATCGCGTACCTCCTCCGATGTCCCCCGGTAGTCCTTTGCCCCATCCTCCGGCCGCGGCTCCATGAACGCACGTTGACCCGAACGGAGGAGGCCGCGGCGGGGTCAGGCGGTGATCGTCGCCAGTGCGCCCAGCGCCACCAGCAGGCCGCAGATCCCCAGGTTCACGGCCTTGTGCTCCCAGAACACCGCGACGAACTCGCGGATCGTGGCGCTCGGCCAGAAGTACCGCGCCGTCGGCGAGCCGAGCACCTGTCCGTTCACCCCGGCCTTGCGGGCCATCATCGCTGCGCGGAAGGCGTGGAAGTTGTTGGTGACCACCACGCACCGGTAGTCCGGGTCGTCCGCCAGCATCAGATCGCGGGAGAACCGCATGTTCTCCTCCGTCGTCCGGGACCGGTCCTCCAGCCGGACGTGCTCCGCCGGGACGCCGCCCTGCCCGACCAGCCAGTCCGCCATGGCCCGGGCCTCGGAGACCCGCTCGTCCGAGCCCTTGCCGCCGGAGACCAGGAGCACCGGCGGCCGGCTGCCCCGGGCCAGCTGGGCCTCGTAGATCTCCTGCCCCTTGCGCAGCCGCGAGGCGAGCAGCGGCGGCACCCGGTCGCCGCCGATCAGGCCCGAGCCCAGCATCACCACGTGGTCGACGTCGCCGCGCACCTTGATCCGCCCGTACAGGAAGGCGTACCCGAGGAAGCACAGGAAGACGAAGGAGACGTAGGCGACGACCAGCGTGAGGGTCGCCGCGATGCCGTTCGCGACCGTGGAGCCGTACCGGCCCACGAGGAGCAGCAGCGCGATCATCCCGAAGATCCCGAGCCCCGCGGCCATCGACAGCAGGTTCGGCGGGCGGCTGCCCTCCTTGCGGACCATCGTCAGGCCGTTGGCGATGAGGAAGACGCCGAGCGCCAGGGTGCCGAGCGCGGGGACCGCGAAGACGAGCACGACCACGGGCACGGCCAGCCACTCCGGCAGCGCGGGGACCTGGAGGAGCAGGGCGAACGAGGTGGTGATGAAGGTCAGGCCGAACAGCACCGCGTTGCTGAAGCGGCGGCGGTCCTTTCGGGCGCTTATGCAGAAGGCGAGGAAGAACAGGGCGGCGAGGGCGAAGGCGACCATCCGGTCATCCTAAATATGCAGATGTCACCCGGGCGGGGGTGTGGGGTGCGGTGTGCGGCGTACCGAGCGCCCGGCCAGGACGTCCGTACGGCGCCCGTCCCGCATGACGAAGCGCCCGTCGATGAGCACGTGCGGAATGCCGGCGGGCAGCGCGCGCGGGTTCTCGTACGTGGACCCGGCCGCGACCGTGTCCGGGTCGAAGAGGACCAGGTCGGCCCGGTGGCCGACGCGGACCAGGCCCCGGTCGGGCAGGCGCAGGCGGGCCGCCGGGCGGCCGGACAGGTGCGCGACGCACGCCTCGAGGGAGAGCACGCCGAGCTCGCGGACGTAGTGGCCGAGGTAGTGCGGGAAGGTGCCGTAGGCGCGCGGGTGCGGCTTCGCGCCCTGCAGGATGCCGTCGGAGCCGCCGGTGTGGACGCGGTGGCGCATGATCGCCCGGACGTTCTCCTCGTGGCCCACGTGCTGGAGGACCGACGGCGCGAGCCGGTCGCCGAGCAGCAGCCGCCGGGCGGTGTCCCAGCCGTCGAGTCGCGTGCCGACGTACGCGGCGAGGGCCGGGTCGGTGACGCCCGAGACCTCGATCGTCGACCAGTCGACGGGGACCCCGTGGCAGCCGTCGGCGCCCGTCACCTCCAGCGCGTACCGGATCCGCTCGGCCTCGGCGTCGTCGCGCAGCCGGGCCAGGACCGCCTCCGGGCCGCCCTCGTTCGCCCAACTGGGCAGCAGCGCGACGAGGGTGGTGCAGCCGGGGGTGTACGGGTAGCTGTCGAGGGTGATGTCGCAGCCGTCGGCCAGGGCCGCGTCGAGCAGGGCGAGCAGTTCGGGGGCGCGGCCGCGGTTCTCGCCGAAGTTCATGGTGGCGTGCGCGAGGTGCAGGGCGCAGCCGGCCTCGCGGGTGAGGGCGACCATCTCGGCGTAGGCGGCCAGGGCGCCGTGGCCGTACGAGCGGTGGTGGGGGCAGTAGTAGCCGCCGTAGCGGGCCACCACGCGGCACAGTTCGGTCAGTTCGGCCCCGGAGGCGTACATGCCGGGGGTGTAGGTCAGGCCGGAGGACATGCCGACGGCGCCCTGGGCCAGGCCGTCGGCGACCAGCTGCCGCATCCGGTCCAGCTCGGCCGCGCTTGCCGGGCGGTCGTCCCAGCCGACGGCGTACGCGCGGACCGTGCCCTGGGGGACGAGGTAGGCGGCGTTGACGGCGACGCCCTCGTCCAGCCGGTCGAGGTAGCCGCCGACCGTGCGCCAGTCGAAGTCGATGTCGTCCCCCGGGCCGTTCCAGCCCGCGATGGCGGCCCGTACCCCGCCCAGGGTGCGGTCGTCGGCCGGCGCGTACGACAGGCCGTCCTGGCCGAGGACTTCGAGGGTCACTCCCTGGGCGGCCTTCGCGCTGTGGTCCGGGTCGCGGAGCAGCGCGAGGTCGCTGTGGGCGTGCATGTCGACGAAGCCGGGGGCGAGGACGAGGCCGTGCGCGTCGAGGGTCCGGCGGCCCCCGCCCGGGAGGGGGCCGATCTCGGCGATCCGGCCCTCGTGCACGCCGACGTCCGCGGTGTACGAGGGCCCGCCCGTGCCGTCGACGACGCGGGCCCCGCGGATGACCAGGTCCACGGCCGGGGCCTAGAAGTAGGTGCGGACGTAGTCGCTGACGGTGCCGTCGGACTCCACCACCGGGATCAGCGGCCACTTCTCGAAGATGGTGCAGGGGTGGGCCATGCCGAGGCAGACCCAGTCGCCGACTTCCAGCGCGGTGGCGTCGGCGTCCGTCTCGATCCAGGCGTGCTGGTCGGACAGCTTGGCCACCCGGATGCCGTTCGCGGCGCGCTCGACGCCGTCGCGGGCGCTGCGCACGGTGAGCACGTCGGGCAGGCCCAGGTCGTAGGCGATGTCGCGTTTGCCGGCGTTGACGAAGGCCTGGCCGGGGGTGGGGCGGGAGACGACCTGGGTCCACAGCCGGAAGGCGGGGAGCAGGCCGCCTTCCTCGGGGATGCGGTTGAAGGGGGTCAGGCCGGAGTACCAGCCGTGGTCGTGGGAGACGTACGCGCCGGAGCGCAGCAGCGGCAGGACGGGCAGCGACAGCTCGGGGATCTCGGCGAAGACCTCGGCGACGGCGTCGAACCATTCGCTGCCGCCGGCGCTGACGATGACCTCGTCCAGGCCGGTGCCGGTGAAGTGGCCCCGCTTGTCGAGATCGGCGGCGAGCGCGGTGAGGCGGCGCAGCCAGGCGCGGACGCTGTCGGCGTCGGCTCCGGGCATGGTGGCCTCGTAGCCGGCCACACCGGCCAGGCGCAGGGTGGGGGCCGCGGCGACGGCGTCGGCGACGGCCTGGCATTCGGCGTCGGTACGGATCCCCGTGCGTCCCTCGGCGCCGGCGCCGAGTTCGAGGACGACGTCGACGGTGGCGCCGTGGTCGTGCAGGGCGGCGTCCATGAGCTCGACGCCGCGGACGGAGTCGACGTAGCAGACGAACCGGAAGCCGGGGTCGGCGGCGAGCTCGTCGGCGACCCAGCGCAGGGCGGGCGCGTCCACGAGCTCGTTGGCCAGGAAGATCCGTTGGATGCCGAAGGCCCGGCAGACGCGGGCCTGGTGGGGCATGGCCACGGTGATGCCCCACGCGCCGTGGTCCAGCTGGCGGCGGAAG
Organism: Streptomyces sp. LARHCF249; assembly: GCF_052871255.1. Taxonomy (NCBI): domain Bacteria; kingdom Bacillati; phylum Actinomycetota; class Actinomycetes; order Kitasatosporales; family Streptomycetaceae; genus Streptomyces; species Streptomyces sp. LARHCF249. Next base: position 291,742 of record NZ_JBIXJQ010000010.1, read on the forward strand.
AGCTGCGGGGCCATGCAGGTCTTGCCGTGCGGGGCGAAGGCGAGGGAGTGGCGGGCGGCGTACGTGCCCAGCGCGGTGAGGTTGTGCTCCAGTGCGTCCGCGTCGAGGGTCAGGACGGGGGTGGTGAACCCGCCGGTGTGCAGGTCCCGGCGCTGCGCGGCGAGCCCGCCGACGGTGAGGCCGGCCGCGGTGGCGTCCGGGGGGAGGCCCTTGAACCGGTGGTCGACCGGTTCGTCGGCGAGGTCCTTGACGGGGTCGCTGGCCATGGGGTGCCCTCCCGGGGGTTGCGCTGTGTGCAACGGTCGTTGCGTATACCGCTGCCTGCTGTCTAACATCCCGCGTGACGGCGGGTCAACGCCGGGCCGGCTGAGCTGCGCACGGCACGACGAGGGAGGCGCACCGTATGAGCCAGTCCGTGGAACGGGCCCTCTCGGTGCTGCCGCTGCTCGCCAGGGGCCCCGCCGGCCTCGGGCAGGTCGCCGACGAGCTCGGCGTGCACAAGAGCACCGCGCTGCGCCTGCTCCGCACGCTGCACGAGCGCGGCTTCGTGTACCGGCAGGCCGACGGCCGCTACCGGCTCGGCGCGCAGTTGTTCGCGCTCGCCGCCGAGGCCGTCGAGAACCTCGACGTACGGGAGATCGCGCATCCCCATCTCGTCGCGCTGAACAAGGCCACCGGGCACACCGTCCACCTCGCCCTGCTCCAGGACGAGGAGGTCGTGTACATCGACAAGGTCGACAGCCGTTACCCGGTCCGCATGTACTCCCGCATCGGCAAGCCCGTCCCCCTCACCGTCGCCGCCGTCGCGAAGCTGCTCCTCGCCGACCTGCCCGAGGGCGAGCGCAGGAGCCTCGCGGAGCGGATCGACTATCCGCGCTACACCGCCCGTTCCACCCCCGACGCCGCCGCCTTCCTCCGCGAGCTGGACCTCGTGCGCGAGCAGGGCTGGGCCGCCGACCTCGGGGGGCACGAGGAGTCCGTCAACTGCCTCGGCGCGCCCGTGTACGGGCCCGACGGGCGGGTCGTCGCCGCGCTGTCCGTGTCCGCGCCGAGTGTGGTCGTCACCGCCGAGGAGCTCATCGAACTGCTGCCGCTCGTGCGGGGCGCCGCCGACGCCGTCAGCCGGGACTATTCAGGATCACAGGAAGAGGACTGAGGACTCGTGAACGAGAAGAAGACCGCCATCACCCCGGGCACCCACACCACCCCGCCCGCGCGGTTCTCGCACGGCGTGCGCAAGGGGAACATCCTCCAGGTCGCCGGGCAGGTCGGCTTCCTCCCGCACGTCGACGGGCAGCCGCCCACCCCCGCCGGGCCGACGCTGCGCGAGCAGACCCTCCAGACGCTGGAGAACGTCCGCTCGGTCCTGGAGGCGGGCGGCGCGGGCTGGGACGACGTGATGATGATCCGCGTCTACCTGACGGACACGGGCCACTTCGCCGAGATGAACGAGATCTACAACGCCTACTTCGAGGAGGAGGGCCTGAAGGAGGCCCCGGCCGCCCGGACCACCGTGTACGTGGGCCTGCCGGCCGGGCTGCTCGTCGAGATCGACGCGCTCGCAGTCCTCGGCTGAACACGGGGAGGGGCGCCCCCCTGGCGGTGGGGCGCCCCGGTGCGTGCGTGCGGTGGTCAGGCGGTGCAGTACTGGGCTTCCTTGCCGATCGAGCGGTACATGCAGTCCGCGTTCTCCAGCAGCTGGAGCACCGCGTCCTTGTTGCGGGCGGTCTCGCGGTCGATCACCTCGTCGGGCGGGTAGAAGCCGCCGCCGCCCGAGCTCGCCGGGTACATCTCGAAGGTGTAGCCGAAGATCTTCTGGTCGCCCCACAGCCAGTCGTCGATCGTGCCGTCCGTGATGTACAGGTCGCTCGACTGCTCCGCGGTGTAGCCGTTGCTCGCCGCCATGCTGGTGCCGACCTTCTTGAAGGCGGCGAGGTCGTCGGCGGTCAGACCCGGCGCGGTGTCGCTGTAGGTGTACCCGAAGGGCCACAGCACCAGTTCGCTGTACGTGTGGAAGTCGATCGCGGCCTTGATCTGCTGCTTGCCGCCGACGACCCGGCTGCGTACGAAGTCCGAGACCGCCTTCACCTCGGGCGCCGACTCGGCGGCCGGGCCGCGGTAGGTCTCGGAGCTCCTGCTGCCGCTGGAGCCGCCGCAGCAGCCCCACTTGTAGTTCCAGTTCCGGTTCTCGTCCGTGCCCACGTACGAGGACCCTGAGTTCGGCTGGCGGTTCTTGCGCCAGGACCGGTAGGAGCCGGTGGCGATGTCGTACTCGCCGCCGTCCGGGTTGAGGTCCGGGATGATCCAGATCTCGCGGCCGTTGACGGCGCTGGTGATCCGGGATTCGGTGCCGTACTTGGAGCCGAACTCCTTGAGCAGGTACAGCGCCATTTCCACGGTCAGGTGCTCGCGGGCGTGCTGGTGGTGGGTGAAGAGCACCTCGGGCTCGGCCTCGTCCGTCGCGACGTTGTCGCTGATCTTGATGGCGATGAGGTCCCGGCCCTGGTACGACTTCCCGATCACCCGCTTGCTCATGATCCCGGGGTACTGGGCGATGCGCTGGTCGATCTCGGCGTTCGCCTCGGCGTAGTTGTGGTACCGGGAGTCCGCCGACGGGAAGTCCATCGGGCTCACCGCGATCCCGGGCTGGGAGCGCTCCGGCGGGCCGGGCAGCGCGGTGAGCTGGTAGCCCAGCGCGCGCAGGTTCTTGGCCTGCATGGTGTCGGCGCTGACCACGACCGTGTGGTCGTCCACCTCGTCTATCGACACGCCCGTACGGAGCAGGGCGGTGCGGTCGGTCGCCGTGGCGGGGCCGTGGATCCGGTACTGGACGATGGCCTCGTCCTGGGTGGCGGTGGACGGGGTGGGCGGTGGGGACGCCGTCGCGCTCATGCCGTAGGCGGGTGCGCCCAGTGCGAGCGCCAGCAGGGCCGCCGTGACGGCGGCCCTTCGGCGGTAGTGGAGCCGCATGCGTTCTCCTGGGTGGGGAGTGTGGGGGTAGCCGTGCGGACGCGCACAGCGTGCTCTTGTGGCATGTGCAGGTCAAGAGCGCGCCGTGTCGGCCGACCCGAAACCGGCCACCCCCACACCTACCGCCTACGGGAGGCTGTGGACCTTGGGACCCACCGCGTTGGACCAGGCACTACCCGCCTTGGCGTCCCAGTTCGTCGACCAGGTCATCGCGCCGCGCAGTCCGGGGTAGGTCTTGGACGGCTTGAAGGAGCCGCAGCCCGTGCCCCGGGTCAGGCAGTCCAGCGCGTTGTTGACGACGGTCGGGGAGACGTAGCCGCTGCCCGCCCCGCTCGGCGAGGCCGGGACACCGATGCCGACCTGGGAGGGGTCCAGGCCGCCCTCCAGCTGGATGCAGGCCAGCGCGGTGAGGAAGTCCACCGAACCCTGGGAGTAGACGTTGCCGTCGCAGCCGTTCATCGAGCCGCTGTTGTAGTACTGCATGTTCACGACGGTGAGGATGTCCTTGATGTTCAGCGCCGTCTTGAAGTAGCCGCCCTGCGTGGACTGCATGTCGATGGTCTGCGGGGCCATGGTGATGACGAGCGAGGGACCCGCCTTCGCCGACAGCGCGCGCAGCGCCTGGGTCATGTAGGTCGGGTTGAGGCCGTTCTCCAGGTCGATGTCGATGCCGGAGAAGCCGTACTCCTGCATCAGCGCGTACGCCGAGTTCGCGAGGTTGGTCGCGGAGGCGGAGTCGTTGACCGAGATGGTGCCCTTCTCACCGCCGATGGAGAGGATGACCGACTTCCCGGCGGCCTTCTTCGCGGCGATGTCCGCCTTGAACTGCGCGACGGTGTAGCCGCCGAGACCGGCCGAGTCGAGGTTGAAGGCGATGGCGCCCGGCGTGGCCGTGGCGTCGGCGAAGGAGACGGCGATGATGTCGTACTGCGCGGAGACGTCGGAGATCTTCTGGACGGTCGCCCCGTTGTTGAAGTTCTGCCAGTAGCCGGTCAGCGCGTGCTTGGGCACGCCCGGGTTCGGGTTCGGTCCCCCGCCGCCGGTCGTGGTGCCGGTGACGGCTGCGGACTTGGGGCCCTCGCCCGCCGCGTTGTACGCGCTCACCTGGAAGGAGTACGAGGTCGAGGCGGTGAGCCCGGTGATCTGGGCACTCGCCGAGGACACCGTCCGGACGCGGACGCCGTCCTGATACACGTAATAGCCGGCGGCCCCGCCGACCGCGTTCCACGAAAGGGTGAGTCCGCTCGAGCTCTGTCCGGAAACAGCGGTCCCGGACGGGGCGCCCGGGATGGACGGGCCGGGGTCGGTGCCGCCCCCGCCGTCCGGGCCGAAGACGCTGAACTCGTCGACGATGTAGGCCGGCTGGCCGTACCAGCCGTGGGTGTAGACGGTGACCTGGGTGGTGCCGGCGCCGGTGGTGAAGGTGGTGGAGAGCTTCTGCCAGCCCGCGCCCGAGCCGGGGGTCCAGGTGGAGACGTCCTGGGTGCCGGTCCCGGTCGCGCCGAGGTAGACGTAACTGCCCTGGACCTGCGTGCTCAGCGTGTACGTCGAGTTCGGCTTGACCGTGACGGTCTGGCTGCAGCGGGCGTTGTCGGATCCGGCCGGCGTGGCCTTGAGGGCGGCGGCTCCCGCGTAGACCGGCGAGGAGACGGAGGCGCCGCTTCCGGCGGAACAGGACCAGTTGGCGAGTCCGGACTCGAAGCCGCCGTTGCGGGCGACGTTGATGTCCGCGGCCTGCGCGGTGCCGGTGGCGAGGGTGGTGAGGCCGCCCGCGGTGAGGAGGGCGGCGGCCGGCAGGGCGAGGGAGCGTATGCGGTTCACGTGGGCTCCGGTGGGGGGAGGAAAGGGGATGAGGAGAGCGGGGGGCACGTGGGGGCGCCCCGGGAAGGCCTGGCGCAGCCAAGTTGGTCCAGACCAATCCCCGTGTCAAGAGTCTTTGCAATGTGGCTGGAAATGCTCCATCGTCCGATCCCGGTTGTCCGGGTTTCCCGCCACCTGTGACATGTGCTGCCGGCACGGGAATTACCAAGCCCCTGCCCTGCCAGCGGTGACGCGGATATGGTGCTGAGGCAAGGGGGAAGTGCGGCGATCGTTTGCGGTCGCGCAGGGTGTGCGTGTGTGTGACGGCTACGCGAACGGCCGTGGCGCACGGGGTGAACGGGGGGATTCGCGTGCCGACCGCCATCGCTGTCACCAGCGCCGACCTGGTCCTTCCCGCCCCCGACCGGCACACGCCCGGGGCAGCCGTACTGTCCCCGCCCGAGCAGCTCGACCTCGACGGCGCGCTCGCGCAGACCAGTGCCCTGCTGGAGCGCCACGGCCATCTCGTGGCCGTCGTACCGCCCTGGCTGCCGAAGGCCACCGTCCAGCGGCTGCACACCGTGCGCGCCATCCTCGAAACCGACCGGATCGCGCTCCTCGGCATCGATCTGCCGCCCCTGGGCACCGCCCTGCTGGTACGTCAGCTCCGCCAGCTCAGCGTCTGCGACTTCAGCCCCGGAGTCATCGCCTCCGCCGCCCGGCTGCTGTCCCACTACATCTACGCGGGCGCCCTGCTGGGCTCGGTCGCCAAACTCGACCGGGTCCCGGTCGGGCTCAAGGCGCACGCCAGGTCCTGGTCGCCGAGCGCGCAGTTCGCCGTACTGGCCCATCCGACGCCGCACCTGGCCAGGCTGGGCAGCTCCGGGGGCTCCGGCGGCTCCGGGGGCTCCGGGGGGTCCAGCCGCTCCGGCCGGCCGGGCGGTTCCGGCGGCGCGCACGGCGGCGGGGCCGTCCTGCCCCCCGGGCCCGAGTTCGCCACCCACCTCACGTTCGCCCGCGGCCAGCTCGCCTCGGACTGGGTCGCAGCCGAACTCGCCCCCGCCTGGCAGGTGCAGGGCGTCATGGAGAACCCGCTGCCCGCCGGGTCGCCCGGCTGGTGGGGCACCCCCAAGCTCGTCGAGTTCGCCGCCGGCATCCCGGACATCTCCGTCCTCTACCAGCTGGTCGCATCGGTCCGCCGGGAGGAATGCCGCTGGTGCGGATTCGAACTCATCGGCGACCGCTGCGGATTCTGCGCCGCACCGCTGAACGCACCACCCCCGCCGGCCGCACCGGCGAGCACCGCCCACTCCAGACCCTGACCGATCCGGCCCGACGAACGAACGAAGAACGGCGAGGTAGTACGGACCATGAACTCACGCCAGCGCCGCGGCGTCATTCTGCTGCTCCTGTCGGTCCTGTGCGCCCTGGGAGCCTTCGCCGGAGTCCTCGTGGTGATCGGCGACGTCAACTCCAAGGTCGGGTCCGAGGTCGTCGCGTACCGGGTCAAGGGCGACATCGCCCCGTACAGCCCGCTCACGGCAGGGCAGTTCGAGGAGGTCACGGTGCCCAAGCGGTGGCTGTCGGAGACCGCCGTCACCGACCTCGGCGCCCTCAAGGACAAGATCGCGCTGACCACCCTGAAGAAGGGCTCGCTGCTCCAGGCGGACATGTTCGTGGACCGGCCCCAGCTCCAGCCCGGCGAGCAGGAGATCGCCATCATGATCGACGCGGCGACGGGCGTGGCCGGCAAGATCACCTCCGGCGCCAAGGTCAACATCATCGCCACCTTCAAGGGCGCCAAGGACACCGACCCCTCCCGGTCGGTGATCATCGTCGCCAACGCCCGGGTGCTGAACGTCGGCAAGCTCACCCCCCTCGAGAAGGACAGCGACCGCAAGGGCCCCGCCGAGGCCGTCCCGATCACCTTCGCCCTGGGCACCAAGGACACCCAGCGCGTCGCGTACGCCGAATCCTTCGCGGAGCACGTGCGCCTGGCCCTGGTGGCCCCCGGCACCGACTCGGCACCGGGCCCGGGCGAGCGCACGTACACCCTCGACGGGGACAAGTGAGGCGGCCCCGATGACCATCCGAATCCTGCCCGCGGCCGGCGACCCGGACGCCGCGCGCGCCCTCGTGACCCTGCTGAGCCAGCTCCCGGACTCCGAGCCCGCCGTCCCGGTCCCGGACTCCACCACCCTGCTGGACACCCTGGGCCGGCTCGCCGCCGAATCGATCGGCGAACTCCCCGAGGTCGTCCTCGTCCACGAGCGCATCGGCCCGGCGCCCGCCCTGGAACTCATCCGGGAGGTGGCCCTGCGCTTCCCGGCCGTCGGCGTCGTCCTGGTCACCTCCGACGCCGGACCGGCCCTGTTCTCCGCGGCGATGGACTCCGGCGCGCGGGGCCTGATCGGCCTTCCGCTCACCTACGAGGAACTCGCGGCCCGGGTCCAGGCCGCCGCCCAGTGGTCCGTCGGCGTACGCCGCCACCTCGGACGGGGCGCGGCCGAGGCCTTCTCGGGGCCCGGCGGCCGGGTGGTCACCGTCAGCGGGGCCAAGGGGGGCGTGGGCACCACCTTCACCGCCGTGCAGTTCGCGCTGGCCGCGGCCGCCTCGGGGCGGCGTACCGCCCTGGTCGACATGGACCTCCAGGCGGGCGACGTGGGCTCGTACCTCGACGTGCAGTTCCGGCGCTCGATCGCCGACCTCGCCGGGATCCAGGACATCTCGCCGCGGGTCCTCCAGGACGCGGTGTACGACGACCGCACGGGCGTGGCGCTGCTGCTGGCCCCGGCGGACGGGGAACGCGGCGAGGAGGTCGACGAACGGGCCGCCCGGCTCGTCATCGGCGCCCTGCGCACCCGCTACGAGCTCGTCGTCATCGACTGCGGAACCCAGGTGACCGGCGCGAACGCCGCCGCGGTGGAAACGGCCGACGTGGCGGTGCTGGTCACCACCCCGGACGTGGTCGCGGTGCGGGCGGCCAAGCGGATGGTCCGGATGTGGGAACGGCTCCAGGTGCGCAAGGCGGAGGACACCGTGATGGTCGTCAACCGCTGGAGCAAGCACACCGAGATACAGCCCGCCCTGATCGAGAAGATCACCAAGACCCGCGCCACCCGCACCCCGGTCCCGGCGGCCTTCAAGGAACTCCAGGCCGTGGTCGACGCGGGCCGGGTCCAGGACCTGGACAACCGCTCCACGGTCAAGCAGGCCCTGTGGGCGCTGGCGGGGGAGCTGGGCCTGCTGTCGGCGCCGGAGGCTCCGGCTCCGGCGGGCGCGGCCCTGGCAGTCCGCGCCCCGGGTCCGGTGGCGCGGCTGCGCCGAGGCCGGGAGGGCTGACGCATGCCGTCGCGCAGACACGGGGACGAGGGCCAGGTGGCGATCGAGTTCGTCGGTACGGTGCCGCTGATCCTGCTGCTCGTGGCGGCGGTGTGGGAGTGCGTCCTGATCGGCTACGCGTTCTCCCTGGCGGGCAACGCGGCGGACGAGGCGGCGCGGGCGGGGGCGGTGACGGGTCACGCCGCCTGCGTTGCGGCAGCAGCGGAGCACGTCTCGGCCGCGTGGGACATGGGACCCCCCCACTGCCGCGAGTCGGGCGACATCTACAAGGCGACGGTCACGCTGAAGATCCCCGTCCTCTTCCCGGGGCTGAACTTCGGCTCGATCGACGGCACGGGCGGTGCGGCGATGGAAAGGGAGGGGAACTGACGTGAGGCGGCGCATGCGCTCCGACCGGGGCCAAGTGGCCATCGAATACATCGGTTTCGTGCCGATCCTGCTGTTCGTCGCGCTGTGCGGGATCCAGCTCGGCTGGGTGGCGTACGTCCACGAGCAGGCCGACACGGCGGCCCGTACGGCGGCCCGGGTGGAGGCCCGGCACCCCGGCCGGGGAGAGGCCGCCGGAAGGGCCGCCATCCGCGAAGGGCTCAATGCGACGGTGTCCGTGCCGGCCGGCGGCGACGCGGTGACCGCGACGGTCACGATCAAGATCAATGCCATCGTGCCCGGGCTGGAGATATCGGACGCCGTGGCCACGGCCGTCATGCCCAACGACGACCCGAAGGGGCCCCGACCATGAGCCTGCGTTCCCGGGTCAACACCCCCGACGACCGCCACAGCCCGCGGGAGGACGGCCGCCTGGTCTCCTCGTACCGCGCCAAGCTGCTGGAGGAGATCGACCTCGCCGAGATGTCCGCGCTCGCGCCCGCCGAGCGCCGGGCGCGCCTGGAGCGCGTACTCGGCCACATCATCAGCCGCGAAGGACCCGTCCTCTCCACGGTCGAGCGCGCGCAGCTGATCCGCCGGGTCGTCGACGAAGCCCTCGGCCTCGGCGTGCTCGAGCCGCTCCTCGAGGACCCGTCGATCTCCGAGATCATGGTCAACGGCCCTGACCAGATCTTCGTGGAGCGCGCGGGCCGCGTCGAGCAACTGCCCCTCCGCTTCGCCTCGCACGAGCAGCTGATGCAGACCATCGAGCGCATCGTCTCCACGGTCAACCGCCGCGTGGACGAGGCCAATCCGATGGTCGACGCCCGGCTGCCCAGCGGCGAGCGGGTCAACGTCATCATCCCGCCGCTGTCCCTGACCGGGGCCACCCTCACCATCCGCCGCTTCCCGCGGGCCTTCACCCTGCACGAGATGATCGCGCTCGGCTCGCTCGAGGAGCAGATGCTCCTGCTGCTGTCGGGGCTGGTCGCGGCGAAGATGAACGTGATCGTCTCGGGCGCCACCGGTACCGGCAAGACGACCCTCCTCAACGCCCTCTCCGGCCTGATCCCGGAGGGCGAGCGCATCATCACCATCGAGGACTCAGCCGAGCTCCAGCTCCAGCAGGCGCACGTCATCCGCCTCGAATCCCGCCCCGCGAACGTCGAGGGCAAGGGGCAGATCACCATCCGCGACCTCGTACGCAACTCCCTGCGCATGCGCCCCGACCGCATCATCGTCGGCGAGGTCCGCGGCGGCGAGACCCTCGACATGCTCCAGGCCATGTCCACCGGCCACGACGGCTCCCTGGCCACCGTGCACGCAAACAGCTCCGCCGACGCCCTGATGCGCCTGCAGACCCTCGCCTCCATGTCGGAGGTCGAGATCCCCTTCGAGGCGCTCCAGGACCAGATCAACAGCGCGGTCAACGTCATCGTGCAGCTCACCCGCTTCGGCGACGGCTCGCGCCGCATCACGGAGATCTCCGTCCTCGAATCGCACGGCCGCGAGCCCTTCCGGATCACGACGGTGTGCCGCTTCGCGGCCCAGCCCATGGGGGCGGACTCCCGCGTCCACGGCTACTTCGCGTACTACCCGCTGCCCCGATCGATCGCGGAACGCCTCTACATGTACAACCAGCCGATCCCGCAGGCCTTCGGCGTCGCCCAGCCGGACGACGACCCCCTCACCGGCCCCCTCACCACCCCCCGCATCACCCGGACCGCCCTGTGAACCCACTCGTCCTCCTCACCCTCGGCGCCACGCTCCTGGCCTGCCTGCTCGTGGTCCTCGGCGTACACGCCTACGCGGCGGGCCGCGCCCAGCGCGCCGCGCTCATCGAACGGCTCTCGGCGACCGGGGCACCGGCGCCCGCGGGCTGGCGGCGCCGGTTCGCCGGCATCGACCGGCGGCTGCGGAAGACCACGCTGGGCCGCCGCATCGAGGTCAAGCTCGCGGTGACCGGCCTCGACCTGACGGTGGGGGAGTTCTTCGTCTACATGTGCGCCGCGGTCGTCGGCACATGGCTCGTCGCCGCGTCCTTCCTGGCACCGTTCTTCGGACCGGTGGCCGGCCTGATCGCCCTGTGGGCGGCGAACGCGTTCCTCAACTGGCAGCGCACGCGCCGCACCGAGCGGTTCATCAACCAGCTCCCCGACCTGGCCCGCATCCTCGCCAACGCAACCCAGGCCGGGCTGGCCCTGCGTACGGCCATCGGCATAGCGGCGGAGGAGCTGGAGGCCCCGGCGGGCGAGGAACTCGCGCGCGTCGCCAACCGCCTCGCCGTCGGCCACTCCATCGAGGAGTCCCTGGGCGAACTGACCGAACGGCTCCCGTCGCGGGAACTGGTCGTCCTGGTCTCCACCCTCGTCCTCTCCGCCCGCGCGGGCGGCACGATCGTGGAGAGCCTGCGCAACCTCACGGTGACCCTGGAGCAGCGCAAGGAGACGCGCCGGGAGATCCGCACGCAGCTGTCCCAGGTGACGGTGACGGCGTACCTGGTCCCGGCCATCGGCCTGGGCTCGCTCCTGCTCGTGGACATGATGATGCCGGGCGCGCTGGACCGCATGACGGGTGCCTTCATCGGCCAGACGGCGGTTCTGATCGCCCTGGGCCTCTTCTCCCTGGGCTTCATCCTCATCCGCCGCCTGTCCAAGATCGACGTGTGAGGGGGCTGCTGCCGTCGTGATCGCTCTTCTCCTGGCCGTGGCCGTGGCGTTGTCCGTCCTCGGTGTCTTCCACGGGATCCGGCTCTACCGGGCCGACGTCAAACTGCCGACCGACCTCGCGCTGGCCCTGGAGGTCGGCGCCACGCGTACGACGGCCGTCGGCTCGCTGGTGGACCGGATGGGCATCCGCTGGGCCCCGGCGGTCCTGCGGCTGATGGGACCGGTCCAGGTGGCCCGCAAGCGCCGCCAGATCGACATGGCGGGCAACCCGGCCGGCCTGACGATCGACCGCTACGCGGCGCGCCGCGCGGTGTACGGCGCCCTCGGCGCCCTGGGCGCCTTCTCGATGCTGATCAACGGACAGCTCGTACCGGCCCTCCTGATGGTTGCCTTCGGCCTGTTCTGGATCGAGGTCGGGCTGTGGTCGGCGATCCGGGTCCGCCGCGACCACATCGAGCGGACCCTGCCGGACTTCCTGGACGTGCTCGCGGTCGTGGTGAGTGCCGGGCTCGGCTTCCGGCAGGCGCTGGAGCGGGTGGCGCACAAGTACGAGGGCCCGTGGGCGGACGAGATCCGGATCACCCTGCAGCAGATGGACATGGGCGTCAGCCGCCGCCAGGCCTTCGACGAGCTGCGGCGGCGCAACGACAGCGAACAGGTCGCGCAGTTCGTGACGGCCCTGCAGCAGGGAGAGGAACTGGGCTCGCCGATCGTGGACACCCTGATCGCGATCGCCGACGACATGCGCCGTACGGACGCCCAGAACGCGCGGAGGCGCGCGGCCCGGGCCGTCCCGAAGGCCACGTTCGCCGTCACCATGTTCATGCTGCCGGGCACCCTCATCCTGCTGGTCTGCGGTTTCGTCTACGGCGCGAACGTCGACTTCGGCGCGCTGTTCGGAGGTGGCTGAGCCGTGGCGCGACTGAGCGTGCTCATCGCCGACGACAACCCGGTCATCAGGGCGGGCCTGGCGGCCATCCTGTGCGGGGCCGAGGACATCGAGGTCATAGCGCAGGCGGCGGACGGCCGCGAGGCCCTCAGCCTGACCCGCCGGCACGCCCCGGACGTGGTCCTGCTGGACGTCCGGATGCCGGGGGTGGACGGCATCTCGGCCCTTCCGCACCTCGTCCAACTGGCCCCGGTCCTGATGCTGACGTACAGCCGGGAATCGGAAATCGTCCGCGAGACCCTGCTGCTGGGCGCAGGCGGCTACCTGGTCCACGGCGAGTTCACCGCCGACGACCTGCTCCGAGCGGTCCGCGACGCCCCCGAGGGCCGCCCCCACTTCACCCCGACGGCGGCGAGCGCCCTCCTCACCGAACTCCGGTCCTCTTCGCAACAGCAACGAACTGTGGCACCCTCTTCTGAGCGGATGCACAACTCTGTTGTCTTCGGGCTGAGTTCGCGGGAGGTGGAGATCATGGATCTGATCGCGTCCGGGATGAACAACCAGCAGATCGCCGCCGCCTGCTTCATCAGCGAGAAGACGGTCAAGAACCACATCAACCGCATCTTCGCGAAGCTCCACAGCACCACGCGCAGCGAGGCCATAGCCCGCTGGCTGGGAACCGCCCGTCCAGGAGTGACCGGTCATGGGTAGACGGAGTGCGCAATGGGTCCGTATTTGGGCCCCGGGACCCTTGGTTACGACTGGTGACTCGCCGTACCGTCCGCAAACCAGCAGTGGCACCGGCCCGGGAGGGAACCCTCATGTTGCAGAACACCCTGGCGAGGATGCGCAAGCGGTACGCGGGCACGGGCGCGAGGGATCGCGGCCAGACGGCGTTCGAGTACCTGGGGATCATCCTGGTGGTCGTCGTCATCATCGGGGCGATCGTGGGTACGGGCATCGGGCAGAACATCACGACCAAGATCAAGGACCAGATCACGGGTATCACCGCGGGCAAGTGACCGTACGTAGGCTCGGTGATCGAGGGCAGGCTTTCCCCATTTACATCGTGGTGGTGGCGGGTCTGCTCTTCGCCGCGCTCGCCTTTTTCGTGGTCGGGATGGCCGGCGCTACGCGTAGCAACGCGCAGGGTGCTGCCGATGCTGCGGCACTCGCAGCCGCGCGTGAAGCCAGGGACAAAGTATTCGTAGGCATCGATCTGGGTGAGCTCAAACCAAGCGATTGGGAGGCGATTCTCGGCGTCGAACGCTTCAACGCGACGGGCGCCTGCGGTGCGGCCGAGCGTTTTGCAGCCCTGAACGATGCCGAGGCGAAGTGCGAGGAGGCTCTACCGCGCTTCACCGTGAACGTGAAAACCGCAGACGCGGTCGGGGACTCGGTAGTCCCTGGGAGCGGTGAGACCCACGGGTTCGCTAAGGCGACAGCAGTGATCGAGTCGCGCTGCTCGCTGGGTGCTGTCGTGACCCCTTCTCCTTCCCCTTCCTCCACACCAAGTCCGACTGCCAGCCCAAGTGGGCTGCCGACTCCCGGTTTCGTCAACTTCGTGTGCAAGGGTGCGGCGCCCATCAAACTTGATCCCTTGAACCCCGGCCCGTTGTCCCAGCTGGCGAGGAACCTCTTCAGCGTGCGACTGGTCGACTGACAGCGAATATCAGAGTAAGGAAGCGGCGTAGATGAGCATGCGGCACTTGGTGAAGGTTCGCGGGGGAGCGGCCGTAGTGGTTGCGGTGGCCTTGACCCTCACGCTGGCCGGATGCGTTGGCGGCGATGACAAGAAGCCGACGGAGCCTCAGAAGTCTTCTACGCCCCAGGCCGGCGGAACTGCCTCCGCGCCTGCGCCCAGTGGCAGCCAGGCTGCCGAGCCCACCCAGGTGCTGGCGACGGTAAACGGGGAGAGTGGCATCGCCTTGGTGATCAACGCCGTGGCTCGTGATGCCGGCGGCTTCCTCACAGTCAGCGGACAGATCAAGAACTCCGGTGACAAAGACTTCAACGGTACTGCGGCCTGGCGGGGCAACGAATTGACCGCCGGAGGCGAATCAGTAGCCGGAGCAACCTTGGTGGACCGTGCTGGGAAGAAGAGGTACTACGTCTTGCGCGACACGGAAGGCCGATGCCTGTGCACCACGGGAATCTCCCTTGTAAAGGCAGGCGGCACCATCCCCTTCTTCGCGCAGTTTCCGGCTCCACCCGCCAACACGACTGACGTCGACTTCACGCTTCCCACCTTTGCCACGGCGACCATCAAGATCTCCGGGTGACCCCATGACAAAAAGCCACCGCACCACCGCCGCAACGGCCGTCGTCGGTCTCGTCATCGCCGGGGCCCACTTCGTCGGCGCGACCTCCGCCCACGCCGACGACGTCAAACCCTCGGTGCCCCCCGGCGCAGAGCCATCGGCCTCCGCTCCCGTACCCATCGACTCCAGCTCGCCCGGCCTGAAGATCCCCCAGGGCGGTACCCTGGCTCCCGCCAAGGTGCTCGACATCGCCGAGGTCGTCGAAGACCTCGGCGGCGAGCAGCGGCGTCAGGAGACGAATCAAACCGTCATGATGGCGCTGCAGTCCGAGGTCCTGTTCCCCGAGGACAGCGCCGTCTTCAACGCACAGGCCGCCGCCCGCATACAAGCCATCGCCGCCGAGATCAACAGCCAGAAGGCGACCCGCGTCCGCGTCTTCGGTTTCACCGACGACCAGGGCAGCTACGAACACGGCAAGGAACTCTCCAAGCAGCGCGCGGACGCCGTGCAGGCCGAGCTGGCCAAGACCGTCACCAACCCGAGCGTCGTCTTCGACGTACGCGGGTACAGCGAGGACTACCCCATCGCCGACAACGGCACCGAAGAGGGCCGCAAGAAGAACCGCCGCGTCGAGATCACTTTCCCCCGCACCGCGGGCGGCTGACGCGCGTGCCCGGCCACGGCCTCCCTGCCGGTCGCTGTCTCAGTCGGCCAGCAGGTGGTCGGCCTTGCCCGCCTTGATGTCCCGGATCAGTTGACGGAGGGCGTCCGCCGAGTCGGTGAGGTACGTGTCCTCCCGGCCGGCGATGGCGATGTAGCTGTTCCCGCCGCCGTCCACCCCTATTCGGTAGCAGGCGCTGCCTTCGGCGCAGTACGGCTCTTCCCACGTGATGTCCGGCATGGCTGCTCCCTCAGATTTCCTGTGCGATGGAGTGGATGAGGTCCCGGGTGTCCTGCGGAGACAGGGTGATCTTCTCCATCCAGTCCAGGTGTGCGCGGTACTTGGCCAACTGGGGCTCAGCGTTCAGGTATTCGGGTCCGTGCGTGCTGTCGACCTGAACGGTGTCCAGTTGGGGTACGGGCCCTTCGGCGTAGGTCAAGGTCTGTCCCGAGCCCGGGAAGGCGCCCGCGCTGAACGGGATGGCGAGGATGGTGATGTTGTCCTGCTCGGATTTGTGCAGCAGGTGCTCCAATTGCGCCTTCGCCACCTGCGCACCACCGAACTGCATCCGCAGAGCCGCTTCATGCACGATGCCGGTGTACCGGACAGGTGTGGGGCCCTCGAGTACCTGCTGACGTTCGATGCGGAATTCCAGCCGCATCGCGAGCTCATGCTCCGGCAACTGCGGAACGGCGACGCCGAAAATGGCCAGGGCGTGATCGAACGTCTGGAGCAGTCCGGGGATGTGGACCGTGAGTGCTGTGCGCAGATGGGGTGAGTGCGCCTCCAGTTCGGCGATGTCGAGCAGCCCGGCAGGCAGGGATCCGCGGTAACGGTCCCACCATCCACGCCGGCTGGGCTCGGCCATCGCCGACAGGGCCTCGATGTAGGCCTCGTCGGTGCAGTCGCAGTTCCACGCCAAGGTGCGCAGCCGGTCGATGCTGATGCCGCGGTAGCCCTGCTCCATCTGCGAGAGGCGGGACCGGTCAACTCCAAGCAGCACAGCCGCAGTTTCTGCGGAGACGTCTGCGGAGAGCCGGATCCGCTTCAGCTCTGCTCCCAGGCGGCGCTGCCGCTCCGTTGGAGACGTTCTGACCCCCATGCGTCCTCCTCCCTCAGGCTGTGCGTCGCAGTCTGCCGCGCCGAGCCCCCCGATGGCCATCGAGCCCACGCTTTCTCGACGCGGTGTAAAAATGTGCACCATCTCGCTACAGTTGGTGATGCACCGCTTACGCAGCGGAGTTGAAGTGCATCGCCGCAGCATGCCTCGGGCCTCGGCGACGAGCCACGCTCCCGGTCCCCGCGTCAGCCATCCGTGCGCGTCGAACTCGCCGTAGTCACCTCCGACCTCAGGGAGTCCGCGATGTCCGCCCAGCCCGGCCAGTCCAGCCATCCCAGCAACCCCTTCACCGCCTGCCCCGCATCCCCGCCCGAGCCCGCCGGGAGCGAGCCGCCGGCGCTCGACACCCTCACGTGCAGCCTGACCGTCCCCGGAGCCCCGTACAGCGCCCAGATCGCGCGGGCCGCCGTACGGTCCGTCCTGCACGCGTACCGGCTCGACCCGCTCGCGCCCGCCGCCCTGCAAGTCACCGGGGAACTGGTCGCGGCGGCCTGGCGCTTGGACCCCGGCCGGAGCCTGTACCTGTCCGTCCGCTATCGCGACGACTCACTCCGCCTGACCGTCTACGACGGCCACGCGCCCCACGCCCACCCCCGCCTGGCCGCCCACTGCGAGGCCCGCCGGCGGGCAGCCCTGCGGCTCATGGGCGCAGTGGTCCGCGACTGCGGCGGAGCCTGGGGCTTCGGCGACTCCCGCGAGCCCGGCGGGGGGACCCGGACCTGGGCGAGCCTGCTCCGCTCCGGTGCCGCCGGCTACCTCGGCTGAAGGGTCGGGGTCGGCACCTGGCGGTTTGTCATAGGTGCGTTACAACCGGCGCGTTGCTGGTTGCAGGAGCGACGTAAGTTGATAGAAGTAGACATACTTATGATCGTTCTGATGTGCGGGGGAGTGGGATGAAGTTCGACATGGGGACGCAGGTTCTGTCGAACCTGATGTCGGGGTCGCGGACCTCGAATACGGATCTGGGTTCGCTGATCAAGCAGCTGGTGGCTGCGGACGACTCACTCCGCCTGACCGTCTACGACGGCCACGCGCCCCACGCCCACCCCCGCCTGGCCGCCCACTGCGAGGCCCGCCGGCGGGCAGCCCTGCGGCTCATGGGCGCAGTGGTCCGCGACTGCGGCGGAGCCTGGGGCTTCGGCGACTCCCGCGAGCCCGGCGGGGGGACCCGGACCTGGGCGAGCCTGCTCCGCTCCGGTGCCGCCGGCTACCTCGGCTGAAGGGTCGGGGTCGGCACCTGGCGGTTTGTCATAGGTGCGTTACAACCGGCGCGTTGCTGGTTGCAGGAGCGACGTAAGTTGATAGAAGTAGACATACTTATGATCGTTCTGATGTGCGGGGGAGTGGGATGAAGTTCGACATGGGGACGCAGGTTCTGTCGAACCTGATGTCGGGGTCGCGGACCTCGAATACGGATCTGGGTTCGCTGATCAAGCAGCTGGTGGCTGCGGCGCAGCCGTTGGAGGGCAAGTTCCAGGGGCAGGGCAAGGTGGCGTTCGACTCGTTCAAGCTGCGTGCGGACGGGATCGCGAAGGAGCTGAACGCTTCGCTGGCGGCCATTTTGGGTGGTCAGTCGGGGATGGAGCA
>NZ_JBIXJQ010000011.1:0-171817 GCF_052871255.1 Streptomyces sp. LARHCF249
GGTCGGTCTGTCAAGGGTGGCCGAAGGCCATCGCGAAGCGACGCGACGAAGGAGCGCCCTTGACAGGGCGGCCCGACCCGGAGAGACAGTGGGACTGGCGGGAAACCCCCAAACCCTCCCTGATGAGGCCCGGGGTCAGCGGGCCCCTGTGATCCCGCCCAAGAACGCGCTCCAGCTCGCGGGGGCCACCGCCAGCTCCGGACCGGCCGCCACCTTCGAGTCCCGGATGTGGATGGCTTCCGTACATGCGGCGACCTCGACGCAGTCGTCGCCGTCACCGCTGCTGTAGCTGCTCTTGAACCACTGCAACTGTGAGCTGTTCACAGGGATCCTCGCATTCGCATCAACAGACCCACGGTGTCCGCAGGATTGAGGGCCTGGATGCGAAGTTTGGCATACCGCTGGTGCAGGACGCTGAGGTCTTGGGGGTCGAATATGACCCGGCCCATCTGCTGCCCCTCGCTGTACCCGCACCACTCGTGTTCGTGTGTTTCCAGCAGGCGGAAGGGGCCTCCGAGACCGGCATGTTCCGGGCTGACCTTCGGCATGATCTGCAGGTCGACGTTTGGCAGCTTCGAGCACTCCACCAGGTGGTCGATCAGCTCTCGCGTCACCTCCGGGCCGCCCGTCTGCCTCTCGATCACCGACTCGTCAATGATGAAACTGAAGACGGTGAAGGGAGTGCGGTACAGCAGAGACTGACGGGCCAGCCGGGCAGAAATGCGCTCCTCCACCAGTTCAGGCGTCGGTGGGGGAAGGACGCTCTCGATCAACGCCCGGGCGTAAGCCTCCGTCTGTAAGAGCCCCGGCACGGACCGGCACTCGTACGTGTTCAGCGCGACCGCCTTCTCCTCCAGCTCCGCCCACCGCCTGAACCACCGGGCCAGCCCTCGCCGCCGCGTCAGCTGGGCCGCCGCGATGTGGATGACCCCGAAAGTGTTCAGCGCCTCCTCCACCCGGTCCACGAACTTCGTCGAGGGGTGGCGCCGGCCCTGTTCCACCGAGCCGACGTACTGGACCGAGTAGCGGATCTTCGTGGCCAGTTGCTCCTGCGTCAGGCCGGCCCTTCTGCGGGAGGCCTTGACCACCTCGCCGAAGTTCCGCAGGTCGTTGTCCGGCTCGACCTCGCCGTCACCGCTCTCCTCGGCATGCGCATGCGCCATCGCGGTCACCTCCCGGCGCTCAGGCTCACGGACGGTGACCGCTACTGTCCAGATACTCGACTCGTACAGTTGAAAAGTAGCGGTTGCCGTGCTGGGAACAGCCCAGGCAGCGCGGGAGGTTGATGCCATGACCACACCCATCACCCCCACCGGGACCCTCGTACGCGTGTTCACTCAGCGTTTCAGTTCCACCCGGCGCGGGGCACGGCTCGCCCGGCAGCTGGCGCTCGTGGAACTGCATTCCTGGGGCTTCCCCGAGTCCACCGCGCTGTCCGCCGGCGCCGGGCTCCTCGTCGCCGAGCTCGCCGCCAACGCCGTCATCCACGGGCGGGTTCCCGGGCGGGACTTCGAGCTGCGGCTGACCCTGCTGGAGGGGGTGCTCCGCATCGAGGTGTCCGACGCCCGCCGGGACCTGCGGCCCGTCCCCCTGCCCCACAGCTACGGGGCCGAGTCCGGCTACGGGCTGCGCATCGTCGATGCCGTCGCCGCCGACTGGGGAACCGTGGACCGGCTGATCGGCAAGACGGTCTGGGCCGAGCTGCGCTAGGGAGTGGTGGCGCGGAACGAGCCGGTGCTGGAGCCGCTGGTGTCACCCAGGAAGCAGGTGATGTCGCGGTTGCCGAGGGCCCAGTTGCTGGCCTGCGGGGTGTAGTGGTAGATCTGCAGGGTCTTCGGGAGCTTCGCGGACTTGCCCACGTAGTCCGTGAGCGCCTTGCCGGTGCACTTCTCGTCGGCGATCACGACGATCTTCTTGTCACCCGGGTACGGCCCGTCCGGCAACGGGATGACGGCGAACACCTCCGCCTCGTGGGGCTCGCTGCAGGGCACGACGGTCACGGAGGCGGCTTCGGTACCGCCCTCGGCCTCGTAGTCCTTCAGGTCGTCGTCCGTGTCGAAGCATTCCCCCACGCGGAGGTCCTGCGTGTCGCCGGCAAAGGCGCGGGGGGCGTGGCCCAGAGCGCCGGTCAGGCCGAGGAGCAGCACGAACATCCATGCGGCGACGGCGAGCAGGCGGTTCTTCTGCGACGGTGGTTGCGGTGATCTGGACATGCGTGTGGTCCTCCTCGCGCAGAGGATGAGACGCGACCGACAGCCGACCACCGAGGGCCAACGGCCGGGCGGTGCACCCCTACCCACGCTACTCCCCGCTCCCGGTGAAGCGCCTGCGGGAGGCTGCGGCCGTGCGCCGGCCCCGTTCGCGCCCGCCTCAGCGATCGCAGTAGACCTCGCGGCGGTGGCCTACGGCCAGTACCCAGATGACCAGTCGGCCGTTCTCGACGGTGTAGACGACGCGGTAGTCGCCGATGCGGAGGCGCCAGCGGGAGGCGTGGCCTTGAAGGGCCTTGATGTCGAACGCTGCTGTGTCTCCGGCCGTGAGTGCCTTCTGCAGTTCGGCGAGCCGGTGCAGGATCCGTACGGCATCAGGGCGGGGGACCTTCAGCACGTCGCGTTGAGCGTGCGGGGTGAACCGGGTGACGTAGCCCATCCGTCAGGCCTGCTGGTCGCGGAGGAGCGCGGCCATCTCCTCGAGCGAAACGGATCCCTCCAGGCCCTCGCTCTCGGCTTCGTCGGCCAGGTCGTTCAGCCAGGCCTCTTCGGCGTCGTCGGCGAGGCGGCGGAGCCGCTGGTACTCGTCGATGTCGATGACGACGGCCTCCTGCTTGCCGCGCCGCGTGATGATCGTGGGCACTCCCTCGCGGCGTGCGCGGTCTATGGCGTCCGCAAGGTGGCTGCGTACCTCTGCCATGGACTCGATCACAGGCTCACTCATGGCATGAATGTACCAGATGTACATGAACGGGGTCAGAGGTACTGCGCGAACTCGTCCAGGGTCCGCAGGACCTCCGGTTCCGGGGCCGAGGGGAGCTGGAGGACGACCTCCTCGATGCCGAGGTCGGCGTAGTGGCCCATCTTGCCGGGAGTGGGCTGGACGGCGTACGGGACCACCCGGAGGGCCTTCGGGTCGCGGCCGGCGGTCTCCCAGAAGCGGCGCAGCACCGGCAGGGACTCGGTGAGGCCGCCGCCGCCGATCGGCAGCCAGCCGTCGGCGTGGTCGGCGATGGCGGTGAAGAGCTTCGGGCCGGCCTGGCCGCCGATCAGGGTGCGGGGGCCGTACAGGGGGACGCCGGGGCCGAGTTCGCGCGGGGCCTGGACCGGCTTGGGGTGGGCGGAGCTGGCCTGGACGGAGGAGAACTCGCCGACGTACGCGGTCGGCTCCGGGGCCCACAGGGCGCGCATCAGGGCCATGCGGTCGCGGACCAGCTCGCGGCGGGTGCGCCACTCGACGCCGTGGTCGGCGGCCTCCTCGACGTTCCAGCCGTAGCCGATGCCGAGGGTGAAGCGGCCGCCGGAGAGGTGGTCGAGCGTGGCGACCTGCTTGGCGAGGCCGATCGGGTCGTGCTGCGCCACCAGCGTGATGCCCGTGCCGAGGTGGAGGCGCTCGGTCACGGCGGCGGCCTGGCCGAGGGCCACGAAGGGGTCGAGGGTGCGCCCGTACATCTCGGGGAGGTCGCCGCCCATGGGGGCGGCGGTGTCGCGGGTGACCGGGATGTGGGTGTGCTCCGGGAGGTAGAGGCCGGCGAAGCCCCGCTCCTCCAGGCTGCGCGCGAGGCGGACGGGCGAGACGGTGCGGTCGGTGAGGAAGATGGTCGTGGCGATCCGCATGGCTTCTGGCACCTCCGAGACGTGGGACCCGCAACGGTACGGGCTGGGGCCCGGAATGTTGAGGGTGCGTCAGGCCGGTGTCGGCGGGGTCGGCCGCCGCATCGGCCGCCGCGTCAGCCGCGCGGGTACCGGGCCAGCCAGCCGGGGGAGGCGGCCGTGGGGCCGTGCAGGGCCGGGCCCTGGGTCATCTCCAGGGCGAAGTCGTCCGCGAGCTCCAGCAGCGTGGCGCGGCCTTCGAGTTCGGCGAGCCAGGCGGCCGGGAGGGCGGTCTCGCCGTGCAGGGCGCCGAGGAGGGCCCCGCACAGGGCGCCGGTGGCGGCGGAGTCCCCGCCGTGGTTGACGGCGAGGCGCAGGCCGTGCGGGATGTCCTCGGCGACGAGGGCGCAGTAGACGGCGACGGCCAGGGCGGCTTCGGCGTCGCCGGCGGCGAGCGCTTCGACGGTCGCGGGGCCGGGTGCGCCCCGGGTGACGGCGGCCAGGGCGCGCTGGAGGGCGTCGGTGACGGGCTGGTGGCCGGGGCGGCTGCCGAGGAGGCCGAGGGCGCGCTGGACGGCGCAGTCCAGGGACTCCCCGCGGGTCAGGCCGTGGACGACGAGGGCGAAGGCGCCGGCCGAGAGGTAGGCGGCGGGGTGGCCGTGGCTCTGCGCGGCGCATTCGACGGCGAGCTGGAGGACCAGGGCGGGCTCCCAGCCGACGAGCAGTCCGAAGGGGGCCGAGCGGGTGGTGGCGGCGGCGTTGCCGGCGGTGGGGTTCTTGGGGTGGGCGAGAGTGCCCAGGACGTCGTCGGCGAAGCCGGTGAGGCAGGCGCGGTCCGGGGCGCGGCGGGCGTAGAGCCACTCCTGTTGCGCGAGCCAGCCGTTGTCCTTGCGGCGCTCGTCCGGGCCCCAGTCGTGCTGGGTGGCGGCCCAGCGGAGGTAGGCGCGGTGGACGTCGGTGGGCGGGTGCCAGGCGCCGGTGTCCCGGCGTACGTGGGCCCGTATGAGGCCGTCCATGGTGAAGAGGGTGAGCTGGGTGGCGGCGGTGACGGGGGTGGGGGTGGGTGTGGTCAGGCCCTGCGGGCCGTGTTCCTCGCGGATGGCGTCGAGGGGGAGCGGGCCGACGGGTGCGCCGAAGGCGTCGCCGATGGCGGAGCCGAGGAGGGTGCCGCGGACACGGCTGCGGAAGTCCTGCTGCTCGAAGCGGCCCCACAGGCCGGTGGCCGGCCCCCCGGCACGCCTGTCGCCGGCCGGCCCGCGCCCGTGCGCCGTGCCGCGGCCGTCGGTGGCCTGTGCCGGGCCGTGCGCGTGCGCCGTGCCGCGGCCGTCCGTCGCGGCCGGGCCGACGGGTCCCATGGCGATGCCGCGGCCGTCCGTCGGGGCCGGACCGGATGGGGCCGGGCCGCCGGGGCCCTGCGGCGGGCCCGGGGCGGGGTGGCCGCCTGGACCTGTCGCAGTGCCCTGAATGACCGCCGCGCCCGCGCCGGTTGTCGCGTCCATCGCCCTCACCGTCCCCCTGGCCGTACCTGCGGCCGCCGCCGCGGCAGCACTGGCGCGCACTGTAGTGGACGGCTTCGGCCGAACCCGGAAGCGGCCCGTCAAGCGGTCCGTAAGCATGCGGAGAACGGCCGGAAAGCGAAGACTTTCGGCCGCCGCCCCGTGGCTGATGGCGCGTTGTGCCACTCGCCGCCTCCGGCCGGGACCGCATCCCAGAACGCCGGAGCCCGACCGGGCGCCACACCCCGGCCGGGCTCCGGCGGTCCCCCGAGGCCGCTCAGTCCAGTACGGGCAGCAGCTCCGGCAGGTGCCCGTCCGAGGCGAGGGCCGCGTCCTGGCGTTCGCGCGGCACCTCCCCGTACAGCGTCGTACGGGCCTTCGCGGGCCGCCCGGCCGCCTCGGCGACGGCGATCAGGTCCCGGACCGACTTGTACGAGCCGTAACTCGATCCCGCCATCCGCGAGATCGTCTCCTCCATCAGGGTCCCGCCCAGGTCGTTGGCGCCGGACCGGAGCATCTCGGCCGCGCCCTCCGTGCCCAGCTTCACCCAGCTGGTCTGGATGTTGGGGATGTACGGGTGGAGCAGGATCCGCGCCATCGCCGTCACCGCCCGGTTGTCGCGGACCGTGGGCCCGGGCCGGGCGATGCCCGCCAGGTACACGGGCGCGTTGGTGTGGATGAACGGCAGCGTCACGAACTCCGTGAAACCGCCCGCGTTCTTGGCCAGCGCCTCCTGCTGGATCCGGGCCAGCGTGCGGAAGTGCCCGAGCCAGTGCCGCGGCTGGTCCACGTGTCCGTACATCATCGTGGACGAGGACCGGATGCCGAGCTCGTGCGCGGTGGTGACGACGTCGATCCAGTCCGCCGTCGGCAGCTTGCCCTTGGTCAGCACCCACCGCACCTCGTCGTCCAGGATCTCCGCCGCGGTGCCCGGGATGGAGTCCAGACCGGCCTCCTTGGCGGCCGTCAGCCAGTCCCGTACGGACATGCCCGTGCGGGTGGCCCCGTTGACGACCTCCATCGGCGAGAAGGCGTGCACGTGCATCCCGGGGACGCGCTGCTTCACCGCCCGCGCGATGTCGAAGTACGCCGTCCCGGGCAGGTCCGGGTGGATGCCGCCCTGCATGCACACCTCGACCGCGCCCACCTCCCAGGCCTGGGCGGCCCGGTCGGCGACCTGGTCCAGGGACAGCGTGTACGCGTCGGCGTCCGTGCGGCGCTGCGCGAAGGCGCAGAAGCGGCAGCCGGTGTAGCAGACGTTGGTGAAGTTGATGTTGCGCGTGACGATGTAGGTGACCTCGTCCCCGACCACCGATGCCCGCAGGTCGTCGGCGATCCGGCAGAGCGCGTCCAGGGCCGGTCCGTCGGCGTGCAGCAGGGCGAGGGCCTGGGCGTCGGTGAGCGCGGTCGGATCGTCGGCGGCCTGCGCGAGTGCGGCCCGTACGTCGGTGTCGATGCGCTCGGGCAGCATCCCGGGCGCGGCCGCCTCGCGCAGCGCGTCCCAGTCGCCGTAGACGTGGTCGAAGTCCTCGCGGCGGTCGCCGGTGCGGCCCTCGGTGTCGATGGCGGTGTGCAGATCGGTGCGCCCGTACGCGGTGAAGCCCTCGTCCGGCTCCTGCCACGGCAGGCCCGCGACCTCGGCTGACTCGTTCGCCAGCCCGGTCTCCGGGTCGGCCAGCGCGCGCACGTGCGGCAGCAGCCGCGGGTCGAGCCAGGGCTCGCCGCGCCGTACGAACTCCGGGTAGACGCAGAGCCGTTCGCGCAGCTCGAAGCCGGCCGCCGCGGACTGCTCGGCCAGCACGTCGATCTGGGGCCACGGGCGCTCGGGGTTGACGTGGTCGGGGGTCAGTGGGGAGACGCCGCCCCAGTCGTCGATCCCGGCGCCGATCAGGCGGGCGTACTCCCCGTCGACCAGGTTGGGCGGTGCCTGCAGGCAGGCGGACGGGCCCATGATGTGCCGGGCGACGGCGATCGTGGCGACGAGGTCGTCGAGTTCGGCGTCCGGCATCCCGCGCATCGCCGTGTCCGGCTTGGCGCGGAAGTTCTGGATGATCAGCTCCTGGATGCCGTGGTAGGCGCGGGAGACGCGGCGCAGCGCGAACAGGGACTCCGCGCGCTCTTCGTACGTCTCGCCGATGCCGATGAGCAGCCCGCTCGTGAACGGCACGGAGGAACGCCCGGCGTCCTCCAGCACGCGCAGCCGGACCGCCGGCTCCTTGTCGGGGGATCCGTGGTGCGGGCCGCCCGGCTCGGACCACAGGCGGGTGGCGGTGGTCTCCAGCATCATGCCCATGGACGGGGCGACGGGCTTGAGCCGCTGGAAGTCGGCCCAGGACATCACCCCCGGGTTGAGGTGGGGGAGCAGGCCGGTCTCCTCCAGGATCCGGATGGAGATGGCCCGTACGTAGGAGATGGTGTCGTTGTAACCCTCCGCCTCGAGCCACTCGCGCGCCTCGGGCCAGCGGTCCTCGGGTTTGTCGCCGAGGGTGATGAGGGCTTCCTTGCAGCCGAGCGCCGCCCCGCGGCGGGCGATGTCGAGGACCTCGTCCGGGGACATGTACATCCCGTGGCCGGCGCGGCGGAGCTTGCCGGGGACGGTGGCGAAGGTGCAGTAGTGGCACTTGTCGCGGCACAGCCGGGTCAGGGGGATGAACACGCTCTTCGAGTACGTGATGACACCGGTCCGCCCGGCGGCGGCGAGCCCGGAGTCCCTGACGCGTGCGGCGGAGGCGGCGAGGTCGTCGAGCGCCTCGCCGCGCGCCTGGAGGAGTACGGCCGCCTCGGTCGCGTCGAGCGCGACGCCGTCGCGTGCCCGCCGGAGCGCGCGGCGCATCGCGTTGTCGGTCGGAGCGTCACTCGGAGTGGTCATGGGCCCGAGCATACGATCCGGTCGTACCGGTACGGGGCGGTCGCCGGGATGCTCATCGCATCAGCTCACCGGCGTTGACCAGGAGCGACTGGCCGGTTATCGCCCGCGCCCGGTCGGAGGCGAGGAAGGCGGCGGCGTCGGCGACGTCCCCGTCGGTGGCGAGGTCGGGCAGCGCCATCCGCTGGGTGAGGCGGGCATGGACCGCGGCCTCGGGGACGTTCTCGGTGTGGGCGGTGAAGGTGACGAAGGCCTGCACGGGCGGGCCCCACATCCAGCCCGGGAGCACGGTGTTGACCCGGATCCGGTGCGGGCCGAGTTCGCGGGCCATGGAGTACATGGCGGAGGTCAGGGCCCCTTTGGAGGCGGCGTACGCGGCCTGCTGGACCTCGCTCGGCGCGGCGACGGCGGACTGGGTGCCGATGATGACGACGGAGCCGCCGTTCTGCTTGAGCGCGGGCAGGCAGGCCCGGGTCATCCGGAGCGTCCCCAGCAGGTTCACGTCGATGATCTGCTGCCAGGTCCCGAAGTCGGCGTCTTCCAGGCCGCCGAAGTACGAGTCCCAGGCGGCGACGTGCACGACGGCGTCGATGCGGCCGAAACGCTCCTGCGCGAGCGCGGCGAGGGCCTCGCACTGCCGCTCGTCGCCGATGTCGGTGGGCAGGTAGGCGGTGTGCGCCCCGTCGGGGTCGATCTCGGCGGCGGACTTGGCCAGATTCGCCTCGGTGCGCGCCCCGAGTACGGCGTTCCCCCCGTCCCGCACCACGGTGGCGGCGACCTGGTGCCCGAGCCCGGCCCCGACCCCGGAGACGATGACGGTCTTCCCTTGCAGCAGCATGACGGCCTCCAGGAGCTACGTATCTGACGGCTCGTCAGGCTAGGGTCCCGGCAGCGCGATGTGAAGGGGCGGGTCGGGGGGCCGTTCCCGCCGGGCGGGCTCCCGGAGCGCTCGCCTCGCGACCGTGTCGGGGCGGGCCTACGCTGGTCCTGCTGCCCGGGTCCGCGTGCGTGGTCCGCGTACTCGTACGTGCGCTCGTATGTGCACGGGGACCCCTCCCCGTACGACAGGAGGCATGCCGTGAGTCCGACCCACACGCGGCTGCGCCGGGCCTGCGTGGCCGCCGCCGCAGCAGGTCTGCTCGTCGCCCCGGCCCTCGCGGGCCCCGCGTACGGGGCTCCCACCCCGGGCCCGTCCGTCTCCGCCGCTCCGTCCCCGGACAGCGACGCGGACTTCCCACAGCTCACCCCGGCCGTCGCGGCGAAGCTCGACGCCGCGATCCAGCGGGTCCTGCGCGAGGCGCAGGTACCGGGCGTGATCGTGGGCCTGTGGGCTCCCGGCAAGGGAAGCTACGTACGGACCTTCGGCGTGGCCGACAAGGCCACGGGCTCCCCCATGGAGACCGACTTCAACATACGGATCGGCAGCGAGACCAAGACGTTCACGGTCACCGCCCTCCTCGAACTCGTCGACCAGGGCAAGCTGGCCCTCGACGACACCATCGGCAAGTACGTCAGCGGAGTCCCGAACGGCGACCGCATCACCCTGCGCGAACTGGCGGGCATGCGCA
Organism: Streptomyces sp. LARHCF249; assembly: GCF_052871255.1. Classification (NCBI taxonomy): domain Bacteria; kingdom Bacillati; phylum Actinomycetota; class Actinomycetes; order Kitasatosporales; family Streptomycetaceae; genus Streptomyces; species Streptomyces sp. LARHCF249. Next base: position 9,734 of record NZ_JBIXJQ010000011.1, read on the forward strand.
GCGGGCTCTTCAACTACAGCCTGGACGCGGACTTCGGCAAGGCGCTCACCGCCGGTCCGACCCGGCCCTTCACGCCGCAGCAGCTGCTCGACTACTCCTTCAAGCACCCGGTGCAGTTCGAGCCGAACGCCAAGTGGCAGTACAGCAACACCAACCTGATCCTGCTCGGCCTCGTGGTCGAGAAGGTCGGGGGCAAGCCCATCCAGGAGTTCATCCGGCAGGAGGTGCTGGAGCCGGCCGGGCTGCGGAAGACGGTCTTCCCCACCGACGCGCACTTCCCCGACCCGCACCCGCGCGGGTACACCGACGACACGACCTCCGGCGGGAAGATCGTGGACGCGACCGACTGGGACCCGTCCTGGGCCTGGGCCGCGGGGGCGATGATCTCCGACCTCATGGACCTGCGCAGCTGGGCGCGCACCCTGGCCACCGGCACGCTGCTGAAGCCCGAGACCCAGGCCGAGCGGCTGAAGACCACCTCGATCAACGGCATTCCGGGTGCCGGGTACGGGCTGGGCATCTTCAACATCCAGGGCTGGATCGGCCACAACGGCTCGCTGCCCGGGTACGAGACCCTGACCGTCTACCTGCCGGAGGCCCAGGCGACCATGGTCGTCCTGCTCAACACCGACGTCCTGCACGACGGCCAGGAACCCAGCACGCTCTTCGGTGAGGCGATCACCAGCATCGTGACCCCGCGCCACGTGTACCCGGGACACGTGCCCGTCGCCCCCGAGTCCAAGACGCCCACCCCGACCGCGCCTACGCCGACCGCTGCGACGCCGACCGAGCCGACGCCGACCGCGCCTACGCCGACAGGTGCGACGCCGACCGCGCCCACGCCGACTGCCGCGACGCCGACCGCGCCCACGCCGCCCCCGTCGGGTTAGGCCCGGGCCGCCCGCCCCAGGCGTGCCAGGCCCTCCGTGATCTCCTCCGGGGTGTGCGTCGTGAAGGACAGGCGCAGCGTGCGGGGGTCCGGGGCGCCCGTGAAGAAGGGCGATCCCGGGACGAAGGCCACGTCGTGGGTGAGGGCCGTCTCGAGGAGGGCCGTCGCGTCGTGGCCCTCCGGGAGGCGGGCCCAGACGAACATGCCGCCCTCCGGACGGTTCCAGGCCGAGCCCGCCGGCAGGGCCTCCGCCAGCCCCGCCAGCAGGGCGTCGCGGCGGGCCCGGTAGGCCGTGCGGACCGTGGCCACGTGGGCGTCCAGGTCCACCGCCGCCAGGTAGTGCGCGGCGGCCAGCTGGTCCACCGTCGACGTGTGCAGGTCCGCCGCCTGCTTGGCGACCACCGCGGCCCGCCGCAGCGCCGCCGGCGCCCGCAGCCAGCCCAGCCGCAGCCCCGGCGCCATGATCTTCGAGAAGCTCCCGAGCAGGGCGGTACGGTCCTCCGCTCCCGGGTGCGCCGCCAGCCAGGGCACCTCCGCGCCCTCGTAGCGGAGCTCCCCGTACGGGTCGTCCTCGATCAGCCACAGGCCCCGCCGCGCCGCGATCTCCGCCACCGCCGCCCGGCGGGCCCCCGGCAGGGTGCGCCCCGTCGGGTTCTGGAAGGTGGGGACGGTGTAGAGCAGCTTGGGGCGGTCCCGCGCGACGATCTCCTCCAGGGCTTCGGGAATCAGGCCCTGCGCGTCGCAGGGCACCGCCACCACCCGGGCCCCGGCCATCCCGAAGCACTGGAGCGCCGCCAGGTAGGTGGGGTTCTCGACCAGCACCACGTCCCCGGGCTCGACCAGCGTGGTGGTGAGGAGCGTGAGGGCCTGCTGCGAGCCCGTGGTGACGAGCACGTCGTCCGCGCCGGCCGGCAGGCCCCGCGCGGTCGCCCGCCGGGCCACGGCCTCGCGCAGCTCCGGCGCGCCCTCGGTGGTCGAGTACTGCAGCGCCCGCCGCGCCGACGCGGCGAAGGCGGCGTCGTACGCGGCCCGCAGGCCCTCGGTGTCGAAGAGCTCGGGCGCGGGGAGGCCGCCGGCGAAGGAGATCACCCCGGGGCGTTCGGTGAGCGCGAGGATCTCGCGCACGGGAGAACCCCCCACCGAGGTGGCGCGCGAGGCGAGGGCGGGCGGCGGGGCGACGGCGGAGTCGGAGACGGTGGCGACGGCGGCAGCAGGCACGGGTGGCTCCTCCGGGAGTGGCGTGCGGGCATCGTAGCCATAGAAAGATGCAGACGACACCTATGTGTCACATGGTGAACGGCCCCCAAGGACTCCCGATCTGACGTGACATCAGCTAGACCGGTCGCATGACGACAGAAGAGCGGGACACCCGCGCCGAGGACTACGCCGAGCTGGCGGCCGTCGGCCCGTACGGCGTCCGCCCCGGCCATGCGCTGATCACCATGGTGGAGCCGCATCCGGGCCACGAGTACGCGTACAACCGCTGGTACGAGGACGACCACTACTACGCCGGGGCCATGGCCATGCCCTGGATGTACGCCGGCCGCCGCTGGGTGGCCACCCGCGAACTGCAGGAGCTGCGCTATCCGGAGAAGTCGGCCGTCGCCCAGCCCGTCACCGCCGGCTGCTACATATCGACGTACTGGGTCACCGAGGGCCGCTACGACGAGCACATGAAGTGGACGGTGGGCATCAACAAGCGGCTGGGTCGCGACGGCCGGGTCTACCAGGACCGCACCCACGTGTTCACGGCCTTCCAGGACCACGAGGCCACCGTCTACCGCGACGGAGCCGCCGGTCCCCGGGACTTCCACGCGCTCGACCATCCGTACGCCGGCCTCGTGGTGCAGGTCGTCGACGCCGACGGGCCGGAGCAGCGGGCGGAACTGCTGGAGTGGCTGCGCGCCCGGGCCCTGCCGAAGCGGCTGCACGGCTCGCCGGCCGCGATGGTGACGGTCTTCCGGCCGACGCCGCTGCCCGGTGACCGGATGACGTACGTCAAGCAGGTCGAGGGGATCGACACCCGCCTGACGCTCCTGTGGTTCCTGGAGCAGGACCCCCGGAGCTGCTGGGACCGTTTCCAGGGGCTGGACGCGGAGGTCGCGGAGGCGGGGCTGGGGCGGGTGGAGCTGGTGGCTCCGTTCATCCCGACGGTGCCGGGGACCGACCGGTACGTCGACCAGCTGAGGTAGAAACCGGGGTGGAAGACGGGGTGGAAGACGTGCGCGGACATGGCCGAGCCCCCTCGGCCAAGACGGCGGACCGGTCGAGAGGGCTTGTACTGCCTGTACTGCCTGTACTGCGGTTAACTCGTTCGGGTCGGTCGGGGCGCATGCCGTGACGTTCAGGCGAGGCGTCCCAGCCGGCCCTCGTTGACGCCGTCGACGAACGAGGTCCAGGAACCGGGCGCGAAGGTGAGGGAGGGGCCGTCCTGCACCTTCGAGTCGCGGACCGCGATGGCCTCCGTGACGGGGGACTTGACCTCGACGCAGGCGCCGTTGGCGGAATAGGAGGACTTGGTCCAGTTGTGCGTGGCGCCCTGACGAATAGCCATGTTTCTCTCCGGTTCAGCGAGTAGTTCCGTTTGTCGCGTCGGCCGGCTGGTTTTTCCGGCCGACGTGATCGACGCTACCCGCAGCTCCTGACGGGTGAAGGAGCCATTCACCCGACCGAGTGGCATATTCCATTCAGGCCTTCTGTGGCTGGGGAGTGACGGTGTACGGTACCGGCCCTCCCCGACGCCCCAGAGGATTCCTGCGGATTTACCGCGACTCGCCGACCTTGCCCGCGTATCCGTCGATGATGTCGGAGATGAACTCCCGCGTCGCGTCGACATTGAGGGCCTGGGCGCGCAGGTGCTCGTACATCACGCTGTACTTCTGCACGTCGTTGGCCTTCTCCAGGTACAGGTCGCTCGTCACGCCCTCGATGTAGACCACCGTCGAGTCCGACGCGTCCGGGAATTCCAAAATCGCGTACTGGCCGTTCACGCCGGGGTGCGCGCCGAGGTCGAACGGCATCACCTGCACCGTGATGTGCGGCTGCTCCGACTGCTCTATCAAGAACTCCAGCTGCCGGACCATCAGCTCCGGGTCGCCCACGCGCCGGCGCAGCGCGGCCTCGTCGATGACCGCCCACAGGCGCAGCGGACCGAGTTCCGGATTGTTGTTCTCCGTCTCGGAGAGCCGCTTCTGGCGGTGCATCCGGACCTGGACGCGCTTCTCCACGTCGGCCGGAGCGGTCTCCGGCCACGCGCCGCGGACCAGGGAGTGCGCGTACTCCGTGGTCTGGAGCAGTCCGGGGATCACCAGGGGTTCGTACGTGCGCAGGCTCGCGGCGTCCGTCTCCAAGCCGATGTAGACGCTGTACGGGATGTCGCCGAAGGCGTGCCACCAGCCCTGCTGGCGGGAGTCCTTCGCCATCTGCATGAGTGAGTCCACGAGCCGGGGGTCCTCCACCTCGTACACCTCGCACAGGTCGCGTACGTCGCGCTGGCTGATGGACCGGCGGCCGTTCTCCAGCCGGCTGATCTTGGACTGGGAGACGAGGAGGCGCTCGGCGACCTGCTCGGCCGTCATGCCCTTGTCCTCGCGGAGCTTGCGCAACTCCATGCCCAGTCGGCGGCGTCGGACGGTGGGATTGACATTGGACGCCACGTGAACGGCACCTCCGCCTTCTTCTGTCGTGCAGCTGTCTGTCTCTCTGCGTGTCTGATGCTGAGCAGACTGCCACCGAAGGGTGCTGCGGCGCTGGGGAACGGCCCGGAAAAACAGACGCGCGGGGCGGCGGGACCGGCGGACCGGCCTCGCCACCCCGCGCGCCGGCGTGGTGATGGCGTTGCGGTGGAGCGGGTGGAGCGGTGGATCAGTGCGCGGCCGCGCGGGCCATCGCACCCGTCCGGCGCGGCTGCAGCGGAACGCTGCCTGCCGTGGCCCGGGCGGGCGGTACCGGGGCGCGGTCACGGCGCGGCTGTGCGGCCACACCGTTCTGGACGTCCATCACGGCGTGCGCCACGAGTCCGCCCATCGGGTCGTGCCGGATCAGGTCCCGCAGCCGGGATCTGGACGACCGCCCCTCGTTGCCGGGGTACAGGTGCTTGCCGAGTCCGACCGCGTGGGCCAGTGCGGCAAGCGCGGCGGTCCGCGGGTCCGGCGGGACGCCGGTGCGGATCGCCGTGTCCAGCCGGGCACGGATCTCCCGGCTGATCGCCGTGTCCGTCGCCTGGTAGCGAGTCGTCGGCAGCACCCCGCACATCTGGCCCGCGACGGCATGGACCATGCCGCAGCGCTCCAGGTGAGCGAGGTAAATCTGGCGGAGCCCCAGTCGGGGTCCGCCAATCCAGTGGACGGCCCGTACCGGACTGCCGCGCCTGCGCAGCAATTCCAGTGCGGAGTCCAGAGTCGGATCTCCTGTCGGCCGTGGCATCACCACGGCGATACGATCCCCGTCAGGGGCTATCCGTCCTGCCAGAGCCAGCTCCACTAGCTGTGCCCCGGCCAGGCCGAGGTCGAGCGACTGCGGCTGCGCCGTGGTACCCGTGGCCGGGTCCAAGGCGAGCAGCAGAAGCTCCTCCGGAATTGTTCTGCGGCTCCTGCCCATCCATGCCTCCCCGCGTGGATGAGTGACAGGGTGACGCCTCTCACATTCATCTGTCGAGAGCGCGTGGCCGCTTTGTGGGGGAACCCGCAGCTATGTCGTTCTCGTCTAGCACGGGGGCGATGCCCCCTAGACGGGACACTGTTAGACATTCGGACAGCCGGACGTGGCGACGATGGAGGAGGAACTGGTGGCGGGCGAGTCCCCCGACAAGTCGGTTGAAGAAGGAACGTCGGGGGCGGCGTCGACCTCCGCGGAGCGTGATCCGAGGCTGTCGGTGTTCCGGCAGAGGGATCCTGAGGGCCCCTCGGGTGACGTGGACACAGGCGTGGACACAGACGCTGACGCAGACGCGGAACCGGAGCCGGATGGTTCCGACAGCCGGGACGCCCTCCGCGACGCGGTCGCGGCGTGGGTCGCCACGGCGGACGAGCCGTCCGACACGCCCGAGCCCGAGCCGACCGATCCCGCCCCGGCCGCCGATTCCGCGTCGGCTGCGCCGGAGCCTGCCCCGGCCGACAGCGACCGCACCACTGCCCTCCGCGCCGTGAAGCCGGCTCCTGCCGATTCCGCTCCGGCGGCGCCGGAGGCCGGCCCGGCCGACAGTGAGCGCACGGCGGTGTTCCGCGCGGTGCGGCCGACGACGCCGAAGGACGCCCCGGCGGATTCCGCTTCGGCGGCGTCGACGCCTGCCCCGACCGCCGAGGCCGCCCCGTCGGCTGACGCTGATTCCGCTCCGGCGGTCGCCGACGACCGCACCGCCGCGTTCCGCGCCGTGAAGCCGGCTCCTGCCGATTCCGCTCCGGCGGCGCCGGAGGCTGCCCCGGCCGACAGTGAGCGCACGGCGGTGTTCCGTGCGGTGCGGCCGACGACGCCGAAGGCTGCCCCGGCGGATTCCGCTTCGGCGGCGCCGACACCTGCCCCGGCCGACGAGGCCGCCCCGTCGGCTGACGCTGATTCCGCTCCGGCGGCGCCGGAGGCCGGCCCGGCTGATTCCGCTTCGGTCAGCGGGCCGGTCGACGAGCCGGTCGGCGGCGACCGCGCCGCGAAGCCTGCTGCCGTCGAGCGGCCCGCCGACTCCGCTTCGGCGCAGCCGAAGGCCGCTCCGGCCGACGAGGCCGCCGACAGTGAGCGGACTGCCGTGTTCCGAGCCGTGCGGCCGGACGCGCCCGTCAAGGAGCCCGCGCCCCGGGAGCGGACCGGGGTGTTTCGGATTCCCGCCGTGGACGCCGATGCGGAGGCCGGCGACAGCGAGCGCACGGCCGTGTTCCGTGCCGTGAAGCCGGCGGCCCCCGCCGATTCCGCTTCCGCGCCGCCCAAGGCCAGCACCTTCGTGCCGCTGCGGACCGACGAGCCCGGAGAGCAGGAGCCCAAGGCCACGCCCAAGGCCACGCCCAAGCCGACGGCCAAGGCCCCGGCGCCGGCTCCGGCCCCCGCCTCGATGGACCGCAGCGAGCGGACCACCCAGCAGCCGCTGCCGCCCAAGCCGCCGCTCGACATGCTGGCGGACCTCACGAACAACCCGCCCCCGCCGCCGAGCCCGCTCCGCACCGCGATCCGGCGGTTCAAGATCTACTTCCCGCTCGCCGTGCTCCTGGCGATCATCCTCGCCGTCGTGCAGCTGGTGCGCCCCCTGCCCGAGCCGAAGCTCGTGATGACCGAGAAGTCCTCGTACACCTTCGGCGGCACCAAGCCCGAGCTGCCCTGGCCCAGCGAGGGCCAGGCCTACATGGCCGCCGCCGGCCTCGGCACGCTCGGCCAGTCCGGCGAGCAGAAGCCCGTGCCGATCGCCAGCGTCACCAAGTCGATGACGGCGTACATCATCCTGCGCGACCACCCCATCAAGAAGGGTGAGCAGGGCCAGATGATCGACGTGGACAAGCAGGCCGAGACCGAGGGCAAGAAGAACGACTCGGTCAACAACGAGTCCACCCTCGACACGGTCAAGGAGGGCGACAAGATCTCGGAGTACGACGCGATCGCCGCCCTCATGATCCCGTCGGCCAACAACATCGCGCGGCTGCTCGCGCGCTGGGACGCCGGTTCCCAGGAGGCGTTCGTCAAGAAGATGAACGACACCGCCAAGGAACTCGGCATGGCCAACACCACGTACACCGACCCCTCGGGTCTGGACGCGACCACGGTCAGCACCGCCGAGGACCAGGTGAAGCTGGGCCTGAAGCTCGTCGAGATCGAGGCGCTGCTGGACATCACCAAGAAGCCCAGCTGGGTCGACCCGTCGGGCAAGTCCTGGCGGAACTGGAACGGCCTCGTCCCGTACAACGAGTCGCTCGGCATCAAGACCGGTACGACGACGAAGGCCGGCGGAAACCTCCTGTTCGCCGCCCAGAAGAAGATCGGCAACACCAACCAGCTGATCGTCGGAGCCGTCCTCGGCCAGCACAAGCCGCCGATCATCGACAGCGTGCTCGCCGCGAGCAAGCAGCTGATGATCGCCACGCAGAAGGCCCTCGAAGGCGCGCCCGTCGTCAAGAAGGGCACTGTCGTGGGTTACGTGGACGACGGTCTCGGCGGCCGGACCCCGGTCGTCGCGACCGCCGACGTGCAGGCGGTCGGCTGGGCCTCGCTCACCGTGAACGTCAAGCTGGCCGACGGCGGCGGCAAGATCCCGCAGACCGCCAAGGCCGGCACCGAGATCGGCGTGCTCACCGTCGGCGAGGGCGCCAGCCAGGTGAAGGTGCCGGTGGCGCTCCAGAGCGAGCTCGCAGCGCCCGGCATCGGCGGCAAGCTGACGCGCGTCGGCTGACCGCCGGGTGAGAGCGCGGATCCGGCGTCCCGGGCAACCCCGGGGCGCCGGGACGCGTCTTGGGTCCGGGGACGTAGACGTATGGGCGTAGACGTGTGTGCGGGTGTGGACTCATGTGTTGGGGAGTACGTCAGTGACCACCGCTGAGCAGCGGCAGCAGCAGGAGGGCCGGCGCGGCGAGGGCCACGGCGGCGGCGCGACGGTGTCCGCGCTCCCCGGCCCCGACCCGGCCCCCGGCCCGGGCGGCATAGGAACGCGGGCTCTGGACCGGGTCCGCCGCCATCCCATCGCCGCGTCGACGCTGCTCGCAGGGGTGTTGCACGTCGTCTGGTTCTTCAGCTTCGCCAACAGCGGCGGCGACCTCGCCGCGCAGGACGCCTGGGCCGAGTTCGTGGGCCGCCACCCCGACTCGGCGTACAACCTCGCCTGGTACGGAGGCATGCACCCCGTCTCGTACAGCGTGGTCTCGCCGTACCTCATGCACATGCTCGGTGTCCGGACCACGATGATGATCGCGGGCACCGTCTCGGCCGGGCTGCTCGCCCTGGTCCTGACCCGCTGCCGCGGCGTCGTGCGCGAGCCCCTGTGGCCCGCGCTGGCCGGGGTGTACGGGCTGCTGTGCAACGCCCTGTCGGGCCGCGTCACCTTCGGCCTCGGCGTGATGTTCGCGCTCGGCGCCGTCGCCGCCGTGTTCTGCTGGCCGCGCAAGTGGGCGGAGCGGCGCTGGGCCAAGGCGGCCGTGGCGGCTGCGCTGGCCGGGCTCGCGACCGCCTCCAGCCCGGTCGCCGGGCTCTTCCTCGGGGTGATCGCGGCCGCGCTGTTCCTGAGCGGGCGGCGGCCGGGGGCGTACGCGCTGGGCCTGGCCCCCGTGGCCGTGGTCGGGCTGTCGTCCTGGCTGTTCCCCTTCTCCGGGACGCAGCCGATGAAGTTCGGCTCGGCGTGGCTGCCGTTCGTGTTCGCGCTGGCGGTCCTGTTCCTCGTACCCGAGCGGTGGAAGACGGTCCGGATCTCCTCGGCCGTCTACGCGTTCGGGGTGTTCCTGACCTGGGCGATCGACTCCCAGATCGGCTCGAACGTCACCCGGCTGATCATGCTCTTCGGCGGGGCGGTGCTGCTCGCGGCCCTCCCGTACGCGGTCCCGCGCACGCGGCGGTGGTACGCGCTGCTGCTCGCCTTCGCCGGGCTGAACATCTGGATCACCACCAACAGCATCACGGACATCGTCCGCACCACTCCGGTGGCCGCCTGGAACCGCGAGCTGGCCCCGCTCGTCGACCAGCTGCAGAAGGCGGGCGCCGATCGGGGCCGGGTCGAGGTGGTCCCGGCCAGCAGCCACCGGGAGTCCTCTGCCTTCCCCTCGTACGTGAACCTCGCGCGCGGCTGGAACCGGCAGGCCGACCTGGAGCGGAACCCGCTCTTCTACGACGACACCCTGACCGCCGACAACTACCGGGCCTGGCTCGAGCGCTGGGCGGTGCACTACGTGGTGCTGCCCGCCGACAAACCCGACTCGGGCGGGGAGGACGAGGCGAAGCTGCTGCGCGAGGGGCTCCCGTACCTCCAGCAGGTGTGGGGCGACGCGAACTGGCAGCTGTTCAAGGTCCACCAGCCGACGGACCTGGTGTCCGGGCCGGCGACGGTGGTCCGGGCGGGCGCCGACCGGCTCGTCATCGACGTGAAGCAGGCCGGGCGGGTGCTCGTACGGATCCCGCACTCGCCGTGGCTGGGGCTCGTGGACGGTGCGGGCAAGCCGGTGGCGCCGCCGGACGAGACCTTCGCGTCGAAGGCGAAGGCGGCTTCTCCGAAGGAGTACGCGAACACGGCGGGATGCCTGTTCAAGGCAGCCCCGGACGACGCGGGCGACGTCTGGACGGAGCTGCTGGCGCCGGCCCCGGGGGAGTACCGGGTGGCGGCGAAGTACCAGCTGCCCCGGGGCACGCCCTGCCCGGAGGAGCTGATCCACGGCACGCTGGGGCCGCCGGAGCGGGCGGCGCCGCCCCGGCCTTGATCCACCATCCTTTACGTCCGGTCCGGGTGCGTTGGGCCGTATATCTGCATACCATCCCAGTAGTCCGATTGGGTGCTTCCCGAAGGAGTTGACGACGGGATGAGCAAAGAGCAGAAGCAGGACTTCCGAGAGGTCCCCCAGGCGCACGAGCCGGACCGGCCGCCGCGCCCGCCGGGCCACGGCTTCGACGGTCCGCTGCGCAGCAAGGTCAAGGGCGGGGCGCACACGAAGGCGGCCCTGAAGCGGGCCGGCACTCCGCAGGGTGACCGCATCGGCGAGCGCAGCAGAGGCCTGAGCTGACTGATCTGACCCTTTCGAGACGCCCTTCCGGCCCCGGCCGGGAGGGCATTTTCGTGCCGTCGCCACACCGTGACGACGTCCGTGACGACGTCCGTCACGACTTCGCGGGCGAGTATCCGGACAACCGTTACATTGCCGACGGACGACCCACACACGCCCCTCGTAACGTCCTGCCCATGACCCGCACCCCCGCACCCGCCCGCCGCGCACTGGCGGTGACCGCCCTCGCCGTCGCCGTCACCGGCACCCTCGCCGCCTGCGGCTCCGGCTCCGGCTCCGGGACCGCCCTGCCCCCGGATCCCAAGGTCGGCAGTACGGCGGCCCCGGTGGCCGACACCGGAGGCGGCGCCCCGGCGCTGCCCCGGTCCGAGCCGACCGGCATGAAGATCGATGCGGCGGGGGTGGACGCGAAGAAGATGGTCGACCTGAAGGTGGACGCCGCGACCGGCGAGCTCGGGGTGCCCGACGCCGAGACCGACGCGAACAGCCCCGGCTGGTGGACGCAGGGCGTCACCCCGGGCGAGAAGGGCGTCTCCGTCCTCGTCGCGCACTTCGACACCAAGTACGGCCCGGCACTGATGAAGGACGTCAAGAAGATCAAGCTCGGCGACCTGGTGGAGGTCTCGCGCGAGGACGGCAAGACCGCCAAGTTCAAGATCCGCGAAATCGAGGACGTGAACAAGGAGGACTTCCCGACCGACAAGGTCTACGGCGACACCGGCCGCCCCGAGCTGCGCCTGCTCACCTGCGGCGGTGAGCTGAAGGACGGCCACCGCACCAACAACGTCATCTTCTACGCCGACCTGGTGGCGTAGCGCCCGGGAGGCCCCATTACCGTGACCTCACGATGACGACCCTTCGGCTGCCCGCCTGGACCTCGACCCTGACCTGGAAGGCCGCGGTCTTCATCACCCTCATGTGCTGCGGGCTCGCGGCCCTGCTCGGCGGCCTCGTCCACGGCGCCATGACCCACCAGACGGTCAGCACGGCGCGCGAGAAGGCGCTCGCCAAGCTGGACCGGACCATCGCGGCGTACGAGATCGGCGCGCGGATGGCGCGCGGCGAGGGCATCGACCCCGTCGGCCTGCCGCCGGAGCTGCGCGCACTGGCGCTCAGCGGCAAGCGCGCCACGGCCATCGGCGAACACCGCGGCCGCTCCGCGATGTGGGCGGCGGCGCCGGCCGACCAGGACACCGCGATAGCCGTGTCCGTGGACTTCACCGCCGCCGAGCGGACCATCGCCGAGCTGGACCGGGCCATCCTCGGCTCCTCGGTGCTCGCCATCGGCGGCACCCTGCTCATCGGCGCGGTCGGCGTCACCCGGATCACCCGGCGGCTGCACCTGACGGCGCAGGTGGCCCGCCGGATCAGCGCGGGCGACCTGGACGCGCGGGTCGACGACAGCGCGCGCAACAAGGACGAGGTCGCGGCGGTCTCCCGGGCCCTGGACACGATGGCCTCCACGCTCCAGTGCAAGCTGGAGGCGGAGCAGCGGTTCACGGCGGACGTGGCCCACGAGCTCCGCACCCCGCTGACCGGCCTGAACGCGGCCGCCGAGCTCCTGCCGCCGGGACGCCCGGCCGAACTCGTACGGGACCGCGTCCAGGCGATGCGCGCGCTGACCGAGGACCTCCTGGAGATCTCCCGGCTGGACACGGGCAGCGAACGCGTGGACCTGGACACGTACGACCTGGCCGCCCTGGCGGCCCGCACGATCCGCGCCTCGGGCACCGACACGCGGCTGGAGGTGGTCTCGTCCCTCCGGGTGGAGACGGACCGGCGGCGCCTGGAGCGGATCCTCGGCAACCTCGTCGCCAACGCCCACAAGCACGGCGCGGCCCCGGTCACGCTGCGGGTGGACGGCCGGACCGTGACGGTGGCGGACGCGGGCCCCGGCTATCCGGAGTACCTGCTCACCGCCGGCCCGCAGCGGTTCCGTACGGAGGGCATGAACAAGGGCCACGGCCTGGGCCTGACCATCGCCGCGGGCCAGGCCCGCGCCCTCGGCGCCACCCTCGCCTTCCGCAATCCGCAGGAGGGCGGCGCCGAGGCCCGCGTTACGCTCCCAGAGCCCGCAGCACCGGAAGCAACTGCGCCTCCTCGCTGTCGAGATGCGCCTCCAGCTCCCGGCTCAGCCGCTCCACCCGCTCGCTGAACCCGGCGTCGCCGTCACCGGGCGGCCCGTCCAGCGCGCGTACGAGCTCCTCCTGGAGCTTCGCGATGACCTGGTGCTCGCCATCGAGCCTGCGGAAGAACCCGCCCATGTGCGGATGCTGTTGCTCCAGGTACGGGAACAGCCCGGCGCCCTCGCTCCGGTGGTGGAACTCCAGGGTGTGGCAGAACGCGAGGCAGTGCTGGCGTAGTTGCAGCCCGAGCGACCCGGGTCCACCGCTGCGCGCCTGCTCCCGTACGAGGGCCAGCTGCGCCCGCAGCCACCCGTGCACCTCGAGCAGCTTCCCGGCGACCCCGCCCTCCGCGGCGGGCACCTCGTGCGTGCGCTGGAGCGCCACGACGGGAATCACCCGCCCGGTCCGCTCCTGGTACTCCCCGTACCCGGGCGCCTCGCCCACGACGCGCGCGAACAGCTCGTCCCGCCGCGCCCCTTCGGCGGGTACGGCGACGGCCTCGTACTCCTCGGTCCCGGTCTCGACCTCTACGAGGGGACGCGCGAGCAGATTGTGATACCAGGCGGGATGCCGGTCGGCCCCGGCCGCGGACCCGACGACGAGCAGCTCCCCGCTCCCGTCCTGTACGAACCCGAGCGGGACGGTGTGCGGCTTCCCGGACCTGGCCCCGGTGGTGGTGAGCAGGATCAGCTCGGATCCTTCGAAGGGCCCGCCGACCCGGCCGGCGTTCGCCCGGAACTCTTCGATGACAGCTTGATTGAAAGAAGACACGGAGTGTGGATTCCTCACGGTGTGTATGCGTGCGATGGCAGCGGTACAACCGAGGGGGATCACCCGTAGCCGGTGGCGTAATTGCCCATGGGCCCGGTCCTTCGACAACAGGTGCCTGCCCGACCACCGCCCGGCCCACATCTCAGTAGGCGGCGTCACGCGACACGGGAGCCATCCAACCACAACGCGACGAGGACCCCCAGCCGATTACGGCGGGAGGTCCTCGTGATGTGCCCTCGGCAGGATTCGAACCTGCGACACCGGCTTTAGGAGAGCCGTGCTCTATCCCCTGAGCTACGAAGGCGTGCGGAGACCTGGCTGTGAGGCCTGGCCACCGCGGTCAGTGTAGCGGGTGGCGCTTGATCCGCATCTGCGATCTACGGCGCCTGCGCTTCGAGGCGGGTGCGACAGCTTGCTGAGCCAGGCGCCGCCGATGGGGATGAGCGGGCGGCGTTCGCACCGTCGGCACGGACCCGCTCGTGCGGGTCGCCCTCGGTGACGCAGAGGTCGTGAGGCGGGGGTCGTCCACTGTCCGGCCCGCCTTAATTCACCTTCAGGAGTGCCTTCTTGGCGGGGACGGCTGCCAGTGCGGTCGCGATGAGTGAGATGGCGGCCAGGACTGCGAAGAGGTGCGGGTAGCCGCCGAGGGGGCCGGCGAGGGCGGCGCCTGCCCAGGGGGCGAGGGCTGCGGTGATGTGGGCCGGGGCGCCGAGGAGGGCGGAGAGGCGGCCGTAGTGGGTGGTGCCCCAGCGGTCGGTGACGGCGGTGGCCTGGAGGAGGGTGAGGTTGCCGCGGACGACGCCCGCCAGGACCGCGAGCAGGACCAGGAGGGGCACGGGGCCGGGGACGACGGCGAGGGCTGCGGTGGTCGCGCCGCCGAGGGTGATGAGGGTGACGGTGCGCGTCGTGACGGATGTGCGGGTGGACAGGCTCGCGTAGAGGGTGCGGCCGAGGGTCTGGCCTGCCCCGCCCAGCCCGAGTGCCCAGGCGGCCTGAGTGGGCGTGGCGCCGCGTTCGGTGAGGAGCGGGATGAGCCCCATGACGACCGCGTACATGGCGAAGCTGGAGAGGGTGAAGGCCGCGGCGAGCAGGAGGAACGGCCGGCTGCGCGGGATGGGAGTGCGGTCGACGGCCGGTGGCTGCGGTGGGGCGGCCGGCCAGGGGGCGCGCAGGGCCAGGGCGTGCGCGGGGACGGTGATGACCGCGAGGATCACCGCGAGGACCGCGTACGTCGCCCGCCAGGTCAGGTGCTCGGCGAGGAGCGCGGTCAGGGGTGCGAAGACGGTGGAGGCCAGTCCGCCGGCGAGCGTGACGATGGTCAGGGCGCGGACGCGGTCGCGGCCCCACCAGCGGGTCAGGGCGGCGAAAGCGGGCGGGTAGAAGGTGGCGGCCATGGCGACGCCCGCCAGCAGCCAACCGATGGTGAACACGGTCAGGTTGGGGGCGGCCGCGACGAGCAGCAGGGCGAGCGTCCCGAGTGTGGAGCCGGCGGTCATCACGGCGCGCGGACCTCGCCGGTCGAGGATCCGGCCGATCGGGATCCCGGCGACGGCCGAGACCAGGAGCGCGAGGGAGAACGCGGCCGTTGCCGCGCTGGTGGACCAGCCGGTGTCGGCGGTCAGGCGTGGGAGGAGGACGGGGAAGGCGTAGTAGACGATGCCCCAGCTGGTGATCTGCGTGGCGCAGAGGGCGGGCAGGGCGGCGCGCGGCCGCGCCCGGACTTCCGCCCCGGGCGCGGCCGCGTCGGCCTGAACGTGGTTCACGGGGGTCAGCAGCCGCCGGAAGAGGCCGGGGCGCCGATCGTGAGCGTGGCGGGGGCTGCGCAGCAGCCGCCACCGGTCGCCTCGGCGGCCTCGGGCTGGTCGAAGAGGCCGGCGCCGCCGCACACTCCGGTCTCGGGCAGGGTGAGCTCGACGCGCTCGGCGGCTTCCCGGTCGCCGGCGAGGGCGGCGGCGATGGAGCGGACCTGCTCGTAGCCGGTCATGGCGAGGAAGGCCGTGGAGCGGCCGTAGCTCTTCATGCCGACGAGGTAGACGTCCTTCTCCGGGTGGGAGAGCTCCTTCACGCCGTGGGGGTAGACGGTGCCGCAGGAGTGCTGGTTGGGGTCGATCAGCGGGGCCAGCTCCAGGGGCGCCTGGAGGCGTTCGTCGAGGCCCAGGCGCAGTTCGGAGACGAAGGACAGGTCGGGGCGCAGGCCGGTGAGGACGATGACCTCGTCGACCGGGTCCAGGCGGCGGCCGTCCTCTGCGATCAGGACCAGCCGGTCCCCGTCACGCTCGATGGTGTCGGTGCGGAATCCGGTGACGGCGTCGGCGTAGCCGTTGTCGACGGCGGCCTTGGCGGCGAGGCCGAGGGCGCCGCGGGCGGGGAGCTGGTCGGCGGCTCCACCGCCGAAGGTCGAGCCGCTGATGCCGCGGCGCAGGATCCATACGGAGTGGGTGCCCGGCTGGTCCTCGGCGAGGTCGGCGAGGTAGGCGAGTGCGGTGAAGGCGGAGGCGCCGGAGCCGATGACCGCGGTGCGCTTGCCCGCGTAACGGGCGGCGACGGCAGGGTCCTTCAGATCCGGGACGCGGTAGGTGATGCGGTCGGTTGCCGCCTTCTCGCCGAGGGCCGCGAGTCCGCTGCCGCCGGCCGGGCCGGGGGTGGACCAGGTGCCGGAGGCGTCGATGACGGCACGTGCCCGGATGCGCTGCTCGGCTCCGTCGGCGGTCGTGTAGTGGATGACGAAAGGCTGCGCCTCGCGGTCGGCGTCGACGATGCGGTCCCGTCCGGAACGGGAGACGCCGGTGACCCGCGCTTCGTAGCGGACCTGCTCGCCGAGGACGTCGGCGAGGGGCTGGAGGTAGAGCTCGGCCCAGTCCCCGCCGGACGGGTAGGTGGCCGGGTCGGGCTTGACCCAGCCGGTGGGGGCGAGGAGCTTCTCGGCGGCCGGGTCGACGACCTCGCCCCAGGTGGAGAACAGCCGCACGTGTGCCCACTCGCGGACCGCGGCGCCGGCGGTGGGGCCGGCCTCCAGGACGAGGGGTTCGATGCCGCGGTCGACCAGGTGGGCAGCGGCGGCGAGTCCGGCGGGTCCGGCCCCGATGACGACGACAGGCAGGTCGGTGGTGGCAGGCGCGTTCACGGCAGGCTCCTCTTTTGTTTCGACATCCGTCGATGCTTGCCTCTCCAGCATGGCACCTGCTTCGATGAGCGTCAACATAGACATTCATCAAATCGGGGGTCTCTTGTGAAGGGCGCGGACGGGCCGCATCAAGGCCGCCTCTGCCGACCTGGTTCGATGTGTGTCAACATAGATGCATGTCTAATGCGAAGGTTCTGCCGCTCCTCGAGCCCGAGGCCGTCGCGCCCTGCTGCCCGCCGCTGACCGAGCGCGCCATGTCCGCGAACGAGGCCGAGGCCGCGGCGAAGATGTTCAAGGCCCTCGGCGACCCCGTACGCCTGCGCCTGTTCTCCGCCGTCGCCTCCGCCGAGGGCGGGGAGGCGTGCGTGTGCGACATCTCCGACGTCGGGGTGTCCCAGCCGACCGTCTCCCACCACCTGAAGAAGCTGAAGGAGGCGGGCCTGCTGTCCTCCGAGCGGCGCGGGACCTGGGTGTACTACCGGGTCGAACCGTCCGTGCTCGCTGCGATGGGGGCACTGCTGGGCGGCTCCGCCCGCGAGGCGTAGGACTACGGGTGGGACGCGGGCTTCTGGCGCCGGCCTGATCTATCGATTATCGTCGATGGACGATGAAGACCAGCCTGCCGCTCAGTGAAGAAGACGCCCACACGTACGCGGGCTGGTTCAAGGCCTTGGCCGATCCCACCCGCGTGCGGCTGCTCCACCTGGTGGCCGGCGCGGACCGGGCGATGAGTGTGGGCGAGATCGTGGCGCGGGCCGAGGTCGGCCAGTCGACGGTCTCGCACCACCTCAAGATCCTGGCCGAGGTGCGGTTCGTCCTCGCCGAGAAGCAGGGCACCTCCACCCTCTACACGGTCAACCGCACCTGCCTGACGGTCTTCCCCCGCGCCGTACGCGCGATCCTCGGCGAGGGGGCGCCCTCCGATGGCTGCTGAGATCACCATCGCGGCGATGGTGCCTGCGCACGCGGAGCAGGTGCTGGCGATCTACCAGTGCGGGATCGACGAAGGCAACGCCACCTTCGAAACCCGCGCCCCGACCTGGGCGGAGTTCGACGCCGCCAAGCTCCCCGAGTACCGGTTCGCCGCCCTCGGCGCCGAGGAGACCGTGCTCGGCTGGATCGCCGCCACACGGGTTTCGGATCGGTGCGCCTACGCCGGCGTGGTCGAGCACTCGGTCTACGTCCACCCCGAGGCGCGCGGCCGCGGCGCCGCCTCCGCCCTGCTGAAGGCCCTCATCGACAGGACCGAGGCTGACGGGATCTGGACGATCCAGTCCGGGATCTTCCCGGAAAACGCGGCCAGCCTCGCTCTCCACGAGCGAGCGGGCTTCCGGATCATCGGTACGCGTGAGCGCATCGGCCGCCGGCAGGGCATCTGGCGCGACGTGGTCCTGCTGGAGCGCCGGAGCCCGCTGATCGGCTGAGCTCCCCGTCCGGGGTGAGCCGACGGCGGTGGAAGCCGAAGTGCCGAGCTCCTCGGCGGTTCAGGCGCCGAAGAGTTCGGCGATCTCGCGGGCTGCGTCGCGGGCGGTGCGGCCGACGCCGATGAGGGTGGCGGAGGCCGGGCCGGTCCAGTCGCCGTAGCCGAGGAGGTGGATCCGCGGGTCCGCGAGGGCACGCGTGCCTTCGGTGGGGATGCGGCCGCCTTCGGTACGGAGGCCCAGCGGGGAGAGGTGGGAGAGGGCCGGGCGGAAGCCCGTGCACCAGATCACCGCGTCGCACGGCCAGAGGGTGCCGTCGGCCCAGCGGGCGCCGTCGGGGGTGAGGGTGTCGAACATGCGGTGGTCGGGGATGAGGCCGGCGTCCCGGGCGGCGCGTACGGGCGGGACGGCGACGATGTCGCCGAGGTCGGAGATGCGGGGACCGCCGGACTGGACGCGCCGGGTGGCCAGTTGGAACAGGGCGCTGCCGTCGATCTCGTCCGGGAGGTAGCGGGCGGGCCGCTGGGAGACCCAGCGGACCGTGGCGTGCGGGGCGAGGTCGGCGGCGATCTGAGCGCCGGAGTTTCCCCCGCCCGCGACGATCACGCGCTGGCCGGCGTAGTCCCAGGGGCTTCGGTACTCCACCGTGTGGTGCTGGCGGCCCCGGAAGGCCGACCGGCCGGGGACGGCGGGCAGGAAGGGGCGCCACCAGTTGCCGGTGGCGCTGATCACGGCGCGGGCGGTCCAGGGGCCCGTGTCCGTCTCGATGCGCAGGAGGCGTGAGGCGTCGTGGACGCCGGTGACGCGGACGCCGCGCTGGAGGGGGAATTCGTACCGCTTCTCGTAGTCGGCGAGGTACTCCAGCACGTGCGAGACGTCGGGGAACGGCTTGCCCTCCTGCTGCGGCATGAGGCGGCCGGGCAGGGAGGAGTAGGCGGCCGGGGAGAACAAGTGGAGGGAGTCCCAGGCGTGCTGCCAGGCTCCGCCGGGAGTCGTCTGGGCGTCGAGGATGGTGAAGTCGATGCCCGCCCGGCGCAGGTAGTAGCCGGCGGCGAGCCCTGCTTGGCCACCGCCGACCACCACCACATCCGCGTGCCGCGTCATGCGGCGGGTGCCCCCTGCTCCGTCTTTCCGCGCATGAAGATGACCGCCACCAGGGCCAGGCCCAGTACGGCACCGGCCAGCTGGGCGCCGATGAAGGCCGGGACCGAGGCCGGGGCGATGCCCGCGAAGGTGTCGGTGAAGGCGCGGCCGACGGTGACCGCCGGGTTCGCGAAGGAGGTGGATGACGTGAACCAGTACGCGGCGCCGATGTACGAGGCCACCGCGACGGGCGCGAAGCGCAGGCGGTCGGTACGGGCGAGGCCGAAGATCAGCAGGATCAGTCCGGCGGTGGCCACGACCTCGCCGAGGAGCAGGTTCCCGGCCGAGCGGTCGTGGGTGGACCACTTCACCAGGGGCTCGCCGAACATCGCGTCCGCCAGGATCGCGCCCGCGATCGCGCCCGCGATCTGGGAGGGGGCGTAGACGGCCAGCTCGCGCCCCGTGACCCCCGCTCCACCGCGACGGGCCGTCCACCACTCGGCCAGCGTGACGGCCGGGTTGAAGTGGGCGCCGGACACCGGGCCGAGGAGCACGATGAGCACGCCGAGGCCGAAGACGGTGGCCGTGGAGTTGGCCAGCAGCTGCAGGGCGACGTCCTGGGTGAGCTCGGTGGCCTGGATGCCGGAGCCGACCACGACCGCGACCAGCGCGGCGGTGCCGACCAGCTCGGCGGCGGCGCGGGCGATCAGCGGCGTGCGCGGCGGGGTCGCACCGGGTGCGGGCTGCGGCGCGTCGGCGTCTATGACGGCCTCCGCTGCGGGCTGGATGGCGGACAACGACTTCTCCTCGGGCAGGTGCGGGTGCAGGTAAAGGTCGGGGGCAAGGCAGAGCGGGCGGACTACGGGCAGGACCGCTTGACGTTCGCCTCGGCCGTGGCGCGGGCGGTCTGGGCAAGAGCGGCGAACTGGCCGGCGACGGCTTCGATGACCTCCGGGCGCAGGCGGTAGTACGTGAATCTCCCGCATGGCTCCGTCTCGACGACTCCGGCCTCGCGCAGCACCTTGAGGTGGTTGGAGAGGTTCGTCTGCTTGGCACCCGTCTCCTCCACGAGGTGGGTGGTGCAGAGCGTCTCCTTGGCCAGGAGGGTCACGATCCGGAGCCTGAGCGGGTCGGCCAGAACCCGGATCAGATCAGTGTCGACTGACGTCATCATGTACTGATACTGTCACATCACGCAGGGCTGATACCAGTCCGGGCTGAGTTCTTGGATTGAAGGAAGAGACGATGTCCTCCACCCCGCTCGCATCCGTGCTGTTCGTCTGCATCCACAACGCAGGCCGCTCGCAGATGGCCGCCGGATTCCTGCGCCACCTCGCGGGCGACCGGGTCGAGGTCCGCTCGGCCGGCTCCGTCCCCGGAGAGCAGGTCAACCCCTCCGCCGTGGCCGCGATGGCCGAGCTGGGGATCGACATCTCCGACCAGAAGCCCAAGGTCCTGACCCCCGAGGCCGCCCAGGCCTCCGACTACATCATCACCATGGGCTGCGGCGACGCCTGCCCGTACTTCCCCGGCAAGACCTACCTCGACTGGCAGCTCGAGGACCCGGCCGGCCAGGGCGTGGAAGCCGTCCGCCCCATCCGCGACGAGATCAAGGCCCTCATCGAGGGCCTCGTCGCCGAGATCGACACCAAGAGCGCGAAGAAGCAGGAGAGCTGACCCCGTCATGACGAACGACGTACGCGAGGTCGTCAGCATCGGCTCCGGCCCGGCCGGCTACACCGCCGCGCGGCGCCGTACACGGCCCGCGCACAGCTGAAGCCCCTGCTCTTCGGCAGCGAATCCGAGCTCGTAGCGGCAGGCTGAGCGCCGAAGAGCAGGTGGGCACCGCTCAGCCTCCTCGCCATGGGGCTGTCGCGCCCGATCCCGAGTCGCTGGGGGCGCCCGACCGACTCGGGAGTGCACGACCTGCCCGACGACCCCGGGCCGGTCCGTCGTGATGGAGCGCGGGCCGGGCAGGGCCGCCGGCGCTGTCCGGCGGACCTGGTCGAGCCGCTGACCTCGGGCGGTCCGTGGGCGACGGCCGGCCGCCGGGGCGTCGGCTATCGTCCCTGCGGTGAAGCTCATACCCACACGCTCCCCGCGGACGTCCGCCCCACCGGCCGCCGCACCCGGTGTCCGGCTCGGCTGGTTGGACGCGCTGCGCGGCGTCGCCGCGCTGATCGTGGCACTGCACCACTTCGACGTGCTGAGGATGCTGCCCTTCGGGGGCATGGTCTGGCGGAACTTCGACATGGGCCTGTTCGGCGTCATGCTCTTCTTCATCGTGAGCGGCTACATCATCCCGGCCTCGCTGGAGCGGCGGGGCGATGTCCGCGGCTTCTGGATCGGCCGGATCTTCCGGATCTACCCGGCCCTGATCGCCGCCTTCGTCCTCTCGATCATGATGCTGCCGGCCGGGGACGGCTCGGTCTCGCTGCTGAGGACCGGCGACGACCCGTCCTCGCTGGTCGCGAACGGCCTGATGCTCCAGGACCTGCTCGGCGTCAAGAACGGTCTGAACGTCACCTGGACGCTGTGCTACGAGATGGTCTTCTACTTCTTCGTCACCGCCCTGTTCACCCGCGGCCTGCACCGGCACAGCGGGCCGATCGCGGTGGCTCTGGCCGGCGTCGCCCTGGCGGCCGGTACGGCCGTCGGCAGCCAGCTCCTGAGCGCGGAACTCGGCTCGACCCGGCAGCTCCTGCTGATCGTGACGCCGATCGTGCTCGTGGGCCTCGCCGGCGTGCTGAGCGGCCGCCGGATGCCGACCGGGACGGGCGCCCTGCTGCTCGCCGGGGTCGGCCTGGTCCTGGTCACGCTGAACAGCCGGGCCCCCGCCTTCGAGACCTGGATGATCTTCGCGACCATGTTCGCCGGCACCGTGGTGTACCGGGCGCAGCACGGCCAGCTCGCCCGGGTACCGGCCCTGCTCTCCTGCGGGTTCGTCGTCGTCGCGGGTGTGCTGACCGGCTGGCTGTACAACCGGGGCGAGGCTCTGGAGCGGACCTGGTCCGCGGGCTGGAAGGCCTGGTCGATCGCCTACCTCGCCGCATGGGTGCTCTTCGGCATCGGCTTCCTCCTGCGGGGGCGCCGCTTCCCGAAGGCGCTGACCTGGCTCGGCGCGGTCAGCTTCTCGGTGTACCTGCTGCACATCCCGCTGCTGCGCGCCGTCGAACCGCTCGTGGGCGTTCCGCCGCAGCCGTCCTCGGCGCTCGGTCGGATCGCCTGGACGGGGGTGTTCCTCGGCGTCGTGCTGGCCGTCAGCTACCTGATGTACCGCCTGGTCGAGATCCCGATGCAGCGCCTTGGCCGGCGCGTGCAGAAGGCGGCGGACCGCCGGCGGCCGGGAACCGTGCCCCCGGCACCCCCGGCACCCGCCTCACCGGCGGCCCCTGCCGAGGCCGATGCGGCCGAGCGCGTCGAGCTCACCCTCCCCGCGCGTCACTGACCGGGGGAGGGGGCTGACCCGCTCAGCCGCGGTCGATGTGCACACTGGTCGACTTCACCCGGGCGGTGGCCCGCATGCCGACCTCCAGCCCCAGTTCCTCGACGGCCTCCCGGGTCAGCAGGGACACCACGCGGTGCGGTCCGGCCTGCACCTCGACCTGGGCCGCGACGTCGCCGAGCTTGATCCCGGTCACGATGCCGGGGAAGGCGTTGCGCGCCGAGGTGTACGGGGCGTCCGAGTCCTCGGCGGAGGCGGCCTCCTGAGCGGCCTCCACGCAGAACGCCGCCAGGTCGGGACCGTCGACGATGCGGCGCTTGCCGTCCCGGCGGGTGGGAAAGCGGTCGGCGTCCGCCCACCGGCGGGCGGTGTCGACGCTCACGCCCAGCAGCCGCGCGGCCTGTCCGATGGTGTAGGACTCCATGCGGCCCACCCTAGGGCCTGCCCTTCGGATCGGGCCGGTCCGGTCCGGAACGTCAGGGCCGGATGATCCGCACCTGGTAGCTGCCGTTGCGCAGTTCGCCCACCACCGAGACGCTGATGCCCGCCTTCTCGTCGGTGAACGTCTCGCCCGGGCGGAACGGCGCGTCCGACAGCTCCGCGTGCACGTTGGGCCGCCGGGTGCAGCCGCCGCTCGAGGTCGCGCTGTCCGACACCGTCACCGGACCGCGCCCGGTGTCCACGTCGGAGTCCACCTTGTAGACGAGGACGCCGGGTTTGCAGACGGCCTCGTCGTTCCCGGCCTGCGTGCGGACCTCCACCGCGTACCCGGCGGTCTCGGACAGCGGGATGAACGCCAGCTTCGTCCCGCCCGAGACCGCCAGCGGCGACAGGACGTGGTCGCTGGCGCCGGACTTCGACGCGCAGCTGATCTGCGTGCTGTCCAGCCAGCCCAGCTTCCACTTGTGCCAGCCCAGCAGGTCGTTGTTGGAGCCCCAGTCCTCGCTCATGATGTCCCAGTGCCCCACGGCGCCCCCGCCGTCGGAGGTGTACAGGTCGGGCAGCCCGAAGACGTGCCCGTTCTCGTGCGGGAGCACCCGGTAGCCGGTCTCCCGGTAGGTGCCGGAGCCGTCGTCCTGGCGGCTGTAGACGAAGGACGTGTTGGCGAGCGGCACGCCGTCGGCGACCGGCGCCTCGCCGTTGCCCGAGAAGGTCACCGACAGGACGGTGTCCAGGGCGGACGGCCCGGCGTTCGGCGTCACCAGGATGTTGACCAGGTCGTAGGTGCTGAAGTCCACCTCGGAATCGGCGGCCTTCGCGATGTGCTCGACGAGCTGCCGGTAGCCCGGTTCGTACGCGGACCCGCGCTCGATCCCGTACGCCGCGAAGGGCATCGGCATCCGCAGCCAGGTCCTTATCGGGGCCTCGGCCCGGTAGCTGAGCCGACCGTAGGAGCTGGTCCGGAACCAGTTGGACGTCTGGGGGAAGAACTCCGCCAGCCGGTCCATGGCCGTGCCCTCGCCCTTGGCGTCGGGGAAGTCGATCATCAGGTTGAGCGCCTTGACCTCGCCGGTCGAGCGCGCGTACCCGGGCGGCGTCGGCAGGCCCTCGGACATCTGCACGCCCATCGTGCCGGCGATCCGGCAGGGCGCGAGAGCGGATTCGGCGGTCGTGGCCACGGGCCCGGCCGCCGAGTGGCTGCGGCCGGATATCCCCGTGCTCGCCGTCGCGGTGACGCCGAGGGCCAGTGCGGTCAGGCCGATGTACAGGCCGGTACGGCGTGATCTGCGTATCCGCCGGCGGGTCTGCGGCATGGAGATCGCCTTCGGGTCCGCGGCAGCCGGCCCTGTCCGGACTGCGCTCTGTTCGTCACCCTCCGACGGCTGCGGCGCGCCCGCGCGCCGGGAGAGGCCGAACGTGAAGCGGTGCGTGACTCAGGTCACACGGAGGGGTGAAATAACCGGGGAGCGGATCCCCGTTTGTACGTGAGTCCCGCGAAGTGGGGACCGGCTCCCCGTTTGGACGGGCGCCGTACGTGTCACCGCGCCAGGGAGGCCCGGAATGAAGCGCCCCAGCACCACCGCCCCGGCGGCCCTGCCCGTCAAGGGAGCGGCCGTGGGCCTGGCGGCGCCCGAGGCCGCGGCCGCTACCGCGCCGCACGCGCCCCATGCGGCACACCCGGCGCACGCGTGTCAGGGGTCTCCGGGCCCGGGCTCGGGCCCCGTCCCGCGCCCGCGCGCCGACGCCGTCCGCAACCGCGAGCGGATCCTGGCGGCGGCCCGCGAGGCGTTCGTCGAGTTCGGCTCCACGGCCGCCTTCGACGAGGTCGCCCGCCGGGCGGGCATCGGAAACGCCACCCTGTACCGGCACTTCCCCGACCGCCCCACCCTCGTCCACCACGTCGTGCTCTACGTGATGGGCCGGGTCAGCGCCCAGGCCGAGGCCGCGCTCGCCGAAGAGCCCGACGCCTTCGCCGCGCTGTGCCGGTTCACGCACGCCGCCGCCGACGAGCGGATCGGGGCCCTGTGCACCATGCTCGACGGCGACTTCGACCTCGAGCACCCCGAACTCCTCGAGGTGCGCGACGCATTGGAAGCCGGCGTCGAGGCCCTGCTGGCGACCGGTCAGGACGCCGGACTGGTCCGCACGGACATCGGCGTCGGCGACCTGATGGTCGCCCTCTCGCAGCTCAGCCGCCCCCTGCCCGGCACCGCCTGCCTCGACACCGACCGCTTCGTCCACCGCCATCTCCAGCTCTTCCTCGACGGGTTGAGGGCCCCGGCCCGCTCCGAACTGCCCGGCTCGGCCGCCACGTTCGAAGACTTGAGGCAGAAAACCATGTGACACGCCCAGAACTCCCTCAATAGGCTTTACCGGTCGATTCCAGTCATTCCGCACAGTGAAATCGGGTACACCCATGCCAAAAACAGCCGCGACACCGCAGCTGGCCGCCGACCCCAGCCGCTGGAAGGCGCTCATCTTCATAGCCCTGGCGCAGCTGATGGTCGTCCTCGACGCGACGATCGTGAACATCGCCCTCCCCTCCGCCCAGACCGACCTCGGCATCTCCGACGGCAACCGCCAATGGGTCATCACCGCGTACGCGCTGGCCTTTGGCGGACTGCTCCTCTTCGGCGGCCGCATCGCCGACAAGTGGGGCCGTAAGAACGCCTTCGTCGTCGGCCTCATCGGCTTCGCCCTGGCCTCCGCGCTCGGCGGCGCCGCGACCGGCGAGGCCATGATGCTGGGCGCCCGCGCCCTCCAGGGCGCCTTCGGCGCACTCCTCGCCCCGGCGGCACTCTCCCTGCTCGCGGTGATGTTCACCGACGCCAAGGAGCGCGCCAAGGCCTTCGGCATCTACGGTGCCATCGCGGGCGGCGGCGGCGCCGTCGGCCTGATCCTCGGCGGCGTCCTCACCGAGTACCTCAACTGGCGCTGGACCTTCTTCGTCAACATCCCGTTCGCGATCATCGCGGCCGTGGGTGCCTGGCTGGTCATCCGCGAGTCCGCCGGCTCCCGCAACCGCGCGCCGCTCGACATCCCCGGCGTGGTGCTGTCCACCCTCGGACTCGTCTCGCTGGTGTACGGCTTCACCCGCGCCGAGTCCGCCGGCTGGTCGGACGGCGTCACCGTGGGCATGTTCATCGCCTCGGCGGTGCTGCTGGCGGCGTTCGTCTTCGTCGAGTCCAAGGTGAAGTCCCCGCTGCTGCCGCTGCGCGTCCTGCTGGAGCGCAACCGCGGAGGCGTCTACCTCTCGCTCGGCCTGGCCGTCATCTCGATGTTCGGCCTGTTCCTCTTCCTCACCTACTACCTCCAGGTCGTGAAGGGCTACTCGCCCGTCATGACCGGCTTCGCCTTCCTGCCGATGATCGCGGGCATGATCACGGGCTCCACGCAGATCGGCGCCCGGCTGATGACCCGGGTCGCGCCGCGCCTGCTGATGGGGCCGGGCTTCCTGCTCGCCGCCACCGGCATGCTGCTGCTGACCCAGCTCGAGGTCGGGTCCTCGTACCCGGCGCTGATCCTGCCGGCGCAGCTGCTGCTCGGCCTGGGCATGGGCACGGCGTTCATGCCGGCCATGTCCCTGGCCACGCACGGGGTGAACCCGGCCGACGCCGGCGTCGCCTCCGCCATGGTCAACACCTCGCAGCAGGTCGGCGGCGCCATCGGTACCGCGCTGCTGAACACCATCGCCGCCTCGGCGACGACGGCGTACCTGACCGACCACGCGGCCGAGGCCGCTGCGGGCGGCGCGGCGGGCAAGCTGATCCAGGCCCAGGCCATGGTCGAGGGCTACTCCTCCGCGATCTGGTGGGCCGTCGGCATCCTGGTCGCCAGCTCGGTCCTCGCGCTGACCCTCATCAACACCGGCCGTCCCGGCGCGGGCGGCCCGGTGGCCTCCGGTTCCGGCTCGGCCGAGGACACCGAGGTCAAGGTTCCGGTGATCGCCCACTGACGGGGGCGACGGCGGGAGTACCCGACCCGGAATGACTGACCACCCCGCTTGGTTCAAATTTGAATCAAGCGGGGTTAGTCTTTTTGGGCGACCCCGTACGGAGGAGCCGATACCGACGACCGAGGAGCGCCCCGTGACCCCCGCCCCGACCCGCATGCCGGCGCTCTACCTCAGCCACGGAGCGCCCCCGCTCGCGGACGACCCGGTCTGGCCGGGCGAGCTGGCCGCATGGTCCGCGGAGCTGCCCCGCCCCACCGCCATCCTGATGGTCTCGGCCCACTGGGAGGAGGCCCCGCTCGCCCTCGGCGCCACCCGGCAGGTCCCGCTCGTCTACGACTTCTGGGGCTTCCCCGAGCACTACTACCAGGTCCGCTACGAAGCTCCGAGCGCTCCGCGGCTCGCCGAGTCGGTCCGCAAGCTGCTCCGGGCACCCGGCACGCCCGTCCAGGACATACCGGACCGCGGGCTGGACCACGGCGCGTACGTCCCGCTGGTGGAGATGTTCCCGGAGGCCGACGTCCCGGTCCTCCAGGTCTCCATGCCGACGCTGGACCCGCGCCGCCTGATGGACATCGGCCGCAAGCTGGCGCCCCTGCGCGACGAGGGCGTCCTGATCGTGGGCAGCGGCTTCTTCACCCACAATCTGGCCGCCCTGCGCCACGCGGGCGTGCCCGCCTGGTCGGCGGAGTTCGACGCGTGGGGCCACGAGGCCCTGGCGGCGGGCGACGTGGACTCCTTGCTCGACTTCGAGGCGAAGTCCCCCTCGGGCCGCCTCGCCCACCCCCGTACGGAACACTTCGCCCCGCTCTTCGTCACCCTCGGCGCGGCGGAGGCCTCCGGCGACCTCACCGCCCGCCGCGACGCGGTGGACGGCTTCTGGATGGGCCTCTCGAAGCGATCCCTCCAGTTCGGCTAGGACGGGGCCCGCAGCGCCCCCGTGATCGCCTCGCCGATCACGAACCCCTTGGCGGGCCCTTCGGGTACGACCACCTCGGTCCCGTAGGGCATCCGCACCTCGGAGGCGTACCGCGCCTCTCCGGGCACGGGTCCGCTCAGCATGCTGACGGTGCCGTGCCCGTCGTAGTCGTCGATGATCACGTACACGGGGATCCCGGCCCGGGCGTACGCCCGGCGCTTGCGTTCGCGGTCGCGCTCGAGGGATTCCTTCCCGGGTGACACCACTTCCGCGATGAGCTGGACCGCGGAGGCATCGATTCCCAGACCGTCCTCGGTGACGTGCTCCTCGGCGTCTTCCAAGGCGATGAAGACGTCCGGGATCCAGACCTTGCGCTTGTGGATGACGTTCATGTCCTGGCGGGCGCGGAACTCGCTCTGTGCGAGGAAGGCGACCAACTCGTCCCTCAGGCGATTGGCGATCCGACCGTGTGAGTAGCGACCCGTGGGTGACACCTCGATGAACCCCTCGACGATCTCGGCGTGGTAGCCCTCGGGGAGTTCCATGGCTTTCCATGCCTGCCACAGGACGTCGTCCAGGTCCGACGGGGAAGTCGCGACCTTCGGCATTACGGCCTCCAGCGTCTCGTGGGCGAGAGCGGTCATGTGCAGCACCTCCTCTGAGTGTGGGCGTCGCCGACCGGGCGGCACAAGCGACTCTCCGACGCTAGGGAGGCGGCGTCCCATGCCGCGGGAATATGCAGCGACCTCACCCGGACGGGGGGTGGCCCAGCCGTTTCCGGTGAAATGGGCTGCTTGTCGCGTATCCAGCGGTTCGATCGCCCGTCCAGGCAACCAGAAGCCGGTGCGGGCCGTCTTCAGGGTGGGAGTGCAGCCAGGGGTCGGAGCTGTTCCGGAGTCAAGACGTCCGTGGAGGTCCGCCTCCCGGTCCGGGCCTGACCTGCACTTCTTCGTCCTGCGACACCCTGCCCCCTCTCGTGGCGGCGCAGGATACTGCAAGATCTCGAAAAAGAGGGGGCGGCGTGGGAATTCTGTCCCGATTCCAGTCGTTGTTTCCTTCGGAAGCGGGCACTCGGGAGAGTGTCCGGGGATGCACCGCCCCGCCAGGGCGGCCGTCCGGCAGCCGCACCGCGACCGAACTCATCGCAAGGGAGCACGCATGGCAACCCGCGCCGTCGCCCGTCGTCAGTCCACGAGCAGCGCCCGCGCTGTGGGCGGGGAGATCGCAGACCGCGACCTGGTCGGCATGTACCTGGACGAGATCGCGCGCACCCCGCTGCTCGACGCGGCAAAGGAAGTGGAGCTCTCCCAGATCATCGAGGCGGGCGTGTACGCCCAGCAGATCCTCGACGGAGTCATAGAGCGCGAGGACGCCACTCCGTCCCGCGAGGAGCTCGAGGCGCTGGCCGCCGAGGGCGAGCGGGCCAAGGAAGTCTTCATCCGCTCCAACCTGCGCCTCGTCGTGGCCGTCGCCCGCCGCTACCCGCGCAGCGGCCTGCCGCTCCTCGACCTCATCCAGGAGGGCAACGCCGGCCTGGTCCGCGCGGTCGAGAAGTTCGACTACGCCAAGGGCTTCAAGTTCTCCACGTACGCCACGTGGTGGATCCGCCAGGCCATCACCCGCTCCATCGCCGACCAGTCCCGCACCATCCGCCTCCCCGTCCACCTGGTCGAAGAGCTCGGCCGGATCCGCCGAGTCCAGCGCGAGTTCAACCGCGAGCACGGCCGGGAGCCGGAGCACGCCGAGATCGCCGCAGAGCTGGACTCGACGGAGAAGCGCGTGGGCGACGTACTGGACTGGGCGCGCGACCCGGTCAGCCTCAACATGTCCGTGGACGACGACGGCGACACGCAGTTCGGCGACCTCCTCGAGGACACGTCCGCCATCTCGCCGGAGCAGTCCGTCCTCTCGCTGCTGCGCAGCGAGGAGCTGGAGGACCTGCTCGGCAAGCTCGACCAGCGCACCGCGTCGATCATCAAGATGCGGTACGGCATCGACGACGGCCGCGAGCGCACCCTGACCGAGGTCGGCAAGCAGCACGGCCTGACCCGCGAGCGGATCCGCCAGATCGAGAAGCACGCGCTGCTCGAACTGAAGCGGATGGCCCGTGACACCGGCTTCGACGCCGTGGCCTAGGCAGGCCCGCAGCCGAGCCCCCCTGACGAGCCCCGGCACCTATCCCCCCCCAGGTGCCGGGGCTCCCTCATGCCCGGGCCAGCCGCTCGGCCAGCGCGTGCGCCGCCGCCGAGAGCGCCGCCGGGGCCTGCACCGTGAACGGCAGTCCCGTGAGCGCCAGCCGCGCCACCAGCCACTCCGGAGCGTCCCCGCTGTCGAAGCGGACCCGCGTGCCGTCGTCGACAGCGCCGTCATCGACAGCGCCGCCGCCGTCCGCGTCGGCGACGGCGGCCTCCCGCAGCCACTCCGGCAGCTCCGCCGGGCCCGCCGCGAAGGTGACCTCCACGGCGTACGTCTGCCGGCCCCGCAGTCCCCTGCGGACGAACTCCCGCGCGTCCATGGGCAGTTCCCGCGGCGCGAACCGGGCCCCGGTCGCGAAGGCCTCACCCACCCGGTCCACCCGGAAGGTCCGCCAGTCCCCGCGCTCCAGGTCGTACGCGACCAGGTACCAGCGGCTCCCCGCGCTCACCAGCCGGTACGGCTCCACCAGCCGCCGCGACCGGGCGCCGTCCCCCGCCTCGTACGCGAACCGCAGCCGCTCCGGCCCCGCCACCGCCGAGGCGATCGTCGTCAGCGTCCCCGGGTCCACGCTCGGCCCGTCGCCCCGGGTCAGTGCGACCGTGGCCGACTGCAGCGCGCCCACCCGGTGCCGCAGCCGCGACGGAAGCACCTGCTCCAGCTTGGCCAGGGCCCGTACGGAGGCCTCCTCCACCCCCTCGATCGCATGCCCGGCGCCCGCCCGCAGCCCCACCGCGATGGCCACCGCCTCCTCGTCGTCGAGCAGCAGCGGCGGCATCGCCGCC
Source organism: Streptomyces sp. LARHCF249 (assembly GCF_052871255.1). Classification (NCBI taxonomy): domain Bacteria; kingdom Bacillati; phylum Actinomycetota; class Actinomycetes; order Kitasatosporales; family Streptomycetaceae; genus Streptomyces; species Streptomyces sp. LARHCF249. The sequence continues at coordinate 40,554 of NZ_JBIXJQ010000011.1, forward strand.
CCCGCCACCAGCCGGTATCCGCCCTCCGCCCCCAGCGTGGCCTCGACCGGATAGCCGAGCTCGCGCAGTCGCTCGATGTCGCGCCGGATCGTGCGGGGGCTCACCCGCAGCCGCTCCGCGAGCTCGCTCCCGGGCCATTCGCGCGGGGTCTGGAGGAGGGACAGCAGGGAGAGCAGCCGTGCCGGGGTGTCGGTCATGCATTCAAGGTTGCCAGCGAAATAGGTCACAGACTGACCTAGACCCCGTCTAGGTTTCTCTCCATGAGCACCGAGACGTCCCAGACATCGCCCGAAAGAGAGAACGGGCCCCTACGAGAAGAAGCCAGTTCGCCCGCCGACCGCCGCCGCTGGCTGGCGCTCGCCATCGTGATGACCGCGACCTTCATGGACCTGGTCGACGTCACGATCGTCAACATCGCGATACCCAGCATGCGCCAGCACCTCGGCGCGTCCACCAGCGCGATCCAGTGGATCACCGCCGGCTACGCCCTCGCCTTCGCCGCCGGCCTGATCACCGGCGGCCGTCTCGGTGACATCTACGGCCGCAAGCGCGTCTTCCTCATCGGCATCAGCGGTTTCACGGTCGCCTCGCTGCTCTGCGGCATCGCCGAGAACCCCTCGATGCTCGTCGCCTCCCGCATCCTGCAGGGCGGCATGGCCGCCATGATGGTCCCGCAGGTGCTGGCGATCATCCACGTCAGCTTCCCGCCGCACGAGCGCGGCAAGGTCTTCGGCATGTTCGGTGCCGTCGTCGGCCTCGGCGCCGTCTCCGGCCCGCTGCTCGGCGCGCTGCTCACCGAGTGGAACCTGTTCGGTCTCGAATGGCGCCCGATCTTCCTGATCAACCTGCCGGTCGGCATCGCGGCCGTGATCCTGGGCCGGATGTTCATAGCCGAGTCCAAGGCCCCCAAGGCCCTGCGCCTGGACCTCGTCGGCGTGGTCCTCGCGACCCTCGCCCTGGTCATGCTGATCTTCCCGCTCACCCAGGGCCGCGAGAACGACTGGCCGATGTGGGGCTTCGCCTGCATGATCGCGTCGCCGTTCGTCTTCGGCGCGTTCATCGCCTACGAGAAGTACAAGGTCAAGAAGGACGGCTCGCCGCTCGTCGAGCTCTCCCTCTTCAAGGTCAAGAGCTTCTCCGGCGGTATCGCCGTCCAGCTCACCTTCGGCATAGCGACCGGCATCTTCTTCCTGGTCTGGACGCTGTACATGCAGATGGGCCTGGGCTGGGGGGCCCTGCGGGCCGGCCTCACCGGCATCCCCTTCTCCCTGGCCGTCTCGGGCGCCGCGGGCATCTCGGTCGGCAAGCTCGTGCCGCGCTTCGGCCGCAAGGTGCTCCAGGCCGGTGCGCTGATCATGGCCTCCGGTCTGCTCCTCTACATCTGGGAGTCCGAGCACTACGGCATGGAGATCGCCGCCTGGCAGATGGCCGCCCCGCTGATCCTCATGGGCATCGGCATGGGCCTGATCGTGGCTCCGCTCAACGACACGACGCTGTCCGAGGTGCCGCGCGAGCACGCGGGCTCCGCCTCCGGTCTGATCAACACCACCGGCCAGATGGGCAACGCGCTGGGTCTCGCCCTGACCTCCGTCGTCTTCTTCGGGCTGATCGACGACGACATGGTGTTCGGGACGCCGTACGTCGAGGCCTTCCGCGGCGCGCTGTGGTGGGTCGCGGCCGTCCTGGTCGTGATCTTCGCGGTGATGTTCATGCTGCCGCGCAAGCCGGTCCCCATGGAGCAGCGCGAGGGCGGCTCCGAGCACCCTGCCACGGTTGCGGAGAACGGCCCGGGGAAAACCCGGGCGAAGGCCTCCGAGGACACCCCGGAGAAGGTCCCGGCCGTCTGAGGCCCTCCGACCCCTTTCACGGACATGCCCGCCTTTGTTGGCGGGCATGTCCGTTTCTCTTTGTTCTGGCTCCGATCGGGCGTACTGTATGGGCTAACCCACGCAGTCGGGCATTGAACGGACGTAAATCCACATGTACGCACCGGAGCGCCAGCAGGAGATCCTCCGCCTCGCCCGCGAGGCGGGCCGGGTCGACGTGCTTTCCCTCGCCGATCGGTTCCAGGTCACCGCCGAGACCGTACGACGCGACCTGAAGGCCCTCGACCGGGCCGGCCTGGTCCGCCGCGTGCACGGCGGGGCCATCCCGGCCGGCCGCCTCGACTTCGAACCGGACCTCACCGAGCGCGAGGCCACGGCCGCCGACGAGAAGGACCGCATCGCGGCCGCCGCCCTCGCCGAACTCCCCGACGGCGGCAGTGTCGTCCTCGACGCCGGCAGTACGGTCGCCCGCCTCGCGGCGGCCGTCCCCGTCGACATCGCGCTCACCGTGGTCACCCACGCGCTGCCCGTCGCCGCCCGCCTGGCCGACCACACCGGCATCGACCTCCACCTCGTCGGCGGCCGCGTCCGCCACCGCACCCGCGCCGCCGTCGACGCGTGGGCGCTGCGCGCGTACGCCGAGATCCGCGCCGACGTCCTCTTCCTCGCGACCAACGGGTTCACGGCTGACGGCGGGCTCACCACCCCCGACCTCGCCGAGGCCGCCGTCAAGCGCGCCGCGGTGGCCGCCGCACGCCGCGTGGTCCTCCTCGCCGACTCGGCGAAGGCCGGACAGGAGCACTTCGCGTGCTTCGGCTCCTTCGCGGACGTCGACCTGCTCATCACGGACACGGGGCTCGACCCCGCCCACAAGGCGGCGATCGAGGCCGCCGGTACGGAAGTTGTGCTCGTATGATCCTCACCGTCACCCCCAACCCCTCCCTGGACCGGACGTACGAGGTCCCCTCGCTGGAGCGCGGCGAGGTACTGCGCGCCACCGGCGACCGGGTCGACCCCGGGGGCAAGGGCGTCAACGTCTCCCGGGCGGTGTCCGCGGCGGGCGTCCGCACGACGGCGGTCCTCCCGCTCGGCGGAGCCCCGGGCACCCTGCTCGCCGCACTCCTCGTGGCGCAGGGCGTGGACGTCACCGCCGTCACGATCGCCGGCGAGACCCGCGCGAACATCTCGCTCGCCGAACCGGACGGCACCCTCACCAAGATCAACGCGGCCGGCCCGGAGCTCACGCCCACGGAGTCCGCCCTCCTCCTGGACACGGTCCGCACCTGCTCCGGCACCGCCTCCTGGATCGCCTGCTGCGGCAGTCTCCCGCAGGGCCTGAGCCCCGAGTGGTACGCCGACCTCGTGGCCCGCGCCCACGAAGCGGGCGCCCGGATCGCCCTGGACACCTCGGGCCCGGCCCTGCTGGCGGCGCTGCCCGCCCGCCCCGACGTGATCAAGCCCAATGCTCAGGAGCTCGCCGAAGCCGTCGGCCGGCCGCTGTCCACCCTCGGCGACGTCGTCAAGGCGGCCGAGGAGCTGCGCTCCCTGGGCGCGGGCGCCGTCCTGGCCTCCCTCGGCGCCGACGGCCAGCTGCTGGTCTCCGCGGAGGGCGCCCACTACGGCACCGCGCCGGCCCCGGCGGTCCGCAGCAACGTCGGTGCGGGCGACGCCTCCCTGGCCGGCTTCCTGATCGCGGGAGGCAGCGGCCGCGAAGCCCTCGCCTCGGCCCTGGCCCACGGCGCGGCCGCGGTCCAGCTGCCCGGCAGTGCCATGCCGACCCCCGCGGACCTGCGCCCCGACGCGGTCCGCATCACCCAGGACCTCCCCCTGGACCTCCCCCTGTCCGAACCCGCCACGGCCTGACGCGAGCAAAGGAGCCCGCGATGAGCGAGATGATCACCCCCGAACTGGTCGACCTCGACCTGTCCGCCGAGTCGAAGGAAGCGGCGGCGCGTGCGCTGGCGGTACGCATGGTGTTGAGCGGCCGGGTCACGGACCTGGACGGGTTCCTGGCGGACGTCGCGGCGCGCGAGGCCCAGATGCCGACCGGCCTGGAGGGCGGCATAGGCATCCCGCACTGCCGCAGCGCCCACGTCACGGCCCCCACCCTCGCCTTCGGCCGCTCCCCGGCCGGCATCGACTTCGGCGCCCCCGACGGCCCCGCGGACCTGATCTTCCTCATCGCCGCCCCCGCCGGCGCCGATGACGCCCACCTGTCGATCCTGTCCTCGCTGGCCCGCCGCCTGATGCGGCCGGAGTTCGCAACAGCCCTCCGCGCGGCCGCCACCCCCGCCGAGGCCGCACGTCTCGTGTCCGGCGAATCGGCTCCCGCGGCCGGTGCGGTGGCGGCAATACCCTCGGTGGACCGGGGCTCCGCCCCGGACCCCGCGCCTCAAACTCCCCCAGCTACCGCTGGGAGGGGCCCCCAGGCGGGGCCGGATGTGGCGGATGCCGCCCGCGAAGTGTTCCGCGTCGTCGCGGTGACGTCCTGCCCGACCGGGATCGCGCACACCTACATGGCCGCCGAGGCCCTCACGCAGGCCGCGGCCGAGGCCGGGATCGCGATCAGCGTCGAGACCCAGGGCTCCGCCGGATTCACCCGCCTGGCCCCAGAGGCCATCGCAGCCGCCGACGCCGTCGTCTTCGCCCACGACGTCCCCGTACGGGACCGGGCCCGCTTCGCGGGGAAGCCCACCGTCGACGTCGGCGTGAAGGCCGGTGTCAACCGCCCCGCCGAACTCCTCGCCGAGGCCCGCGACAAGGCCGCCCGCGGCGAGGTCGCCGACCACACCCCGACCCCCGTCGAACGCACCGGAGAGGAGGCCGACGGCTACGGGGCGAAGCTCCGCACCTGGCTCATGTCCGGGGTCAGCTACATGGTCCCCTTCGTCGCCGCCGGCGGACTGCTCATCGCCCTCGCCTTCGCCATCGGCGGGTACGAGATCAACACCGCCCCCTCCGTCGCCGAGCACTTCGCCTGGACCGAGGCCGCCAGTTGGGCCGCGCTCCTGTTCCAGACCGGCGGCCTCGCCTTCGGCTTCCTCGTACCGGTCCTCGCCGGATACATCGCCTACGGCATGGCCGACCGCCCCGGCCTCGTCCCCGGCTTCGTCGGCGGCGCGGTCGCCCTCACCATCGACGCCGGCTTCCTCGGCGGCCTGATCGCCGGCCTCCTCGCCGGCGGCACCGTCCTGGCCGTCCAGCGCGTGCGGATCCCCGCCGCACTGCGCGGCATCATGCCGGTCGTCGTGCTGCCGCTGATCGGCTCGGCCGTCACCGCGTTCCTGATGTTCCTGGTCGTCGGCAAGCCCGTCGCCTCGCTCCAACAGGCCCTCACCCAGTGGCTGTCAGGCCTCTCCGGCGCCAACGCGATCATCCTCGGCGTCATCCTCGGCCTGATGATGTGCTTCGACCTCGGCGGCCCGCTCAACAAGGTCGCGTACGCCTTCGCCATCGGCGGCCTCGCCACCCCCAACGAGGGCAGTCTGAAGGTCATGGCCGCCGTGATGGCCGCCGGAATGGTCCCGCCGCTCGCGATGGCCCTGGCCACCACCGTCCGCAGCCGGCTCTTCTCCAAGACCGAGCGGGACAACGGCAAGGCGGCCTGGTTCCTCGGCGCCTCCTTCATCAGCGAGGGCGCCATTCCGTTCGCCGCGGCCGACCCGCTGCGCGTCATCCCCGCCTCGATGGCGGGCGGCGCGGTCACCGGCGGCCTGTCGATGCTGTTCGAGTGCACCCTGCGGGCCCCGCACGGCGGCATCTTCGTGATCCCGCTGATCGGAAACCCGCTGCTCTACCTGATCGCCATCGCCGCCGGCACCGCAACCACCGCCGGCCTGGTCATCCTCCTCAAGGGCATGCGCCGCACCGCCGGGCCCGAGCAGCCCCAGGCTGCCGAGCCGGCCGACCCGCGAACGGTCACGGCCGCGGCCTGAGCGTCAGCGAACCCGCGCGCGGAGCTCCATCGCTCCGCGCGCGGCCGCCTCGCTCTCGTACACCTCGCACATGTGCCGCCCGTCCGGCGTCGCCGTGTGCTCGACCTCCCACAGGCTGACCTCCTCCCCGTCCAGCAGGACGAAGGCGTGCTCGTACAGGCTGAAGCCGGCCTCCCGCCCGCCCGTCGGGCCGTGCCGCCCGCCGAAGGACTGCGTGATCTGGTGTGCGTACGCCGACCGCAGCCGCGCCGCCACCCCCTCGCCGGGCCGGTCCGCGTTCTCCGCGCGGCGCAGCACCCGCCGGGCGTGGTCGGCGGACTGCTCCACCGCGTACTCCCGGTGCGGCCGCGCCGACGCGGAGGCCGCGAACAGCGCGGTCAGTACCGCCACGTCGTCATCGGGCTCCTCGTCGCCCGGCAGGAGCGTCGGGTCGAGGGCCGCCTCGGACGGGGATTCGCCGAACAGCCGGGCCACGGCCAGGCAGGTCTCCGCCTTGCTCGCGAAGAGCTCGTGCCGGATCGTCCGGTCGCCCTCCTGCCGGTACACCAGCTCCCACAGCGACACCGAACCGCCGTCGGCCAGTAGGTAGGTGTGCCGGTGGGTCTCCCGCCAGACGCCCGCCGCCGGGCTGTGGTGGGTGGTGTAGAGCGAAGAGCTGTGGGCGAGCGCCGTGCCGAGGCGCTCGACCAGCCGGTCGGGCAGGTCGAAGGAGTTCAGGGCGCGGCCGAGGAGCCGGCCGAGGTGTGCCTCGGTTGTCTCGTACGGATCGCTCACGGTGGGTCTCCAGGCCGTCGCAGCTTGTCACTTTGCGGAAGCTCAACGTAACCCCTGGCTCTGACATCACGTCCGGGGTTCGGTAAAACGTCCGGGAAGCATCGGGGGTTCCCGCCACACCTTCAGGTCAACTTGCGTACGGATGGGCATGGTTAGGCCCTCTCTGTGGTGAAGCGCGGGACTATGGGCCACATGGCAACGAATACAGTGGGCGTCCCCCGCCAGCAGGGGCAGCCCCGCACTCGACACGAGAGCGAACAGGGCGCCGCGCCACGAGGGCCGGCCTGGCTGCTGGTCCTCACCGGGGCGGCCGGGGTGCTGGCCTCCTGGGTCATCACCCTGGACAAGTTCCTCCTGTTGGAGGACCCCGACTTCAAGCCCGCCTGCAGCCTCAACCCCGTGGTCTCCTGCGGCAGCGTGATGGAGAGCGACCAGGCGGCCGCCTTCGGCTTCCCCAACCCGATGCTGGGGCTGGTGGCTTACGCCGTCGTGGTGTGCGTCGGCGCGGGACTGCTGGCCGGCGCGCGCTACCGCGGCTGGTTCTGGCTGGGTCTGAACGCCGGAACCCTCTTCGGTGTCGGCTTCTGCTCCTGGCTGATGGTCCAGTCGCTGTACGAGATCAACGCGCTGTGCCTGTGGTGCTGTCTGGCCTGGGTGGCGACCCTGCTGATGTTCTGGGCCGTCACCGCGCACAACTCCCGTACGGGGATCCTTCCGTCGCCCGGCCCGGTCCGCGGCTTCTTCGCCGAGTTCGGCTGGGCCCCGCCCGCCCTGCACATCGGGGTGATCGCCATGCTCGTCCTCACCCGGTGGTGGGACTTCTGGACCGGCTGACGCCGATGTCGCGGCACGCGCGCGAGGGCCCCGGCAGCTGGAGGCTGCCGGGGCCCTCGTTGCTTCGCTCCACGGGCACCGGGCCCCGGAGATCAGCTGTTGGCGGAGAGGTTGCCCGAGAGGATCGGGATGTTGCTGAGGATGTGCGAGAGGGACTCGTCGCCCTTGGCCTGGGTGGAGTTCTCGGTGCACTGCTGGTTCATCGGGTTCGACAGGACGTTGATGTCCTGGACGCCGATGTTGGCGATGATCGCCAGCAGGGACTCCGCGTTGACCTTCGCCGGCAGGCCGATGCAGGGCTTGTTCAGCGTGCCCTGGACCAGGCCGAGCTGCGGGCTCTGGTCGCCGTGGGTCTTCTGGTTGCCGTAGATCTGCTGCGCGCCGTTGCCGTTGACGGTGTTGACCCCGTTGTCGTTGCCGATGGCCATGGCCGGGGCCGCGGCAGCAGCGCCCGCGCCGACCGCGGCGGCGGTGACGACGGCGGCGGTCATGATCTTCTTGAACATCTTGATCCTTCTGTCGCACGAGTGCCCGCTGATGGAGCGCCCTGGTCAACTGCCCTGCCCGGGGCTTGGTTCCGCTGCTTCACTCAAACGGCCCGTGCGCCGGGAGGTTTTCCCCGGCCCGGGTGAGGGGGCCCCGGACGCCTGCGCGAAGCCCGTACGCAGCGCGCAGTCGGCCCGCCTCCGGTTGCGCTCGGTGAAAGGTGTTCGCACGGTGGGTGAGGGAGCGGATCGCTCCGGTCCGTATCCGCGCGACCACCAAAGGAACTTCCATGCACCCCACGAAGCCGTCCCGCGCCCGCCGCGCCCGTCTCCTCGTCCCGTCGGCCCTCGCCGTCGTCATACTGTCCGGCGCGGCGGCCCCCGCGGGCGCCGTGGACAGTGACCGCGCGGCCGCCCGGCAGCAGTTCGACACGACGGGGCAGCGCGCAGCGGCCGCCGGTCCGATCGACGACCTCATCAACGGGCTCCTCGAGACCATCAAGGGCCTCCTGCCGCCGGGCGTCAGCCTGCCGGACATCAAGATCCCGGAAATCAAGCTCCCCGAGATCAAGCTGCCGGAGATCAAGCTGCCGGAGCTCCCGGGGGTCGAGCTCCCGGAGATTCCGGGCGTGGAGCTGCCGCCGCTCACCCCGCCGACGCTGCCGGACCCGGCGGCTCCGGTGGAGATCGTGCCGGAGCTCCCCGAAGTCGAGATCCCGGAGATCCCGGAGATCCCGGACCTTCCGTAACGTCCGAAGCCGTTCGTGGTTACGACTATTGAGCTGAACAGGTCTGATCGCGGATGAAACCGTGTCGTCGGGGAAGGTGGACCGTTTCGCTCGATGTGAGCCCCGGATCGGGGCAGAACATCGAACAGAAGGTGCACTTCCCATGAACTCTGCCAAGAAGGCCGCCCTGGTCCTGGCCACCGCCGGTCTCGCTGCGGCTGGTGCCGCCGGCTCCGCCGTCGCCGACTCGTCGGCCGAGGGCGCGGCCGTGGGTTCCCCCGGTGTCCTCTCGGGCAACCTGGTCCAGGTCCCGGTCCACGTGCCGGTCAACGTCTGCGGCAACACCGTGAACATCATCGCGCTGCTGAACCCCGCGTTCGGCAACGTCTGCGTCAACGACTGACACCGGTCGTAGAACGACTGTGGGCGCCCCGGCCTCGCCGGTGGCGCCCACAGTCACGTACGGACCGCTCAGCGGGCGCCGCCGTTGAGCTGTACGCCGCCGAGGAGCGGGGACGCCTGGGTGGCGCCGTTCGCGAGGCCGAGCAGCTGGCCGGGCACGTTGTTGCGGACCTCGTTGACCCTCTGGACGGTGCCCAGGACGGTGTTGACGTGCTCGCCCTGTTCGGCCAGACCGGCGCCGACGATCTGCGGGAGCTGCTCGGAGACCGGGTTCACGGCCTCCGTCACCGTCGTCGCCCCGCTCGTCAGGCTCATGGGCACCTCGGACGGGGCGTCGGCCGCGAAGGCGGGGGCGGCGGCGCCGAGGGCGGCTACGGAGCCGGCGACGACAGCGGCGACCTTCGTGAGCTTCATTATCGAAATCCTCATTCTTTTCGTGGGCAGAGGCGTCAGCGGCGACCGGTCGCGCCGCTTTCGCCATGCGTAACGATTCCCCGCCGATCCGGAAACGCGGAGCACGGGTACATGACAGCGGCCGGAGAATCCGACAAGGGATTCTCCGGCCGATATTTCTTCCGATTACCGGTATTGCCGTCAGGCGATACGGGACCGCCGGTACAGAATGGCGCCGCCGAGGATCAGTGCCGAGGCGAGGACCGCCGCGGCCGCGGGCTGTCCCGCGCCGGTCTCGGCCAGCATGGGCGCGGTCACCTGCGCGGGAGCGGGGGCCGGTGCGGGTGCGGGAACCGGGGCGGGAGCGGCTGCCGGGGGCAGGTGGACGGGAGCGTCGCCTGCGGGGGCGGCCGGGGGCTGGTCGGCCGGCCGGGCCACCTCCGGTGCCGGGTGCTCCACGGGCCGGCTTCCGTGCGGCGGCCCGGGCGCGGGCGCCTCCTCCACGACGGGGGCGGGCGCGGGAAGCGGTGCGGGCGCCTCCTCGACCGGGGCGGGAAGCGGTGCGGGCGCCTCCTCGACCGGGGCCGGGAGCGGTGCCGGAGCCTCCTCGGGGACGGGCTCGGGCCCGGGAGCGGGGGCGGGCAGCGGCTGCGGGGCCTCGTCGACCGGCGCGGGCGCGGGCGCCTCGGGACTCGGGGCGGGCGCCTCCTCGACCGGGGCCGGGGCCGGAGCGGGCAGCGGGGCCGGGTGCTCCGCGACGGGCTCGGGCATCGGGTGGGGCCGCTCGGGCGCCGGGGGCGCGTGGTGCACCGGCGGGGGCGGAGCGGACTCGGGGTGGTCGTCGCACTCCTCCTCGCCCTCCACTGCGCCCGGGCCGCCGTAGGCGCCTTCGTGACGCGGCTCCTCCTGGCGCGGCTTCGCGTGCCTCGGCCCCGCGTGGCGGGGTTCCCCGTGCCGGGGCTGCTCGTAGCGCGGCGACTCCTGGCGCTGCTCCGGCACCGCGTGCCGCGGTCCCCGGGGCTCCTCGCGCTCCTCGAGGTAGCGCTCGAAGGCCTGGGCGTTCTCGGGGCTGAGGTAGCGCCCGTAGTCGTAGCCGTCGTCCGTGTGCGAGCCGGTCGTGGTGACGCAGGTGTTCCCCATCGCAGGGTTGAGCGCCGCACCCCCGTCCACGCTGTTGCCGCACACGTTGGGCGCGAAGGTGACCGGTACCGAGACGCTGTTGCCGGCCAGCACACCCGGAGAGTGCGAGGCCTCGGCCGTCGCTCCCGGATGCGCGTAGGCCGCGCCGGTCGCGATCGACAGCAGACTCGACGCCGCCGCCGCCGTGAGCATCCCCTTGCCCAGTACCTGTCGGCTCAGTACCTGTCGCATGGGTCCTTCCCTGTCTACCGGCCTTGGTGCCGGTGCTGAATCGAAGGTGGCCCCGGAGTGCACCGCCGTGCACTCCGAGGCCACCCCGAGGAGGTTTGCCCGTGTGGGCCGGGCCGCTTCGTCAGTGGTTGATGCAGACGTTGCCGAACGCGGGGTTCAGCAGGCCGATCACGTTGACGCTGTTGCCGCAGAGGTTGATCGGGATGTGGATCGGCACCTGGACGTTGTTGCCCGACAGGACGCCGGGGGAACCCACTGCCGCGCCGGAGGCGTCGGCGTCGGCCAGGGCGGGTGAGGCGGCACCGGCTGCCATCAGGGCCCCGGCGGCCAGCACCACTGCCTTCTTGTGCTTCATTTTCTTTTTGATCCTTCCCGCAGAGGCGTATCCACTGCCGAAATAACAACGAGTGATCCGGGCAAAAGAAACCGCATGTTTTTCGTGGTCCTCCGGAATTCATCCCGATGCTCCGGGGAATTCGGGAAGCGCGTCGAAGGCGTGCCGCCATTCGCGCATTCACGCGGCGAGGCCGCCGCGACCCGTAGGTGCGACGGCCTCGCTGGGGCGTCCCTCGGTCAGCTGCCGGAGGAGACGTTGCCGGAGAGGACCGGGATGTTGTCCAGGATGTGCGAGAGCGGCTCGTCGCCCTTGGCCTGGGTGGAGTTCTCGGTGCACTGCTGGTTCATCGGGTTGGACAGGACCGGGATGTCCTGGACGCCGACGTTCACCAGAGCCAGCAGCGACTGGACGTTGGCCTTGGCGGGCAGGGCGATGCAGGGCTTGTTGAAGGAGCCCTGGATCAGCGCCATCTGCGGGCTCATGTTGCCGTAGGTGGCCTGGTTCCCGTAGATCTGCGCAGCGCCGTTGCCGTTCACGGTGTTGATGCCGTTGTCGTTCCCGATGGCCATCGCCTGCGGCGCCATGGCGGCGCCCATGCCCGCGACCGAGGCCGCAACCGCTGCCGTGGCCATCATCTTCTTGATCATTGTCGTCCCTTTTTTGCAGGATTGCCCGGTGCTGGAGTACCTGGGTCAACGGCCCGGCCCCCGGCGGGGTTGCGTGACTTCACCCGGATGCCGCCGTTTCGGGCCGCGAGGTTGACGTTCGGACGTGCCCGGGTTCCGCCATTTCGGTTCGAACAATGGTGCAAGCGATAACGACCCGCCCACTTCCAGGGTGCGTGTTATCGCCCAAAAGGCCGTACGAGCGAGTCCGACGTGATTTCCAGCCCGATTTCTGACAAAGTTCACTCCTGTTTTGTCCCCTTGATCGAAAATGGAGACGGGGTCATGGGTTCCTCCCGCAGAATCCTCGGCACGCTCGTTCTGCTGTCCGGCCTCACACTTTCCGCGTTCGTTACCGCTGCGCAGGCGGCCCCCGCTCCAGACGTCCCCGCTCCCCGGGAGATGCCCAGGATTCCGTTCACCCAGCGTTACCATGCCGTGCAGCACGGCGGGCTGGTACGGGCCTCCAACTCCGGCATCAGCTGCCGCCGGGAGGAGTCCCCGCAGGCCGAGCCCTGCGCCGAGGTCAAGCGGGGGGCGGCCGGGGTCAACGGCGACTTCGAGATGTTCTACAGCGAGGTCGACAAGGACCCGGACACCTACAACTCCACCCGCGCCGAGCTCAAGGTCCCGCAGGGCGCGAAGGTCTCGTACGCCCGCCTGTACTGGGGCGGGAACCTGCGGGTGGGCGAGCAGAAGCCCCCGGAGGACAACGGCCGGGTGCTGGTCGCCGAGCCGGGCGGCGCGTACAAGGAGGTCCTGGCCGACACGGTGATCGGCCACCGTACGGACGCCGGCAGCGACGCCTACCAGGCCTCGGCCGACGTGACGCCGCTGGTGCGCGAGGGCGGCACCGGGATGTGGACGGTGGCGCAGCTCAACATCGCCATGGGCCACTCCGAGGCGGGGGCCTGGGGCGGCTGGACGCTGGTCGTCGCGTACGAGCACCCGCAGGAGCCGGTGCGCCGGATCTCGCTGTGGGACGGGTTCGAGTCGCTCGCCGCCCGTCCGGGCACCGGCGACGGGCTCATCGCGATGGACGGTCTGGACGTGCCGGCCGGCGCCTCCGGGCGGGTCGGGGTGGTCGCGTACGACGGGGACCGGGGCACCTTGGAGGACTCACTCACCGTGACCGCGGACAGCGGCCGCCGGGTGAGTCTCAGCGATCCGGAAAATCCTTTTAATGATGTTATGAATTCCACGATCACGGAATTCGGACAGCAAACGTTCGTGCGCCAGCCTGATTATGTGAACAATCTCGGCTATGACGCGGACGTGTTCGACCTGAGTCCCGCCCTGTCCGGTGGTGCCCGCAGTCTGAGCTTCAGGTTCACGGGCGAAAGTCAGGGTCATTTCCTCGGTGTGCTCTTCGTTCAGACAGACGCGCGCCGCTGAACGCAGGAGGCCACTCCACGTGCCCACACAGCCATGGGCGGCACTGCCCAGTACCATCCTCCACCTAGCCCAGCCCGTGGACGGCGGTGTCGCCCGGGTCGTCACCGATCTCGTGCGCGCCCAGACCGCCGCCGGCCTGCGCGCCGTCGTCGGCTGCCCGCCCGGCGGAACGCTCGCCGACGCCGCCCGGGAAGCCGGCGCCGAGGTGCTCACCTGGCGCGCCGGACGGGCCCCCGGACCCGGACTGCCCGCCGAAGTGCTCGGCGCCCGGCGGCTGCTGCGCCGCGTGCGGCCCGATCTCCTGCACGCCCACAGCGCCAAGGCCGGGCTGGCCGGGCGGCTCGCCGCCCGCGGCGCCGTCCCCACCGTCTTCCAGCCGCACGCCTGGTCCTTCGACGCCGTCGGCGGGGCCACCGGCGCACTCGCGCTGCGCTGGGAGAGGTACGCCGCCCGGTGGGCCGACCGGGTGCTCTGCGTCAGCGAGGCCGAGCGCCGCGCGGGCGAGGCCGAGGGGATCGCGGCCCGCTGGTCGGTGATCCGCAACGGCGTGGACCTCGACCACTTCCGGCCCGGCGGCCCCGACCCCGACCAGGACAAGGCCCGCGCCCGCGCCGGCCTGCCGCTGCCCGCCGCCTTCCGGGGCGACGGACCGCTCGCCGTCTGCGTGGGCCGGCTCTGCCCGCAGAAGGGGCAGGACGTCCTGCTGCGGGCCTGGCCGGAGCTGCTGGGCACCGTCCCCGGCGCCCGGCTCGCCCTCGTCGGCGACGGCCCCGACACCGAACGGCTGCGCCGCACCGCCCCCTCCGGGGTGCTCTTCGCGGGCGCCGCCCCGGACATCCGACCGTGGCTTCGGGCCGCCGATCTCGTTGTACTGCCGTCGCGGTGGGAAGGCATGGCGCTCGCCCCGCTCGAGGCCATGGCCTGCGGCCGACCGGTCCTGGTCTCCGACGTCAGCGGTGCCCGGGAAAGCCTGCCGCCCGGCCAGGGACGGCTCTGCCTGGTGCCACCGGAGGACCCGACGGCACTGGCCAAGGCCCTGGGACGGCTGCTCGCACAACCGCGGCTGCTCGCCGAACTCGGAGAGCAGGCCCGGCAGCACGCCCGGACCGACTTCGACGTGCGGCGGACCACGGACGCGGTCACCGGCCTGTACCACGAACTGCTGGGCAGGCCCCGGCCCTTGAACCAGGAGCGCATCAGCCGATGACGATGGACAGCGCACCCGCCCGGCACACCGGGCAGGGCGGCACGGGGCCCGCCGGCGGGGCCTTGGCGCCTGCGCCGAACGCAGCAGCACGCCGCGCCGCGACCGCCATCCACCCTCCGCGCGGGCCCAGGGCCGGCCAGGCCCGGCCCGCCGTACGCCCGCGGCGGGTCCGCCGCCGGGACGGGGTGCTCCCGCTGCTCACCGCCGACGCGCTGGCCGCCGTACTCACCGCGACGGCCCTGCCCGGAACCGCCCTGCCCGGCGCGGGCCTGCCGGCCGGGGCGGCCGCGCCCATCGCCGTCCTGCTCACCGTGCTGCACGCGCAGGCCGGGCTCTACCGGCCGCGGCTCGCGCCCTCGGCGCTCCTCGAACTGCCCGCGCTGGCCGGGCGGTCCGCCGTCCTGTGGTGCGGCGCCGCCGCGGTCGTCGCCGCCGTCGAGCCCGCCCGGGCCCTGAGCTGGAGCGCGCTGGTCACGGCCGTGTGCCTCCAGGTCGTACTGGCGTGCGCGGGACGCGGGTCCGTCAACCAGTTCCGCCGTCGCACCCGCCTGCGCCGGCCCGCCTCGGCCCTCGTCGTGGGACCCGGCGGTGGAGCGGGCGCGGTGGCCGCCGCCCTGCACGGCCGCCCCGAGTACGGCTTGCGCCCGGTCGGGCTCGCCGACACCGCGTCGCCCGCCGCGGGCGACACCGGCCCGCTGCCCGTGCTCACCACCCACGAGGACATCCGGCGCGCGGTCATCCAGAACTCCGTGCGGCACGCCGTGTTCACCTGCCCGCCCGAGGCCGACGAGCGCACCGCCTCCCTGGTCCGCCTCTTCCACGACCACGGCTGCCGGCTCTGGCTCGCCGACCCGGCCGGTACCGCCAAGGTCACCGGGATGCGGCTGGCGCACCCCGCCGACCAGTTGTGGGGGTACGCCGTGCAGCCCCTGCTGCCCCGGCCCGCGCGGCCGCTGGAGCGCTGGGTCAAGCGGGGCATCGACGCGGCCCTCGCGCTGGTCGCGCTGGTGGCCGCCGCGCCCGTGATGGCCGCCTGCGCGCTGGCCGTCCGCACCTGCGACGGGCCGGGGGTGATCTTCCGGCAGGAGCGGGTCGGCCTGTACGGGCGCCCCTTCACCCTGCTGAAGTTCCGTACGCTGCGCGCCGACGAGCACGAGTCCGCCACTCGCTGGACGGTCGCGGGCGACCGGCGGATGAGCCCGGTCGGGTCCTTCCTGCGCAAGTCCTCGCTGGACGAGCTGCCGCAGCTGTGGAACGTCGTACGGGGTGACATGAGCCTGGTCGGCCCGCGCCCCGAACGGCCCTTCTTCGTCGCCAAGTTCTCCACCGTGCACCCCGGCTACGAGGCCCGGCACCGGATGCCCGTCGGGATCACCGGCCTGGCGCAGATCAACGGCCTGCGCGGGGACACCTCCATCGAGGACCGGGCCCGGTTCGACAACCACTACATCGACACCTGGTCGCTGTGGCAGGACCTGTGGATCCTGGCCCGCACCGCGGCCTCCTTCTTCCGCTTCCGGCTGGGGGGCAGCTGATGAGCCTTGCGGTATCCCTGAACGGCGTCCGGCGCACCCACCGCCCCGGCGGTCCGGGGCTGCTGCGGCGGCACTGGCCGCTGCTGCCGCTCGCCGCGACCGTGCTGTTCCTGCTCGCACCGCTCCCGGCCGGGGACGCGACCGCCTCCGGGAAGGTCGGCCCGGCCGACGCGGCCTCGCTGCTGCTGGTCTTCGTCTGCGCCGTGCAGGCCCTGCGCGGGCGGGTGCGGGGGCTGACCCCGCTGGGTGTGCTCGTGCTCGGGGCGCCCGCCGTGGGGCTCGCGGTCGCGACGATGACCGCGGGGGATCCGTACGCCGCCCTGCCGGGCTTCGTGCGCTACCTCCAGGTCTTCGTACTGGTCCCGGCGGCCGTGGTGCTGCTGGTGCGCGACGCCGGGGAGTTCCGGATCGCCGCCGGGTGCTTCGTGGTCCTGGCGCTGGTGCAGGGTGCGGTGGGCGTCGTGCAGTACGCGACCCACACCGGGGCCTCGTACCAGGGCGAGGACATCCGGGCCGTGGGCACCTTCGGCCCCGGTGACGTCATGGGCATGGCCACGGTGGTCGCGTACGGGCTGGTGGTGGCGACGGCCGTCGCGCTCGCGCCGGGGCTGCCGCGGCGGGCCCGGCGGATCGCAGGGGGCTGCGCGCTGGCGTTGGTGCTGCCTCTGGTGCTGTCCTTCAGCCGGGGCGCGTGGATCGCCACGCTGGGCGCGGCGGTGCTGGTGATGCTGCTGGCCGGGATCCGGCGGGCGCTGAAGGTGCTGCTCGCGCTGGCCGCCGCCGGGGTCGTCCTGGTGGGCGGGCTCGGCGTCGGCTCGGAGATGGTCGCGGAGCGGCTGACCTCCATCACACAGGTCTCCAGCGCGCCCGACCAGTCGGTGACCGACCGCTACACGATGTGGGCCGCGGCCGGGTCGATGTGGCGGGAGCGGCCGGCGGTGGGGGTGGGGCTGAAGGGCTTCCCGGCCCACCGGGACGGGCATGCCTCGCTGGGGCTGTCCTCCGGCAGTGACACCGCGGGCGCGGGGCAGGCGTACGTCCGCCAGCCGCTGCTCTCCCCGCACAACATGTACCTGCTCATCCTGAGCGAGCAGGGGCTGATCGGGCTGACCGCGCTGGCGGGCGGCTGGGCGGCGCTGCTGGTGGCGGGCGCACGGCGGCTCGCCTCCGGCTCCGGCGGCGCGGGGCGGATCCGGGACTGCGGGCTGATCGCGACCGGCCTGTTCGTGTGGCAGCTGACCGACTTCCTGTACGCGGACATCGGCGGCCCGTCCACCGTGCTGACCGGAGTGATCATCGGCCTCGCCGCCTGGTGGGCCCTCCCCGCCCGGGGAGACGCGGATCCGGGCGGCCCGCCGCCGCTGCCCGCCGCCTCCGGCGCGGCTGTGCGGGGCCCGGTCCCCGAGGGTTCGAGCGGCCGGTGACCGACACGACGCCTTGGCGGCCCGCCTCCGGCCCTCCGGCCGGGGCGGGCCCCGCCCGTGTCCCGGACGGCCCGGACACGGCCACGCCGACGCCGGCCCCCGCCGCCTCGCCGGGCCCGTTCCGGGAGCCCGTCGTGGCCGACCCCGGCTCCCTGCCGGACCCCGCCCTCGAGCCGCTCCGGGGTCCGGTCCTGCCGGGCTCCCCGATCGGGGCCGAGCCCGGCTTCGTGCCGGATCCCGGCAGCGGGTTGCTTCGGGGTCCCGTGCTGGCCGGCCGGACAGCGGGTTCGGCGGATTCCTCGGCGGGCCGCGGTGGTGTGGCCAGGGACCGCGGGTTCGTCGCCGGGGCGGTGCCCGGTGCCGCCGGCCGGCGGGTGCGGGTGGCGGCGTACGCCGCCGGTGGCCCGGCTGCGCCCGGCGGAACGCCCGCCGCGAGTGGGAACGGACCGGCGCCGCTCGGGCGGTTCCTGGCCAAGGCCGCCGCCGTCACCGCCGGGCTGACCGCCGCCGGGGCGGTGTTCGGCCTGGTGCGGGACCAGACCATCGCGCACCTCTTCGGGGCCGGGCACGACAGCGACTCCTTCCTGATCGCCTGGACCGTGCCCGAGATGGCCTCGACGCTGCTCATCGAGGACGCCATGGCCCTGCTGATGGTGCCCGCCTTCAGCCACGCCCTGGCCCGGCGGGCGGCCAGCCGGGCCGGTCTCACCCGCAAGGAGGCCCGCGCGCAGGACCCCGTACGGCTGCTCGTGGGGGCGACGCTGCCGCGGCTGGCCGTGTTGCTGGCCGCCGTGGCCTCCGTGCTCATCGTGGCCGCACCACTGGTCGTCGCCGTACTCGCGCCCGGCCTGCCCGATCCGGAACTCGCCGTCCAGTGCACCCGGCTGACGGCCCTGACCGTCGTCTCCTTCGGCATCGCCGGATACTTCAGCGCGGCCCTGCGCGCGCACCGGTCCTTCGTGCCGCCCGCCGCGATCTACGTCTCGTACAACGTCGGCATCATCGGCACCATGTTCGCGCTGCACGCCCTGTGGGGGGTGCGGGCGGCGGCCGTCGGTGTCGCAGCCGGCGGACTGCTGATGGTCCTCGTCCAACTGCCCGCGTTCGTCCGGAACGTGGGCTTCGGACCGTCGCGGGCCAAGGGCGCCCCCCGCTGCCAGCGCGACCGCGACCGGCCCACCCTCATCGCTTTCGGGGTCATCGCCCCGGTGATCTTCTTCGCCGTGTTCCGGCAGTCGCAGGTGCTCGTCGAGCGGTTCCTCGCCGCATCCCTCCCGCCGGGCGCCATCTCGCACCTCAACTACGCGCAGAAGGTCGCGCAGATGCCGATGGTGCTCTCCCTGATGATCTGCACCGTCACCTTCCCCGTCGTCGCCCAGGCCATGGCCGGCGGGGAGCGGGAGAAGGCCCGGCGGCGCGTCGAGCAGGACCTGGCGCTGGCCTGCCTCGCCGTCCTCATGGGCACCGCCCTCGTCATCGGCTACGCGCCCCAGATCATCCAGGTCCTCTTCGAGCGCGGTGCCTTCACCCACCAGGACACCCTCGCCACCGCCTCCGTCATGCGGGTCTACGGATTCGGACTCCTCGGCCACTGCCTCGTCGGGGCACTGTCCCGGCCCTTCTTCTCGACCGCCCGGCCCACCTGGTTCCCGGCGCTCGCGATGGGCGCCGGACTGCTCGTCAACATCGTGGCCGGAGCCCTCGCCGTCGGCTGGTGGGGCACCTACGGCATCGCCGCCGCCAACGCGGCCGGCATCACCACCACCGCCGTCCTGCTGCTCACCGGCCTGGGCTCCCGGATCGTCCCCATCCAGGTCCGGCGGGTCGCGGTCAGCATCGGGCGGCTCGCGGTGTCCGCGGCCGCCGCCTGCGCCACGGGCTGGATCGCCGGGCCCATGATCCCCGACCCGATGCTCAGCGCCGCCCTCGGCTGCCTGCTGGTCCCGGCCATGTTCGGAGCCACCGGCACCGCCATACGGGCCCTCGAAGTCACCGCCCTCCCCGGTCAGATCGGCCGGTTCACCTCCCAGTTCACGCAGAGGTTCCGCAATGTCCGCTGACACCGACACGGCGCCCGCCGCCGTGGTGGTCCCCACCCGCCGGACCGCATCGCCGTGGGTCCTGATGTACCACTCGGTCGCCGAGTTCACCGACCCCGCGGAGGACCCGTACGGGATCACCGTCACCCCCCGCGCCCTGGAGGGCCAGCTGCTGTGGCTGCGCTCGCGCGGGCTGCGCGGGGTGTCGGTCGGCGAACTGCTCCGGGCCCGGTCGGCCGGACGCGCGGCCGGGCTGGTCGGGCTGACCTTCGACGACGGCTACACCGACTTCCTGACCCACGCCCTCCCGCTGCTGCGCCGCCACGGCTGCACCGCCACCCTCTTCGTGCTGCCCGGGCGGCTCGGCGTGGACAACGTGTGGGACCCGCTGGGTCCGCGCAAGTCCCTGCTCACCGCCGAGGGCATCCGCGAAGTCGCCGAGGCCGGGCAGGAGATCGGCTCGCACGGACTGCTCCACCAGGACCTCACCGCGGCCACGGACGACGTGCTCCAGCAGGAGCTGCGGGGCAGCCGCGACCTGCTGCGCGAGCTGACCGGGACGCTGCCCGAGGGGTTCTGCTACCCGTACGGACACCTCGACGCCCGGGTCGTCGCCGCCACCCGGGCCGCCGGGTACGGGTACGCGTGCGCCATCGACCCCGGACGGCTCGAAGGCCCGCACGCCCTGCCCCGTACGCACGTCAGCCAGGCCGACGGCGGCGCGCGGCTGCGGATCAAGCAGGTGCGCCACCAGGTGCGGGAGCTGCGGCGGGTGGTCCTCCCGTGAAGGCCCTGCACATCATCACCGGGCTCGGGGTCGGCGGCGCCGAGCAGCAACTGCGGCTGCTGCTGCGGCACATGCCGATGCGCTGCGACGTCCTGACGCTGACCAACCCGGGGCCGGTGGCCGAGGGGCTGCGCGCCGACGGGATCCGGGTGGTGCACCTCGGGATGCGGGGCAACCGGGACCTGGGGGCGATGCCGAGGCTGGTGAAGTTCATCCGGCGCGGCCGGTACGACCTCGTCCACACCCATCTGTACCGGGCCTGCGTGTACGGGCGCCTCGCGGCCCGGATCGCGGGCGCCGGGGCGACCGTGGCCACCGAGCACTCCCTCGGCGAGGCCGAGATCGAGGGGCGGCCGCTGTCCGGCGGGGTGCGCGCCCTGTACCTGGCCAGCGAGCGGCTGGGCGCCGCGACCGTGGCGGTCTCGGACACCGTGGCCGCCCGGCTGGAGGGGTGGGGGGTGCCGGCCGCACGGGTGCACGTCGTACCGAACGGGATCGAGTCCATCCGCTTCCGCTTCGACGAGGGCGTACGGCGCTCCACCCGGGCCCGGACCGGGCTGCCGGAGCGCGCCTTCGTCGTCGGCGGGGTCGGCCGGCTGGTGCCGGGCAAGCGGTTCGACGTCCTGGTGCGGGCCGTGGCCGCGCTGCCCGGGGCGCACCTGCTGCTGGCCGGGGACGGGCCCGAGCGCGCGGCGCTGCGGCTGCTCGCCGCCGAGCTGGGCGCGCAGAGCCGGATCCACCTGCTGGGGGAGCGGGACCCGCTGGGCGACAGCGCCGACGGCCGCACCCCGGGGATCCCGGCGCTGCTGGCCGCCATGGACGTCTTCGTCTCGCCCTCGCGGGAGGAGGCCTTCGGGCTGGCCGTGGTCGAGGCGCTGGCCGCGGGGCTGCCGGTGCTGCACGTCACCTGTCCGGCCATCGACGACCTGCCCGCCGCGCAGGCCCCCGGCGCGCGGCGCATCGGTACCGGCACGGACGAGCTGATCGCGGCCCTGCGCGGGCACATGGAGGCGGGTTCCCGGCGGCTGCCGCCGCCGCCGGTGGTCCGCCGCTACGACATCGCCCGCAGCGCGCGGCAGCTGCTGGACGTGTACGACCTCGCGCTGTCGGCTGCCGTGCCGGCTGCGCCGGGGCGGGCGGGTCCGCGTGCGGGGGCGGCGCCCTCGCCGGGGGCGCTGCCCCCAGACCCTCCCCCAGCCGCCGCTGGGGGTGCCCCCAGCGCCGCAAACGCCGACGTGGCAGGAACGAACCCCCCTTCACCCTTCAGGAAGTGAGCAGACCCATGGCCGACAGCGCCGACAAGAAGAAGCCCGAGAACACGTCAGAGAACAAGTCCGAGACGAAGCCCGAGGCGAAGCCCGGGAAGAAGTCCGAGAAGAAGTCCGACCACCGGTCCGGGAAGCGGCGGCTGCGGCTGCGGCCGCGGCTGCTGCCGCCCCCCGTCTGGTGGCCCTTGCCCGCGTGCGCCCTGCTGGGGCTGGCCGCGGGTGGGGCGTACGGGGTGCTCAAGGCCCCCGAGTACGCCGCCACCAGCTACGTCGTCGCCGTGCCGGACGACACCACGGAGCCGGCCACCGCCCTCGGCTTCGCCCAGGCCTACGCCCGTATCGCCACCAGCAGCTCCACGCTCGCCTACGCCCAGCCCCGCGCGGGCATCGGCGCGCGCCAGCTGCGGACCCAGGTGCGGGCCGAGACCTCGCCCGAGTCCCCGATGATCGCGATCACCGGTACCTCCAAGAGCCCGGCAGAGGCCGCCGACATCGCCAACGCCGTCGCCGACGCGCTGTCCCTGAGCAGCAATCAGGCCGCGAAGAACACGGGCGTGCAGCTGCTGCTGTTCAACCAGGCCGTCGCTCCCACAGACCCGGCCTCCCCGTCCGCCGCCCTCGGCGGCGCCGTCGGGATGTGCGCCGGCGGTCTCCTGGGCGGACTGTGGCTGCTGGCCCGGCCCGCCCGGCGCAAGGAGCAGGAGCAGGAGCAGGAGCCGGTGCACGCGCGGCCGCGGGTGTCCGTGGAGCACCCGGCCGTCGAGGAGTACGCATCGCTCCCCGCGCAGGGTGAGCACGCCGAGACCAAGGAGAAGGAGTCCGTCCGATGAGTTCGGGCCCCGCCGCGGCCCTGTCGGTCACGCTGTGCCGCGACCCCCGGCAGTTCGCCGCGCTGGAGGAGCCGTGGAACCGGCTCGTCCGTGCCTGTCCCACCGCGACCCCGTTCCAGAGCCACGCCTGGCTGCACTCCTGGTGGCTGTCGTACGGGAAGGACGGCCGGCTCCGGATCGTCCTCGTGCGGCGCGGCGGGGAACTGGTCGGCGCGGCCGCGCTGATGCTCGTACACCGGCCGCTGCCGCTGCTGGTGCCGCTCGGCGGTCCCATCACCGACTACTTCGACGTGCTCGTGTCCGCCGAGCACGCCGACCAGGTCGTCCCGGCGCTGGCCCGCGGGCTGCACCGGGCGGCCCGGGGCGCGGTGGTCGACCTGCGCGAGGTCCGCCCCGGGGCCGCGGCCGAGGCGCTGTACAAGTACTGGCCCGGGGTCGGCGCCCGGCTCCGCGACTCCACGTGCATGGAGCTGCCCGCGCTGCCGTTCGACGAGCTGGTCAAGCGGATGCCGGCCTCCGGTGGCCAGCGGGTCCGGGCCAAGCTCCGCAAGACCGACGCGGCCGGGATCGAGGAGCGCGAGGCCGGCGAGCAGGAAGTGCCGCGTGCCGTACGGACCCTGCTGCGGCTCCACGAGAAGCAGTGGCGCGGCCGCGGGGTGACCCCCGAGCACCTCAGGCCCCGGTTCGCCGAGCACCTGACCCGGGCCACCCGCCGGATGGTGCGTGCCGGGGAGGCCCGGCTGACGGAGTTCCGGCTGGACGGCAAGGTGGTGGCGGCCAACGTCACGCTGCTGTCGGCCGGGCTGAGCGGCGGCTACCTGTACGGCGCCGATCCGGACCTGCGCGCGCGCAAGGTGGACGTGGCGACGCTGCTGCTGCGCCACGACGCCGGGCGGGCGCTCGCCGACGGCCGCCCGGTGGTGAGCTTCCTGCGCGGCAACGAGCCGTACAAGAACCACTGGCGGCCCGAGACCGTGGTCAACCAGCGGTTCCTGCTGGCGACCAGCGCGCTCGCGCCCCTGCTGCGGCTGCACGAGTCGCAGGTGACGGGGCGCGAGCGGGCGGTGGACGCGCTGCGGGAGGCGCTGCCGGCCGCCAGGGACTGGCGGGCGCGGCTCAACGAACTGCGGGTGCGATGACCGGTCTAGAAGGGCCAGAAGCCGGAGCCCTCGCCCATGTCGACCTTGACGCAGACCGACTGCTTGCCGACCAGCTTGGAGAGCCACTCGCCGAAGTTGAGCGGTACGCACCACTCCTTGCTGTTGACCGGCGGCTTCGCCGGTTCCGGCAGCGGCTGCGGCGTCGGTCGGGAGGGCGTGGGCTCGGGCGACGGCACGGGGGTGGGGGCCGGCGCGGTCGGGATCGGGGCTTCGGAGGGTGTGGGGACCTGCGGCGTCGGCACGGCCGGCGAGGGCACGGGCGTCGGCTCGGGCACCCCGGGGGTCGGGACCAGCGGGCTCGGGGTCACCGGGGGCGTGACCTCGGGCGTGGGGACGGCAGGGCTCGGGGTCACCGGGGCCGGGATCACGGGCGAGGGCTTGGGGACCTCGGGCGTCGGGGCCTCGGAGGGGCTCGGGAGGGGCGTGGGGACCTCGGGCGTGGGCACGGCGGGAGTCGGGTCCACGGGGGTCGGGGTCGGGGTCGGGGTCGGCACGGCCGGGGTCGGGACCTGCGGGGTCGGGAGGTCCGGTGTCGGGACGGCCGGGGTCGGGACCTGCGGGGTCGGGAGGTCCGGTGTCGGGACGGCCGGGGTCGGCACGGCCGGCGTCGGGACGAGCGGCGAGGGTACGACAGGCGTCGGGACCACCGGGGTCGGGACCACCGGCGTCGGGACCACCGGGGTCGGGACCACGGGCGTGGGCACCACCGGGGTCGGGACGACCGGGCCGGGAACCTCCGGACGCAGCGCCTCGCGGAAGACCTTCGAGGACTGCGGGTTCTGCTTGCACTGCCACACGCCGTGCGGGCAGTAGTCGGTGATGGTGTGGTAGAGCGGCTTGTGCTGCTCGATCCACTTCAGCATGCGCCGCACGTACTCCGGATTGTCCCCGCGCCGGAACAGCCCCCACTCCGGGTACGAGATCTGCTTGCCGTGTGCCTTCGCGAAGTCGACGTGCTTCTGGAGCCCGTAGGGCTGGGTGATCTGGTCGTCGAAGTTCTCGCCGGGACCCTGGTCGTAGGAGTCCATTCCGATGATGTCGACGAAGTCGTCGCCCGGGTAGCACTTCGTCCAGCCGATCGCGTCCTTGCCCCTGTTGGGCGCGAAGTCGAACTTGAACTTCTGTCCGGGCACGGACCGCATCGCGGTGACGACGCGCTTCCAGTACACCTTCCAGTTCTGCGGGTCCGGCCCGCAGCGGTGGGTGTAGGTGATTCCGTTCATCTCCCAGCCGAGCACGATGACCGTGTCCGGCACGCCCAGCGCCACCAGCCGCTCGGCGAGCCGCTCGAAGTGCCGGTCGAACCGGCCCTGCGCGCCCGCCCTGATCAGCTGTGCCACCCGGTAGTCGGGCACCCGGCCCTCGTTGCGCTCCTGCATGGGGACGTTGAGGACGAACATCCGGTCGTCCGCGGCCCGGCGCCAACGGGCCCAGTCCTCCAGGAAGCCGACGTTGCCCTCGATGCCCGCCCACTGGTCGCCGGGCAGGTAGGTGTGCCCGACCCGGATCTGCTTGCCGCCGAGCCAGCGCGACAGGTACGGGATCCGGGCCACGCCGGGCGGCCCGTAGTCGAGATAGGCGCCCATGGCGATGTCCGAGCCCTGGGACCGTTCCTTCGCGGGGTCCGCGAGCGCGGCCCCGGTGGCGAGCAGTCCGGCCGCGACCGTACCGATGCAGGTGCTCGCCAGTCGGCGGCGTGGTCTGGGCATGGCGTCTCCCGAGCTTTCCTGAATCGGTGTGCTTGCCAAAGACGTTAGGCATCAGATCTGACGAATGCCCTGTCCGGTGACCGCCCCGTAGGCCATTCGCAGCTGCGCATCCTCCCCGCTTGGTCCGACTAGGTGAAAGACACCGCTGTCATGCACGCGTTTCTCAGCCATGTGCCCGCCGTTCTGCTCAGACTCGATCGCAATCCGTTCCACCACGGAACCCTCGGCGCCGTCAGATCCCTTGGCCGCCGGGGCGTGGAGGTCCATGCCGTCGTCGAGGCCGGGGGAGGTCCCATGGGACGTTCGCGCTATCTGCGGGCCGTGCACGACGGGCCGGTGGGCGGGGTGGACCCCGAGGCGCCGGAGACGCTGCTCGAGTGTCTGACCGGGGTGTCGGAGCGGATCGGCCGGCCGGCGGTGCTGGTCGCCATGGACGATCTGAGCGCGATCACGGTGTCGCGGGTCGCGCCGATGCTGACGGACCGTTTCCGGATTCCCCATCAGCCCGACAACCTGCCCGCCCGGGTGGCCGACAAGGCCGAGCTGTCGCGGCTCTGCGCGCGCTGGGACGTCCCGCACCCGGAGACGGTCATCCCGGCGAGCGGCGGCGAGGCGGCGCGGGCCGCGTGGCGGCTGGGCCTGCCGGTGGTGGCCAAGTGGAGCAGGCCCTGGCTGCTGCCGGCCGCGGCCGACGGGCTGCGCAGCACCACGCTGGTGCACACCGTCGCCGAGGCGCGGCGGCTGTACGAGCGCTCCGCCGAGGCCGGCAGCCGGCTGCTGCTGCAGCGGTTCCTGCCGGGCGGGCCGGACACCGACTGGTTCTTCCACGGGGCCTTCGCCCGGGGCGGGCGTCCGCTGCTGGCGGGATCGGGCCGCAAGGAGCTGTCGTGGCCGGTGCGGACGGGGCTGACGGCGGTGGGCCGCTGGCTGCCGGACCCCGAGGTGGAGGAGGCGGGGCTGCGGCTCGCCGAACGCCTCGGCTACCAGGGGATCCTGGACCTGGACTTCCGCCGGGACGAGCGGGGCACCTTCCGGCTGGTGGACTTCAACCCGCGTCCGGGCGCGCAGTTCCGGCTGTTCACGGACGCGGCCGGGCTGGACGTCGTACAGGCGATGTACCTGGATCTGACGGGCCAGCGGGTTCCGGAGCCCGCCGGCGGTCCGGGCCGGGTGTTCGTCGCCGAGAACTACGCGCTGCTGGCCGCGGTGCGGGGCCGCCTCGGGGCGGTGCGGGCGGTGGCCTCCGCGGGTCCGGCGGCGGCCGACCGGGTGGGCGGCGCCGCGGACCGGGGCCCGCAGGCGGCCGCCGTCCGGCGGGCCGGCCCGGAGCGGGCGACGGCGCCGGGGACGGTGACGGCGGGCCGGCCCGGGCGGCCGGCGGCGAGGGGCCGGGGCCGGGTGGAGGCCGCCTGGTTCGCCGTCGACGACCTGCTGCCGTTCCTGGCGATGCTCCTCGCCTTCCTCGGACGAGGATGCGGCAAGGGCGCCCGCGCGCTGCGGGGCGTCCCCGCTCCGCGGGGGCGGCGCACCGTCCGCGCGACCGTCCGGGCGCCCCGCCAGCGGGGGCGCGAACAGCCGCCCGCCGCGGGCGGATCCGCCTCCCGGCCCGCGCCGCCGGAGGCACCGGCGCCGGACGAGCTGGTGACCCGTTGAGCACGACAGTGGAAGGACGGCCGTGAGCCGGATGGAGGATCTCGTGGTGGTCGGCGCGGGCCCGTACGGGCTGTCGATCGCCGCGCACGCGGCGGGTGCGGGGCTCGACGTACGGCTGCTGGGGCGGCCGATGGCCTCCTGGCGCGACCACATGCCCGAGGGCATGTACCTGAAGTCGGAGCCCTGGTCCTCCAACCTGTCCGCGCCCGACGGCCGGCACACCCTGGCCGACTACTGCGCCACCCGGGGACTGGTCGCGGAACACGGCACTCCGCTGCCGATCGGCACGTTCAGCTCGTACGGGATGTGGTTCGCCCGCCATGCCGCGCCCGAGGTGGAGGAGGTGACCGTCACGGAGGTGACCCCGCAGGGTGACGGCTTCCGCGTCCGCACCGCCGAGGGACCGCCGGTCCTGACCCGTACGGTCGCCCTCGCGGTCGGGGTGATGCCGTTCGCCCACCACCCCCCGGCGCTGCGCGAGCTGCCCCCGGGCCACTACTCGCACAGCAGCGGCCACCGGGACCTGAGCCGCTTCGCCGGCCTCGAGGTCGCCGTGCTCGGAGCCGGGCAGGCGGCCCTGGAGACCGCCGCCCTGCTGGCCGAGCAGGGCGCCCGGCCGTGCCTGGTCGCCCGGCGCTCGCAGCTGAACTGGAACGCGGTGCCGCAGCCCCTGAGCCGCCCCGCGCTGCGCGCCCTGCGCGATCCGCACAGCGGGCTCGGCACCGGCTGGCGCAGCTGGGTGTGGTCGGAGCTGCCCTGGGCGGTGCGGCGGCTGCCCGCCGCCACCCGGGCGCGGATCGCGGCGACGGCGCTGGGCCCGGCCGGCGCCTGGTGGCTGCGGGACCGCTTCGAGCGGCGCGTCCCCGCCCTGCTCGGGCACCAGCTGCACCGGGCGGTCGCCGTGGGCGAGCGGACCCGGCTGGGGCTGACCACCAGGGCCGGCGAGTCCGTGGTCCTGGACACCGCGCACGTCATCGCGGCCACCGGGTTCACCCCGGACCTGGCCCGCCTGGAACTGCTCGACGCGGGGCTGCGGGCCGCGCTGGAGACCGTGTGCGACAGCGGGACGCCGGAGCTGAGCCCGGGCTTCGAGTCCTCGTGGCCCGGCCTGTTCTTCGCGGGGCTGCTGACGGCTCCCTCATTCGGCCCTTCCATGCGATTCGTGCACGGTGCGGGCTTCACGGCGGGGAGACTGGTGAGAGGGGTCCGCGAACGGCTCGGCGCGCGGGGCCCGCTGCCGGGCTCCACCGGTGGGGCCCGGTGTTCCCGGGCCGCAGCCGGGCATGCCAAGACGTAGCTGCGGTGTGATCCGCAGTGAGACCGGCGGTGAGAGGGGTCCGCGATGAGCGCGGAGCGAGCACAGGGCCGTGGCTGGGTACGGATTCCCGGCAGCCGCAGCGAACAGCCCGCGACGGCCCGGCCCCCCGGGTACGACCGCGGCCCGTACGCGACGGGGTCCCACTCCGTCCAGCCGCCGATCTACCTCTCCCTCGTCAAGCGCTGGCGGGAGGCCGGGCGCACCCTTCCGGGGCATCCTGACGAGGAGTGGGAGCGGCTGATCTCCCAGCCGTGCTGGCCCGGCCGTTAGGTGGTGTGTGTCTCGTGGCAGCGGCGGAGCGCGACCGTCCCGAGCAGGACCGGAAGACTCCCGAGACCGGGCCGGGGGAACGGCTCGCGCTGAACGGCATGGGCAGTTTCGAGTGGGACCTGAAGGCCGGCTCGCTCGCCCTGGACGAGGCCGGGATGTCGGTCTTCGACCTGGAGCCGGAGGGGTTCGACGGCACCCCGGAGGGGCTCGGGCTGCGGATCACGCCGGAGGACGGCGCCCGGCTGGCCGAGACCGTCAGGGGGGTCCTGGAGGGCGGCGCCGAGTCGTACGGGGCCTACTTCACGGTGAAGCGGCGCGACGGCCGCGACCAGTGGACGCACACCCAGGGCCGGGTGCTGCGGGACGGGGACGGGCAGCCGCGGCGGATCGTGGGGATCGTCCGGGACGCGACGGCGGAGCTCGCCCAGGCCACGATGCTGCGCAAGCTGGAGACGGCCCGGGCCCAGCAGACGACGATCGTCCAGCGGACCACGGAGGCGCTCTCGCGGGCGGTGACGGTCGACGACGTCACGGCCACGCTGACCGGGGCGGGCGCGCTGGAGCGGCTCGGCGCGGACGGGCTGGCCCTGGGGCTGGTCGAGGGCGGCACCATGAAGATCATCGCGCTGAGCGGGGAGACCCTGGAGATCCTCAGCGAGCGGCGGTTCACCCGGCTGGACGGTTCGCTGCCGCTGTCCCAGGCGGTGCTCAGCAGGCAGGCACGTTTCGTCACCTCGCTCACCGCGCTCGGTGAGGAGTTCCCGCTGCTCCGCGACTACCTGAGCCGGATCCGGTTCGACGCGGCCGCCTATCTGCCGCTGATCGCGCAGGCCCAGGCCATCGGCGGCCTGGTCCTCTTCTACCGGCGCCGCAGCGAGTTCAGCCCGGAGGAGCGCAACCTCTGCCTTGGGCTCGCGGGCATCGTGGCCCAGTCCCTCCAGCGCGCGCTCCTCTTCGACCAGGAGCGGGAGTTCGCCACGGGCCTGCAGGCCGCCATGCTGCCCCGGCGGATCCCGGAGATCACCGGCGGGGAGATCGCGGTCCGCTACCACTCCGCCTGGAGCGGGCGGGAGGTCGGCGGGGACTGGTACGACGTCATCGCGCTGCCCCGCGACCGGGTCGGCATCGTGGTGGGCGACGTACAGGGCCACGACACGCACGCGGCGGCGATCATGGGCCAGCTGCGCATCGCGCTGCGGGCGTACGCGGGCGAGGGGCATCCGCCGTCCACCGTGCTGGCGCGGGCCTCGCGCTTCCTCGCCGAACTGGACACCGAGCGCTTCGCGACCTGCATGTACGCGCAGGTGGACCTGGAGACGGGCGGGGTGCGGGCCGTGCGCGCGGGCCACCTCGGTCCGCTGATCCGGCACACGGACGGAAGGACGGGCTGGCCCAACGTGCGCGGCGGCCTGCCGCTCGGGCTGGCCTCCGTCTTCGAACAGGAGGAGTTCCCCGAGACCCGTCTCGACCTGGTGCCCGGGGAGACGCTCGTCCTGTGCACGGACGGCCTGGTGGAGGAGCCGGGCACCGCCATCACCCAGGGCATGGACGCGCTCGCCCACGCGGTCCGCAGCGGCCCGCAGGAGGCCGGGGCCCTCGCCGACCACCTCTCGGACCGGCTCTGGGAGCGCTGGGGCTCCGGGGACGACGTGGCCCTGCTGGTGCTGCGCCGGGCGCCCGACCCGGGCACCCACCGCGCCCCGCGCATCCACCAGTACATCCACCAGGCGGACCCGGAGGGGCTCTCGGAGGCCCGCTACGCCCTGCGCCAGGCGCTGCGCGACTGGGGCATGCCGGACCTCGCCGACGACGTGGAACTGGCCGCCGGGGAACTGCTGGTCAACGCCCTGCTGCACACCGACGGCGGGGCGGTGCTGACGATGGAGGTACTGCCCGAGCCGGTCCGGCGGATCCGGCTGTGGGTCAAGGACCGCTCCAGCGTGTGGCCGCGCCGGCGCACCCCGGGCGAGGCGGCCACCACGGGGCGCGGGCTGCTCCTGGTGGACGCGCTGGCGACGCACTGGGGCGTGGAGTCCCGGGGCGAGGGCAAGGCCGTCTGGTGCGAGTTCGACGCCGCCGGCAGCCCCCGGAGCGCGGGGTGACCGGGCCGTCACCCCGAGTTGTGGACGGCCCGGGGCGGGGCGATGATGCGCGGTATGGAACGGATCGTGCTGTGCGCAGGCTGAGCAAAGGCGCCGCGACGGGCATCCTGGCCCTGCTCCTGCTGGCCGCCGGAGTACCGACGGTCGTGGACTGGACGACGGGGCGGCCGCACGCGGACCCCGGGTGCCAGTCGGTGGCGTTCATGTCGATGACGGACGTCGCGCCCGAGTGCCGGTAGCGGCGGCTACCGGCCGGGCACGCCTCGGTCGGAGCGGCCGCCTAGTGGCGGACGGTCAGCCGGATCTCCTGGCGGTCCTCCGCGACCGTCTCGATGGAGCGCGGCATCAGCCCCGAGAAGTGGATCTCGTTGAGCTGGGCCTCGGCGAGCGCCGGGCCCGGGTGGACGGCCGGCGTGAACTGGAGCGTGCCGGTCGCCTCCCACTCGTGCTCCCGTCCGTCGCACCGCGCCTCGCCGCCGCCGAAGGCGACCCGCGTGCCGTCCTGGACGACGGCCGCCGCGATCTGGAGCTTCGCCCCCACGGGTGACGGGCTCGAGCAGTGGTAGGTGCCGGAAAGGGTGACCTTTCCGTCCTCGGAGATATGACCGTACGGCTGTACGGAAATTCCCTGGTCGAAAGAAGTGGCACCGGCGGGTGCGGTGAAAACCGCCGTGGCGGCCAGTGCCGACAGGGCTGCCAGGGCGATGCGGGTTCCGTGAATACCCATCGTTCCTCCGGGTGGATGCGGGTGGCGGGATTCCGTCGGAACGAATTGTGCTGGCAGTCGGCGGGCAACTCGCCGCACACGCCCGCCGGGCGTACTCGTGTCGGTGTGTGCAATTCCCCGCTCGGGCGCGTGAGACTGACCGAAATACGTCCCCGGAGGGATCCCCGCATGCGCCAGTCCGCCGCCCCCGTCCGTTTCCGTTCCGCCTTCCGCTTCCCGCGGTGCGCCGTCGTCCTCCTCCCGCTGCTGGTGGTCGGCGCCACGGCCTGCCAGAGCGCGCCCGAGGGGGCCGCCGTCGCCCCCGCCGCGGCGCCCGCCGTCGTGGTGGACGACGGGCTGCCGGCCGCCGAGGGGGCGAGCGCGCGGACCGGTGCGAAGGATGCCCGTGTGGGTGAAGCCGTACGGGTGCACGGCCAGCAGGTCGGCCGGCACCTGGAGGCGGTGCTGAGCGCGTACGTGGACCCCGCGGTCAGCGTGGAGAAGAACTTCGCCCCGCCCGCCGGCAAGCGCTGGGTGGCCGCCTCGATGTCGTTCGTCAACGTCGGCGGGGCCTCGTACGGGGCGCTCGGACGCATGTGGGCGCACGACAGCGCGGGGCAGCGCCACCCGGTGGTGCCCACCGGTGAACTGACCACCGGCAAACCCCTCGTCTTCGATTCCCTCGCGGTCGGTGAGCGGGCGGAGGGATGGGTGGTGTTCGAAATCCCGGAAAACGCTCGCATTGAGCGGCTCCAGTACCAGGACGCGAACATCCAGGCGAATTCCGGAGGGGGATTCTGGGCCGTCTAGCCCGCGCGGGTGAAAGGCCGTGAAAGGCCCGGGCGGCAGACCACTAGGGTGCGGCGCATGACTTCTACTCAAGCCGAAATCGACCGGTCCCAGCTCGGCACCCTTTCGGTGCTCGCCTGGATCGGCGACCCCTCCGAGGCCCACGACATCCCGTACCTCCTCGCCTACACCCTCGGCGACGGCCCGGGCGGCCGGGAGGCCGGCGAGGCGGCGGCCCGCGGGCTGCTGGAGGAGATCGGCCTGCCCATCGGCGACGTCGTCATGGACGGCACCCGCAACCCGGCCGCCTTCCCCGTGCAGATCCTGCTGGAGGGCAACCAGATCGCGCTCACGCTGCCCGGGATGAACGCCAAGTGCACCGCCCCCGACGAGTGGGTCGC
Organism: Streptomyces sp. LARHCF249; assembly: GCF_052871255.1. Taxonomy (NCBI): domain Bacteria; kingdom Bacillati; phylum Actinomycetota; class Actinomycetes; order Kitasatosporales; family Streptomycetaceae; genus Streptomyces; species Streptomyces sp. LARHCF249. The sequence goes on from NZ_JBIXJQ010000011.1 coordinate 72,897, forward strand.
CGCGGCGGACGAGAGCGGGCAGGCGTACTTCCTGTTCGCCACGCGCGCCTGGCCCGAGGCGGTTCCCGGCAAGCCGGTCGACGCGGAGACCCTCCAGGCGTTCGCGGGGGACGAGGCGGTGCTCACCGGCAGCGCCCACTGCGTGCTGACCGTGCGGCGCCTGAAGAAGTAGCCGCGCACCGGGCCGCGCCGCCACCACGGCTCCGGCCGCCGGGCTCCCAGCCTGCCCGGTGGCCGGTCCCGGTCCCGGCCTCAGGGCCGTTCGAAGGTGAACTTGAGCGAGCGGACCCGGTTGTCGAAGTTCGACCCCGCCAGATCGGGAAGGCCCACCGCGCGCAGCCCGACCGGCCGGGTGAGCAGTTCGCCGAAGAGCGCCTTCATCTCCACCCGGGCCAGGTGCGCGCCCAGGCAGAAGTGCGGTCCGCCGCCGCCGAATCCCAGGTGGGGATTGGGCGAGCGGGTGATGTCGAAGGCGTCGGGGTCGGGGAAGACCGCCTCGTCGCGGTTGGCGGAGGCGTAGTACAGGACCACCTTGTCGCCCGGGCGGAACAAGTGCCCGCCCAGGGTGTGTTCGGAGGCGACCGTCCGGCGGAACTGGATGATCGGCGTCGAGTGGCGGATCATCTCGTCCACCGCGCCGTCGGCGTACTTCTCGAAGTCCGAGAGCAGCAGGTCGCGTTGGCCGGGGTTGTCGGTCAGCAGGGTGAGCCCGTGCGTGATCGCGTTGCGGGTGGTCTCCACCCCGGCGACCATCAGGAGCGAGAAAAAAGCGCCGAGCTGGCGGGCGCCGAGGGCCTGGCCGTCGACGTTCGCGCAGACCAGCGCCGAGATCAGGTCGGCGGTGGGGTTCTTGCGCCGCTCCCGCCCGATGCCGGCCACCATCCGCTGCATCCGGGCCAGCGCCCGCAGGCCGCGGCCGGGCATCCGCAGGCGGGTGGCGAGACCGCGCTCCACGCCGATGTTCTCGGAGGCGTGGTTGACGCGGTCGGCGATCTCGGGGCGGTAGTGCTCCGGGATGCCCATCATGTTGCAGATGACCTCCAGGGGCAGGCGGGAGGCCACCGCCGAGACGAACTCGTCGGGCTCCTCGGCCAGTACGTCGTCCACGATGCGGGTGGCCACGGCGTGGATGTCGGCCTCGGCCGCCGCCAGCAGCCGGGGCGTGAACGCCCGTTGCACGATCTTGCGGAGCTGGGCGTGGTCGGGGCCGTCCAGATTGACCATCGAGTCCCCGAACAGGGCGCGGACCCAGCGGGCGGGCTCGGGCGTGGTCACGCCGGGGGCGCTGGCGAAGACCTTGTGCAGCCGGCTGGCCTCTTGCACCTGGGCGTGCCGGACGAGGGCCCAGTGCCCGTGCCCGGGCCCTTCCGGCACGAAGACGGGGGATTCCTGCGCCCGGAGCCGGGCGAATGCCTCCAGGCGGTGGGCGGGGGGTGCCTGCCAGAAGCCCGGCTCGGCCAGTTCCCGGCCGGGTGCCTGGCCGGGGCGTTGTGCGGGGAGCGTCATGCCCTGCCCAACGCCGCCGGGGCTGCGGGAGTGACGGCCCGGCCCGGCGCCGCTGCCCAGGAGCGGGCCTCCCCGGTCAGCGGGGGGTGCGCGTGGACAGGGTCAGGCCGACGGCGACCGTGGCCGCCGCGACCAGGCCCGCGTACAGCACCGCGTACGTACCGGTCCAGGTGCAGGCCAGGATGGCCACGGCGGAGAGCGGCAGCGTGAGCTGCTGCGCGGGGCCGCGCTTGAAGTGGCGGGAGTGCAGGAGCCACACCATCAGCAGGAAGAGCGCCGACGGGACCATGACGGAGGCGTTCGCGGCCAGCTGGGAGATGTGCGCCTTGCCGACCGCGTGCTCCACGGCGACCTCGATGCCCGCCCCGATCGCCGCGCCGGAGGCGAAGATCAGCAGGTGGCCGTATCCCCACGGGATGGCCTCGCGGTTGGAGGTCAGCCGCTCGTGCATCGGCACCGCGAAGTAGATCCACCACGCCGCGAACACGATCAGCAGCCCGCCGCCGGCGATCGGCAGCAGCTGGTCCAGCGCCTCGTGCTCGTCGAGGGCCGACTTCACCGCCACCGTGCTCGCGGCGATCGTCTCGCCCAGCACGATGATGGTGAACAGGCCGTACCGCTCCACGATGTGGTGCGCGTGCCACGGCGTCTGGTGGCCCCGCTCGGCGATCACCGGGACCAGCAGCTCAGCGGCTGCCACGGCCAGGAAGAGCCACCGCTTCCAGCCGTCCGGGGCGAACAGCAGCGCCACCCAGGCGGCCTGGCAGACCACCAGCCCCGCCGCGTACTTCAGCGCGGCCGTGCGCGCCGCCCCGCGCTCCCCGGCGGCGGCCCGCAGCCACTGGGCGGTGAGCGCCACCCGCATGATGAGGTAGCCGATGACGGCCACCGTCCAGTCGTTGTCGTCGAACGCCCGGCTCACGCCCGCCGCGTAGACGAGTACGCCCGCGATCTGGACGAGCGTCGCGATCCGGTACGGCACGTCGTCGACGTCGTAGGCGGAGGCGAACCACGTGAAGTTCATCCACGCCCACCACACACCGAAGAAGACGAAGAAGTAGCCGATCACCCCGGTGCCGGGATGGCCCTCGGCCAGCGCGTGCACCAGCCGGGCACCGGCCTGCGCGATCGCGACGACGAAGCAGAGGTCGAAGAACAGCTCCAGCGGGGTGGCCGCACGGTGGTGCTCGTCGCGGCTGCGCGCGGTCATGGGGGAGTACGCCATACCGGCCAGCAGACCAGATGCGCGCGGCTTCGGCAGGCCAGACGCGCGGCCCTCACCGTCCGGGTGCCCCCGGGCGGTCGCGCACCGCTCCGGCACCGGCCGGGCCACGCGGCCCGGACGGTGACCAACGCACTGTGGGCGGCGGGACCTTGTCCCGTCGCCCACAGTGCGTTCTCCTCTGCCGCGGGGCGCCCGCGGACACGGAATCTGGAGAGGCAAGGACACCCCTCGACCTCTGAGGACACACCATGAGTTCCGCCACGAAGGACGCGGTACGGGCGCAGCCGGCTGCCGATCCAGCGCAGTACCGTCCGGGCCGCACCATCACCGACTGGACGCCGCAGGACCCGTCCTTCTGGCGGAGCACCGGGAAGAAGGTCGCGACCCGCAACCTGTGGATCGCGGTGCCGGCCCTGCTGGTGGCCTTCGTGGTCTGGCAGGTGTGGAGCATCACGGCGATCAATCTGAAGGACGTCGGCTTCGGCTTCTCACAGTCCCAGCTGTTCTGGCTGACGGCGGTCCCGGGCATCACCGGCGGCACGGCGCGCGTCCTCTACACCTTCATCGGCCCGATGATCGGCCAGCGCCGCTTCACCGCCCTGTCCACGGTCGTGCTGATCGTGCCGCTGCTGTGGCTGGGCTTCGCGGTGCAGGACCCGTCGACCTCGTACGGCACGATGATCGCGATCGCCGCGCTGTGCGGCATCGGCGGCGCGAACTTCTCCTCCTCGCTGGCCAACATCGGCTTCTTCTACCCGAAGCAGGAGAAGGGCAACGCGACGGGGATCAACGGCGGTCTGGGCAACCTGGGCGTGTCCGTGGTCCAGCTGCTGACCCCGATCCTGATCACCTCGTCCGTCCTGGCGATCGGCGCGGGCCAGAAGAAGGCGAACGGCTCGGAGATCTACCTCCAGAACGCGGCCTTCGTGTGGGTTCCGGTGCTGATCGTCCTCGCCGCGGCGGCCTGGTTCGGCCAGAACGACCTGAAGGCGGCCTCCACCCCCTTCAGCCAGCAGAAGATCATCTTCAAGCGCAAGCACAACTGGCTGATGACCTGGCTCTACGTCGGAACCTTCGGCTCCTTCATCGGCTTCGCGGCGGCGCTGCCGCTGCTGATCAAGACCACCTTCCCCGCGTACTCGGTGGCCGCCTACGCCTGGATGGGCCCGGCGCTGGGCGCGCTGGCCCGCTGGGCGGGCGGCTGGATCGCCGACAAGATGGGCGGTGCCCGGGTGACGATCCTGTCCTTCCTGGGCATGGGCGCCTCGATCATCGGCGTGATCACCTTCCTGCCCGCCGGTTCCGACCGCGGTTCCTTCCAGGGGTTCTTCCTCTGCTTCCTGTCGGCCTTCTTCTTCTCGGGCATCGGCAACGGGTCGACCTTCCGCCAGATCCCCGTCATCTTCCGGGGACAGCACCTGAAGGGCCTGACGGAGGGCACCCCGCAGTACGCGGCCGCGCTGAAGCAGGCGGAGATCGAGTCGGGCGCGGTGACCGGGTTCACGGCCGCCATCGCCGCCTACGGGTTCTTCTTCATCCCGGCGATGTTCGCCAACTTCGCCGTGACCAGCGCGATGTGGGGCTTCGTGGGCTTCTACGCCTCCTGCGTGGTCGTGGCCTGGTGGTTCTACGCCCGCCGCGGCGCCGAAGCCCCGAGCTAGACCCTGCGGGGGACCTTCGGCCCCCTGCGAAAGCCCAGGTCAGGCGGGGGTCGGGGGTCGGGCGGGCGGAGGTCGCGGGACCTTCGGGCTCCAGGTCGGGACCAACGCGCCGCCAAATGATCGATCAAAAGGCGTGCAATGGATGCAGGCAACGAGGCGACGGAAGAAGGTGCGGGCGATGACTGCCACCCCTGCGGAGACCACGGAGAACGGCGGGGCCCGGAACGGCTTCAAGGGCGGCCTGTGGCGTGACGCCATCGACGTCCGCGACTTCATCCAGCAGAACTACACACCGTACGAGGGCGACGCCGCCTTCCTCGCCGGCCCCACCGAACGCACCACCGCCGTGTGGGAGGCGATCACGGACAAGTTCCCGGAAGAGCGCGAGAAGGGCGTCTACGACGTCGCCCACGACATCCCGTCCTCGATCAACGCGCACGCCCCCGGCTACATCGACCGCGACAAGGACCTGATCCTCGGCCTCCAGACCGACGCCCCGCTCAAGCGCGCGATCATGCCGTACGGCGGCTGGCGCATGGTCGCCGGCGCCCTGGAGACCTACGGCTACCCGGTCTCCGGGGACCTGGAGAAGGTCTTCACCGAGTACCGCAAGACCCACAACGCCGGTGTGTTCGACGCCTACACCCCCGAGATCCGCGCCGCCCGCAAGGCCGGCATCGTGACCGGCCTGCCGGACGCGTACGGCCGCGGCCGCATCATCGGCGACTACCGCCGCGTGGCCCTGTACGGCGTGGACCGCCTCATCGCCTTCAAGAAGGAGGAGAAGGAAGAGCTGAACGCCCTCCCGGCCGGCAACCGCTCGCTGGAGGAGACGATCCGGCTGCGGGAGGAGCTCGCCGAGCAGATCCGCGCCCTCGCCGAGCTCAAGGCGATGGCCGCCGCCTACGGCTGCGACATCTCCCGCCCGGCCGCCACCGGCCGCGAGGCCATCCAGTGGCTGTACTTCGCCTACCTGGCCGCCGTGAAGGAGCAGAACGGCGCGGCCATGTCGCTGGGCCGCACCTCCACCTTCATCGACGTCTACCTCCAGCGCGACATCGAGGCCGGGCTGCTCACGGAGGAGCAGGCCCAGGAGCTGGTCGACGACTTCGTCATCAAGCTCCGCATCGTCCGCTTCCTGCGCACCCCCGAGTACGACGAGCTGTTCTCCGGCGACCCGACCTGGGTCACCGAGTCGATCGCCGGGATGGGCGAGGACCGCCGTCCGCTGGTCACCAAGACCTCCTTCCGCTACCTCCAGACCCTCTACAACCTCGGCCCGGCCCCCGAGCCGAACATGACCGTCTTCTGGTCGCCGCAGCTGCCGCAGGGCTTCAAGGAGTTCTGCGCCCGCGTCTCGATCGACACCTCCTCGGTGCAGTACGAGTCCGACGAGCTGATGCGCCCGCGCTTCGGCGACGACACCGCCATCGCGTGCTGCGTGTCGGCGATGCCGGTCGGCAAGCAGATGCAGTTCTTCGGCGCCCGCGTGAACCTCGCCAAGACCCTCCTCTACGCGATCAACGGCGGCCGCGACGAGGAGTCCGGCGCCCAGGTCGGCCCCGAGACCGGCGCCCTCACCTCCGAGGTGCTGGACTACGAGCAGGTCATGGCCAAGCTCGACGCGCAGATGGAATGGCTCGCCCAGATCTACGTCCACGCCCTGAACGTCATCCACTACATGCACGACCGGTACGCCTACGAGCGCATCGAGATGGCCCTGCACGACCGCGACGTGCGCCGCACCATGGCCTGCGGCATCGCCGGCCTGTCGGTTGCCGCCGACTCGCTGTCCGCCATCAAGCACGCCAAGGTCACTGCGGTGCGCGACGAGACGGGCCTCGCCACCGACTACACCATCGAGGGCGAGTACCCGGCGTACGGGAACAACGACGACCGGGTCGACGACATCGCCGTGTGGCTCGTCGGGGAGTTCATGAAGAAGGTGCGGGGGTACGAGACGTACCGGGGTGCCGAGCACACCCAGTCCGTGCTGACGATCACCTCGAACGTCGTCTACGGCAAGAAGACCGGCAACACGCCGGACGGACGCCGGGCGGGCGAGCCGTTCTCCCCGGGCGCCAACCCGATGAACGGCCGCGACACCCACGGCTACGTCACCTCGGCGCTGTCGGTCGCGAAGCTGCCCTACGAGGACGCCGAGGACGGCATCTCGCTGACCAGCACCGTCACCCCCGACGGGCTCGGCCGCACTCCCGAGGAGCGGATCAGGAACCTGGCGGGCGTCCTCGACGGGTACACGGCGGTCGACGGCTTCCACATGAACGTGAACGTACTCAGCCGCGACACGCTCATGGACGCGATGGAGCGCCCGGAGAACTACCCGCAGCTGACCATCCGGGTCAGCGGCTACGCGGTGAACTTCGTCCGCCTCACGCGGGACCAGCAGCTGGACGTGCTGAACCGCACCTTCCACGGCTCGCTGTAGAGCCGGACCACGGCTGGAGCACCTGCCATGACCGTCCTCGTCGGCGCCCACACCGCCCATGCCGCCGCCACTCCCGCGGCCGCCGCGACCCGGCGGCCGAGCGAGGGCTCGGTGCACTCCTGGGACCTGTCGACCGGGGTCGACGGGCCGGGCACGCGCTTCGTGACCTTCCTGTCCGGCTGCCCGCTGACCTGCCTGTACTGCCACAACCCCGACACCTGGAGGATGCGGAGCGGCAAGAGGACCCCGGCCGACGCCGTGATCGCCGAAGCCGCCAAGTACCGCACGTTCATCGCCGCGTCCGGCGGCGGGGCCACCGTCTCGGGCGGCGAGCCGCTCCTCCAGCCGGTCTTCGCGGGCGAGCTGCTGCACCGGATGAAGCACGAGCTGGGGCTGCACACCGCCCTGGACACCTCCGGCTTCCTCGGCGTACGCGCCACCGACGCGCTGCTGCGCGATGTCGACCTGGTCCTGCTCGACATCAAGTCCTGGGACCGGGAGACGTACCGGCGTCTCACCGGGCGCCCGCTGCGGCCCACTTTGGACTTCGCGCAGCGCCTGGCCGACCTCGGCAAGGAGGTGCACCTGCGCTTCGTGCTGGTGCCCGGTCTCACGGACGCGCGGGAGAACACCGAGGGGGTCGCCGCCTTCGCCGGCTCCCTCGGCAACGTCTCGCGGGTCGACGTCCTGCCCTTCCACAAGCTGGGCGAGGGCAAGTGGCAGGCGCTGGACATGAACTTCACCCTCCACGACACGCCCTCGCCCGACGCCGAGCAGGTGGCCGAGGCGAAGGAGGTCTTCGCGGCGCGGGGACTGACCGCCGTCTGACCCCGTTCGGCCCAACCATGGGCACCACATAACGGGCTGAATCGGTATAGAACGCCTAGCGTGGTGCTGTGTCAGAGCCCACGGAAGTCCTCGCCGCAGCCCCGCCGCCATCCGAGGTACCCGAGACCCCGCCGCCGGTCAGGAGATCCGTCACCGCACGGGCCACCCTGGCCGGCGCCGCCGTCTCGCTCCTGCTCATCGCCGCGATCGTGCTGGGCAGCCGGCTGCTGCGCGACTTCGACTCGGCCCTGCTGCCGTACGCCGTCGCGACCGTCTTCCTGGCCTTCGGCGTGGCCTACCGGTACACGGTGTGGGTGTCCGCGCCCGGCGCGCGCCGCCTCTTCAAGAAGGGCTTCGGCAGCTTCTTCTCGGCCGCCAACTTCCGCAGGGCGCCCACCGCCCTGCCGAAGATGATCGCCACCTACCTCGGCTTCCAGAAGTTCCTCGGCGCCCGCTCGCGCGCCCGCTGGGCCGCCCACCAGCTCATCTTCTGGGGCTGCATCCTGGCCGCGCTCATCACCTTCCCGCTGACGTGGGGCTGGTTCACCTTCACCTCGGGCAGCGGCTCCGGCCCCGGATACGACATGCGGATCTGGGGCTTCAAGGTGCTCGGCTTCAACTCGCTGAACATCCTGGGCTGGCTGATGTTCCACGGCCTCGACATCGCCGCGGTCCTGGTCATCCCCGGGGCCTCGTACTTCCTGTGGCGCCGGATGAAGGACCGCGGGGCCATCACCGGCCAGCGCTTCGCCTACGACCTGCTGCCGCTGATCTGCCTGATCGTGATCTCCGTGACCGGGCTGCTGCTGACCTTCTCGTCGATCTTCCTGCACGGCGGCGGCTACGAGTTCCTCGCCATCCTGCACATGGTGTCGGTGGTGTTCACCCTGATCTACATCCCGTTCGGGAAGTTCTTCCACATCGTCCAGCGGCCGGCCGCCGTCGGCATGCAGCTGTTCAAGTACACGGCCCGCCAGGAAGACCAGGTCTTCGCCTGCAAGCGCTGCGGGGAGCCCATCGACACCACCCCGTACGTGGAGAACCTGCGCGGCACCATGCAGGACCTGAAGCTCGACTTCAACGCCTTCGTCGAATACTGCCCGCGCTGCAAGCGGGTGCTGCGCGGCAACGCCTACCTGACCCACGTCAAGAAGGGCTTCAAGTGACCGCGACCGACCCCGCCAAGGCCGTGTCCCGGCCCGTGCCCGTCCCCATCGACCCCGCCATCGTCCCGCCCGGCACCCGCAACTTCCGCGACGCGGGCGGCATCCCCGCAGACCAGTGGCACGCCGACCAGAACGGCGAGACCCTCGTCCCCACCCACTGCTGCTTCTGCGGCGTGCAGTGCGGGATGTACCTGCGCGTGGACAAGGGCGGCAAGGTCTTCGGCGTGGAGCCGCGCAACCACGACATCAACCGGATGCGGCTGTGCCCCAAGGGCATCAACGCCTACCAGCAGGTCAACCACCCCGACCGGCTCACGAGTCCGCTGCTCCGCCGCTCGCGCGACGAGGAGTTCAAGGAGGCCTCCTGGGAGGAGGCCCTCGACTTCACCGTCTCCGAGATCCGCCGCATCCAGCAGGCCTACGGCAACGACGCCTTCGGCCTGCTCGGCGGCGCCAGCCTGTTCTCCGAGAAGACCTACCTGGTAGGCAAGTTCGCCCGGGTCGCCCTGAAGACCAAGCACGTCGACTACAACGGCCGCCTGTGCATGGTCAGCGCCGCCGGGGCCAACAAGCTCGCCTTCGGCATCGACCGGGCCGGCAACCCCTTCTCCGACATCCTGCTCTCCGACTGCCTGCTCATCGCCGGGTCGAACGTGGGGGAGTGCTTCCCCGTGATGACCCAGTACCTGTGGGGCGCCCGGGACCGCGGAGCCTCGCTGATCGTGGTCGACCCGCGGGAGACCGCCATCGCCCGCACCGCCGACATCCACGTCGCCCTCAAGCCCGGCACCGACGCGGCCTTCTTCAACGCCGTCCTGCACGTGATCGTCGCCGAGGGGCTGACCGACGAGGACTACCTCGCCGCCCACGCCACCGGCTGGGAGGAGGTCAAGCAGACCGTCGCCGGCTACCCGCCCGCCCGGTCCGCCGCGATCTGCGGCATCCCCGCCGAGCAGATCGTCCAGGTCGCCCGGGTCTTCGCCGCGGCGGACAAGGCCATGGCCTGGCACGCCCGCGGCATCGAACACCATTCCCAGGGCGTCGAGAACTGCCTCACGGTGATCAACCTGTGCGTCGCCACCGGCAACATCGGCAAGCCGGGCGCCGGCTACGGCACCATCACCGGCCAGGGCAACGGCCAGGGCGGCCGCGAGCACGGCCAGAAGTCCGACCTCCTCCCCGGCGGCCGCTCCATCTCCAACCCGGAGCACCGCGCCCAGATCTGCCGGATCTGGGGCATCGAGGAGTCCGAACTCCCGGGCGCCGGAACCTCCATGATGGAGATGGTCTGGCAGATGCAGCGCGGGGAGATCCGCGGCCTCATCGGAATCTGCAACAACCCCTTCGTCTCCCTCCCCAACTACGCCGTGGTCAAGGACGGTTACGACACCGCCGAGTTCCACGCCCAGTTCGACTTCTTCCTCTCCGAGACCGCCGCCAACGCCCACGTCGTCTTCCCCGTCACCACCTGGGCCGAGGACGAGGGCGTGATGGCCAACGCCGAGGCCCGGGTGGTCAAGCACAACAAGGCCCAGGAGCCGCCCGCCGGAGTACGCACCGACACCTGGGTCATCTGCGAGCTGGCCAAGCGCCTCGGCGCCGGGCAGCACTTCGCGTTCCCGGGCTCCCGCGAGGTGTTCGAGGAGCTGCGCACCGCCTCCGCCGGCACGGTCAACGACTACTACGGCATCACCTACGACCGGCTGGAGGAGACCGGCGGGATCGCCTGGCCCTGCCCCTCCACCGAGCACCCGGGCACACCCCGGCTGTTCGAGGACGGCCGGACCTACCACCCTGACGGCAAGATCCACATGCAGGTCGTGGAATGGCATCCGCCCATGGACGCCTACACCGAGGAGTACCCCCTCTCCCTCACCACCGGCCGCACCGTCGCCCACTTCCTCTCCGGCAACCAGACCCGCCGCCTGGGCGCCCTCGTCGAACAGACCCCGCGCCCCTGGGTGGAGGTCCACCCCTCGCACGGCTTCAAGGACGGCGACCCGGTCCGGGTGGTCACCCGCCGCGGCAGCGAGGTCTTCCCGGCCCTGGTCACCGAGGCCATCCGCCCCGACACCGTCTTCATCCCGTACCACTGGCCCGTCCCGACGTCCGCGAACGCCCTGACCATCGACGCCCTCGACCCCCGCTCGAAGATCCCCGAGTACAAGGTCTGCGCCGCCCGGGTCGAGGCCGCCGAACGGATCGACGAGGTCCCCGCGCCTCCCACAGCCCCCGGCCACGAGGCCTACCCGGAGACCCAGGCCTCCCGCACCGACCCCCTGCCCCCCACGTCCCCGCAGGGCCGTGGCACGGCGGAGAGGAGCTGACCCGCCATGATGGGCCGCACGATCTTCATCGACCCGGGTCGCTGCATCGGCTGCCAGGCCTGCGTCTCCGCCTGCCGCGAATGCGACTCCCACCGCGGCAAGTCGATGATCCACCTGGACTACACCGACCCCGGCATGTCCGTCGCCTCCCTCCCGACCGTCTGCATGCACTGCGAGGACCCCGTCGCCCCCTGCGCCGAGGTCTGCCCCGCCGACGCGATCCTGGTGACCGCCGACGGCGTCGTCCAACAGGCCGACACCACCCGCTGCATCGGCTGCGCCAACTGCGTCAACGCCTGCCCCTTCGGCGTCCCGAAGATCGACCTCCAGGCGAAGCTGCAGATGAAGTGCAACCTCTGCTACGACCGCACCGCCTACGGGCTGGCCCCCATGTGCGCCACCGTCTGTCCCACCGGCGCGCTCTTCTACGGAACCCTCGAGGAGCTCCAGGCCGAGCGCCCCGGAGTCCAGGTCGCCGACTCCTTCGCCTTCGGCGACGTGATGGTCAGCACCGGCGTGGCGATGGTCGTCCCCGCCGACAAGGTCCAGTGGCCGGTCCCCGGCGGGCTGCCCGTGGTCGAGGTGAACGGAGTGGACGTCCGATGAGCGTCACCGAACAGCCGGCTCCCGCACCCGGCCGCGATCCCGACGGCGACGCCGCCGCGGAGCAGCTCCGCGACCGGATCAGCGCCGACTCCCTCACCACCCGCCGCGACTACCTGCGGATCGTCGCCACCGTCTCCGGCGGCCTGGCCGTCGGCGGGGTCGGTGTCGCCGCCGGCATCCTGCACCGGCACGGCGACAGCGAGAAGCTGCCCGAGGCCAAGCTGGTCGCCGAACAGCTGGAGCCCGGCCGGTCCGTCGCCTTCCGCTTCCCCGGCGACGAGGACCGGGCGCTGGCCGTGCGACTGGCCGACGGCACCCTCGTCGGCTACTCCGCCGTCTGCACCCACCTGGCCTGCGGCGTGCTCTGGCGCGAGGACCGGGGCGTCGACGGAGAGCTGTACTGCCCCTGCCACGAGGGCGTCTTCGACGTCCGCACCGGCGAGGTGACCGCGGGCCCGCCGCCGCGCCCGCTCCCCATGGTGTTCCTGACCGAGCAGGCCGACGGCAGTGTCTGGGCCATCGCCACCGCCCGGTCGGGAGAGCCGGCCAAGGACGCCCTGTGCCGGCAGTTCGGCGATTCCCGCCCCGAGACGGCCGCCAGGCTGGGCTGCCCCGGAGCGCATCGCGCCGCCGCGAACGAGAGCGGGCGGACATGAGCGACGCACAGCTGCCTCCGCGCCCCGACTACCACCCGGGGAGCGCCCAGCCCCGGCTGAACCGGCCGGTGCACGAGCGGTATCCGCAGATCCGCTCGACCAGCGGCTACGGGGACCCGCGGATCCGGCACACGGGCCCCGGCCCGGGCGCCGGCACCGAACAGGAGCCGGAGCGGTCCTCGAAGCTCAACGCCCGCCTGGCCCTGGCCCTCACCGTGGTCATCGGACAGCTCTGGGCGCTGACCGTGACCGTCAACGAGTGGATGAAGGGCAACACCGGCACGGCCTGGTGGGGTGCGGGATTCCTGGTCCTGTCCTTCCTCGTCGTGATCGCGCTGTGGCTCCTCGACCCGAAGGACCGGTGACCATGTCCATACCCACCCCCACGCCCACCCCGACCGCGGTGCGCCCGCACCGCGCGGAGAGCTACAAGCCCGGCGCCGCCATCGGCGACTGGCGGCCCGAGGACGAGGGCTTCTGGCAGTCCACCGGCCGCAAGGTCGCCCAGCGCAACCTCTGGATCTCGATCCCCGCGCTGATGCTCGGCTTCGTGGTCTGGCAGGTCTGGTCGGTCACCGTGGTCAAGCTCAACGACGTCGGCTTCGGCTTCTCCAAGTCGCAGCTGTTCTGGCTGACGGCCATCCCCGGCATCACCGGCGGTACCTTCCGGATCCTGTACACCTTCATCGGGCCGATCTTCGGCGAGCGGAAGTTCACCGCCTTCAGCACGATCATCCTGGTCGTCCCGATGCTCTGGCTGGGCTTCGCGCTCCAGGACACCGGCACCCCGTACTGGGAGCTGGCGCTGATCGCGGCCGTCTGCGGCATCGGCGGCGCCAACTTCGCCTCCTCGATGGCCAACATCGGCTTCTTCTTCCCCAAGCGGGAGAAGGGCAGCGCCAACGGCCTCAACGGCGGGCTCGGCAACCTCGGGGTGAGCGCGGTCCAGCTGATCGCCCCGCTGGTGGTCACCGCCGCCGTACTCGGTGCCCCCGCCGGCGGCCCCCAGCACGACGCCAAGAACAACACCGACATCTGGCTGCAGAACGGCGCCTTCCTGTGGGTGCCGCTGCTGGTGGTCATGGCGCTGCTCGCCTGGTTCCTGATGAATGACCTCAAGGTGGCAGCGGCCCCCTTCAGCCAGCAGAAGGCCATCTTCAGGCGCAAGCACAACTGGCTGATGACCTGGCTCTACGTCGGAACCTTCGGGTCCTTCATCGGCTTCGCCGCGGGCCTGCCCCTGCTGATCAAGAACAACTTCGAGACGCAGGGCTACCAGGCCACCACCTATGCGTGGATCGGCCCCTTCGTCGGCGCGCTCATGCGGTGGGCCGGGGGCTGGCTCTCCGACAGGATCGGCGGCGCCAGGGTCACCCTGCTGTCCTTCGTCGGCATGGCGGCCTCGCTGGTGGTGGTGATCTTCGCACTGCCGCACAGCGGCGACCACGGCAGCTTCTGGGCCTTCTTCACCGGCTTCCTGGCGGCCTTCGCCTTCTCCGGGCTCGGCAACGGCTCGACCTTCCGGCAGATCCCGGTGGTCTTCCGGGACCAGCACATGCGGGAGGCCGAGGGCAAGGGGCCCGAGGCGCAGGGCGCCGCGCTGAAGCAGTCCGAGATGGAGGCCGGCGCCGTCACCGGCTTCTCCTCCGCCATCGCCGCCTACGGCTTCTTCTTCATCCCCGCGATGTTCGCCGCCATGGCGGTCACGCACGCGCTGTGGATGTTCATCGGCTTCTACGCCACCTGCCTGGGCGTGTGCTGGTGGTTCTACGCCCGCAAGGGCGCCGAGGCCCCCAGCTGAGCGGGGCCGCCCACGAGGGCGGCCGTACTCTGGAGGCATGAGCACCCCCGCCGCCCCCGACCCGCAGCACGCGCCCGCCGCGGTGCCGAAGCCCAAGCCCCGGCTCGTCTTCGACGACCCGCTGGACCAGCAGTCCTCGGACGACACCGACCGGGGCTGGGGCGAGCGGCCGCCCGCCGGCGGAAGCACGGCCGACCTGGCCCGCTTCCTCGACGAGAAGCCCCCGCACCACATCTGAGCCGCCAAGGCGGCCCGACCGGCCCGACCGGCCCGACCGGCTAAAACGCGTCGCGCGACCCCGGCGCCCCGGCGCCCCCGCCGTTCGCCCCGCGCTGCGCGACCAGCACGTCCCGGATGTCCTTGAGGACCTCCAGCTCCGTGATCTCCATGCTCTCCTGGACGCCTTCCTTGGCCTTGCGGCGCGCCTCCACCTTCGCGAGGTACTTCGCCATCGGCAGCACCATGAGGAAGTAGACGACGGCCGCGGTGATCAGGAAGGTGAGCGCGGCGTTGAGCACCGAGCCCCACAGGATCTCCACGCCCGTGGGCTGGCCGCTCGGGTCGAGGCCGCAGGGGTCCTTCAGGCACGACTTGTAGACGTCGAGGTTCTTGGTCCCGATGGCTCCCACCAGCGGGCCGATGATGCCCTTGACGATGGAGTTCACGATGTTCGTGAACGCCGCGCCGATGACCACGGCGACCGCGAGGTCGACCACGTTGCCGCGCATCAGGAAGGCCTTGAAGCCCGCCAGGACGCTCTCCTTCTTCTTCTCGCTCACCACTGAGCCCTTCTTCACTTGTGCCGAACACGGAGCCAACGGTTCCGAAAACTACGGCAGTCCGTGCGCGGTGTGTCCAATCGGTCCCCACCTCGAGGTGACTTGACCGGCCTGGTGTGCGAATCAACACAACGTCACCGCCAGCCTGGCCGTCGCGCCCGCGCCGACGAGAGCCCGCGCGGTGTCCCGGGGAACCGACAGGACCACCAGGGCCCCGCCGTCCCCCACCTCCGGATCGGGACCGGGCACTTCGGCAACGCGGGCCCCCGCCGCCACCACCCTCGGCGGGCCCGCACGCTCCGCCGCGACCACGTCGACCCGGTCCCCGGGCCGCAGCAGCCGCACCGTCGCCGCGTCGGCGATGCGCACCGGGGCCGACACCATCCGCACGGCCGCGGGCGGAGCGGCTCCCCTGGAGGCCCGTGCCTCCGCGGGCGCGGCTCCCCGCGAGGCCTGCGCTTCCGTCCCGCCCACGGCCAGCGCCGCCGCCGCGACGGCCAGCCCGGCCGCGACGGCCCGCCGCCGGCGCCGCAGGGCCCTGCGCAGCCGGTCGCCACCCCGCCCGACCCGCAGCGGGGGAAACGCGGGGACGTGGCGCGCGGGGGGACATGGAGAGGAGAGGGCCG
Organism: Streptomyces sp. LARHCF249; assembly: GCF_052871255.1. NCBI lineage: Bacteria > Bacillati > Actinomycetota > Actinomycetes > Kitasatosporales > Streptomycetaceae > Streptomyces > Streptomyces sp. LARHCF249. The sequence continues at coordinate 88,527 of NZ_JBIXJQ010000011.1, forward strand.
AAGCCGGAGGGGACGAAGCCGACCCAGTCGAAGGGAGCGAGGGCGTACGCAACGACGGCGTACGGGACGAGGGCGTACGCAACGAGGGCGTACGGGACGAGGGCGTACGGGACGACGGCGTACGGGACACGGGCGTGCGGGACATGGGGTCCACCACCAAACCGGGTGAGTCGCGAGGTCCGGACCCAGCGCCCGGACACCCCTCACGATCCGGCTTCCCGCGGATTTCCGCTCCGCCCTGTGGACGGCCGCCGCTTTGTGGACAACCCCGTCACCCTCACGTGCGAGGGCCGAGCCCTGGCAGCAGCAACGGGCTACGGCAGTTCGATGCCGAGGTCCCAGCCGTCGTGGGCGTGCGTGCACAGGCAGGCGCGCGACTCCGTCGAGGGGAGGGCGGCCACCGCGTCGAAGAGGACCTCGCGCAGACGGCCCACGTTCTCTCCGAAGACCCGCAGGACCTCCGTGTGGGACACGCCCTCACCGGTCTCGGCGCCCGCGTCCAGGTCCGTCACCAGCGCCATCGACGTGTAGCAGAGCCCCAGCTCCCGGGCGAGGACCGCCTCCGGGTGGCCCGTCATGCCGACCACCGACCAGCCCGCCGCCGCGTGCCAGCGCGACTCGGCGCGCGTCGAGAAGCGCGGCCCCTCGACGACGACCATCGTGCCGCCGTCCACCGGCTCCCACTCCCGCCCCCGGGCCGCCGCCAGCGCGACCGAGCGCCCCACGGGGCAGTAGGGGTCCGCGAAGGTGGTGTGCACGACGTTCGGCACGGTGCCGTCGGGCAGCGGCTCCCCGTCGAAGAAGGTCTGCGCCCGGGCCTTCGTACGGTCGACCAGCTGGTCGGGAACGAGCAGCGTGCCCGGGCCGTACTCGGTCCGCAGGCCGCCGACCGCGCACGGGCCCAGGACCTGGCGGACGCCGACCGAGCGCAGCGCCCACAGGTTGGCCCGGTAGTTGATCTTGTGCGGTGGAACGGTGTGGCTGCGCCCGTGCCGGGGCAGGAAGGCCACCTGCCGCCCGGCCAGCTCACCCACGTACAGGGAGTCGCTCGGTGGCCCGTACGGCGTCTCCACCTGGATCTCGGAGACGTCCTCTAGGAAGGAGTAGAAGCCCGAACCGCCGATGACACCGATCTCTGCGTTCACCATGCCGCCACCCTAACGGGGCATGCGAAAGGCCCCGCTGCCCGGTGGGCGGCGGGGCCTTTCGGCGTACAGGCGCGTGGAGCGGGGGCGTCAGGCAGCCGAGGTGGAGCTGCTGCCCGAGCTCGACGACGTCGAGGAGGACGAAGCGGCGGGTGCGGCGGCCGTGGACGTCGACGGGGCCGAGGCCGGCTTCGAGGCAGGAGTGCTGCTCGACGAAGCGCCGCGGCTGTCGTTCCGGTAGAAACCGGAGCCCTTGAAGACGATGCCGACCGCGGAGAACACCTTCTTCAGGCGTCCGTCGCAGTTCGGGCACACGGTCAGCGCGTCATCGGTGAACTTCTGCACGGCCTCAAGGCCCTCACCGCATTCGGTGCACTGGTACTGGTAGGTCGGCACGAATTTCCTCCTGGCACTCTCACTCAATGAGTGCTAACGACGCTCCATGGTGACGTATTCCGGCGGATCAGTCCACCGTCACCGGCACGCGGTGACCCATCCCACGCTCGTTCACCGTGTTCCGGACCGCCTGCGGGGCGGCCGGCGCGGACGAGTTCACGATCCGGCTCGGAGCCGTCGGCGCCAGCTTCGCGCGCAGGGCCAGCAGGGTGACCAGGGCCAGCGCGGTGGCGGCCATGGGCACCAGGAAGCCGTACGAGGACCCGTGCGCGTCCGTCAGGCGGCCGGCCAGGGTCACGGCGACGGCCTGCCCGAAGGCGACCGCCCCGGTCAGCCAGGTGAAGGCCTCGGTGCGCGAGGCGGCCGGGATCAGCTGCTCGATCATGGTGTAGCCGGTGATCAGCGCCGGGGCGATGCACAGGCCGACGACCAGGCCGAGCGCCCCCAGCAGGATCACCGAGTTCGCGGCCCACAGGACCGAGGCCGCGGCGGTGAGGCCGACGTAGCCCAGGATCAGGCGGCGGCGCGGGCCGATCTTCCAGGCGATGGCGCCCATGGCGATGCCGGCGACCATGTTGCCCGCGGCGAAGACGCCGTAGAGCAGGCCGTTGGCGCCCGGGTTGCCGATCTCGTTGGAGAAGGCGGCGAGCGAGACCTGCATGCCGCCGAAGACGGCGCCGATGCCGAGGAAGGCGACGATCAGGACGCGCAGGCCCGGGAAGGACAGGGCGGAGGCGTGCTTCTCGCCGTTCGCCGGGCGGCCGACCGGCTTGGGCTGGGTGGCGCGCTGCGCGGCGAAGATCAGGCCGCCGACGAGCGTCAGGGTGGCCTCGGTGATCAGGCCCGCCGAGGGGTGGACCTGGGTGCACAGGAAGGTCGCGAGCACCGGGCCGACGACGAAGGTGAACTCGTCGGTGACGGACTCGAACGCGGCCGCGGTCGGCAGCAGCGGGGAGCCCTCCAGCTTGGCGGCCCAGCGGGCCCGGACCATCGGACCGGCCTGCGGGACGGAGGCGCCGGCCGGGACGGCGGCCAGCACCAGCGCCCACAGCGGGGCGCCGAGCAGTGCGAGGCCGGCCAGTGCGCCGACGGAGGCGGTGTGCGTCAGGGCGGCCGGAACCAGGACGGCGCTCTGGCCGAACCGGTCGGTGAACTTGCCCATCAGCGGGGCGAACAGCGCCATGGACACACCCGTGACGGCGGTGACGACGCCGGCGGCGCCGTAGGAGCCGGTGGTGTGCTGGACGAGCAGGAGGATGCTGACGGTGAGCATCCCGAAGGGGAGCCGGGCGGCGAAGCCGGGAAGTACGAAGCCCAGGGCCCCGGGGGTGCGCAGCAGCTGCCCGTATCCGGGTCGGGCGGTGGTGGACGTAGCGGATGTTCCGGTCGTGACCGCGGATGTCACGGCCTTGCCTTTCCGCTGCCTGGTAGAGCGTCCCCGTCTGCGGACGGTGCGTCGCCTTGTGAGCGACCGCACCCGTACATGTGGGAGCCCCGAGAGCTGTCCTCTTGCGCAGAACCGAGTGATACCTGGGCGCCCACTGCGGAGGGAGCCACGGCCGCTTTGCGGTCGCGCCAGCTCTGCGTCAGGCAGAGTTGGTTCGATCTGTTGTGCCTTTATCGTACAGGGGAACCCGCTACCACGCCCTGTGATTGCGCTGACAAGCCATGTCTTCACCTGCGATTAACGGGCCTGTCGCCCATGGAGACCCGTGCATATAGGGGCAAAACGGGTCAGACGCCACTGAAAATGGCTGAATTAGAGCGCTGCTCTAAACCCGGGCTCCACCGGGACGCGTCACCGGCGCGAGCCCGGCGGCCCGCCCGCCGGCCCGTTCCCGTTCGTCCCCAGCCACCCGGCCAGCTTGCCGCCGCGGGCCACCGCGCGCAGCCGCGCCTCCGCCGCGTCCCGTACCGGATCCGTGGCCACCACCAGCAGCTCGTCCCCGCGCCGCAGCACGGTCGACGGCAGCGGTACGAAGCTCTTCCCCTCCCGGACCACCAGCGTGACCGAGGCCCCCGGCGGCAGTCGCAGCTCGCTGACCTCGACGCCGTGCATCCGCGAGGCCGGCGGGATCGCGAAGGAGAGCAGGTGCCCGCGCAGCTTCTCCAGCGGCGCCGACTCGATGCCGAGGTCCGAGGCGGTCTCGTCGGTGGCCCCGAGCTCCAGCTTGCGCGCCAGCCAGGGCAGCGTCGGCCCCTGCACCAGGGTGTAGACGACGACCAGCACGAAGACGATGTTGAAGACGCGGTCGCTGCCCTCGATCCCGGACACCATCGGGATGGTCGCCAGGATGATGGGCACGGCTCCGCGCAGGCCGGCCCAGGACATCAGGGCCTGCTCCCGCCACGGGATCCGGAAGGGCAACAGGCTGACGAGGACCTCCAGCGGCCGCGCCACCATCGTGAGGACCAGCCCGATGACCACGGCCGGCCAGAAGTCGTTCACCAGCTCGTGCGGGGTGACCAGCAGGCCGAGCAGGACGAACATGCCGATCTGGGCGATCCAGCCGAGTCCGTCCGCGAACCCCCGGGTCGCCGGCCAGTGCGGGAGCTTGGCGTTGCCGAGCACCATCGCCGCCAGGTACACGGCGAGGAAGCCGGAGCCGTGCGCCATCGCGCCCGCCGCGTACGCCGTCACGGCGATCGCCATCACGGCGATCGGGTAGAGGCCGGAGGCGGGCAGCGCCACGTGCCGCAGGCCGTACGAGCCCAGGAAGCCCACGGTCAGGCCGATCGCGGCGCCGATGGCCAGCTCCAGGGCGATCTTGCCGAGCAGGACGTACCAGTCGTCGATCGGGCCGACGGCGGCGAAGGCGACGACCAGGATGACGACGGGTGCGTCGTTGAAGCCGGACTCGGCCTCCAGGACGCCCGTGATCCGGGAGGGGAGCGGGACCTTGCGCAGGACGGAGAAGACGGCGGCCGCGTCGGTCGAGGAGACGACCGCGCCGATCAGGAGGGCCTGGCGCCATTCCAGGCCGACCAGGTAGTGCGCCCCCGCGGCCGTGATGCCGACGCTGATCGCGACGCCCACCAGCGATAGGACGATCGCGGCCGGCAGGGCCGGTTTGATCTCTTTCCACTTGGTGCCCAGACCACCCTCGGCGAGGATCACGACGAGTGCGGCATAACCGATGACCTGCGTCAGCTCGGCGTTGTCGAATACGACGTTGCCGATGCCGTCCTGGCCTATCGCGATGCCTATGCCGAGGTAGATGAGCAGGCTGGGGAGGCCGCTGCGTGAAGAGATGCGTACCGCCGCGACGGCGACGAGCAGCACGAGCGAGCAGACCAGCAGAAGCTCATTGAGCGTGTGGACAGTCAGCGGGCGACCCTTCCTCAAAGCGCGCGGCGGATCCGGGGGATCGTTCCTCCAGCGGCAGGTTCGGCGAGTAGTTCGTTACCTTACCTAATCTTTGACGTTCCCTTTACGTGCTAGCCACATTGTGAAACGCCTGTTCGTCCGTGTCCTTGCCAGCTCCACCCCTGGCGGATCAACGAGCGGGGTCCTGCGCCTATGGTTGCTCCCAGCACTCCCAGGACCACCCTGCCCCTCTAAGGACAGCGATGCCCGCCAACGAAACCGCTCCTCCCGTCAAGAAGAAGGGACGACGCGCCCGTCTGATCGTGCTCGTGCTGGTCCTGGCGCTCTTCGCGGGCCTCGGCTACGGGGCGTACTGGAGCGTGGACGGCGTGCGCGCCTCCTTCCCCCAGACGACCGGCTCCCTCAAGGTGCCGGGGCTCACCGGGACCGTCGACGTCAAGCGCGATGCCCACGGCATCCCCCAGCTCTACGCCGACAACGACGCCGACCTCTTCCGCGCGCAGGGCTTCGTCCACGCGCAGGACCGGTTCTGGGAGATGGACGTACGCCGCCACATGACCTCCGGGCGGCTCTCGGAGATGTTCGGCGCGGGCCAGGTCGAGACCGACGCCTTCCTGCGCACCCTGGGCTGGCGGCAGGTCGCGCAGGCCGAGTACGACAACAAGCTCTCGCCGGAGACCAAGAAGAACCTGCAGTCCTACGCCGACGGGGTCAACGCGTACCTGAAGGGGAAGTCCGGCAAGGACCTCTCCGTCGAGCACGCCGCCCTCAAGCTCAGCGACGACTACCAGCCCGAGCAGTGGTCGCCCGTGGACTCGGTGGCCTGGCTCAAGGCGATGGCCTGGGACCTGCGCGGCAACATGCAGGACGAGATCGACCGCGCGCTGATGTCGAGCAAGCTCACGCAGGCGCAGATCGACGAGCTCTACCCGCCCTACCCCTTCGACCGGAACAAGCCGGTCGTCGACGGCGGCAAGATCGAGGGCGGCAAGTACGTACCCCAGGGCACCGGCGGCTCGGGCAGCGGCTCCGCCATGGGCTCCCAGGCCTCAACGGCGACGGGCGGCGGCAACGGCACCGGCCTCGCAGGCAACGCCACCGCCCAGGGCGCGGCCGTCGGCCTGCGCACCCAGCTGACCTCCCTGGCCAAGACCCTGGACGAGATCCCCGCGATCCTCGGCCCCAACGGCAGCGGCATCGGATCGAACTCCTGGGTGATCTCGGGCCGCTACACGACCACCGGCAAGCCGCTGCTCGCGAACGACCCGCACCTGTCGCCGCAGCTGCCCTCGGTCTGGTACCAGATGGGCCTGCACTGCCGCACGGCCTCGGCCCAGTGCCAGTACAACGTGTCCGGCTACACCTTCTCCGGCATGCCCGGCGTGATAATCGGCCACAACGCCGACATCGCCTGGGGCATGACCAACCTCGGGGCGGACGTCACCGACCTGTACCTGGAGCAGGTCAAGCCCGAGGGCTACGTCTACGACAACAGGGTGATCCCCTTCGCCACCCGTGACGAGGTCATCAAGGTCGCGGGCGGCGCCAGCAAGAAGATGACCGTCCGCATCACCAACAACGGTCCGCTCGTCTCCGACCGCAGCGACGAGCTCGCCTCGGTCGGCTCCCGCGCCCCCGTCGCCAGCTCCGCGCCCGACCGCGGCAACGGCTACGCCGTCGCCCTGCGCTGGACCGCCCTGGAGCCGGGCAAGTCGATGGACGCGGTCTTCAAGCTGAACAAGGCCAAGGACTTCAACGAGTTCCGCAAGGCCGCCGCCGACTTCGAGGTGCCCTCGCAGAACCTGATCTACGCCGACGGCAGCGGCATCAACGGCAACATCGGCTACCAGGCCCCGGGCCGGATCCCGGTGCGCGGCGCCGGCGACGGCCGGATGCCCGCGCCCGGCTGGGACTCCAAGTACGCCTGGAAGACCGACAAGGCCGGCAACGTCGAGTACATCGCGCAGAACGAGCTGCCCTACGAGTCCAACCCCTCCCGCGGCTACATCGTCACCGCCAACCAGGCGGTCGTGGAGAGCGGCACCGGGGCCGGCAAGTACCCGTACCTGCTGACCACCGACTGGGGCTACGGCGCCCGCAGCCAGCGGATCAACGACCTCATCGAGGCGAAGATCAAGGACAGCGGCAAGATCTCGACCGACGACATGCGCGCCATGCAGATGGACAACAGCAGCGAGATCGCCGCGCTGCTGACCCCGATGCTGGCCAAGATCGAGGTCTCCGACCCGGACGTGCGCTCAGCGCAGAAGCTCCTGGAGGGCTGGAACTACACCCAGGAGAACGACTCGGCGGCCGCCGCCTACTTCAACGCGGTCTGGCGCAACATCCTCAAGCTGGCCTTCGGCGACAAGATGCCCAAGGAGCTGCGGATCGAGGGCAGCTGCATGAACGTCCGCGCCGACAGCAGCGGTCCCATCGACGAGCTCGCCGAGCTGGTCCGCGAATGCGGCACCCGCGGCGACGACTCGGCGCAGCCGGACGGCGGCGACCGCTGGTTCGAGGTGGTCCGCCGCCTGTCCAAGGACGAGAAGTCGCCGTGGTGGAGCGCGCCCAAGAAGGGCTTCTCCCAGCCGGCGACCACCACCCGTGACGAGCTGTTCGCCCGGGCCATGGAGGACGCCCGCTGGGAGCTGACCGCCAAGCTCGGCAAGGACCAGTCCACCTGGAGCTGGGGCCGGCTGCACCAGCTGACGCTGAAGAACCAGACGATCGGCACCGAGGGCCCCGGCTTCATGCAGTGGCTCCTCAACCGCGGCCCGTGGAACCTGGGCGGCGGCGAGGCCACCGTCAACGCCACCGGCTGGAACGCCTCCAGCGGCTACGGGGTCACCTGGGTGCCGTCGATGCGGATGGTCGTCAACCTCAACGACCTCGACAAGTCGCGCTGGATCAACCTGACGGGCGCCTCCGGGCACGCGTACAACGCGCACTACACGGACCAGACGACGATGTGGGCCAAGGGCGAGCTGCTGGACTGGCCGTTCGGCAAGGACGCCGTGGACAAGGCGACGGTCGACACCCTGACCCTCAAGCCCTAGCGCCTCCCATCAGGAGAAGCGGAGCACCCCGGAAGGGGTGGCCACCGCCTGGACGGGGTGGTCGTGCGGTTCCTCCGGGACCCGCGCGACCACCTCGTCGTCGTAGAGGAGAACGACCAGCGCCGGATGGACCCCGGCGCGCTCCAGCCGCTCCAGGACCCGGTCGTACGAGCCCCCGCCGCGGCCCAGGCGCATCCCGCGGCCGTCCACCGCGAGCCCGGGCAGCAGCACGGCGTCGGCCGCGGTCACCGCGCCGGGGCCGAGCGCCGGGCCGGTGGGCTCCAGCAGCCGCATCTTCCCCGGGTGCGCGGTCTCGGCGAGGCCCTGCGGACCCTCGTACGCCGCCCAGTCGAGGTCGTTGTCGGGCAGCAGCAGGGGCAGCAGCACCCGCTTGCCGGCCGCGCGCAGGGCGTCGAGCAGGGCGCGGGTGCCGGGTTCCGTGCCGACGGAGACGTACGCCGCCACCGTTCGGGCACCGGCCAGTTCGGGTAGCTCGAGGGCCGTGACGGCCAGCGCGTCGGCCGCCGTGCGGCAGGCGTCGGGGGACAAGGCGCGGCGGGCGGCGAGGAGTTCCCGGCGCAGTCGAGCCTTCCTGGAAGCGGGATGCGGATTCTCTGTCACAGCGGATTCAAATATCCTCGGGAAATCGGCACATAAGTGGACCTACCTACCGCGATCTGGCCAGGCGTTCGGCAGGACCCACTATCGTTCGGGGCATGACTATGTTGCACCCCGTGATCAAGAAGGCCGTGATTCCGGCTGCGGGCCTCGGTACTCGCTTCCTTCCGGCGACCAAGGCGACCCCGAAGGAAATGCTCCCCGTTGTGGACAAGCCGGCCATTCAGTACGTGGTCGAGGAGGCCGTGGCGGCCGGGCTCGACGACGTCCTCATGATCACTGGGCGTAACAAGCGCGCTCTCGAAGACCACTTCGACCGGAACTACGAGCTGGAGTCGGCCCTCACCGCCAAGGGCGACGACGACCGGCTGAAGAAGGTCCAGGAGTCCAGCGACCTGGCCACCATGCACTACGTCCGCCAGGGCGACCCCCGGGGCCTCGGCCACGCCGTGCTGTGCGCCGAGCCGCACGTCGGCCGCGAGCCCTTCGCCGTCCTGCTCGGCGACGACCTCATCGACCCGCGCGACCCGCTGCTGCGTCAGATGGCCGACATCTACGCCCGCACCGGCGGCACCGTCATCGCCCTCATGGAGGTCGACCCGGCCAACGTGCACCTGTACGGCTGCGCCGCCGTCGAGGCCACCGACGAGGACGACGTGGTCCGCATCACCGGCCTCGTCGAGAAGCCGGAGCCCGCGGACGCCCCCAGCAACTACGCGGTCATCGGACGCTACGTCCTCAACCCCGCGATCTTCGACATACTGCGGGAGACCGAGCCGGGCCGCGGTGGGGAGATCCAGCTCACCGACGCCCTGCAGAAGCTGGCCGCCGACGAGACCATCGGCGGTCCGGTGCACGGAGTCGTCTTCCGGGGCCGCCGCTACGACACCGGCGACCGCGGCGACTACCTGCGGGCCATCGTCCGCCTCGCGTGCGAGCGCGAGGACCTGGGCCCGGAGTTCCGCACCTGGCTTCACCGTTACGTCACGGAGGAGATGTAGCACCTTGAGCAGTTCCGCACCGCAGGACACCGGCCACCGTCTGTGGTCCGTGGACGAGCACCTCGCGGACGTCCTCGCCACCGTCCGGCCGCTGGAGCCCATCGAGCTCCAGCTGCTCGACGCCCAGGGCTGTGTCCTGGTCGAGGACGTCACCGTGCCCGTCGCCCTCCCGCCCTTCGACAACAGCTCCATGGACGGCTACGCCGTCCGTACGGCCGACGTCCAGGGCGCGAGCGAGGAGTTCCCCGCGGTGCTGACGGTCGTCGGGGACGTCGCGGCGGGCAGCGGCGAGCTGCCCACCGTGGGCCCCGGCGAGGCCGCCCGCATCATGACCGGCGCCCCGCTGCCGCCCGGCGCGGAAGCCGTCGTACCGGTCGAGTGGACCGACGGCGGCACGGGCGGCGGCGCGGCCTCGGGGATGATCCCGGCCAGTGCCGCCCCGGAGGGCGCGGGCGGCGAGGTGCGGGTGCACCGCCCCGCCGAGGCCCGGGCGCACGTCCGCTCCCGCGGCAGCGACGTACAGGCCGGTGACCTGGCCCTGGTGGCCGGGACGGTTCTCGGGCCGCCGCAGATCGCCCTGCTGGCCGCCATCGGGCGGGGCACCGTACGGGTGCGGCCGCGCCCGCGCGTGGTCGTCCTGTCCACCGGCAGCGAGCTGGTCCAGCCGGGCGAGGCGCTGGCCTCCGGGACGATCTACGACTCCAACAGCTTCGCGCTGGCCGCGGCCGCGCGGGACGCCGGGGCCATCGCCTACCGGGTCGGCGCCGTCGCGGACGACGCCGACACCCTGCGCGCCACCATCGAGGACCAGCTGATCCGGGCCGACCTGCTCGTCACCACGGGCGGGGTCAGCGTCGGCGCCTACGACGTGGTCAAGGAGGCGCTCTCCTCCGTCGGCTCGGGCGACGCGGCCGCCGAGGACGTTGCCGGCGGCGGGATCGACTTCCGCAAGCTCGCCATGCAGCCCGGCAAGCCGCAGGGCTTCGGAACCATCGGCCCCGACCACACCCCGCTGCTGGCGCTGCCCGGCAATCCGGTGTCCTCGTACGTCTCCTTCGAGTTGTTCGTGCGCCCCGCGATCCGGGCGCTCATGGGCCTGCCGGAGTCCGAGGTGGGCCGTCCGTCCGTACGGGCGGTGCTCAAGGCCGACAAGGCGCTGGGCTCCCCGGCCGGCCGCCGGCAGTTCCTGCGCGGCAAGTACGACGCCGCGAGCGGGACGGTCAGCCCGGTCGGCGGATCGGGCTCGCACCTGATCGCCGCACTGGCCCACGCCGACTCGCTGATGGTCGTACCGGAGGACGTCACCTCGGTGGAGCCCGGGAGCGAGCTGGAAGTGGTCCTGCTCGGCTGAAGCCCGGCCGGTGCGGGTAGCGTGTGTCGCACCACACAGGCCCCCCGGGCCCAGAGCGGAGCGGCACAGCGATGAGTACCGAGAGCAGGCTCACCCACATCGACGAGGCCGGGGCGGCCCGGATGGTCGACGTCTCGGAGAAGGACGTCACCACCCGGACGGCACGCGCCAGCGGGCGGGTACTCGTCTCCCCCCGGGTGATCGAGCTGCTGCGCGGCGAGGGCGTCCCCAAGGGCGACGCCCTCGCCACCGCGCGGATCGCCGGGATCATGGGTGCGAAGAAGACCCCCGACCTGATCCCGCTGTGCCACCCGCTGGCCGTCTCGGGCGTGAAGGTCGACCTGAAGGTCGCCGACGACGCCGTCGAGATCCTCGCCACCGTGAAGACGACCGACCGTACGGGCGTCGAGATGGAGGCCCTGACGGCCGTCGCGGTCGCCGGGCTCACCGTGATCGACATGGTGAAGGCCGTGGACAAGGGCGCGGTCATCACGGACGTGCGGGTGGAGGAGAAGACCGGCGGAAAGTCCGGCGACTGGGCGCGCTCGTGAACGCCCCGCGCGGCGGCGAGGTGCACAGCCACAGCCACCTTCCGGAGCCCGCGCCGGTGGCGCCCGTACCCGCTTCCGCGGGCAGGGCCCTGGTGGTCACGGCCTCGAACCGGGCCTCGCAGGGCGTGTACGCCGACAAGGGCGGCCCGCTGCTGGCCGAGGCGCTGGAGAAGCTCGGTTTCGCGGTGGACGGCCCCCGGGTCGTCCCCGACGGCGATCCCGTCGAGCAGGCGCTGCGGGAGGGCGTGGCCGCCGGGTACGAGGTCATCCTGACCACCGGAGGGACCGGAATCTCGCCGACCGACCGCACCCCGGACGCCACGGCGCGGGTGCTGGACTACGAGGTTCCGGGCATCCCGCAGGCCATCCGGGCCGAAGGGCTGGCGAAGGTGCCGACCGCGGCCCTGTCCCGCGGCCTGGCGGGCGTGGCCGGCCACACCCTGATCGTCAACCTGCCGGGTTCGACGGGCGGGGTGCGCGACGGCCTCGCCGTCCTGTCCCGGATCCTGCCGCACGCCGTGGACCAGATCCGCGGCGGCGACCATCCCAGACCCGCGGAGCCTTCCGGGAGCGCGAGCTGAACGGCCCCTCCTGGCCGGTCGTCCTGACGGACGGCGATGTCACGCTCCGGCCGATAAAGCTGCGGGACCAGAAGGCGTGGCGCGAGGTCAACCGCCGCAACCGCGAGTGGCTCCGGCCGTGGGAGGCCACGATTCCGCCGCCCGCGCCGTGGGGGCCGGTGATCCAGCGGCCGACGTACCGCCAGATGGTGCGCCACCTGAGGGCGGAGGCCAACGCCGGCCGCATGCTGCCGTTCGTCATCGAGTACCAGGGCCGCCTCGTCGGCCAGCTGACGGTCGCCGGGATCACCTGGGGCTCGATGTGCGCGGGCCACATCGGCTACTGGGTGGACCGCGAGGTCGCGGGCCGCGGTGTGATGCCGACGGCGGTCGCGCTCGCGGTGGACCACTGCTTCCGGAAGGTCGGCCTGCACCGGATCGAGGTGTGCATCCGCCCCGAGAACGGGCCGAGCCGCCGGGTGGTGGAGAAGCTGGGCCTGCGCGAGGAGGGGCTGCGGCCGCGCTATCTGCACATCGACGGGGCCTGGCGCGACCACCTCGTCTACGCGGTCACTGCGGAGGAGGTCCCGGAGGGTCTGCTGAGGCGATGGCACCGGGCACGCCATGCGAAGTCCCCGCCGAAATGAAAAAGCGAATATCCGTTCGAATTGAGACCCGAACGGAACCGATTCGCCCATAACCTGATCCGAAGAGTCACAAAAAAAGTCCGTGATATCAGCGAGATCGCGCGACACACCGGCCCAATTGGCCGATCCCCTCGCCCGTACCCCTCTACGGTGTGAGGTGTGAGCAGCAGCGGCCTCATCTACGCAGTCATTGTCGGGGCCTGGGCCGCCTACTTGGTGCCCATGTGGCTCCGGAGGCAGGACGAGCTGAACGAAGCCCGTCCGACGGAACGCTTCTCCACTGCCATTCGGCTGCTTTCCGGCCGGGCGGGAATGGAGCGCCGTTACGCCAAGGGACTGCGTGAGCGCGGTGACGAGCAGGCGGAGCCCCAGCCCCACGCGGACCCGGACGCCGCGACGGAAACGGTGAATTCCGTGGACGCCGACGCCCGGGCCGTCGTCGTGCCCCCGACCAGGGCGGAGCCGAGACCGGCCGCCGCCGAGCGGGAGCAGCGCGCGGAGCGGGCCCGGCGCGAACAGCGCCTCCAGGTCCTCGCACGCCGCCGCCGCACCACCGCGCTCCTGTTCCTCGTGTTCACCCTCGGCGCGGTCGTCGCCGCGGTCGGCGGGCTGCGCTTCCTGTGGGCCCCGGCCGTGCCCGCCCTCCTGCTGAGCTCGTACATCGTGCACCTGCGGGTCCAGGAGCGCCGGCGCTACGAGTTCACGATGGACCGCAGGCGCGCCGAGGCCGCCGCCCGGCAGCTGCGGGAGAACCGCCAGCGCCGTTGCCACCCCGAAGGCACCGCGGGCGAGGGCGCCGAACCGGACCCCGCGCCACCGGTCTCCCCGCAGGAGGCCGGACGGCGCGCGCTGGTCGAGCAGACCGACCACGCGGAGTGGGTGGACCAGCAGCGCGAACGCGAGCGCGGCCCCGCCCGCGGTGACAGCTGGGAGCCCGTCCCGGTCCCGCTGCCCACGTACGTGACGGCCCCGGTCGCCCCGCGCGCCACCGGACCGGCGGCGCCGGACGCCTGGAGCGCCACCCGCTCCAGCACGGCCGAGCCGACGGAGCCCCGGCTGCGCGCCCAGCCCGCGGTCCCCGCCCCGAAGAAGGAGTCGAAGCCCCCGAGCACCCCGCGCCCGCGCGGCCGCGACCGGGGCCGCACCCCCCTGTTCGACCAGTACGAGAGCGAAGACCGCCCGCGCGCCGCGAACGAGTGATCGGTGACCTGCGCGGACCCTCCCGGATACGCGTTTTGGACCACCCGCGCGGGGATGCTAATGTTTCACACGTCGCAAGGGCCTGTGGCGCAGTCTGGTAGCGCACCTCGTTCGCATCGAGGGGGTCTGGGGTTCAAATCCCCACAGGTCCACAGACGATGAAGATCCCGTCCGATCGCAAGATCGGGCGGGATCTTCTGCTTTCCCCGTGCGTACGTACTCACGCGTAAACCCCCTGCGTTACCCCAGCCCGCGGCGGCTAAACTCCGCCTGCCCGTAACTCCCGTGATGGTCACCGGGGTCGGGCCTGCTTGAACTGGGGGGTTCATGAGCTTGCTGCCCATTGGCAGAAGAGCGGACAGAAGACGGGGGAGAGGCCGCGGGGCCGTTGCCGCCGGCGCCCTGCTGCTCGCCGTACTGACCGCGGCCACCGGCCCGACCGGATCCGCGTTCGCGGCGGCGGCGCCGCCCGAGGCCGCCGCCTCACCGCAGACCGAGCCCACCTCGCCCGCCAAGGCCGGGCCCCAGGCCCCGCCGAAGGCGGACCCGAAGGCCGACCGCGAGGCCGCCGTGCGGGCGCTCGCGCAGAGCGACGCGGCGGAGGCCTGCCCGGCCGCCCTCGCACCGCACACGACCGCCAACTGCACGATCGAGCCGTACAAGACGGCCTCCTTCACGCTCACGCTGCCGCAGCAGAAGGACGTGGTGCTGTACCAGGTCCTCCACACGGGGTGGGCCAACTACCGGCTCATCGCGCCGGACGGCACCGCCGTCACCTGTGAGAACCTCCTCGGCTCCGGCTACGCGGACGGCGCCATGCGCTGCGCGACGGGCACGGCGGGCACCTACAAGCTGGAGGTCTCGGACCAGAGCGGCTCGCAGAACGACGTCTCGGCGGGGTACGTCCCGCTGCTCACCAGCACCGTCTGCAAGCCGGTCGGCGCCGCCGACCGCAAGCTCGGCGCCCCGACCGTGTTCCACGGTTCTCTGGCCGCCGGCTCGGCGGGCGACTGCTACACGCCGGACCTGGCCGCGAACGACGTACTGCGCACCTACGCCTCCACCTACCGGGTGCTGCAGACGGTCTACGACGCCACCGGCAAGGAGATCTGCACCTCGCGGAACCGCGAGGGCGACACGCTCGACTGCAAGCTCACGGGCACCGCGCCGTACCGGATGTCGGTGCTGCAGGGCTCAGGGGCTGCCGAGGAGTACGACGTCACCGCGGCCCGGCTCTCCAAGCCGGAGGGCTGCGCGGTCGTCGAGCCGCAGGCGTTCGGTGCGTCCCCGGACCTGACCTCCACGGCGCGCTGCCGCACCCTGCGGGTGTCGCAGGCCGCGCACTACACCTTCGGGCCCGTCGCCGCCGGCGCCGTCCCGTACGGCGCGCTGTTCGCGGCCGACGGGACCGCGCTCGTCGCGGGCTGCTCGCAGGGAGCCTGTGAGCTGGCCCCCGGCGACTACACCTGGGCGGTCGACCCCCGGAGCACCGAGGCCGGAGCCTTCGGCATGGCCTTCCTCTCCGCCAAGGAGACCCGGGGCTGCACCGCGACCCACGACAACGGCCTGGCGGCGGGCCCGGCCACCGGCACCTTCGGCGGGCCCGGGCAGCACCTCTGCCTGACCCTGCCGACCGCCACGGGCAAGGGCGTCTACCTGCTCAACCGGCCGCCGGCCGAAGGCACCAGCACCGGAGCGAAGGTCTACGACGCGTCGGGCGCCCAGCAGTGCGACAACGGCGGATACGGGTACCGGGTCTGCAAGCTGACCGGCACGGCCCCGTTCCGCGCCGTGCTCAGTGGCGAGGCGTCCAAGGCGTTCGCGCTGGTCATCCACCGGACCGAAGAGACCGCGGGCTGCACCGCATGGCGGCAGACCGGATTCGACGGCACCTGGGGAGCCGAGGCCTCGCTGTCCCCGGAGGTGCGCCAGGTGTGCCTGAGCGTGCCGGCGAACGCGCACTCCACGGCCGAGATGCTCGACTACGCCAATCTCGCCAACACCGTCAACGCCTCGGTCCAGCTGGTCGATCCGGCCGGCACCGTGGCGTGCAACACGGCCGGCGGCACCACCACCATCTGCCCGCTCGCCGCCGGTGTTCCGTACACCGCGATGCTGCTCCCTTCGGGGTGGCAGTCCGACACGTACAAGCTGGTCCGGCGCGATGTCTCGGCGACCGCGAACTGCACCGTGCCGGCTTCGACGAAGGTCGGCGGCCAGTCCACGCCCTTCGACCTGACCTCGGCGCTCGACGCCCGCTGCGTCCGGGTCGCGGGGGCCGCCTCGGACAGGTTCTGGCTGAGCTCGCGCACGCTCGGGAACCCCAGGTACGAGCCCTCGACCCTGCTGATGGCCGTCGACGCCGACGGCAAGCACGTCTGCCGCCAGGGGGGCGTCTCCTGCCAGGTCACCGGCTCGACCTCGTACGTGGCGATCGTGCTCGCCTCGGGGTACCGGGACAAGCCGATCCACACCGACGTGGACGCGTGGAAGGCCGCCACAGCAGCCGGCTGGGCCCCGGAGTGCGCCGCCAACCGGGTCTCGGTCGACGGCTTCTCGGCGCGCAGCGGGGTGCTCTCGGAATCCTCGACCGCCTACTGCGCCGTGATCGGCGTGAAGCCCGGCCAGTCCTTCGACGTGGTGGGCAACAGCAGCTCCACCACCGGCAGCCACCCGAGCGTGAACCTGCTGAGCGCCACTCAGTGGAACAGCTCGTACCTCGGGTACCAGTGCACCCAGTACCACAACAGGTTCGGTGGCGACTGCATGGCCACGAACAACGGCGAGGCCGGCGAAGCCCTCCTGATGCTCAGTGCCTCCAAGGCCGCCACGCCGGTCGAGTACAGCATCCAGGGCGTCTGCCGATTCGGCTGCACGCTCCCGCCGGCCCAGCTGCCGACGTCCATCAGCCCCGCCACCGGCGCCGCCGGGACGCAGACCCAGGCCGTCATCCGCGGCACCGGGCTCACCCTGGGCACCAAGGTGAAGCTGAAGTCCGACACCACGGACGCCACGTTCATGAAGCCCCTCTCCGTGAACGCCGACGGCACCGCGCTGACCGTCCTGGTCAACACCAACGGGCTGGCGGCCGGCACGTACGACGTGGTCCTCGACGGCATCGGGTACACCAGCGGAGTGCCCTCCCCGGGCTACCTGCCCAAGGCGTACACGGTGACGGCCGCGGCGACCCCGGCGAAGAGCCGGTTCGTGCCGATCACGCCGTCGCGGTTCCTGGACACGCGTGACGGCACCGGGGCGACGAAGGCCCGGGTCGGTCCGGGGGGTGTCGTCACGCTGCAGGTCGCGGGTGTGAAGGGCGTCCCGGCGACCGCGGTGACCGCGGTCGTGATGAACGTGACCGCCGTCCACCCGACGGAGGCCGGACACGTGATGGTGTACCCGAACGGGCAGCCGAAGCCGGCGGTGTCGAACCTCAACTTCTCCGCGGGGCAGATCGTGCCCAACCTGGTGACCGTCCCGGTCGTCAACGGGAAGGTGGACCTGCGCAACAACGCCGGGTACGTCGACCTGATCGCGGACGTCACGGGCTACTTCACCGACAAGGCGGCGACCGGTTCGGCGCTGACGCCGATCACGCCGTCGCGGTTCCTGGACACGCGTGACGGCACCGGGGCCACCAAGGCCCGGGTCGGTCCGGGCGGTGTGGTCACCCTCCAGGTGGCCGGTGTGAAGGGCGTCCCGGCGGCGGGGGTGACCGCGGTCGTCATGAACGTGACCGCCGTCCACCCGACCGAGGCCGGGCACGTGACCGTCTACCCGAACGGGCAGGCGGCGCCGGGGGTGTCGAACCTGAACTTCACCGCCGGGCAGGTCGTGCCGAACCTGGTGACCGTGCCGGTGGTGAACGGGAAGGTCGACCTGCGCAACAACTCGGGCTCGGTGGACCTGATCGCCGATGTCACCGGCTACTACTCGGCGAGCGGGTCGGCGTTCTCCGCCGGTTCGCCGGTGCGGCTGCTCGACACCCGGGACGGGACCGGCGCCCGCGCCGGGGCCGTCGGCCAGGGCGGCATCGTCAGCCTGCAGGTCGCAGGGGTCGAAGGCGTGCCGCTGACCGGGGTGACCGCGGTGGTCCTCAACGTCACCGTCACCCGCCCCACCCAGGACGGTCACCTCATCGTCCAGCCCCACGGGGTCGCGCGTCCGAACGTGTCGAACCTCAACTTCCTGGCCGGGCAGACGGTCTCCAACCTGGTGGTCGTCCCGGTCGTGGACGGTCGGGTGACCTTCTACAACAACACCGGCTCCGCCGACGTGATCGCCGACCTGAACGGCTGGTTCACCGCCTGACGGACCCGTAAGCACACCGAGGGGCCCGTCCGATCCCACGATCGGGCGGGCCCCTCTGCCGTGGGCCGCTTTCGAGGACGGGATCCGCACAAACGGTCGAAGCGACCTTCGTCGCAGGGGTGTTGAGCGGGTTGAATGGGCCCATGACGATCACAGGGGAGCCGGACGGCGCGACGGCACAGGCGTGGGACGCGCTCGGCGGGGCTCCGGAGCTCGCCGGGCGGGTGCGGTACCGCGGGACACCGGGGCTGGGGCAGGGGCCGCTGCCCGTGCGGGAGTTGGCGCGGGCCGCCGTCGGAGCGTGTGCCCTGGCGGCGGCGGAGCTGGCCGCCGTACGGGCCGGGGGCGGGGCCGGCGACACGGTCCCGCCCGTCGTGGACGAGGGCGCGGTCGCGACGGCCTTCGTCAGCGAGCGGCACCTGCGGGTGCGGGGGCGGGAGCCGGTGAACTTCGCGCCGCTGTCCGGCTTCTGGCGGACGGCGGACGGCTGGCTGCGCACCCACGCCAACTATCCGCACCACGAGGCCGCGCTGGTACGGGCCCTGCGGCTGCCGTCCGCGGCGCCGGAGGCGGTACGGGCCGCAGTGGCGGGCCGGACGGCCGTCGAGGTGCAGGAGCGCGTGTACGGGGAGGGCGGGCTCGCGGTCGCCGTGGCGCGGGAGTACGGCGACCCGCGGCCGCTGGTCGAGACCGTACGGGAGTCCGGGGCGCCGGGCCGGACGCTCGGCCGGGCCCCCGCGGGGCTGCCCGCGGCCGGGGTACGGGTGCTGGACCTGACCCGGGTGATCGCCGGGCCGGTCGCGACGCGCACGCTCGGGCTGCTGGGCGCGGACGTGCTCCGGATCGACGCGCCGGGGCTGCCGGAGGCGGCCGACACCTACGCGGACACCGGCTTCGGCAAGCGGTCGGCGCTGCTGGACCTCACGGCGGCGGCGGACCGGGCGGTGTTCGAGGGGCTGCTGGCCGGGGCGGACGTGGTGGTGACCGGATACCGGCCGGGCGCGCTGGAGCGGCACGGGCTCGCGGCGGCGGAGCTGCTGGAGCGGCGGCCGGGGCTGGTGGTGGCCCAGCTGTGCGCCTGGGGCTGGGACGGGCCGTGGGCCGGGCGGCGGGGCTTCGACTCGCTGGTGCAGGCGGGCTACGGGATCGCCGCCCGGTGTGCCGGTCCGGACGGCGCGCCCGGGGTGCTGCCGGCGCAGGCGCTCGACCACGGCACGGGGTACCTGGTCGCGGCCGGTGTCCTGCGGGCGCTGGCGTCGGGGGGCGGGCGGGCCCTGCGGTTCTCCCTGGCCGGGACGGGGTCGTGGCTGGTCAGGGAGGTGCCGGCGGCCGGGCCCGGCGCACCGGGGTACACGGCCGCGCCGTGGCTCCGCGAGGCCGACTCGGGGTACGGACCGCTCCGGTACGCGGCGAGCCCCTTCGGGGACTGGGGGCGGGGGCCGTCCCGCTGGGGCGCGGACCGGGCCGCCTGGCTCCCGCGGTAGGGCCCCTGCGGGGCCGGACGGGAGGGCTAGCGGAGCGGCTTTGCCATGCAGCGGCTCGAGTCGTGGAAGCGGTAGTGGCCGAACTTGGCGGACATGGCGTAGCCGGAGGACAGGTAGAGGGCTATCGCCTCCGGCTGCTGGTCGCCCGTTTCCAGGACCATGCGGGTGCGGCCCGCCGCGCGGGCGTCGTCCTCCAGGACCGCCAGGATCCGGCGGGCCAGGCCCAGGCCGCGGGCCTCCGGTATGACGTACATGCGCTTCAGCTCGGCGTCGCCGTCCGCATAGCCCTCGTCGTTCTGCTCCTGGCCGCGCCACCCGCCGCTGGCGACCGGTGCGCCCGCGGCGTCGTACGCCAGCAGGTAGAGGCCCTGCGGCGGGAGGAACATGGCGGGGTCGAGGAAGGTGGCGTCGCCCTCAGCGTCGTTGTACCGCGCCTGGTACTCCAGCTGGACCTGGTCACTGAGTTTGACCGCGTCCGGGTGGTCGTACGGCACGGGGCGGAGGTTTATACCGTGAGACATTCGAATAGCGTACGGAAGCCTGCCGCTATGGTGCAGGGATGCTCACTGTGACCTCCGTGAATGTGAATGGGATCCGCGCTGCCGCCAAGAAGGGCTTCGGGGCGTGGCTCGAGGGATCCGACGCCGACGTGGTGTGCCTTCAGGAGGTACGGGCCGAGGAGGGGCAGATCCCGGACGAGGTGCGCAGCCCCGGGGGCTGGCACACCGTGTTCGCGCCGGCCGCCGCCAAGGGGCGGGCCGGGGTCGCGCTCTACACCCGGCGCGCGCCCGAGCGCGTGCAGGTGGGGTTCGGGAGTGACGAGTTCGACACCAGCGGGCGGTACCTCGAGGTCGACCTGCCCGGCGTGACCGTCGCCAGCCTCTACCTGCCGTCCGGTGAGGCCGGGACGGAGCGGCAGGAGGAGAAGTACCGCTTCATGGCGGAGTTCCACACCTACCTCCGGGCGGTGCGGACGCGGGCCGCAGCGGACGGCCGCGAGGTCGTGGTCTGCGGCGACTGGAACATCTGCCACCGGGAAGCCGACCTCAAGAACTGGAAGACGAACCGCAAGAACGCCGGCTTCCTGCCCGAGGAGCGGGAGTGGCTCGGGAAGGTCTACGACGAGGCCGGGTACGTGGACGTCGTGCGCGAGCTGCACCCCGACACCGAGGGCCCGTACTCGTGGTGGTCCTACCGCGGGCGGGCCTTCGACAACGACGCGGGCTGGCGCATCGACCTCCAGGTCGCCACCCCGGGCCTGGCGGCGAAGGCCGTGAAGGCGTTCGTGGAGCGGGCCGAGACGCACCCGGAGCGCTGGTCCGACCACGCGCCGGTGACGGTCGTCTACGAGCTCGGCGTGTGACCCGAGCCGGATGCCAGCAGGCGGTCCATCGCCATCGTCAGTTCGGCTTCGACCACGCTCTTGGCCAGGGGGCGCAGGCGGGGGAGGGCGTCCTGGGGAAGGTGGGCCGAGATCAGCTCGGTGAACAGGGCCGCCATCGCGTCCGCGTGCTCGCGGACGCGGCGGCCCGTCTCCAGGACGGCCGCCAGGGGTACGCCCTCGCGCACCAGGGCCGAGGAGACGTCCAGCAGGCGGCGGCTGACGTGCACGATCTCGTCGCCGTCGGTGGCGAGGTAGCCGAGGGCGAGCGAGGCGGCCAGGTTCTCCGGGGTGACCTCGCCCTCGAAGTAGTCGGCCAGCGCCTCGGGGGTCAGCCGGACCGGGGTCTCCTGCGACCAGCCGATGCCGAGCAGCTCGCCGAGCTGGCTGACGTCGCGGCCGTTTTCGAAGGCGGCGGTCAGCTCCGCGATCCCGCCGAGCGTGTGGCCGCGCTCCAGCAGGGCGGCGATGGTGCGCAGCCTGGCCAGGTGGTGGTCGTCGTACCAGGCGATGCGGCCCTCGCGGCGCGGCGGCGGGAGCAGTTTGCGCTCGCGGTAGAAGCGCAGGGTGCGGACCGGGATGCCGGCCGCCTCGGCCAGTTCCTCCGTACGGTATTCGCGCACTGTCGCCCCTGCTTCCCTCTCCACCACGGCCGAAGCCTATGGCGTACTGGCGGTAACTTTCCCGGCGCGACCCCTACCCATGAGTACGGGGCTCCTCTACCCTCCCGATTGTGCCAGTGATTGCTGGCAGCGTTTCGGATGGCGGATGTGGACGGGAAGGCGGCGGGCATGGGCGGCGAGGACATCACGAGCGGCGACATGACACCACGTGAACACGTGCGCGTGGCGGTGATCGGGTCCGGATTCGGCGGGCTCGGCGCGGCCGTACGGCTGCGGCGCGAGGGGATCACGGACTTCGCCGTGCTCGAGCGCGCCGACTCGGTCGGCGGTACCTGGCGCGACAACAGCTATCCGGGGTGCGCGTGCGACGTCCCCTCGCACCTGTACTCCTTCTCCTTCGCACCCAACCCGGACTGGCCCCGGACCTTCTCCGGGCAGCCGGCCATCCGCGCGTACCTGGAGCACGTCGCCGACACCTTCGGACTGCGCCCGCACATCCGGCTGGGCCACGAGGTCCTGATGATGCGCTGGGACGCGGACGAGCTGCGCTGGGAGATCGAGACCTCGGCCGGAACGCTCACCGCCGACGTCGTGGTCTCGGCGACCGGTCCGCTGTCCGACCCGAAGGTGCCGGAGGTCCCCGGGCTCGCCGGGTTCCCCGGCAAGGTCTTCCACTCCGCGCGCTGGGACCACGACTACGACCTCACCGGCAAGCGCGTCGCCATGATCGGTACGGGCGCTTCCGCCATCCAGATCGTGCCCGCCATCGCTCCCGGCGTGGAGCGGCTGACGCTCTTCCAGCGGACCCCGCCGTGGGTGATGCCGCGCACCGACCGGGCCATCACCGCCGTGGAGCGCTGGCTGCACCGCCAGCTGCCCTTCACCCGGGCGGCGCGCCGCGGGCTGCTGTGGGGCATCCGGGAACTGCAGGTCAGCGCCTTCACCAAGCGGCCGAACCAGCTCGGGCTCATCGAATCGCTGGCCAAGGCCAACATGGCCCGCTCGATCAAGGACCCGGCGCTGCGCGCCAAGCTGACGCCCTCCTACCGGATCGGCTGCAAGCGGATCCTGCTCTCCAGCGAGTACTACCCGGCGCTGGCGCGGCCCAACGTGGACCTGGTCGCCTCCGGGCTGAAGGAGATCCGCGGCTCGGTCCTGGTCGCCGCCGACGGGACGGAGACCGAGGCCGACGCGATCGTCTTCGGCACCGGCTTCCACGTCACGGACATGCCGATCGCCGATCGGGTGGTGGGCGCGGAGGGCAGGACCCTCGCGGAGGAGTGGAAGGACGGGATGCAGTCGCTGCGCGGGGCCACCGCGGCCGGCTTCCCCAACTGGATGACGATCATCGGCCCGAACACCGGGCTCGGCAACAGCTCGATGATCCTGATGATCGAGTCGCAGCTCACCTACATGGCCGACTACCTGCGCCAGCTCGGCATGCTGGGCGGGAAGGTCGCGCTGGCCGCGCGGCCCTCGGCCGTGAACAAGTGGAACCGGCAGGTCCAGGCCCGGATGGAGCGGACGGTGTGGAACACCGGCGGCTGCACCAGCTGGTACCTCGACGCCCAGGGGCGCAACACCACCGTCTGGCCCGGCACCACGGGCGAGTTCCGGAAGGAGACGCGGACCGTGGACCTCGCCGAGTACGAGGTCGTACGGCTCCGCGAGCGGATCCCGGCGAACGCCGGCGGGACGGAAGAGGCGGAGGGCGCCGCGTGAGCCGGCTGACGCACGTCACCGCGGGGCCCTACGCCCCGCCCGCCGCACGGCGCGAGCTCGTCGCCGAATCCGCCGACGGGGCCCGGCTGCACGTCGAGGTCCACGGGGACGAGGGCGCGCCGACCGTGGTGCTGGCGCACGGCTGGACCTGCTCCACCGCCTTCTGGGCCGCGCAGCTGCGGGACCTGTCCAAGGACCACCGGGTCATCGCCTACGACCAGCGCGGCCACGGCCGCAGCCCCGCCGCCCGGACCCACAGCACCACCGCCCTCGCCGACGACCTGGTCGCCGTGTTCAAGGCCGCCCTGGCTCCCGGGGAGCGGGCGGTCGTCGCGGGGCACTCCATGGGCGGCATGACCATCATGGCGGCCGCCGCCCGGCCGGAGTTCGCCGAGCACGCCGCGGCCGCGCTGCTGTGCAGCACCGGCAGCGCGCGGCTGGTCGAGGAGGCGCGGGTCCTGCCGCTGCGTCCCGGACCGGCGCGGACCCGTATCACCGCCGCCGTCCTCGGCTCCCGGGCCCCGCTCGGCCCGGTCACGCCCGCCGCCAGGAAGATCCTCAAGTACGCCACCATGGGCGCCGGTTCGGCGCCCGAGAAGGTCGAGGCGTGCGCCCGTATCGTGCACGCCTGCCCCACCAGGGTCCGCCGCGCCTGGTCCGAGGTGCTGGCCGGGCTGGACCTGGACGCCGACGTGGCCCGGCTGACCGTGCCCACCGCCGTCATCGGCGGCAAGGACGACCGGCTCACGCCCGTCGTGCACGCACGGGGACTCGCGGCCGCACTGCCGAACTGCGTGAGCCTCACCGAGCTCACCGGCATGGGGCACATGACCCCGATCGAGGCCCCGGAGGCCGTCACCAACGCCGTGCGCGAGCTGGCCTCGCAGTTCTTGGATCAGCACGGCCTCGACCAGAAGGAGAAGTCGCTGTGAGCGCTCGCAGGAGTCTGGAAGGCCAGGTCGCCGTCGTCACCGGCGCCGCCCGCGGGGTCGGCGAGCTCCTCGCCCGCAAACTCTCCGCGCGCGGCGCGAAGATCGCGCTCGTCGGCCTGGAGCCGGAGGCCCTCAAGGAGGTCTCCGAGCGGCTGCGCACCGACAGCGGCCACTGGTACGCCGACGTCACCGACCACGAGGCCATGGCCCGGGTCGCGCAGGAGGTCAAGCAGCGCTTCGGCAAGGTCGACATCGTCGTAGCCAACGCGGGCGTGGCCTCCGGCGGGCCGTTCGCCGACTCCGACCCCGACGCCTGGCGCCGGGTCATCGAGGTCAACCTCATCGGCGGGGCCGTCACCGCCCGCGCCTTCCTGCCGGTCCTGACCGAGAGCCGCGGCTACTTCCTCCAGATCGCCTCGCTCGCCGCGATCACCCCGGCGCCGATGATGACCGCCTACTGCGCCTCCAAGTCCGGCGTCGAGGCCTTCGCCCACTGCCTGCGCGCCGAAGTCGGCCACAAGGACGTCAAGGTCGGCGTCGGCTACCTCTCCTGGACCGACACCGACATGGTGCGCGGGGCCGACCAGGACGAGGTCATGCGGGAACTGCGCCAGCGCCTGCCGTGGCCCTCGAACCGCACGTACCCGCTGGGCCCGGCCGTCGACCGGATCGTCGCGGGCATCGAGCGGCGCTCGGCGCACGTGTACGCGCAGTGGTGGCTGCGCGGCATGCAGGGCACCCGCGGCTACCTGCCCGGCATCATCGCGACGGTCGGCAAGCGTGAGATGAAGCGGTTCGAGCCGCGGCTGGCCGGTGTGTCCAAGGGGCTCGTCGGGGCCGGCGGGGCGGCGGACGAGCGGGAGCGCACGCAGAGTAACTGATCGAAATGCGTGCTTTGTCCGCCCGTGCCAGTCTGGTCGAGGCCCCACCACCAACACCCCTCATGGAGTGAAGCACATGGGTATCAAGGACCAGTTCAACGAAAAGGCGCAGGAGCTCAAGGGCAAGGCCTCGCAGGCAGCGAAGGGCGTTCGGGACGAGGCGTCCGAGCGCACCCAGCAGCTCAGGGAGAAGAAGCAGCCGCAGCAGCCGCAGACCAAGCAGCCGCAGCAGCCCCAGGCCAAGCAGCCGCAGCAGCCCCAGGCCAGGCAGCCGCAGCAGCCGCAGCCCAAGCGGCCGCCGGCCGACAGGGCCCGCGACGAGCTCGACGAGAACTGGGACGCCTGACCCGATCGAGCCGAAGGGGCGCGACCATCCGGTCGCGCCCCTTCCGCATGCCCCGTCCTGTCCGCATGCCCCGTCCTGCCTGCGGCCTCCGCTGCCTACGGCCTCGGCGGCAGCTTCGGGCGCCGCAGGTCCGGTACGTCGGTGTAGCCGGGCGGCACCGCGGCCGGGTCCTGCTCCAGCAGTTCCAGCGCCAGGTGCACGGCGTCGTCCAGCTGCGCGTGCCGCCCCTCCGCCCAGTCGAGCGGGGTGCGCAGGACCGCGACGTCCGGTTCCACCCCGTGGTTCTCCACCGACCAGCCGTATTCCGGGAACCAGGCGGCGTTCATCGGCACCGTGATCACCGTGCCGTCGCCGAGGGTGTGCCGGCCGGTCATCCCGACCACCCCGCCCCAGGTGCGCTGGCCCACCACCGGGCCCAGCCCGAGCAGTTTGATGGCCGCGGTGATCATGTCCCCGTCCGAGGAGGTCGCCTCGTCGGCGAGCGCGACGATCGGACCGCGGGGCGCGTTGGAGGCGTACGAGACGGGCTGGGCGCCCCGCGTGAGGTCCCAGCCGAGGATGGAGCGGGTCAGCTTCTCCACCACCAGCTCGCTGATGTGCCCGCCCGCGTTGCCGCGTACGTCCACGATCAGCGCGGGCCGGGACATCTCCATCCGCAGGTCGCGGTTGAACTGGGCCCAGCCCGAGCCGCCCATGTCGGGGATGTGCAGGTAGCCGCACCGGCCGCCGCTGAGCTCGCGGACCACCGCGCGCCGCTTCGACACCCAGTCGTGGTAGCGCAGCGGCCGTTCGTCGATCAGCGGTACGACGGCCACCCGGCGGGAGCGGCCCTCGCCCTCCGCGGGCTCGAAGGTGAGCTCGACGGTGGTGCCCCCGGCCCCCGACAGCAGCGGGTAGGGGCCGGTCACCGGGTCCACCGGGCGCCCGTCCACATGCGTGAGCACGGCGCCCTCCCGGATGCCGGTGCCTGCCAGCGGGGAACGGGCCTTGGAGTCGGAGGACTCGCCGGGCAGGATCCGGCTGAGCACCCACGCCCCGTCCCGCGGCACGAAGTTGGCGCCGAGCAGCCCGATCGCCCGCTGGTAGTGCGGGGGGCCCTCGTTGCGGCGGGAGGCGGCGACGTACGCGTGGGAGGTGCCGAGTTCGCCGAGGACCTCGCGCAGCAGGTCGCCGAACTCGTCGGGCGAGGCGACGCGTTCGACCAGGGGGCGGTACTGGCGCAGCACGCCGTCCCAGTCGATGCCGCACATCTTCGGCTCCCAGAAGTACGCGCGGATGATCCGCCCGGCCTCCTCGAAGGCCTGGCGCCACTCGGCCGCCGGGTCCACCTCGTGCAGGATGCGCCGCAGGTCCAGATAGACGGTCGAGTCGCTGTCGCCCGACTCGGTGGCCGGGACCGCCCGCAGGTCGCCGTCGTCGTTGATCACGAGCCGGGTGCCGTCGCCGCTGACCGCGAACCAGTCCAGCCCCGAGGCCAGTTCGGTCTTGCGTGCCTTGGTGAGGTCGAAGTGCTCCAGCGTCGGCTTGCCGCTGATGTCGGCCGGGTTGGCGAAGGTCTCGCCGAGCGCGCCCGAGATCGGCCAGCGCAGCCACACCAGTCCGCCGCCGTGCACCGGGTAGAGGGCCGAGTACTTGGACGCGGTCACCGGGAAGGGCGTGACCCGGCTCTCCAGGCCCTCCACCTCCACGGTCACCGCGCCGTCGCCTTCCGGCTCCCCTTCGGCGGGATCGAGTCCGCCCGCCGCCGGGCGCCCCTCGGCGGACAGGGCGAACGGCGAGGGGGTCGCGGAGGAGAGCGGTACCAGGTAGGGGCGGCAGCCCAGCGGGAAGGACAGGTCGCCGGTGTGCACGTCGTACACCGGGTCGAAACCGCGCCACGAGAGGAAGGCCAGGTAGCGGCCGTCCCGGGTGAAGACCGGATTCTCGTCCTCGAAGCGGCCGTTGGTGACGTCCACGACGGTCCGCGCGCCCGGTCCGGAGATCCGGGCCATCTTGATCTGCCGCAGCGACCGCCCGATGCCCGGGTGCGACCAGGTCAGCCAGGCCCCGTCGGGCGAGAAGGCCAGGTCGGTGACGGGCCCGTTGATGGACCGGATCAGCTCGGTGACCTCGCCGTTGGACTCCTCCGTCGCGTCGATCAGGAGCAGCCGCCCGTCGTTGGAGGCGATGGCGAGCCGCTCCCCGTCCGGGTCCGAGAGGAGCTCGGTCACGCGCCCCAGCTCGCCGGAGGCCAGCCGGCGCGGCTCCCGGTCCCCGGACGCCCGCGGCAGGTAGGCGATCTCGACGGCGTCCTCGCCCTCGGCGTCGGTCACGTACGCGACCTGCCCGCCGCTGCCGAGCATCTCGGGCAGCCGCACCCGTACGCCCGGGGTGTCGGCGATGGTCCGGGCCGGGCCGTCGCGGTGGGTCAGCCAGTACAGGCTGCCGCGTACGACGACCGCGCTGGCCCGGCCGGTGGCGTCGACGGACAGCGAGTCGACGTGGCTGGCGGCCGGTACCTGG
Organism: Streptomyces sp. LARHCF249; assembly: GCF_052871255.1. NCBI lineage: Bacteria > Bacillati > Actinomycetota > Actinomycetes > Kitasatosporales > Streptomycetaceae > Streptomyces > Streptomyces sp. LARHCF249. The sequence continues at coordinate 116,565 of NZ_JBIXJQ010000011.1, forward strand.
TAGGAGCGGCGGCCCGCGCGCGGCCCGCCGAGCCGGACGTCGAGCCGGCGCGGGAGGGCGTCGGGCGCCAGGGACTCCACGAGCCAGATCTCCCCGGCGCACTGGTAGACGATCCGGGTGCCGTCGCTGGAGGCGTGCCGGGCGTAGAACTCCTCGTGGTCGGTGTGCCGGCGCAGGTCGGTGCCGTCGGCAAGGCAGGAGTAGAGGTTGCCGATGCCCTCGTGGTCGGAGAGGAAGGCGATCCGGCCGCCGACGAACATCGGGGAGTCGAGGTGGCCCTCGATGTCCTCCAGCAGCTGCCGGCCGTGCAGCCACAGCCGGCCGGTGGCGCCGCCGCGGTAGCGCTTCCAGGCGGCGGGCTCGTGCGGAGGCTTGCCGGTCAGCAGCAGGGTGCGGTGCTCGCCGTCGATGTCGGCGACCTGGATGTCGGAGCAGGGGCCCCAGGGGAGGCGGCCGCCGGGGCTGCCGTCCGTGGGCAGCTTGTAGGCCCAGGCGAAGTACGAGAACGGCTGGCCGTGCGAGGAGACCGCCAGGACGTTGCCGTCCGGGTCCCAGCCGCAGACCCGGGTGTCGGTGGAGCCCCAGTGGCTGAGCTGGCGGGCCGGGCCGCCGTCGACGGGGGCGAGGTGGATTTCGGGATCGAGGCTGCGCCAGGTGGTGAAGGCGATGTGCCGGCCGTCGGGGGAGAAGCGCGGGTGGCTGACCCGGGTGCGGTCCACGGTGATCCGCCAGGCGCGGCCGACCGGAGCTCCAGGGGGAACCAAGGGCGCCACCCAAAGATCGTCCTCGGTGGCGAAGCACAGGAGGTCGTCGTGCAGGTGCGGGAAGCGGAGGTACGCGACGTCGTGACTCACCCCCCAATGCTTTCCGCGCCAGGGGGGCCCGGCAACTCGTACAGGTGATCCATGCCACTCCCCGAAGCGAAACGGAACGGTTTCGTTTCGCTGGACCCCGGGGTATCGTCGTACACGTACGGAACACATTCGTTTCGATAAGAGGCGCGTTCGGACGGGAGGCACGGAGATGACCGAGGCGATGGCAGCCCGGCGCAGCCGGATCACCCCCGAGCGGGAAGCCGAACTCCACGGAGCGGTCCTGGACCTGCTCCGCGAAGTGGGGTACGAGGCGCTGACCATGGACGCGGTCGCCGCCCGCACCAAGTCCAGCAAGGCCACCCTCTACCGCCAGTGGGGGAGCAAGCCCGAGCTGGTCGCCAAGGCCCTGCGATGCACGCAGCCCGTCTCGCTGCGGGAGATCGACACGGGCAGCCTGCGCACGGACTTCGCGCGCATGGTCGAATGCTCCGACGACGCGCAGATGGCCAAGGACACCGCGCTGATGCGGGGTCTGGCCCATGCCGTCCACGAGAGCCCGGAGCTCCACAAGGCCCTGCGGGACCTGCTGGTCGATCCCGAGATCAACGGCCTTCAGGCGATGCTCCAGCGTGCGGTGGACCGGGGCGAGATCAGCCCGGACTGCCCGGCACTGGACTTCGTACCGCACATGCTCATCGGGGCGTTCATCGCGCTTCCGCTGATCGAGGACCGCCCGGTGGACCGGGACTTCCTCGGCCACTTCATCGACGCCGTGGTCTTCCCCGCCCTCGGCGTCTGAACTCCCCGCCCAGCCCCGTCCCCGCTGTACCTCCTGCTGTTCCTGACACGCCGCTCTCGTCGTCGGGCCGGCTTTCCATGCCCTGATCCGCACCGGATCCATCCCACGACCCGAACGGGAGAACCACCGACGTGGCCACCTTCCTCTACCGCCTCGGCCGGGGCGCCTTCCGGCGCCGCGGCCTTGTCGCCCTCATCTGGGTGGCGCTGCTGTTCGCCGCCGGATTCGGCGCGGCATCGGCGTCCGCACCCACCTCAGGCTCCTTCTCGATACCCGGCACGGAGGCCCAGAAGGCCTTCGACGTGCTGGACCAGAAGTTCCCCGGAATGGCCGCCGACGGCGCCACCGCCCGGATCGTCATCAAGGCCCCGGCCGGGGCCAAGGTCACCGACCCGGAGCCCAAGGCCCAGGTCGAGAAGATCGTCCAGGACCTGAAGTCCGGTCCGGGCAAGGACCAGATCTCCTCGGTCGCCGACCCGTACCAGAGCCAGGCCGTGAGCCAGGACGGCTCCACCGCCTACATCAGCACCAAGTACAAGGTCAGCGGCATGGAGCTGACCGACGCCACCCGCGACGCGCTGAAGGAGTCCGGCAAGGACGCCCAGGCGAAGGGCCTCACCGTCGAGATCGGCGGCGACGCGCTGATGGCGGCCCCCGAGACCGGCTCCGGTGAGATCATCGGCATCGCGGTCGCCGCGATCGTCCTCGTCATCACCTTCGGCTCGCTGATCGCGGCCGGGCTGCCGCTGCTGACCGCGCTGATCGGCGTGGGCATCGGCGTGTCCTCCATCACCGCGCTCGCCAACGTGCTGGACCTCGGCAACACCACCTCCACCCTCGCGATGATGATCGGCCTCGCGGTCGGCATCGACTACGCCCTCTTCATCGTCTCCCGCTACCGCGCGGAGCTCGCCGAGGGCCGCGAGCGCGACGAGGCCGCCGGCCGGGCCGCCGGAACCGCCGGTTCCGCCGTCGTCTTCGCCGGTCTGACCGTGGTCATCGCGCTGGTGGGCCTGGCCGTCGTCAACATCCCGATGCTGACCAAGATGGGCTTCGCGGCCGCCGGAACCGTGGTCATCGCGGTGCTGGTCGCCCTCACGCTGGTCCCCGCCATCCTGGGCTTCGCGGGCAAGAAGGTCCTGCCGGCGGGCGAGAAGAGCAAGCTGTTCGGCAAGGGCACGCGCAACCCTTCTGGTGCCGGCCACGAGAAGAAGGCCAACGGCGGCACCCGCTGGGCCCGCTTCGTCCTGCGCCGCCCGGTCATGGTCCTGCTGGCCGGTGTGATCGGCCTCGGCGTCATCGCCATCCCGGCGAGCAAGCTGGAGATGGGCCTGCCGGACGACGGCGCCCAGCCGGTCTCCACCACCCAGCGCCAGGCGTACGACATGCTGTCCGACGGCTTCGGCCCGGGCTTCAACGGCCCGCTGATGGTGGTCGTGGACGGCGACAAGGCGCTCGCCGACCGGACCGTGGACCGGATCAAGGGCCTGGAGGGCGTGGCCGCGGTCATGCCGCCGATGCCCAACGAGGCCGGCGACGCCTCGATGATCACCGTCATCCCGAAGGACCGCCCGTCCTCCACGCAGACGGAGGACCTGGTCCACACGATCCGCGACGGCAGCGGGGACGACGTCATGGTCACCGGCGCCACCGCGATGAACATCGACTTCTCGCAGAAGATGAACGACGCGCTGCTGCCCTACCTGGCGCTCGTGGTCGGCCTCGCCTTCCTGCTGCTGATGCTGGTGTTCCGCTCGATCCTGGTCCCGCTCAAGGCGGCCCTCGGCTTCCTGCTCTCGGTGGTCGCCGCCCTCGGCGCGGTCGTCGCGGTCTTCCAGTGGGGCTGGCTCGGCTCGCTCTTCGGGGTGGAGCAGACCGGTCCGATCATGTCGATGATGCCGATCTTCATGGTGGGCGTGGTCTTCGGCCTGGCCATGGACTACGAGGTCTTCCTCGTCACCCGCATGCGGGAGGCGTACGTCCACGGCGAGCGCCCGGGCCAGGCCGTGGTGACCGGCTTCCAGTACAGCGCGCGGGTGGTCGTGGCCGCCGCCGTCATCATGATCGCGGTGTTCGCGGGCTTCATCGGAGCCAGCGAGCAGATGGTCAAGATGATCGGCTTCGGTCTGGCCGTCGCCGTCTTCTTCGACGCCTTCGTGGTCCGGATGGCCATCGTCCCGGCGGTGCTGGCGCTGCTCGGGCACAAGGCCTGGTGGCTGCCGCGCTGGCTGGACCGGCTGATGCCGAACGTGGACGTGGAGGGCGAGAGCCTGCGCCGGCACCTCAAGGACGCGGCCGGTGACGGCTCGGAGGGCCCGGACAAGGACCGCGAGCTGGTCAACGCCTGACCCCGCCCCGTACCGCTGCGGCTTTCCGTACGGCTTTCCGTACGGCCGGCACCCCGGCCCCGTACCGTCTGATCACCAGGCGGTACGGGGCCGGGGTGCGTTGCGCCTAACGGGTGGCGGGGGAGTACGTACGGCGCAGGAAGCGGCGCAGGGCCGCGATGTCGAACTGGACCACGGCAACGCCGTCGGGGGAGTGGAACTCCACGACGGCCTGGACGCGGCCGCAGGGCCAGACGCGTACGTCCCCGGTTCCGGTCGGGGCCTGGAGGCCCGCCTCGAGGAGGGCGCGGGGGAAGACCCACTCGTTGTCGGTGCCCTCGGGGGACAGGTCCGCGGGGAAGACGATCCGCACGGCCAGCGGCTCGGACGCGGCGAAGCGCAGGGCCACCGGAACCTTCCGGTAGAGCGGGTCGTCGCTGATCACGCGCGCGGTGACGCGCTCCTCGACGGCGATCGCGGTCGCGGTGGCGGTCGCGGGGGGATTCTCGGCGGTGGCTGACACGACAAGACTCCTCTATTCGGAACATACGCGTCCGTTTATCCTCAAGCCTCGCATACCCACACGAATCCGCACGGATCTTTTTGTGACGGAGACGCTCTTGCCAATCGTTTGCAACTGGGCCCTATTCTTGAACGGTTAAAGACGGTGTGAGGAGCGGAGCCACTCCATGCATGTGCCCGACGGATTCATCAATGCACCCGTATCGGTGGCCGCCGGAGTGGCGGCCGCCGCCGCTGTCGCGGTCAGCCTCCGCGGCGCCCGGCGGGAGCTCGACGAGCGGACCGCGCCCCTGGCCGGCCTCGTCGCCGCCTTCATCTTCGCCGTGCAGATGCTGAACTTCCCCGTCGCGGCCGGCACCAGCGGGCACCTGCTGGGCGGTGCGCTCGCCGCGATACTCGTCGGTCCCTACACGGGTGTGCTGTGCGTGTCGGTGGTCCTGCTGATGCAGGGCATCCTCTTCGCCGACGGCGGCCTGACCGCCCTCGGCGTCAACATCACCGTCATGGGCGTCGTCACCGTCGTCCTCTCCTACGCGGTCTTCCGCGGGCTGCTCAAGGTGCTGCCCGGCACCCGCCGCTCGGTGACCGTCGCCGCCTTCGCCGGAGCCCTGGTCTCCGTGCCCGGCGCGGCCGCAGCCTTCACCGCGCTCTACGCGATCGGCGGCACCACCGACGTCTCCCTCGGCAAGGTGCTCACCGCGATGGTCGGCGTGCACGTGCTCATCGGCATCGGCGAGGCCGCCATCACCGCGGCCACCGTGGGCGCCGTGATCGCCGTACGGCCCGACCTGGTGCACGGCGCGCGCGGCATGGCCGCCCCGCTGAAGCTGCGCGTCGGCGGCGTGCTGGTCGACGCCCCGGCCACCACCCCCGCCCCCGCCCCGGTCGCGGCCCGCTCCACCACCGCGGTGTGGGCCACCGGCCTGGTCACCGCCCTGGCCCTCGCCGGGTTCGTCTCCTTCTACGCCTCCGCCAGCCCCGACGGCCTGGAGAAGGTCGCCGCCGACCAGGGCATCGACGCCAAGGTCGAGGAGCACGCGGCCGCCGGCTCCCCGCTCGCGGACTACGCCGTCAAGGACGTCGCCGACGCCCGCCTCTCCGGCGGCCTCGCCGGCGCCCTCGGCGTCGGGGCGACCGTCGCCGCCGGCACCGGCGTCTTCTGGGTGGTCCGCCGCCGCCGTACGGACCGGCAGGACGCCCCGGCCCAGGCCCCGGCGGTCTGACATGGGTGCGGGCCACGCCCACCGGCTCTACCGGCACGGGCACTCACCGGTGCACGCGCTGCCGCCGCACTGCAAGCTCGCGGCGACCTTCGCCTTCGTGGTGGTCGTGGTCTCCACCCCGCGCGAGGCGATGTGGGCCTTCGGGGCCTACGCCGCCCTGCTCGCCGCCGTCGCGGCCGCCGCCCGGGTACCGGCCGGCTTCCTGCTGAAGCGGCTGCTGATCGAGATCCCGTTCGTGGCCTTCGCCGTGCTGATGCCGTTCGTGGCCGAGGGCGAGCGGGTCGACGTACTGGGCCTGTCGCTCAGCGTCTCCGGACTCTGGGGCGCCTGGAACGTGCTCGCCAAGGGCACCCTCGGCGTCGCCGCCTCCGTACTCCTCGGCTCCACGACGGAGCTGCGGGCGCTGCTGCTGGGCCTCCAGCGGCTGAAGCTGCCGCCGCTGCTGGTACAGATCGCCTCGTTCATGATCCGGTACGGGGACGTGATCACCGGCGAACTGCGGCGGATGTCCATCGCACGGCGCTCGCGCGGGTTCGAGGCGCGCGGGATCCGGCACTGGGGGGTGCTGGCCAAGACGGCGGGCGCGCTGTTCATCCGCTCCTACGAGCGCGGCGAGCGGGTCTACCTGGCGATGGTCAGCCGCGGCTACGCCGGCTCGATGCCGGTGATCGACGAATCCGTGGCCACGCGCGCGCAGTGGGCGTACGCGGCCGCGCTCCCGGTGACGGCGCTCGCCGTCTGTCTGATGGGATGGACCCTGTGACCTCACCTTCGCTGGAAGTCTCCGGACTGGCCTACGCCTACCCCGACGGGCACCAGGCCCTCTTCGGGGTCGACCTCACCGTCGGGCAGGGCGAGCGGGTGGCCCTCCTCGGGCCGAACGGCGCCGGCAAGACCACCCTCGTGCTGCACCTCAACGGCATCCTGGCCGGCGGGATCGGCTCCGTGCGGGTGGCCGGGATGCCGGTGGAGAAGCGCAACCTCGCCGAGATCCGGCGCCGCGTCGGGATCGTCTTCCAGGACCCCGACGACCAGCTCTTCATGCCGACCGTCCGGGAGGACGTGGCCTTCGGCCCGGCCGCGGCCGGGATGCGCGGCGCCGAGCTGGAGGAACGGGTCCGGGACGCGCTGGACCAGGTCGGCATGGCCGGCTTCGCCGACCGGCCCCCGCACCACCTGTCCTTCGGGCAGCGCCGCCGGGTCGCCGTGGCGACCGTCCTGGCCATGAGGCCCGAGATCCTGGTCCTGGACGAGCCCTCCTCCAACCTGGACCCGGCCTCGCGGCGCGAGCTCGCGGACATCCTGCGCTCGCTCGACGTGACGGTGCTGATGGTGACCCACGACCTGCCGTACGCGCTGGAGCTGTGCCCGCGCTCGGTCATCCTGAGCGAGGGCGTGATCGCCGCCGACGGCCGGACCCAGGACCTGCTGTGCGACGAGGAGCTCATGCGGGCCCACCGCCTGGAGCTGCCCTTCGGCTTCGACCCGCGTTCCGTATCGGTGGCATAAGCACCGGTCGGAGGTTGTTGCACTGCGCGTGGACATCCAGGGTGTGGTGACGGAGGGCTTCGAGCCCGTCAGGGACGCGTTCGTACGCAATTTCGAGGTGCTCGGGGACCGGGGCGCGGCCGTGGCCGTGTACCGGGACGGCCGCAAGGTCGTGGACCTGTGGGGCGGCACCAAGGACGCGGACGGCACCGAGCCGCGGTCCCCTTGGACCGCGGACACCGCGCAGATCGTCCGCTCCGCCACCAAGGGCGTGGCCGCCGCCGTCCCCCTGCTGCTGCACCAGCGCGGGCTGCTGGACCTGGACGCGCCGGTGGGTTCGTACTGGCCGGAGTTCAAGGCGGGCGGCAAGGACCGGACCCTGGTCCGCGACCTGCTCGCGCACCGGGCGGGGGTTCCGGCGCTGGAGCGCGGGCTGACCGCGGCCGAGGCCGCGGACGGGGTCACCGGAGCGCACGCGGTCGCCGCGCAGCAGCCGTTCTGGGAGCCCGGCGCCGCGCACGGCTACCACGCGCAGACCTACAGCTGGCTGCTGTCCGAGCTGGTGCTGCGGGCGACCGGGCGCACGGTCGGGGGGATCCTCGCGGAGGAGATCGCCGAGCCGCTGGGTCTGGACTTCTGGATCGGCCTGCCGGAGAGCGAAGTCCACCGGGTGGGGCGGGTGGCTCCGGTCGACCCGCCCGCGAGCGCGGGCATGCTCAGGACCCGGCCGAGGAGAAACGTTTCCGAGGCCTACGCCGACCCGGACTCCCTCACCCGCCGCGCCTTCGCGGCCATCGACCCCCTGCCGGACGAGAACGACCCCGCCTACCGGGCGGCCGAGCTGCCGGCCTCGAACGGCATCGGCACGGCCCGCGCCCTGGCCCGCTTCTACGCGGCCACCATCGGCGTGGTCGAGGACGGCGCCCGGATCTTCACCCCGGCCACCACCGGGCTCGCCGGCAAGGAGCTCTCGGCGGGCCCGGACCGCGTCCTGGTGGTCAACACCCGCTTCGGCCCCGGCTACATGCTGCACGGCCCGGCCTCGCCGCTGCTCTCGCCCGTCTCCTTCGGCCACCCGGGCCGCGGCGGCTCCCTGGCCTTCGCGGACCCGGAGGCCGGCATCGGCTTCGGCTACGTCACCAACGCCCACGCCAAGTCGGTCACCGCCGACCCCCGCGCCCAAGCCCTCGTACGGGCCCTGCGCTCGGCCCTGGCCTAGCCGGCTTCCCGTACGTCGGTCAGGGTGGCGCCCGCGTGCGCGATGAGCTGCCGCGGGTCCATCGGGAACACGGTGTGCGGGGTGCCGGCGGCGGCCCAGACCACGTCGTGGCCGAGCAGCCGCCGGTCGGCGAGCACCCGGGTGCGGGTGCGGTGCCCGAAGGGCGGGACCCCGCCGATGGCGTAGCCCGTCGTCTCGCGGACCACGGCGGCGTCGGCCCGCGTCACCTTCCCGGCGCCCAGCTCCCGGCGTACGGCGTCCACGTCCACCCGCGAGGCCCCGTCCATCAGGACCAGCACCGGGACCCCGTCCGCGGCGAAGACCAGCGACTTGACGATCTGGCTCAGCTCGCAGCCGATCGCGGCGGCCGCGTCGGCCGCGGTACGGGTCCCTTCGGGAAAGGCCCGGACGGTGAGCTCGAGCCCGAGCCCGGCCAGGGCCTCGGCGAACAAGGGGTGCGTGGACGTCGTCATACGGGGACGCTACCGCCGTACGGCACCGGGACGCGAGGCACTTGGTCCAGCGGAAGGGCCTCGTGCGCGGCGACGATCGCACGTACGCCCATGTCAGCCCCTCTGCGAGGTGGCTAGGCCGGCGCGGCCCGGCGGTGTGCGATCGCGTCGAGCCATCGCTGCCGTACGGCGTCGACGCCTCCGATCCAGTCGGCGCGGGGGAGGCCGTCGTCCGGGGCGGCGTCGCCCAGCCAGAAGTCGATGATCTCGCACAGGTAGGCGAACTCCGTTCCGGTGACCCGCTCCCGCACTCCGGCCCGTGCCAGCAGCAGTCCGGCCTCGTCACCGACCACCGCGCAGTGGAAGCCCCGCGCAAATTCGGCGTGTGCGGCGGAGGAGTTGACGCCGTTCTGCTCGCAGTCGGCCACGACGGCCCGGGTGCGGCGCTGTACTTCGGAGGCGTCGCCTGCCGCCGCCAGGATGCCGGCGCAGGCGGAGAACCTCCTGGCCCAACTCACATTGGTCGTCTCCAGGACCCCCCGCGCCGCCGCGAAGCTCTCGGGTAGCACGGTGCCCGCCCGGAAGGCGTGTACGAAGTGCAGTGAAGAGGCCGAGATGGCGATCTCGCCGGGAACCTTCTGCTCGAGCGCCCACCGCAACGATGCGTCGAAGTCTCGGATGGCGTCGTCGAACCTGGCGTGCAGCCACCAGATGTCGCCGAGCATGCGGGGCCAGACACCACCCGGCTCCTGCGCCGCGATGTAGTCCGCCATCTCACCGAAGCGGCCGGTCTGCCGAAGCATGTGAAGGTAGCCGCGCAGTGCGGTCTTGCCGATCCGCCGACCGGAGGACATGAGCGCGTACATGGCCTGCTCGGACTCGTCCGGGCGGCGGAGCTCACGCAGGCACTCGGCGTGGAAGTACTGGAGGAGGTCGCGGAGGTCCCCGTCGAGCAGTCCTGCCGACAGAACCCGCTCGATCGCTTCCGCACTGGCCCGCCGGGGCTGCCGTTGCCGGGCACCGACCGCCGCCAGCCCGCTGGCCAGTGCCTGGGCTGGGGTCGTGGGGATCGCCGGATCGGCGGCATCGACGCCGCTGATGCGTGGGCGGAGCGTGGGCTCCCAGGTCATGTCGTCGACGTACCAGAAGGCTCCTTCGACAAGCCAGCCGAGCGGAAGGCCCTGCTCGTGCGCCAGCAGCATGCCCTGGTTCAGGCAGCTGATGAGGGTGCGCCTGTCGTGCGCGCGCTGCGCCGTTCGCGCCGTGTCGGCGAGCTCGTCGAGCATGCGCTGGGCGGCGTTGCGCCAGTCACGGGTACTCCAGGAGTCGTCCAGTCCCTGATCGGCGTCCCGTACGAGGGAGCGGACCAGCGCGTGCATGTGGAAGGGCCACTGGGCCGCGGAGTCGAACTGGACGAAGGGGCGGTTCGTCAGGCGCAGTGCGGCCGCTTCACTGGTCAGGCCGGCACCTGCCGTGACGATCTCGATGCTGAACCCGTCGAGCATGCTGGCCGCGCGCATGACTTGCCGTTCGTCTCCCCGCAGGTCCCTGAAGAGCCGGGAGACTATCGCGGGGAAACTCGCGTCGAAGTCCTGCGTGGTCGGTGCTGTTGCCCCACGGGAGAGATGGATGAAGCGCATGACGGACAGGTCCAGGTAGAGCGGCAGGCCGTGCGACCGCTCTTTGATCATTTGCCTGATGTCCTCGGGTATGGCGGGGCTCCCGCCTTGGCGCACCCGGTTCAGGAGATAGCGTTCGGAGTCCTCCGGGGAGAGGTTCCCGACCAAGTGCTGGCGGGGTTCCGATGCCTGCCCCTCGGCAATCCCCGGCCAGCTCACCGGGCCCACCCAGTCCAGCTGGTGGACGAGTTGGGGATCGTCCCAGTCGAGCCTGTTCCGGCCTGTGATCACGAACAGCACGTTGGGCATGAGCCAGACCAGCCGCTGCATCAGCCGTTCCACGTCGCGGTGGCGCCGCGTCGCCGCATCCTCGAACGTGTCGATGAACACGACGACTCCCCTCCGCGCCTTGCGCTGCAATTCGTGCAGGTCCCAGGCGAGGAGATGGGGGAAGTAGCTCAGAGTCTCAAGGTCGGCTTCCGCTTCCAGCAGATGGGGAAGCCGGGCGCACCGGGCCAGTGCGCTGCGCTGCCGTGAACGGTCCCGCAACGCAGTGACGATGTCGACGGTGCTGCCGGCCAGGGTACTCAGGCCGGGGATGCCGAGTGAGGAAACGGCCTCCGACAGTGCACCGCGCAACTGCTCGGGGAGTCTGCCGGCATTCGAGGACGTGCGCAGGATGCCGTGCTGCTGGATGTGGTTCTCGATCGGCTGGTTCGGGTGGGCCATCTCCCAATAGCGTGCGAACGCGAGGTCGAAAGCCACCATCGGCTGCCCGGTGGAGCACAGTGACGACCGGACGAGGAGCATGACCGTCTCGAAGTCGAGTCCGTTCTCGCGCGACATGTCGAGCCGCACCGTGTGCAGCCGGTCGCAGTCCACCGTCGACCGGGGCCACTCGGTGGGCGCACCGTCCGTCCCGTTGCACCGGTGCTCGAACTGGCGTGAGAGGGCACTCTTCCCGACACCTCCGACGCCGTAGTAGGCAAGGACATTCCGCCGGGGGCTGGTCAGGTCCTGAGGATCGAAGGAGGAGGCGTCGACCAGGGACAGGTATCGGGCGAGTGCGGTGTCGAAGCTGTGCCGTTCGTCGTGCCGATTGGTGAAGACCTGTACGGCATCCAGGTGGATGGAGTTCGACGAGAACAGCGCGCGTAAGTCCCTGTCGGAAATGATCTCTCCCCCGTCCGGTCCGGTCTCGGTGGACCCGTTACGCAGGCACGATAGCTCCGCCATAAGTCGCTGTGAACTGCGGCGGCCGACAGGCCGATACGGGCATCTTGCGCAGGCCGCTCATGCCTGCCATTCTCTGCGGTCCGGGAGCGGTGGGGGGCTGCGCTGGTGTCTTCTTCGGGTGTGAACGTGAAGGCTGACATTCCGAATGGTGTCCGGTCCGGCGGGTTCATGTTCGTCGACGGAGCCGACTTCCTCCTGGACGACGCATGCGCGCGGGCACTGGACGTGCTGTGCGGCGCCTGGAGTGAGCTGCCTCCGGACCCGTATCTTCCGCGCGGCGCAGCGTACCGACAACGACGCCATGCGCGCTTCTTGCTGCATGATGACGGCGGGATCCAGCAGGACGATGCGGCGGGGTACTTCCAGTCGGTTGAAGCCAATAGATTGGCAGGGGGCGTCGTCCGGTACTTCGCGCCCTTCGAGGAGGAGCAGGCCCGCAATCGTTTCCTACACGGCCTCATGTACCGCAATGCAGCGCTGTTCACGAGCTGCCGGCGCACGCCGCCTGCCAGATGGACGATCAACGTTCACATGATGCGCACCACCGCGTCGCCCGGAACCGTCGGCTTTCCCTCGCCCGAAGGAGTGCACCGGGACGGGTTCGACTTCATCGCCGTACACCACGTCTCCCAGAAGAACATATCCGGCGGCTGTACGGAGATCCGGAGTACGGGCGGGGTACTCCTCACCCGCCGTACTCTCACGCGGCCTTTGGACACCCTGTACGCGGATGACGCTCGCGTCCTCCACGATGTCACGCCCGTCGTGTGGGACGGCCGAGGAGGCAGCGGGCACCGGGACATGCTCCTGATGAGCTACGAAGCCGGCTACTGATCAGCTCGGCCGCTCGTGCCCGACCGCGCGACCGAGGCCGGCGCCCGCACGGCATCCGGCTCAGGCGAGGCGGAAGCCGTGCGGGTGGCGCCGCGGCAAGAGGTCAGCCCGCGTTCAGGACCGAGGCGACGATCGGGCCCGCCGAGTCGCCGCCGTGGCCGCCGGCTTCGACCATGGCCGCCGCGGCCAGGTCGCCGCTGAAGCCCGTGAACCAGCTGTCGGGGCTGCCCGCGCCGTCGACCTCCGCGGAGCCGGTCTTCGCGCCCTTGTCCGAGCCGCCGACCTTGGACATCGCCTCGCGGCCGGTGCCGCTGGTCGCCGTCAGCTTCATCATCGAGACCAGCTGCTGCTGCACCGAGGGCTTCATGCGGCGCTGCGCCGTCGCGATCGCGCGGCCGTCGAGCTCCGGGGAGACCAGCAGCGGCTGGCGGAAGACGCCCGTGCGGGCGGTCGCCGTGATGGACGCGACGTTCAACGGGTTCATGGTGATCTGGCCCTGGCCGATGTACGCGGCGGCCGCCGCCGCGCCCGTCGCCGGCGGGACCTTGCCGTCGGTGGTCGCGACGCCCGTCTTCCAGACCAGCCCGATGCCGAAGACCTCCTTGGCCTCCTTCGGCAGCGCGGCGTCGTCGTCTACGGGCTTGATCTGCTTGATGAACGCGGTGTTGCAGGACCGGGCGAACGAGGTCGCGAAGCTGGTGCCGGCCGGCAGCTCGAAGTTCTTCAGGTTGTGGAACGGCCGGCCGCCCCACGACACCTCCTTCGGGCACTCCGCGGGCTTGTCGGCGGCCACCAGGCCGCGGTCCAGCAGCATCGCCCCCGTCACGATCTTCATCGTGGAGCCGGGCGCCCGGTTGCCCGCCATCGCCGCGTTGTAGCCGTCCTTGCGGTGGTTGGCCACGGCCAGGATGTGCCCGCTGCTCGGCTTGATCGCGACCACCGAGGCTTCGGGGAACTTGGCCACCGCCTGCTCGGCCGCCGCCTGGACCTTCGCGTCCAGGTACGTCTTGAGGACGCTCGGCTCCCCCTCGACCAGGGTCAGCAGGGTCCGCTTCGGCATGCTCGGGACCGCCGGCTCGATCCAGACCTCGGCGCCCGCCTTGCCGCCCGCCTTCGCCCCGTACGTCTCGCGCAGCTCGGCGAGGACGGGCCGCAGGGAGGGGTACTTCTCCGCGGTCAGCTCCTCGCCGTTGCGGTCGACGGCCTTGACCGGCGGGCTCGCCGGGGTGCCCGCGCGCAGCTTCTCGTCCTTCTGCAGCTGCGGGTGGAGCACCGAGGCCTGCCAGTCGACCAGCGGCTTCCCGCTGGTCACCCCGCGCACCACGGTGAGCTGGGACTCGTACGCGAGGGGCTTGGCGGTGCCCTCGTACGTGATCTCCGCCTCGACCTTGAACGGCACGGTGGTGCCGGTCGGCGTGCCCGGCGTGATCACTGCCTTGGACACGTGCGCCTTGGCCTTGTAATCGGCCACGGCGGTCTGCGCGGCCTGCGGGTTGTTCGTCAGATCGGCGGCCGCCCGCTCGTCCCCGGCGGCCCACGCGGCCAGGAAGGCCTTCGCGGTCGCCGCGGTCTCCTTGTCGGTGACGGGGCCGCTGCCCTTCTGCGACTGGACGGCGGTGTCGTTCTTGGAGCCCCCCGTCCCGTCGTCGCCGGAATCCCCGACCAGGGCGTACACCCCGTATCCGGCGCCGCCGACCAACGCGAGGAATACCCCGCCGACGATGGCGCCCTTCGCTGCCCCGTTCACTTCTTTCAGTCCCTCCCCCGGAACCAACCATTCTCTGAACGTGTTCAAAGAACCTGTGGTGCGGACATTACGCTGCGCGACTCTCCTCCCACTCGCTTGTTACCGGACCGGAACATCGATGGCCGAAAAGGAGCGGTGAAAGGCGCGCAGGGCGGTATAGATCGCCCGATGAACGTCGTGCGCACGGTGGAAGCGGCCCGCATCGACATCGACGGGGCCGCGCCCGAACTGATCTGGTACACGTCCTACGGCTCGAACATGCACGCGGACCGGCTGGCCTGCTACCTCGCCGGCGGCACCCCGCCGGGCGCCGCACGCCGCTACCCCGGATGCCGCGACCGCCGCCCGCCGGCCCGCTCGGTGCCGGTCGAGCTGCCGGGGCGCCTGTACTTCGCCACGACGTCTCCCGTGTGGACGGGCGGCAGGGGCTTCTACGACCCGGCGGCGCCGGGACGCACCCGGGCCCGAGCCCACCTGGTGACGGCCCAGCAGTTCTCCGACATCGCCGCCCAGGAGATGTACCGGGAGCCGGGGGCCGACGTCGACCTGACCGAGGTCCTGCGTTCGGGACGGGACGAGTGGGGGCCCGGCCGGTACGAGACGCTGATCTGCTGCGGCGCCCTGGAGGGCGTCCCCGTGCTGACCTTCACCGCCCCCTGGGTCATGCACGACGTGGACTGGGTCAAGCCGTCCGCCCCGTACGTGAAGTACCTCGCGGCGGGCCTTCTGGAGTCCGGGGCCTGGACCGGCCGGTCCATCGCCGGCTACCTCGCGCGGTGTCCGGGCGCGGCCGGCCACTGGAGCGCGGCTCAGATCCTGGATCTCCTGACGGCCCCATGAGGTCCGCATGAAAAATTTGTACTGGAATGGGTCTATCCGCAGTGGAAAATATGGTCAGTGTGAATTCCTTTTGGAAGTGAAGGTGAGAAGTGTAGGAAGCGTCAGGGCGTTCTTCGCTCGGTGCGCGTCACCGTGCACGACACGGTGAAAGGGCGGAGCCGACCAGCCGCCGGCTGTGACAATCTGCTCGCCATGGCGAGGTCTTTTGAGCGAGGTAAACGGCCCGGTGTCAATGCCAATCCCACCGTCAGCAGGCGCCGGCTGGGGTCGGAGCTCCGTCGGCTCCGGGAGATCAGGGGCATGACGACGCCGCAGGTGGCCGAGAGCCTGCTGATCTCCCAGCCCAAGATCAGCCTCATGGAGAACGGCCGCCGCCTCATCAAGCCGCGCGACGTGCGCGATCTCTGCGGGCTGTACGGAGTCCAGGACCGGCGGCTCGTCGACCATCTGATGCAGCTGGCCAGGGAATCGGGGCAGCAGGGCTGGTGGAACACCTACGGCGATGTCCCGTACGGCGCCTACATCGGCCTGGAGGCCGAGGCCGCGGCGATCCGATGCTACGAGCCCCTGGTGATCCCCGGCCTGCTGCAGACCCCTGCCTACGCTCGGGCCGTCATTGCAGGAACGATCCCTCAGGCCGCCGCCGAGCAGGCCGCCACACGTCTCCAGGTACGGCTGCGGCGCCAGCACCGGCTGAGCGCCCCGGGCAACCCCCTGCGCTTATGGGCCGTACTGGACGAATCGGCACTCCGGCGCGTCGTGGGCAGCCGTGCGGTCATGCGCGAGCAGCTGGAGCATCTGACCCGCCTCGGGGCCCAGCCGCACATCACCCTGCAGGTTCTCCCCCACGACGTGGGGGCGCACCCTGGTGTCTCGGGACAGTTCGCGCTGCTCGAGTTCACCGACGCCGCCGACGTGAGCGTGGTGTATTTGGAAAGGTTCACCAGCGATCTCTATCTGGAGAAGCGATCCGACGTCAGGATCTACCGCGATATGTATGCGCACCTGCAGGCCGGGGCCCTGAGCCCGGACAGTACCCGGCATTTCATCAACGAAGCCATCGGGGTGTACGCCGGCACGGAATTCAGGCCAGGCGTCCGCGCGCCGTCCCAGCCGAATCCGTGAGCGCTGTGCGGCACGCATCCTGACATCGAGAACCGAGCCCCTGGACGACGTGTCCAGGGGCTCGGCTTCGGGCCCTGTCGAGACCGATCGGTCAGAGGCGTGAGGCTGTCACGCCTGCCATGTGCCGGCTAGTCCTGTCGAGTCCCTGTACCTCGGCGGGTTCTCTTCATCGTGAAGAGGGCCGAGCCTCCGACGAATGCCACCGCCGCCGCAAAGGCGGCCATGATCCCGGTCTCGCTGCTCGTGCCGGTAGCGGCGAGGTCGGGCGACGCCTCCTTCGGCTGCTGGCCGATGGTGGCGCTCACGGGGGCGAAGTTGACGCTCTTGGCCGTGTGGCCGGGGAGCGCGTGGCCCAGAGCATCGTCGAGGCCGCCCGGCAGGAAGTCGGCCCACGGAGGCTTGCCCTGGTCGTGGTTGTCGTGACCGTGGCCGGGGTTGCCCTGATCGTGGTCGTCGGGACCGCCGTGCTCGCCCTCGTCGCCCTCGTCGTGGCCGGGGTGGCCGTGGCCGTGATCGCCCGCGTCACCGTTTTCGCCCTTGTCGCCGCGGGGCCCCGTGGGCCCTGCGGGTCCGGTGGGTCCGACGGGTCCAGCAGAACCGGTGGGGCCGGCAGGTCCGGCGGAACCGGTGGGCCCGGGCGAACCCGTCGGGCCGGGCGAGCCGTCCGGACCAGGCGAGCCGGTCGGGCCGGGCGAACCCGTCGCGCCGGGGCTGCCGGTCGGGCCGGGGGCGCCGTCCGGGCCGGGGCTGCCGGTCGGGCCAGGCGAACCCGTCGGGCCGGGCGAGCCGGTCGGGCCGGGTTCGCCGGTGGGGCCGGGGCTGCCGGTCGGGCCGGGTTCGCCGGTCGGGCCGGGGCTGCCGGTCGGGCCAGGTGAGCCGGTCGGGCCGGGTTCGCCGGTCGGTCCGGTAGGCCCGGTCGGCCCAACAGGACCAGTGGCGCAGGTCGGCACCGTAATGGTGTTGTCGTCCAGCGTGACCGCGCCCTCACGCGCCAGGGCGCGGCCTTCGACGTCGGCGTTGTTGTTCAGCGTGATGGACTGCAGGGCCAGGATGGTGCCCTTGAAGTCGGTGGTCGTGCCGAGGGTGGCGGAGCTGCCCACCTGCCAGAACACGTTGCAGGCACTTGCTCCGTTGATGAGTTCCACGGAACTCGACGAAGCCGTGGTCAGGGTCGAGGGGATCCGGAAGATGAAGACGGCGTTGGGGTCGTTCTGGCCGTCAAGTGTGACCGTCCCGGTGAGTTGGATGAACGACGGGGCCGTGTAGACGCCGGGCGCCAGCGTCAGTCCGCCGATCTCGGACGAAGCGAGCGTGGTCCCGGGTCCCCGGCCTGCCGCGTCGTCGTAGGCGACGATGAGGTCTTCCTTTGCCCGACCTGCGGCGGCGTTGGGGAAGACGCGCGTCACTCCGTTGACGATGCCGGGCGGGAAGCCGGTCACCGACGTACCCGGATAGAGCCCCAGGTCGCCGTTGATGACGGTTGCATTCGTGTTGGTGACCGTCGAACCGGCCAGGACCCCGTAACTGGCGGTGGTCCCCAGCAGCACGGGGGATTCTGCGGCGTAGGCGAGGGTTGGTACCAGGGTGACCGCCGCCAGGAACGCTGCGGGGAGCAGGGCAAAGGCTCCCCGTTTGAACAGCGTGAGTTGAGGGCTGTCGGGTGGAGCCGACCGGAGGACATCCAATGCCATTGCAGGACCTTTCTTGTTGCTGTTCAGAGCCGCCGGCCCGCTGCCTGCACCGACACGCAGGCCCACCCCGAGCAGGGACGCGGATCCGCACCGCGCCAGAGGAGGTGATGGGTCGTCACGCGGGAGCATTCCCGCATATTTCACAGCAATAGACAGCAAATCGGAAAAAGCGTCTGCATGAGTGACGTGGCATCAGAAAAGCGAACACCTCGTACGCCTGTGTGTACTCGTTGCATCGCCGAAGCGGTGTCACAGCCTCATCCGGCCCGCCGGCAACGACGACGACCCCGGCGCGGGTGAGCGCCGGGGCCGTCGTATCGGGCCTTTCTGTCGGGTCGCTAGACCCAGGTGTCCAGCCACATCCGGGCCCGCCACGAGTCCATCGGCAGGGTCTGGCCCGTGAAGATCGGCCAGAAGTAGATGAAGTTCCACACGATCAGCAGGACCAGGACCCCGGCCCCGATCGCGCCCAGCGTCCGCCGCCGCTCGCTCGATCCGGCCGGGCCCAGCAGGGCCCCGATCATCATCGCCACCGCCAGGCACAGGTACGGGACGAAGACCACCGCGTAGAAGAAGAAGATGGTCCGCTCCTGGTAGTTGAACCAGGGCAGCAGGCCGGCGCCCAGCGCGCACGCGATCGCCCCCGCCCGCCAGTCGCGGCGGAAGAACCACCGCCACAGCACGTACAGCAGGGCGAAGCAGCCCGCCCACCACAGCAGCGGAGTGCCCAGCGCCAGCACCTCGCGGGCGCACTTGCCGGCCTCCGTCGCCGGGCAGCCGTCGGTGCCGGGCTCGGGGGACTCGTAGAAGTACGACACGGGCCGTCCCAGGACCAGCCAGCTCCACGGGTTCGACTCGTAGGTGTGGCCCGAGGTCAGGCCGACGTGGAACTTGTACACCTCGGTCTCGTAGTGCCACAGGCTGCGCAGCCACTCCGGGAGGAACGACAGCGCGCTGCCCTGGTCGTGCTTGGCGGCCCAGTCGCGCAGGTAGCCGCCCTTGCCGTTGTCCGGGCTGAGGATCCAGCCCGACCACGAGGCCACGTACGTCACCACCGCGACCGGGACCGTGGACAGGAACCCGGGCAGCGCGTCGCGGCGCAGCATCGCCGCGTACGGGGCGCCCGCGCCCGCCGTCCGCCGTGCGGCGGCGTCCCACAGCACGGTGAGGATGCCGAAGAACGCCAGGACGACGAAGCCGTTCCACTTCGTGCCCGCGGCCAGACCCAGACAGACCCCCGCCAGGATCCGGTACGGGCGCCACCCCAGCCGCAGCGTCTCGGCGATCTTCACGTCGGGCCGGGTCCGGCCCTCGTCGTCCACCGGGAGCGCGTCCGCGAGCCGGGCCCGGACCCTGTCCCGGTCGATGAGCAGCGCCCCGAAGGCGGCCAGCACGAAGAACATCAGCACCAGGTCGAGCAGCGCCGTGCGGCTCATCACCAGGTGCAGGCCGTCCACCGCGAGCAGCGCCCCCGCCAGGCAGCCCAGGAAGGTCGAACGGAACAGGCGCCGCCCGATCCGGCACAGCATCAGCACGGAGAGGGTGCCGAGCACGGCGGTCATGAACCGCCAGCCGAAGGGGGTGAGGCCGAACATCCACTCGCCGAGCCCGATGACCCACTTGCCGACGGGCGGGTGCACGACGTACCCCGGGTCCAGCGGGAGGGGGACCGAGCCGGGGTCGGCGAGGATCGACTTGTCGATGTCCTTGGGCCAGCTCGCCTCGTAGCCCTGCTTGATCGTGGCCCAGGCGTCCTTGGCGTAGTACGTCTCGTCGAATATCACCGCCTTCGGGCTGCCCAGGTGCACGAACCGCAGCGCCCCGGCGACGAGCGCCACCAGCAGCGGCCCCGCCCACGCCGCGATCCGCTGCCAGGTGCCCCACACATGCTGCGGCAGCCCGAAGGTCATCCACAGCTGGGCGGACGGCTGGGCGTACGGGGGCACCAGGCGGGCGCGCACGTCGCCGCTCCCCGCCCCGGCACCGGCGCGCGGCGTATAGCCGAAGGCGCGCAGCCGGCGCAGCCAGGTGGACGGCTCTTCTTCGCGTCCCGCCGGCGGGGCGGGCGGGGCCCCCGCGGGGCTGGGCGGCGGCGTCGCGGTCTTGGTCACCGGCACATCGTAGGGAACGGATCTGTGGGAACCCCAGCAGCGGGGGCGTACGGACGCGGGACCGGGCGGGACTGAGAGGATGGGCGGGTGACCACTGACCAGCCCCGCGGTACCGAGCCCAGCTCTCAGCCAACCTCTGCGCCAGGAGTCCTCGTACTCGCCGGCACCCCCATCGGCGACCTCACGGACGCCCCGCCGCGGCTCGCGGCGGAGCTGGAGCGGGCCGACGTGATCGCCGCCGAGGACACCAGGCGGCTGCGCCGGCTGACCCAGGGGCTGGGCGTGCACACCACCGGGCGCGTCCTGTCGTACTTCGAGGGCAACGAGTCCGCGCGCACCCCCGAGCTGGTCGAGGCCCTCCAGAACGGCAAGCGGGTCCTGCTGGTCACCGACGCCGGCATGCCCTCGGTGTCCGACCCCGGCTACCGGCTGGTCGCCGCCGCCGTCGAGAAGGACATCAAGGTCACCGCCGTCCCCGGGCCGTCCGCGGTGCTCACCGCGCTGGCCATGTCCGGACTGCCGGTGGACCGCTTCTGCTTCGAGGGGTTCCTGCCGCGCAAGGCGGGCGAGCGCCTCGGCCGGCTCCGCGAGGTCGAGGCCGAGCGGCGCACGCTCGTCTACTTCGAGGCCCCGCACCGGCTCGACGACACCCTGGCCGCCATGGCCGAGGTGTTCGGCGCCGAGCGCCGCGCCGCCGTGTGCCGCGAGCTGACCAAGACGTACGAGGAGGTCAAGCGCGGCGGGCTCGGTGAACTGGCGGCCTGGGCCGCCGAGGGCGTCCGCGGAGAGATCACCATCGTCGTGGAGGGCGCCCCGGCGGCCGCCCCCGGCGACGTGGACGACGAGGAGCTGGTGCGCAGGGTGCGCGTGCGCGAGGAGGCGGGGGAGCGGCGCAAGGAGGCCATCGCCGCGGTCGCCGCCGAGGCCGGGGTACCCAAGCGCGAGGTGTTCGACGCCGTCGTCGCGGCAAAGAACGCGGCACAAAAGGTGCCGTAAGTCGGTAAAGGGCTAACCTGAAAGGCAAAGCTCAGACCGCGCACCGGGCGCTTTGGGCATGAGCCGCCCAAGGTTCGTCCAACAACAGACAGGGCCTGATGCGCTCCCGCCCGAAGAGGCGTCCACTGGCCATGGCACCAGTGGAACAAGAGGAGCTGGCATGAGTGAGACCGCTGACACCCCGGTAACCGTGACCGCGCCCGGGGCACCCGGCACACCCGTCGGCGCCCCGGTGCAGACGGTGCACGAGGCGTACTCCTTCGCCTGCATGAGGTGCGCGTACGCCTGGGAGCAGGCCTACGACATCGAGCACCACGTGGACGGCAAGGGCGAGCCGTTCATCATGTACAAGGTCGACGGCGAGCGGGTGCCGTCCCCGCTGTCCAACCCGACCTGCCACAACTGCGGCAGCCACGTGGTCCGGATCATGCGCGCCGGCCAGGTCTCCTCCGTCCTCGGCATGCTCGACGAGCTCTACCACCACCGCATCGCACCGGGGATCGCCGGACCCGTCCCGGCGGGCGCGAACGTCCCCCGGCCCCCCAAGCCGCACAAGGCGCCCCCGGCGCACGACGCCCCCGGACCCGTCCTCATCGACGAGGCCGAGAAGAACCCGGGCCTCCTCTCCCGCCTGCTGGGGATCTTCCGCCGGTCATAAGATCGGCCGTATGAGCACTTCGCCAGCCTCGTCCTCCAAAGCCTCCAAGGACGCACCGCCACCGCTGCCCGAACCCCTTCGGGTGGCGGTGGCGGACTCGCACACCCACCTGGACATGCAGTCCGGAACCGTCGAGGAGGGCCTCGCGAAGGCCGCCTCGGTGGGCGTGACCACGGTCGTCCAGGTCGGCTGCGACGTGAAGGGCTCCCGCTGGGCCGCCGAGACGGCCGCCGCGTACGAGAACGTCCACGCGGCCGTGGCCCTGCACCCGAACGAGGCCCCCCGGATCGTGCACGGAGACCCCGACGGCTGGTCCCGCCAGGGAGCCAGGACCGGCGGCGGAGAGGCCGCGCTCGACGAGGCGCTGGCCGAGATCGAGGCCCTGGCCGCGCTGGACCACGTCAAGGCGGTCGGCGAGACCGGACTGGACTACTTCCGCACCGGGCCGGAGGGGATGGCCGCGCAGGAGCGTTCCTTCCGCGCCCACATCGAGATCGCCAAGCGCCAGGGCAAGGCCCTCGTGATCCACGACCGCGACGCCCACGCGGACGTGCTGCGCGTGCTGCGCGAGGAAGGCGCGCCGGAGCCCACCGTCTTCCACTGCTACTCGGGGGACGCCGACATGGCGCGGGAGTGCGCCGCCGCCGGTTACTACATGTCCTTCGCCGGAACGGTCACCTTCAAGAACGCGGCTCCGCTGCGCGAGGCCCTGGCCGTGGCACCCCTGGAGCTGGTGCTCGTCGAGACGGACGCCCCGTACCTGACCCCGGCGCCGTACCGCGGACGGCCCAACGCCCCGTACCTCATTCCGCTGACGGTACGGGCGATGGCGGCGGTCCGCGGCATCGACGAGGACGCGATGGCCACCGCGCTGGCGGCCAACACGGCGCGCGCCTTCGCCTACTGACCGCGCGCCCGCCACCCCCGGCCGGACGACACGCTGTGTAGTCGTCCGGCTTTGGTGCGTGACGACTCCTCCGCTATGGTGCCGTGCCCGAACCAGCGGGCGGCGGAACACCAGTGGAGCGAGCGTCGTGAGCGATACGCAGGGCAGTCACCGCCGTGGCGGTCCCGTTCCGGGGCCGTACGAGCCCACCCTCCCGGCCTGGCCCCCCGGTGCGGACGCGGCGTGGGAGCCCGCGCCGGGCGTCCCCGCCCCGCGCGCCGACCACCGCCCCTCCCGCCGCCGGGCCCGCGGCCAGGCAGCCGCCGAAACCGTGCCGGAGCCCGACCCGACCGGGTCCGGCCGCCGCCCGGACGCCGGGCGGGCCCCCGCAGGACCCGGGGCCCCGCCCCCCGCCGTGCCGGGCACCGGCCGCCGCCGGAGCCCGGCAGCCGGCTCCGTGGCCACGGCCCCCACCGTGCCGGGACCCGGGCGGCGGCGCGGCCCGGCGGCCGAGACGCCGGGCTCCGCGGCCCCGCCCGGGACCGGCCGCCGCCGGAGCGGGGAGCCCGCCGTCCTCCTGGCCCCCGCCGGCCCCGGCACCGGCCGCCGACGGGCCGCAGCCGTACCCGCGCCCACCCCCGGAGGGACCTGGCGGCGCATGGTGCCGCAGGCCCTGGTCGTCGCCTTCCTCGCCGGCGGCACCACCGCCTTCGTCGCCGCCGACAAGGCGGTACGGCTCACCGTCGACGGGGTCCCGCGCACCCTGCACACCTTCGCCGACGACGTCGACGAACTCCTCGCCTCCGAAGGCCTCGACGTCGGACCCCACGACCTCGTCGCCCCCGCCCCCGGCGAACCCCTCGACGACGGCGAACAGGTCGTCGTCCGCTACGGCCGCCCCCTGCGCCTGACCCTCGACGGGCAGCAGCGCCAGGTGTGGACCACCGCCCGCACCGTCGAGGGCGCGCTGCGCCAGTTCGGCATCCGCGCCGAGGGCGCCTACCTCTCCGCACCGCGCACCGCCCCCGTCCCGCGCGCCGGGCTGGCCCTGAGCGTCCGCACCGAACGCAGCGTCACCTTCATGGCCGACGGCCGCGAACGCACCATCCGCACCAACGCCGCCACCGTCCATGAGGCCCTCGACCAGGCCGGCATCACCCTGAACGGGCAGGACACCACCTCCGTACCGCCCACCGCCTTCCCGCGCGACGGCCAGACCATCACCGTGCTGCGCATCACCGGCACCCGCGAGGTCCGCGAGGAGCGCATCCCGTACGCGACGCAGAAGGTCAGGGACGACACCCTCTTCGCCGGCACCGAGGTCGTCGAGCGGGCCGGCCGGCCCGGGGCCCGCCGGGTCACGTACAGCCTGCGCACCGTCAACGGGGTCCGCCAGAAGCCCCGCCGCATCGCGGAGGAGACCGTCCGAGAGCCCGTCACCCAGCTCGTCAAGGTCGGAACGAAGCCGCTGCCGACGTCCGTCTCCGGCGCCGACGGCCTCAACTGGGGGGCCCTCGCCCAGTGCGAATCGGGCGGCCGCCCCTCGGCCACCGACCCCTCGGGCACGTACGGCGGCCTCTACCAGTTCGACGTACGGACCTGGCAGAGCCTCGGCGGCACCGGCCGCCCCCAGGACGCGCCCGCCGGGGAACAGACGTACCGGGCGAAGAAGCTCTACGTGCAGCGGGGGGCGAGTCCGTGGCCGCACTGCGGCCGTAGGCTTAGCGGGTGAGCACCGCAGAGCAGCAGCCCAACGAGCACCCTTCCGACGCCCTCCTCGGGCCGGCCGACATCCGGGAACTGGCGGCCGCACTCGGTGTGCGCCCGACCAAGCAGAAGGGGCAGAACTTCGTCATCGACGCCAACACGGTGCGCCGGATCGTGCGCACCGCCGAGGTGCGGCCGGACGACGTGGTGGTCGAGGTCGGCCCCGGCCTGGGCTCGCTGACGCTCGCGCTGCTGGAGGCCGCCGACCGGGTCACCGCCGTCGAGATCGACGACATCCTCGCGGCGGCGCTGCCCGCCACCATCGAGGCCCGGATGCCCGAGCGCAAGGACCGCTTCGCGCTGGTCCACTCCGACGCGATGCTGGTGACCGAGCTGCCCGGCCCGGCGCCGACCGCGCTCGTGGCGAACCTGCCGTACAACGTGGCCGTGCCGGTGCTGCTGACCATGCTCGACCGGTTCCCCACCATCGAGCGGACCCTGGTGATGGTGCAGGCGGAGGTCGCCGACCGGCTCGCCGCCGAACCCGGCAACAAGGTCTACGGGGTGCCCTCCGTCAAGGCCAACTGGTACGCGCACGTCAAGCGCGCCGGGGCCATCGGCCGCAAGGTGTTCTGGCCCGCGCCGAACGTCGACTCCGGGCTGGTCTCGCTGGTGCGGCGGGCGGAGCCGATCAAGACCACCGCCTCGAAGGCGGAGGTCTTCGCGGTCGTGGACGCGGCCTTCGCGCAGCGCCGCAAGACGCTGCGCGCGGCGCTGGCCGGCTGGGCCGGGTCGGCGGCGGGAGCCGAGGCGGCGCTGGTCGCCGCCGGAGTCTCGCCGCAGGCGCGCGGTGAGTCGCTGACGGTCGAGGAGTTCGCCGCGATCGCCGAGCACAAGCCCGAGGCGCAGAGGCCGGCGCTGTGAGCTCCCGTACGAGCGTGACCGTACGCGTCCCCGCGAAGGTCAACGTCCAGCTGGCGGTGGGCGCGGCGCGCCCCGACGGCTTCCACGACCTGGCGAACGTCTTCCTCGCCGTCTCCTTGTTCGACGAGGTCACGGCGACGGCGGCGGACGAGCTGACCGTGACCTGCGCGGGTCCGGACGCCGACCAGGTGCCGCTGGACCGCACCAACCTCGCGGCGCGCGCGGCCGAGATCCTGGCGGCGCGCAACGGTCTCGCCCCCTCGGTCCACCTCCACATCGCGAAGAACATCCCGGTCGCGGGCGGCATGGCGGGCGGCAGCGCGGACGGGGCGGCGGCGCTGCTGGCCTGCGACACCCTGTGGGGGCTGGGCACACCGCGCGCCGAACTGCTCGACATCTGCGCGGAGCTGGGCAGCGACGTGCCGTTCAGCCTGGTCGGCGGGGCGGCGCTCGGCACCGGGCGCGGCGAACTGCTGACCCCGGTGGACGCGGGGGCGTTCCACTGGGTGTTCGCGGTGGCCGACGGCGGCCTGTCGACCCCGGCCGTCTTCCGGGAGTTCGACCGGCTCACGGCCGGTACGGGGATCCCGGAGCCGGTTGCCTCGCCGGCCCTGCTGGCGGCCCTGGCCTCGGGGGATCCGGACGTGCTGGCGCCTGTCCTGGCCAACGATCTCCAGGCGGCCGCGCTGTCGCTGCGGCCCGCGCTGGCCGCGACGCTGGCGGCCGGCAGGGAAGCCGGGGCGCTGGCCGCGCTGGTCTCCGGGTCCGGCCCGACGACGGCCTTCCTGGTCCGGGACGCGGAGGCCGCCGCCAAGGTGGCCGCCGCCCTGGAGGCCTCGGGCACCTGCCGTGCCACTCGCGCGGCCTCGTCCCCGGCCCCGGGCGCCACGGTCCTGCCGTCCTGACCCCGCGCCGCCGTCGCCGGGGGCGGGAGCCGGGGGCGGGAGCCGGGCGGAGCCCCGGTAGCGGCCCGCACCGGGTACCTAGCCGGGAGTTGAGTATGTGCGCCCTGCCGGGAGACGCCCCGCGGCGGCGACCGTAGGGCCATGACAGTCAGCGCACGCGCCATGGCCGCAGCCACGCCCGCCACGCGGGACCGGTACGTCGACCTCTTGAGGGTCGCCTCGCTCGGGACCGTCGTGCTCGGGCACTGGCTGATGGCCGTCGTCAGCGGCGACGGCATCGGGAATCTGCTCGCGGTCCTGCCCGGGCTCCAGGTGCTCACCTGGGGGCTCCAGGTCATGCCCGTCTTCTTCTTCGTCGGCGGGTTCTCGCACGCGCTGTCCTACCGCTCACTCGCCCGGCGCTCCGACCGGCCCCTCTACGCCGTCTTTCTGCGGGCCCGGCTCCGGCGGCTGCTCCGGCCCACCCTCGTGTTCGTCCTCGTCTGGGCCGCCGCCGCGTTCGCCGTGCAGCTCGCCGGGCGGGGCGCGGGCGGGCTGAGCGGGGCCGCGCTGCGGCTGGTCACCCAGCCGCTGTGGTTCATCGGGATCTACCTCGCGATGGTCGCCTTCACCCCCCTGCTGCTCACGCTGCACGAGCGCCACGGCTGGGCCGCCTTCGCGGGGCTGGCCGGCGCGGCCGCCGCCGTCGACGCGCTGCGCTTCGCGCTCGGGGTCCCGTACGTGGAGTTCCTCAACTTCGCCTTCGTCTGGCTCGCCGTCCACCAGCTGGGCTTCCTGCGCGCCGACGGCCGGATCCGCCGGCCCGCCGCACTGGCCGCCGCCGGGCTCGCCGGGGCGGTCCTGCTCGTCGCGTACGGCCCGTACCCGCTGTCCATGGTCGGGATGCCGGGCGAGAAGGTGTCCAACATGGCCCCGCCGACCCTCGCGCTGCTCGCGCACGGCATGTGGCTCGTCGGCGCCGTCCAGCTGCTGGCCCGGCCCGCCACCGCCTGGCTCGCCCGCCCCCGCGTCTGGCGGGGCGTGGTCGCCGCCAACGGGATCGCCATGACCGCCTTCCTCTGGCACCTCACCGCGATGCTCGGCGTGTACGGGGCCCAGCTCGCCCTGGGCGTCCCGCTCCCCGAGCCCGCGAGCGCCGCCTGGTGGGCGCAGGTTCCCGTACGGATCCTGCTCGCCGCCGCGCTGACCGGCGTACTCGTCGCCCTCTTCCGGCGCTTCGAAGCCCCCGGCGGAGCCGCCGCCACGGCCCCCGGCAGCGGCCCCCGCGCCGCCCTCGGCATCGCCCTGTGCCTGCTCGGCATCCTCGGCCTGTCGATGACCGGTCTCGGCGGCCTGCTCGAGGGGCACAGCGCCACGCTGATAGCCCTCCCGGTCACCGCCCCGGCCGCGATCGGCATGGCCCTGGGCGGCTGGCTCCTCGTGGAACGGTCCGGCACGGCCCGGAGGGTTAGGCTGAGGGGCTGATCCACACCCTTTCCCTGGAGCGCGTCTGATGGCCGTCAATCTGGTCAATGTCGAGGCAGTCAGCAAGGTGTACGGCACACGTACCCTGCTCGACGGCATCTCCCTCGGCGTGTCCGAGGGAGACCGGATCGGTGTCGTCGGCCGCAACGGCGACGGCAAGACCACCCTCATCCGGATGCTCGCCAAGCTGGAGGAGCCCGACAGCGGTCGGGTCACCCAGTCCGGCGGCCTGCGCATGGGCGTGCTCACCCAGCACGACTCCCTCGACCCGGCGGCCACCATCCGCCACGAGATCATCCGGGACATGGCCGACCACGAGTGGGCCGGCAACGCCAAGATCCGCGACGTGCTGACCGGCCTGTTCGGCGGGCTCGACCTGCCCGGCTTCGGGCAGGGCCTCGACACCGTCATCGGCCCGCTCTCCGGCGGCGAGCGCCGCCGCATCGCGCTCGCCCAGCTGCTCATCGCCGACCAGGACATCCTCGTCCTCGACGAGCCCACCAACCACCTCGACGTCGAGGGCATCTCCTGGCTGGCCAAGCACCTCCAGGAGCGCCGCTCCGCGCTGGTCTGCGTCACCCACGACCGCTGGTTCCTCGACCAGGTCTGCACCCGCATGTGGGACGTGCAGCGCGGTGAGGTGCACGAGTACGAGGGCGGCTACAGCGACTACGTCTTCGCCCGCGCCGAGCGCGAGCGCATCGCCGCCACCGAGGAGCAGAAGCGGCAGAACCTGATGCGCAAGGAGCTGGCCTGGCTGCGCCGCGGCGCCCCCGCGCGCACCTCCAAGCCCCGCTACCGCATCGAGGCCGCCAACGAGCTGATCGCCGACGTGCCGCCGCCGCGCGACCGGTCGGAGCTGATGCGCTTCGCCAACGCCCGTCTCGGCAAGACCGTGTTCGAGCTGGAGGACGTGACCGTCCAGGCCGGTCCCAAGACCCTCCTCAAGCACCTCACCTGGCACCTGGGCCCCGGCGACCGCATCGGACTCGTCGGCGTCAACGGCGCCGGCAAGACCTCCCTGCTGCGCGCCCTCGCCGAGGCCGCCCGCACCCAGGGCGAGGCCCAGCCCGCCGCGGGCAAGGTCTCCGTCGGCAAGACCGTCAAGCTGGCCTACCTCTCCCAGGAGGTCGGCGAACTCGACCCGTCGCTGCGCGTACTGGAGGCCGTCCAGCGCGTCCGCGACCGGGTCGACCTCGGCAAGGGCCGCGAGATGACGGCGGGCCAGCTGTGCGAGCAGTTCGGCTTCACCAAGGAGAAGCAGTGGACGCCGGTCGGCGACCTCTCCGGCGGTGAGCGGCGCCGGCTGCAGATCCTGCGCCTGCTGATGGACGAGCCGAACGTGCTCTTCCTCGACGAGCCCACCAACGACCTCGACATCGAGACCCTGACCCAGCTGGAGGACCTCCTCGACAGCTGGCCGGGTTCGATGATCGTGATCTCCCACGACCGGTTCTTCATCGAGCGCACCACCGACACGGTGATGGCGCTGCTCGGCGACGCGAGCCTGCGGATGCTGCCGCGCGGCCTGGACGAGTACCTCGAACGCCGTCAGCGGATGATCGAGGCGGCCGCCCCGGCGCCCGCCCCGCCCGCCGCGGCCGCCGCGAAGTCCACCACCTCCTCCGGGGACTCCCGCGCCGCGAAGAAGGAGCTCCAGAAGATCGAGCGGCAGCTGAACAAGCTCTCCGACCGCGAGAGCAACCTGCACGCGCAGATCGCCGAGAACTCCACCGACTACGACAAGGTCGCCAAGCTCGACGCCGAGCTGCGGGAACTGCTCTCGGAGCGCGACGACTTGGAGATGCGCTGGCTGGAGCTGGCCGAGGAGGCGTAGCCTCGGCTCCGCCCGCGCGGCCAACTGGCCGGATAACGACGTCATCACGGCCCGGTCCGCCCTTGGGAACAGGGGGCGGACCGGCCCGGCACAAGGCCTGCGCGAGTGATAGAAAGGTCATCTTCCCCGACCCCTGACTTCGAAGGTACGCGCTGATGACCGAGCCGCCCCAGCCGCCGAACCAGCCGCCGACACCTTCGGGTTACGGGCACCTGCCCGGCCCGCCGCCGTCCGGTTACAGCCAGCCGCCGCAGGGTGCGAACCCCTACGCCCAGCAGCCGCCGACCGTCGCGCAGCAGCCGGCCGCTCCCGGATGGGGGCACCACCCAGCGGTAGCTGGGGGAGGCTATCCGCCCCCGCCCCCCGGCGCGCCGACGATGCCGATGGGCGCCCCCGGCATGCCGCCGGGCACTCCGCCGAAGAAGAAGGCGACCGTGCTGATCGCCGCGGCGGTCGCGGGCGTCCTCGTCCTGGGTGCCGGCACGTACTTCGCCTTCTTCCGGGGCGACGACAAGGACCCCAAGCAGCCCGTTGCGCAGGAGTCCGCCTCCCCCGACGCCAAGCCCTCCGGCTCGCCCTCCGTCGACAAGGGGGACGGCAGCGGCAACGGCGGCGCCGACGCCGACCTCAACTCCGGCCGCAAGCAGGGCGAGGACAAGGTCCTCTGGCTCAAGACCGCCAAGATCGACGGCCCCGGCGCCGGAGTGAAGACCGACGGCCAGTGGGTCGTGGGCGACACCGTCGTCAAGACCGTCGACAAGGCCGTCACCGGCTACGCGGTCGCCGACGGCAAGCAGAAGTGGTCGCTCACCCTTCCCGCCGCGGTCTGCGCCGTCACGCGCCAGACCAGCGCCGACGGCAAGACCGTCGTCATGTACCGGGACGGCGAGTCGGACACCGCCAACTGCAACCAGATGCGGCTGATCGACCTCAAGGCCGGCAAGGAGGGCTGGTCGAAGGAGGTGCCCAAGGAGGGCGCGTTCGACCTCTTCGTCGACCCCAGCCTGGCCATCACCGGAGACACCTTCTCCGTCAGCCGCCTCACCCGCGCCACCGCCTTCAAGCTCAGCACCGGCGACAAGCTCTTCGCCAGCCCGACCGAGGGCTGCATGCCCGGCGCGTACCCCGCGGGCAGCGGCAAGATGCTCGGGATCGCCACCTGCCACGACGCCGACAGCACCGTCGAGGTCCAGGACGTCGACCCGGCCACCGGCAAGAGCACCTGGTCCTACCGGCTCCCCAAGGGCTGGAAGGTCAACCGGGTCTTCTCGCTCGACCCGATCGTCCTCGACCTCGTCAACAGGAACAACTCCAAGGAACGCTCCATCGTGGTCCTCGGCCCCGACGGCAAGCAGCGCGCCACCGTCACCGGCGAGGGCAAGTTCTCGACCCAGTGCGGGATGAAGCACGACGACTCCCTGCAGGGCTGCGCCACCGCCGTCGTCGACGCGGGCACCCTCTACCTGCCCACGGACACGGACCTCCTCACCGCCAACGAGATCGTCGCCTTCGACCTGGCCACGGGCAAGGCCAAGTGGCGTGTTCCCGCAGGGGACAAGCGCACCATCGTGCCGCTCAAGGCCGCGAACGGCCAGCTGGTCGCCTACCGCAAGGCGTTGGACGCCATGGGCGGCGAGGTCCTCACGATCCCGGCCGGCGGCGGAACGCCCACCGCGGTGCTGCGCCACCCGTCCGGCCCGGCCGCCGAGGTGGAGAGCACCTTCTACGCCCCGGAGGTCGACTACGTGGACGGGCGGTTCTTCATCTCCACCGTCCGTCTGCTCGCCCAGGGCAAGGACGAGAAGTTCCTGATGGTCTTCGGCAAGTGAACGCGACCCCCGAGCCGCCCAGCGAGAGGCAGTAGCAACCCATGAGCACCCCGCCGCCCCCCAGCCAGCCGCCGTCCGGCGGCTTCGGAGCGCCGCAGGATCCCCAGCAGCCGCCGTCCGGCGGCTTCGGAGCGCCGCAGGATCCCCAGCAGCCGCCGTCCGGCGGTTTCGGAGCGCCGAAGGACTTCCCGCCCGCGCCGCCGGTGGCGCCCGCCCCGCCGCAGCAGCCGCCCGCGCAGCCCGCGTACGGCTACCCGCAGCAGCCCGATCCGGGATACGGCTACCCGCAGCAGCCCGGTACGCCGCCGCCCTTCGGCCCGCCCACCACGCCCATGTACGCCGCCCAGCCCGCGGCCGGCGGTACGGGCGGCGGCGGCAACGACGTGCGCAACCAGCTGATGATCGTCGGCGCGGCCCTGCTGGCCATCGTCCTCATCGTCGGGGGCGGCTTCTGGTACGTATCCGGCGACGGCGACGGCACGAACGACACCGCGGACAGCGGTCCGGCCAAGCCGGGCGAGGACAACGGCAAGCCCGGCGCGGGCGGCACCGAGAAGGTGCCCGCCAACCCCAAGTCGAAGGTGCTGCTCAACCAGCCGAGCCCGACGCCGGAGGAGATGGTCCAGGTCCCCGGCTCCTGGCTGACCGACTCCACCTACGTCAAGTCCGACGTGTACAAGATCGTCGGCTACAACCTCGTCGACGGCGGCAAGAAGTGGGAAGTTCCCCTCCCGGGCGAACTCTGCGGCGCCACCCCGCACGTCACCGACAAGAAGTCGGCGGTGCTCTTCCGGCCCGCGAAGCCCACGCCGGAGGCCAAGTACCCGCCGTGCAGCGAGGTCGGCGTGATCGACCTGGAGGCCGGCAAGCTCCTGTGGTCCGGCAACGCCAAGAGCGCCACCAGCGGCGACAAGCCCGTCTCCTACTCCGAGATCACCCTCAGCGGGCAGACGGTCGCCGCGGGCGGCACCTCGGGCGGCGCCGCCTGGAACCTCGCCGACGGCAAGTCCCTGTGGCTGCCCAAGACCGACGGTGAAGGCTGCCGCGACGCCGGCTACGCGGGCGGCGAAGCCCTCGCCGTCATGCGCCAGTGCGGCCAGAGCTCCAGCCCGACCCTGTACGCGCAGGTCCTCGACCCGGCCACCGGCGCGCCGCAGTCCTCGTACAAGCTCTCCGCGGGCATCGACTACGCCAGCATCATCTCCACCAAGCCCCTGATCGTCGCCGCCAACGTCGGCAAGACCGCCAAGAACGCCAGCAACGTCAGCGACCTCTTCGTCATCGACGCCGCCGGCCAGCTGAAGGCGCGCATCTCGCTCTCCTCCGGCACCTTCGGCGGCGAGTGCGAGACCGAGGTCGAGCGCTGCTCCGGCTTCGTCGTCGGCAACGGCAAGCTCTACCTGCCCTCGTACGAGCACCAGGGCAAGGACGCCTACGGCAAGACCAACGAGCTGCTGTCCTTCGACCTGGAGACCGGCAAGCAGACCAACGACGCCGCCCCCGCGGGCGAGCGGTACAAGCTGTTCCCGCTGCGCATGGACGGGTCGAACATCATCGCCTACAAGGAGCCCCCGTACGACAAGGGCGGCCAGATCGTCAGCATCGACGGCAAGACGATGAAGGAAACCCTCCTGATGGAGAACCCGGCCGACAAGCCGCAGCAGCGCATCGAGACGGCCTACTCGCCCGACCACCACGAGTACCGCTACCACAACGGCAAGCTGTTCCTCGCCCGTACGTCGGTGAAGAAGCCGTACTCCGCCACGTCGGACCCGGAGTACATCTTCTCCTCGTTCACCGCGAGCTGACCGGCCCGCGTCCACGAAGCCCCCGGAAGGTCCGCCTTCCGGGGGCTTCTGCGCGGTAACCCCCGCGCACCGTCGAACAAGCGTGTAGCTTGCCGGGTCAGAAGGGTCGGGGGTGGGTGCCGCAATGGGCGTACGGGTCGTGGTGGTCGACGAGCACCGGCTGCTGGCCGAGGCGCTCGCCTCGGCCCTGAAACTGCGTGGTCACCGGGTGCTCGCCGCCGCCGCACCGGCCGCGGGAGCCGCCGAACTGGTCATCAGCCGCGCCCCGGAGGTCTGCCTCCTCGGCACCGCCGTCCCCGCCGAGCCGGGCGTGTTCGAACCCGTCGTCCGGATCAAGCGGGAGCGCCCGCAGATCGCCGTCGTCGTCCTGGGCCCGGTGCCCAGCCCGCGCGGGATCGCGGCCGCCTTCGCCGCGGGCGCCTCGGGGTACGTGCGCCACGACGAGCGGATCGAGGGCGTGGAGCGGGCGCTGGCCAAGGCCCGGGCGGGCGAGGTGGCGATCGCCCCGCAGCTGCTGCAAGGCGCCTTCGCCGAGCTGCTCAACCCCGCCGCCCAGCCCGACGACGAGGGCAGCAGGCTGCTGCGGCTGCTCACCCCGCGCGAGGTGGAGGTGCTGGTCCGGGTCGCCGAGGGCGAGGACACCCGGCTCATCGCCGCGGGCATGGCCATCGCGCCGAGCACCGCCCGTACGCACGTGCAGCGGGTGCTGATGAAGCTGGGCGTGGGCTCGCGGCTGGAGGCGGCCGCGCTGGCCGCCCGTACCGGCCTGCTGGACCGGGCGGCACCGGCGGGGGCCGGGCAAGCGGTAGTTTGACGGGAGACCCGGCACGCGCGCGGACCCGCGCGTGTCCCCCGCGAGAGGCAGTAGGCGAGTGAGCGAGACGGCGATGCACAAATACCTGGTGACCGGCGGCGCCGGCTACGTCGGCAGCGTGGTCGCGGCCCATCTGCTGGAGGCGGGCCACGAGGTCACCGTCCTCGACGACCTCAGCACCGGCTTCCGCGAGGGGGTCCCGGCGGGCGCCGCCTTCATCGAGGGGCGGATCCAGGACGCCGCACGCCACCTGGACTCCTCCTACGACGCGGTGCTGCACTTCGCCGCCTCCTCGCAGGTCGGAGAGTCCGTGGTGAACCCGGGCAAGTACTGGGAGAACAACGTCGGCGGCACCCTCGCCCTGCTGGCGGCGATGCGCGGGGCGGGCGTGGGCAAGCTGGTGTTCTCCTCCACCGCCGCCACGTACGGGGAGCCGGCGGAGGGCCTGCTCACCGAGGCCTCGGTGACCGCGCCGACCAACCCGTACGGGGCCTCGAAGCTGGCCGTGGACCACATGATCGCGGGGGAGTGCGTGGCGCACGGCCTGGCCGCGGTGTCCCTGCGCTACTTCAACGTGGCCGGCGCGTACGGGGAGTTCGGCGAGCGGCACAGCCCCGAGACCCACCTGATCCCGCTGGTCCTGCAGGTGGCGCTGGGCGAGCGCGCGTCGATCTCGGTGTTCGGCGAGGACTACCCGACCCCCGACGGCACCTGCGTGCGCGACTACATCCACGTCGCGGACCTGGCGGAAGCCCACCTGGCCGCCCTGGAGCACGCCACCGCGGGCGAGCACCTGATCTGCAACCTGGGCAACGGCAGCGGGTTCTCGGTGCGGGAGGTCGTCGAGACGGTCCGCAAGGTGACCGGCCACGAGATCCCCGAGGTCGTCGCCCCGCGCCGGGCGGGCGACCCGGCGGCGCTGGTCGCCTCGGCCAGGACGGCCCACGAGCGGCTGGGCTGGACGCCGAGCCGCTCGGACCTCACCGGCATCATCACGGACGCGTGGAACTTCGCGCGGACGCACACCTCCTGAACCCTGCACACCTGCTGAACCATCCGGAACACGTTCTTCCTGCGCGCCCCCCGTACCGGTCCCGGTGCGGGGGGCGCGCGCATGCCGCCGGCGCGCTGTGGGCGGGCGCTGTGCGCGGGCGCCCGGCGTGCACACGCCGGGTGAAATGCGCGCCGTGCAACTGCCCGTGGCACGCGCCGGTCCGGAAGCCGCCAGCCGAACCTTCGGTGCAGGCGAAATCAGGCCATCGCAAAGGCCGTTCAGGACGGGCTCGCCGGAAAATCCCCGGGAAAACTTCTGCTATTCGGCCAACCGCGCGCCACGGCGCGCCCTACGCTGATGCGTGACACCGGTGGGGGCCGGTGTTGATTCAGGGGTCGAGACAAGTCGGGTACGGCGTCCGGTCCGGGGTAGTGCAGAGATGTCACGGCGGCGGCCGCGGCAGCTGCGGATCACCCGGTCCGGGCGCCGTACCCGCCGTCGTCCGTTCCCCGACCCTTGGGGGTTTTGTGGTTCGTATCCGGGTTCTCGTGGTCGACGATCACCGCATCTTCGCCGAATCGCTCGCCGCCGCACTCGCGGCCGAGCCGGACGTGGAGGTGTCCGCGGCCGGCAGCGGCCCCGCCGCGCTGCGCTGCCTCGAACGCGCGGTGGCCGAGGGCCGCCGCTTCGACGTCATGCTGGTCGACGCCGATCTCGGCGCCGTCGCCGGAGGCGTGCCCGCCCAGCGGGAGCCGGGGTCCGGTTCCGGGCCGCCACCGCCCTCCTCCGACGGGATCGCTCTGGTCGCGGGCGTGCGCGTGTCCCACCCCGGGGTGCGCACCGTCGTCCTCGCCGAGCGGGACGACCCCCGCAGGGCGGCCCTCGCCCTGCAAGCAGGGGCTTCGGGCTGGGTGGCGAAGGACTGCTCGCTGCAGCGGCTGCTGGCCGTCATCCGGGGGGTCCTGCGCGAGGAGACCCACCTTCCGCCCGCGCTGCTGACGGGAGTGCTCCGTGAGCTGACCGCCGCGCGCAAGCACCGTACGGACAGTGAACGGCTCGTCGAGTCGCTCACCCCGCGCGAACACGAGGTGCTGCGCTGCATGGTGGCGGGGCTGGGCCGCAAGGACGTGGCGGCGCGGCTGTTCCTGTCCCCGCACACCGTCCGCACCCACATGCAGAACGTGCTGGGCAAGCTCGGGGTGCACTCCACGCTCGCGGCGGTGGCTCTGGCCCGGCGGGCCGGCGTACGACCGGCCGACCTAGCCGGGGATGTTGTCGAACGGAGCGGTCAACTGGCGTAGCAGCGCGGCGAGGTCGCCACGCTGGATGCGCGAGAGCTGGGCCAGGATCGCCCGCTCCTGGGCCAGCAGCCCGGCGAGGGCCTGGTCGGCACGGTCGCGGCCCTCGGGGGTCAGCCGCACCAGGACCCCCCGGCGGTCGCTGGGGTCGGGCAGCCGCTCGACGAGGCCCTTCTTGGCGAGCCGGTCGATCCGGTTGGTCATGGTCCCGGAGGTGACCAGGGTCTGGGTCAGCAGCTGTCCGGGGGAGAGCTGGTAGGGCGCGCCGGCGCGGCGCAGGGAGGTGAGGACGTCGAACTCCCACGGCTCCAGGCCGTGCTCGGAGAAGGCGAGCCGGCGGGCGCGGTCGAGGTGGCGGGCGAGCCTGCTGACGCGGCTGAGCACCTCGAGCGGTTCCACGTCGAGGTCAGGGCGCTCCCGCCGCCATGCCGCTACCAGTCGGTCGACCTCGTCCTCCATGCCGATCAGTGTAAGGGGTCTGTCGATGTGAAGTCTCTTCATGTCATGTATCTCGTGATCAAGTATCTTGACATCGAGATATAAATGTGGCCACCATGGGGCATGGAGGGGGCCGGAACTGATTCCGCTTCCGACCGCCCCGCCAGCAGGGAGGCTCGAACATGTATTCCGATACGGCACAGGCCGGCATCCCCACGGCCACCGCGCCATCGGCACCCACCTGGGATCCCCAGCAGTACCTCCGGCATGCCGGACACCGCACACGACCCTTCCTGGACCTGCTGACCCGTATACCCGAACTCCCCACCCGGCCCGCCCGCATCGCCGACCTCGGCTGCGGCCCCGGAAATGTCACCACCCTGCTCGCCGACCGCTGGCCCGAGGCCCGCATCACGGGCTTCGACCTTTCGCCGCAGATGCTCCACCGGGCCGCCCAGGAGTACGCCGGCCCCACCAAGGGCGGCGGCAGCCTCGAGTTCCGCCACGGCGACCTCGCCACCTGGCTGCCCGAGGAGCCCTACGACCTGATCGTCTCCAATGCCGCCCTCCAGTGGGTCCCCAGCCACCCCGGCTCCTTCGGTGCCTGGATCAACGGCCTGCGCCCCGGCGGCACCTTCGCCTTCCAGATCCCCGGCAACTTCAACGCCCCCAGCCACGCCCTGCTCGCCGAACTCTGCGACGCCCCGCGCTGGCGGGACCGGCTCGCCGGACACGGCGCCCGATACATCCACCTGCTCGAACCCGCCGAATACCTGGCCCGGTTCACGGAGCTCGGCTGCGCCGTGGACGTCTGGGAGACCACCTACCACCAGATGCTCCCCGGTCCCGATCCGGTGCTCGACTGGGTCAAGGGCACCGCGCTGCGGCCCGTCCTCACCGCCCTCGGGGACGACCGGGACGCCGTGGACGCCTTCCTCACCGAATACCGCGACCGGCTGCGCGAGGCCTACCCGCCCGGCCCGCGCGGCACCGTCTTCCCCTTCCGCCGGATCTTCGCCGTCGCCCGCAAGGAGGCCTGACCGTGCTCACCGCAGTCGACCACGTCCAACTCGCCGCGCCCGCCGGGTCGGAGGACCGGCTGCGCGCGTACTACACAGACGTCCTCGGCATGACGGAGGTCTCCAAACCGGCCGTCCTCGCCGCGCGCGGGGGCTGCTGGTTCGCCGCCGGACCCGTACAGCTGCACCTCGGCGTCGAGCATGATTTCCGGCCCGCCCGCAAGGCCCACCCCGGCCTGCGGGTGACCGGCATCGAGGCCTACGCGAGGAGACTGGAGGAACGCGGCGCCGAGGTCGTCTGGGACGACGGCCTGCCCGGCCACCGCCGCTTCTACTCCGAGGACCCCGTGGGCAACCGGCTCGAGTTCCTGGAGCCGCGCGGCCCGCAACCCGCGACCTGAGGTGTCCGCACCACGCGACGGCGCCCCGCCACCGGACCTGCCGGTGACGGGGCGCCGTCGTACCCCGCGCACACAGGGGCTCAGCTCTTGCGGCGGCCCACCAGCTGCGGCTTCGACTCCAGGCCGTCCAGCCCGTGCCAGGCCAGGTTCACCAGGTGCGCCGCGACCTCCGCCTTCTTCGGGCGGCGGACGTCCAGCCACCACTGGCCGGTCAGCGCCACCATCCCGACCAGCGCCTGCGCGTACAGCGGCGCCAGCTTCGGGTCGAAGCCCCGCGCCTTGAACTCCAGGCCCAGGATGTCCTCGACCTGCGTGGCGATGTCGCTGATCAGCGAGGCGAAGGTGCCGGTGGACTGGGCGACCGGGGAATCCCGTACGAGGATCCGGAAGCCGTCCGTGTAGGACTCGATGTAGTCCAGCAGCGCGAACGCCGCCTGCTCCAACAGCTCCCGCGGGTGCCCGGCCGTCAGCGCGCCCGTCACCCCGTCCAGCAGCTGGCGCATCTCCCGGTCGACGACGACCGCGTACAGGCCCTCCTTGCCGCCGAAGTGCTCGTACACCACCGGCTTGGACACCCCGGCCTTCGCCGCGATCTCCTCCACCGAGGTGCCTTCGAAGCCCTTCTCCGCGAACAGGGTCCGGCCGATGTCCAGCAGTTGCTGGCGCCGCTCCGCGCCCGTCATCCGAACCCGGCGGCCACGCCTGGGCTTGTCGCTGCTGGAATTACCGCCGTCGATCGCCACGCCTCCCATCATGCCGCGTTCGGCTCGGTTTCCCTGCGCCGGGCTTCGATGCGCTCCGCCGAGGGCCAGCGCACGTCCGTGGCCCAGCCCAGCTGCTCGAACCAGCGGATCAGCCGCGCACTGGAGTCGACCTGGCCGCGCAGCACCCCGTGCCGGGCCGAGGTCGGGTCGGCGTGGTGCAGGTTGTGCCAGGACTCCCCGCAGGACAGCACCGCCAGCCACCACACGTTGCCCGAGCGGTCACGCGACTTGAACGGCCGCTTGCCCACCGCGTGGCAGATCGAGTTGATCGACCACGTGACGTGGTGCAGCAGCGCGACCCGCACCAGCGAGCCCCAGAAGAACGCCGTGAAGGCGCCCCACCAGGACATCGTCACCAGACCGCCCACCAGCGGCGGGATCGCCAGCGAGAAGATCGTCCAGTAGATGAAGTCGCGCGAGATCCGCCGGATCGCCGGGTCCTTGATCAGGTCGGGGGCGTACTTCTGCTGGTCGGTCTGCTCCTCGTCGAAGAGCCAGCCGATGTGCGCCCACCACAGGCCCTTCATCAGGGCCGGCACGCTCTCGCCGAACCGCCACGGCGAATGCGGGTCGCCCTCGTGGTCCGAGAACTTGTGGTGCTTGCGGTGGTCCGCCACCCAGCGCACCAGGGGGCCCTCCACCGCCATCGAGCCCATCACGGCGAGGACGATCCGCAGCGGACGTTTCGCCTTGAAGGAACCGTGCGTGAAGTAGCGGTGGAAACCGATGGTGATCCCGTGGCAGGCCAGGAAGTACATGAAGACCATCAGGCCGAGGTCGAGCCAGCTCACTCCCCAGCCCCACGCCAGCGGCACCGCCGCCAGCAGCGCCAGGAAGGGAACGGTGATGAACAGCAGAAGGGCGATCTGCTCGATGGACCGCTTGTTCTCGCCGCCGAGGGTGGCGGACGGCTCAGGTGTGCCGGAGGACGCGGAGGCGTCCTCGATCAGATCGGGACTGGTGGTCATGGGTGTCCCCTGGGGGGTGAGAGATGGTCGGCAGGCTCCCGGTTACGGACCTACGGACCCGTAACCTACGGCATCGTAAGTATGGCAAAGCCCCGTCGCGGGGCAAGAGGAGCGCGGCCGAGGGGGCCGTGCGGCACCCGAGCGGTTCACGAGCCGCCTGATGAGACATTTGCCCAGGCACGCGCGTCGGACACCTATCCTGTTGTCGTCGGACAGCGCGGTCCGCACGGGCAGCCCGAGCTGCGCATCAGGACCGGCATCGCCGTGCGCGGTCGGGAGCCCACCGCCCAGTAGCGCTCGAACACTGCAAGGAGCCGCACCTGTGAGCAGTGCTGACCAGGCCCCCCTGGCCACCCAGCCGGCCGCCCCCGTCACCCCGGCCGCCACCGCCAACGCAGAGTTGCGCGCGGACATCCGCCGGCTCGGTGACCTCCTCGGCGAGACCCTCGTACGCCAGGAGGGCCAGCACCTCCTCGACCTCGTCGAACAAGTGCGCGCACTGACGCGCACCGACGGCGAGGCCGCCGCCGCCCTGCTCGGCGACACCGACCTGGAGACCGCCGCCAAGCTGGTGCGCGCCTTCTCCACCTACTTCCACCTCGCCAACGTCACCGAGCAGGTGCACCGCGGCAAGGAGCTGCGCGCCCACCGCGCCGCCGAAGGCGGGCTCCTGGCCCGCACCGCCGACATGCTCAAGGACGCCGACCCCGAACACCTGCGCGAGACGGTCAGGAACCTCAACGTCCGCCCCGTCTTCACCGCCCACCCCACCGAGGCGGCCCGCCGCAGCGTCCTCAACAAGCTGCGCCGCATCGCCGCGCTGCTCGAGGAGCCCGTCACCGGCGCCGGCGACCGCCGCCGCCACGACCTGCGCCTCGCCGAGAACATCGACCTCGTCTGGCAGACCGACGAACTGCGCGTGGTCCGCCCCGAGCCCGCCGACGAGGCCCGCAACGCCATCTACTACCTCGACGAGCTGCACGCCGGCGCAGTGGGCGACGTACTCGAGGACCTGGCCGCCGAGCTCCAGCGCGTCGGCGTCGAGCTCCCCGCCGGCACCCGCCCGCTCACCTTCGGCACCTGGATCGGCGGCGACCGCGACGGCAACCCCAACGTCACCCCCGACGTCACCCGGGACGTGCTGATCCTCCAGCACGAGCACGGCATCACCGACGCCCTCGAACTCATCGACTTCCTGCGCGGGCTGCTGTCCAACTCCATCCGCTACACCGGCGCCACCGAGGAACTCCTCGCCTCCCTGCAGGCCGACCTCGAACGCCTCCCCGAGATCAGCCCCCGCTACAAGCGGCTGAACGCCGAGGAGCCGTACCGCCTCAAGGCCACCTGCATCCGCCAGAAGCTCGTCAACACCCGCGAGCGCCTCGCCAAGGGCACCCCCCACGAGGAAGGCCGCGACTACCTCGGCACCGCCGAGCTCCTCACCGACCTCACCCTCATCCAGACCTCCCTGCGCGAACACCGCGGCGCCCTCTTCGCCGACGGCCGCATGGACCGCACCATCCGCACCCTGGCCGCCTTCGGCCTCCAGCTCGCCACCATGGACGTACGCGAGCACGCCGACGCCCACCACCACGCGCTGGGCCAGCTCTTCGACCGGCTCGGCGAGGAGTCCTGGCGCTACGCCGACATGCCGCGCGACTACCGGCAGAAGCTCCTCGCCAAGGAGCTCCGCTCGCGCCGCCCGCTGGCCCCCACCCCGGCCCCGCTCGACGCCGCCGGGCACAAGACCCTCGGCGTCTTCTTCGCGATCAAGGACGCCTTCGAAAAGTTCGGCCCCGAGGTCATCGAGTCCTACATCATCTCGATGTGCCAGGGCGCCGACGACGTCTTCGCCGCCGCCGTCCTCGCCCGCGAGGCCGGCCTCATCGACCTGCACAGCGGCTGGGCCAAGATCGGCATCGTGCCGCTCCTGGAGACCACCGACGAGCTGCGCGCCGCCGACGTCATCCTCGACGAGATGCTCGCCGACCCCTCCTACCGGCGCCTGGTCTCCCTGCGCGGCGACGTCCAGGAGGTCATGCTCGGATACTCCGACTCCTCCAAGTTCGGCGGCATCACCACCTCCCAGTGGGAGATCCACCGCGCCCAGCGCCGCCTGCGCGACGTCGCGCACCGCTACGGGGTCCGCCTGCGCCTCTTCCACGGCCGCGGCGGCACCGTCGGCCGCGGCGGCGGCCCCTCCCACGACGCGATCCTCGCCCAGCCCTGGGGCACCCTCGAAGGCGAGATCAAGGTCACCGAACAGGGCGAGGTCATCTCCGACAAGTACCTCGTGCCGTCACTGGCCCGCGAGAACCTCGAACTGACCGTCGCGGCCACCCTGCAGGCCTCCGCCCTGCACACCGCACCCCGCCAGTCCGACGAGGCCCTCGCCCGCTGGGACGCGGCCATGGACACCGTCTCCGACGCCGCGCACGCCGCCTACCGCGCCCTCGTCGAGGACCCCGACCTGCCGGCGTACTTCTTCGCCGCCACCCCCGTCGACCAGCTCGCCGACCTGCACCTCGGCTCCCGCCCGTCCCGCCGCCCCGACTCCGGCGCCGGCCTCGACGGCCTGCGCGCCATCCCGTGGGTCTTCGGCTGGACCCAGTCCCGCCAGATCGTCCCCGGCTGGTACGGGGTCGGCTCCGGCCTCAAGGCCCTGCGCGAGGCCGGCCAGGAAGGCATCCTCGCCGAGATGGGCGGGCGCTGGCACTTCTTCCGCAACTTCCTGTCCAACGTCGAGATGACCCTGGCCAAGACCGACCTGCGCATCGCCCGCCACTACGTCGACACCCTCGTACCCGACCACCTCAAGCACGTCTTCACCCGCATCGAGGCCGAGCACGAGCTCACCGTCCGCGAAGTCCTGCGCATCACCGGCGGCGAGAAGCTCCTGGACTCCCACCCGGTGCTCCAGCAGACCTTCGCGGTCCGCGACGCCTACCTGGACCCGATCTCCTACCTCCAGGTCTCCCTGCTGGCCCGCCAGCGCGCCGCGGCCGCCCGCGGCGAGGAGCCGGACCCGCTGCTCGCCCGCGCCCTGCTGCTCACGGTCAACGGCGTGGCCGCCGGCCTGCGCAACACCGGCTGACAGACGCCGTACGCACGACAGGGCCCCCGCGCCACCATGGTGCGGGGGCCCTGTCATTGCGGGGCTACGCGGCTCAGCCCGCGGCGCCGGCCTTGCGGCGGCGGACCACCAGCACGCCGCCGGCGGCGATCAGCGCGGCCGCCATCGTGGCGATCAGGCCGATCGGCGCGTCGGAACCGGTCTTGGCCAGGTCACCGCCGCCCGTGGAACCGCCGGTCGTGGCAGCCGGACCGGTCGCAGCCGGAGAGGAAGCCGAGCCGGACGGCGACACGCTCGACGAAGCCGAGGCGGACGCGCTGACCGAAGCCGAAGCCGAAGCCGAAGCCGACGTCGAGGCCGACGCGGACGTGGAGACCGAGGAGGACGGCGAGACGGTCGTCGTCTTCGTCGGGGTCGGCGTGGCCGTGGCCGGGCAGGTGTGCGACAGGTTGAACCACTCGAGCTTCTTGCCGCCGCCCGTGGTGCCCTCGACCTCGGCAACCGCCGAGACCAGCTTCGCGCCGGCCTCCGAAGCCGCGTACGCGTGGTTCTCGTTCGGCGGACCGAAGGTCGTGATGACCTGCTCGCCACCGGGCTCGAACTTCACCGTCAGCTTCACGAACGAGACCTCGTTCGGGCTGCCCGGCGCGATGAAGTGCCAGCCGTCCTGCGTCGCCGGGATGTCGGCGCACTTGGCCTCCGGCTTGCCGAAGGAGTCCGCCGAGATCGGAACGGGCTGGTGCAGCGGAACGGTGTACGAGTCGGTCGCGAACGCGGGGGCCGTACCGGCGGCGACGAGGAGCGAGGACGCGGCGACGGCGAAGGCCGCCCGGCGGATCCTGGAAAGGGCCATGAAGTACCTCTGACACTGATGAGGAGGAAGAGCCGTGGGGGGCGGCGCTCAGCTTCGTGACAGGAAGCCGCTCCGGTCAAGAGGTACTCGTCAGTATTCGTACGGAGTTGGGCCCGTGGACACCGCTTTGTCCGGTGTAACGATCCCTGCACGGCGGCACCCTGACGGAGCGCCGCCGCGACCGCGTCAGGAGTTGTACGCCGACTGGGCGCGCTCCAAGCCCTCCTGGATCAGGCACTCCACCGAATCGGCGGCCCGGTCCACGAACCAGTCCAGCTCCTTGCGCTCGGTGGAGGAGAAGTCCTTCAACACGAAGTCCGCCACCTGCATCCGGCCCGGCGGC
Source organism: Streptomyces sp. LARHCF249 (assembly GCF_052871255.1). Classification (NCBI taxonomy): domain Bacteria; kingdom Bacillati; phylum Actinomycetota; class Actinomycetes; order Kitasatosporales; family Streptomycetaceae; genus Streptomyces; species Streptomyces sp. LARHCF249. Next base: position 160,592 of record NZ_JBIXJQ010000011.1, read on the forward strand.
CGGCCGATCCCGCAGCGCACCCGGTGGTAGTCCGGGCCCAACGACTTGGTCATCGACTTCAGCCCGTTGTGGCCGTTGTCCCCGCCGCCCAGCTTCAACCGCAGCGTCGGGTAGTCGATGTCCAGCTCGTCATGGATCGCCACGATCCGCTCCAGCGGAACCTTGTAGAAATCGCGCAGCGCCGTCACCGGCCCGCCCGAAAGGTTCATGTACGTCATCGGCTTCGCCAGCACCACCCGGCGGTTGGCCGGTCCCGGCGGGCCGATACGGCCCTCGACCACCTGCGCCCGCGCCTTGTGCGCCTTGAACTTCCCCCGGATCCGGTCCGCCAGCAGGTCCGCCACCATGAATCCGATGTTGTGGCGGTTGCCCGCGTACTCCGGTCCCGGGTTGCCGAGACCGACAATCAGCCAGGGCGCCGCATCGTCCGACATCAAAAGCTCCTTAAACGAGACGACCGCCGTCCCGCTCCAGTGGAGCCGGACGGCGGTCGGTCAGCAACTGCTGAGCGGGAGGGGTGAGGCTCAGGCCTCGGTGCCCTCGCCGGCCTCGGCGGACGGCTCCTCGGCCTGCGGGGAGACGACCTGCAGGACGGCGATGTCGCCGTCGACGGCCAGGGTGGTGCCCGCCGGCAGGACCAGGTCCTTGGCGTGGATGGTGGTGCCGGCCTCGAGACCCGCGATGGAGACGGTGACCTCGGTCGGGATGTGGGTGGCCTCGGCCTCCACGGAGATGGTGTTCTGGAGCGTCTCCAGCATGTTGCCGCCCGCGGCCAGCTCGCCCTCGGTGACGATCGCGACGTCGACGGTGACCTTCTCGCCCTTCTTGACGATCAGGAAGTCGACGTGCGAGATCGAGCGCTTCAGGGGGTGCTTCTGCACGGCCTTCGGGATGACCAGCTCGGTGCCGCCGTCCTTGATGTCCAGGGAGATCAGGACGTTCGGGGTACGCAGCGCCAGCTGAAGGGCGTGGGCGTCGACGTTGACGTGCTTCGGGTCGGTGCCGTGGCCGTAGATGACGGCCGGGGTCAGGGCGTCACGACGCGCCTGACGGGCAGCGCCCTTGCCGAAGTCGGTGCGGGACTCGGCGGAAAGCTTGATCTCGGACATGCTCACTCCTCGTGGGGTGACGGAAAACGGACGACAGTCACCCGGCCGGAACGGCCTGCTACGAAGAGCGCGTCGATAACGGAGTGCCCGCACATGAAAGTGCGGCCTCCCTCGCCGAGCAACTTCATGAGTCTACCCGGCAGGGAGGCCGCCTTCAAAAGGATCTACCGTGACGCCTACTGCTGCTCTTCGAACAGGCTGGTGACCGAGCCGTCCTCGAAGACCTCGCGCACCGCACGCGCGATCATCGGGGCGATCGACAGCACCGTGATCTTGTCCAGCTCCAGGTCGGACGGATCCGGCAGCGTGTTCGTGAATACGAACTCGCTGACCTTGGAGTTCTTCAGGCGGTCGGCGGCCGGACCCGACAGGATGCCGTGCGTGGCCGTCACGATGACGTCCTCCGCGCCGTGCGCGAACAGCGCGTCGGCCGCGGCGCAAATGGTGCCGCCCGTGTCGATCATGTCGTCGACCAGGACGCAGACGCGGCCCCGGACCTCACCGACGACCTCGTGGACCGTCACCTGGTTGGCGACGTCCTTGTCACGGCGCTTGTGCACGATGGCCAGCGGCGCGTCCAGACGGTCGCACCAGCGGTCCGCCACGCGCACACGGCCGGCGTCCGGAGACACGATCGTCAGCTTCGTGCGGTCCACCTTGGCACCCACGTAGTCCGCGAGGACCGACAGGGCCGAAAGGTGGTCGACCGGGCCGTCGAAGAAACCCTGGATCTGGTCGGTGTGCAGGTCCACCGTGAGGATGCGGTCCGCACCCGCGGTCTTCAGCAGATCGGCCACCAGGCGCGCCGAGATCGGCTCGCGCCCCTTGTGCTTCTTGTCCTGTCGCGCATACCCGTACGACGGGACGATCACGGTGATGGAACGTGCCGACGCGCGCTTCAGCGCGTCGATCATGATCAGCTGCTCCATGATCCACTTGTTGATCGGAGCCGTGTGGCTCTGGATCAGGAAGCAGTCCGCGCCACGAGCCGACTCCTGGAAGCGAACGTAGATCTCACCGTTCGCGAAGTCGAAAGCCTTGGTCGGCACGAGGCCGACTCCCAGCTGGTGCGCGACCTCCTCGGCCAGCTCGGGGTGGGCGCGGCCGGAGAAGAGCATCAGCTTCTTCTCGCCGGTCGTCTTGATCCCGGTCACAGCACTGTCTCCTCAGACGTGTTGAAAGCTGCTCGCCCCCATGTGCGTCCGTCCCGCACACGGTGAGCCAGCCGAATTGCGTGCACCTATCACGGTACGCCGTCGCGGGCGCACTCGTTTCCGGTCGGTTCACCTCAACGGCTGTCGGAGTCCACCTGGACCGCCGACTGAGCCGCCGTCGCGGCAGCGCTTCCCGGACGCTTGCGGGCCACCCAGCCCTCGATATTCCGCTGCTGGCCACGGGCCACGGCCAGCGCACCGGGCGGCACGTCCTTCGTGATCACGGACCCGGCGGCCGTATAGGCGCCGTCCCCGATGGTGACGGGCGCCACAAACATGTTGTCCGAGCCCGTCTTGCAGTGTGAGCCGACGGTGGTGTGGTGCTTGTGCTCACCGTCGTAGTTCACGAAGACGCTCGCCGCACCGATGTTCGTGTACTCGCCGATCGTCGCGTCGCCCACGTACGACAGGTGCGGCACCTTGGTGCCCTCGCCGATCGTCGCGTTCTTCATCTCGACGTACGTGCCGGCCTTGGCCTTCGCGCCGAGCACCGTGCCCGGACGCAGGTACGCGAACGGACCCACGGAGGCCCCGTCGCCGATCACCGCGCTGTCGGCCACCGTGTTGTCCACCCGGGCCCCCTCGCCCACGCGGGTGTCCTTCAGCCGGGTGTTCGGGCCGACCTCGGCCCCCTCGGCGACGTGCGTGGCGCCCAGGAGCTGCGTCCCCGGGTGGATCACGGCGTCCTGCCCGAAGGTGACCGTCACGTCCACGAACGTGCCGGCGGGGTCGACGACCGTCACCCCCGCGAGCATGGCCCGCTCCAGCAGCCGCGCGTTCAACAGGGCGCGGGCCTCCGCGAGCTGGACGCGGTTGTTGATACCGAGGATCTGGCGGTGGTCGGCGCCGACGGCCGCGCCGACCCGGTGGCCGGACTCGCGCAGGATCCCCAGCACGTCGGTGAGGTACTCCTCGCCCTGGCTGTTGTCGGTGCGCACCTTGCCGAGGGCGTCGGCGAGCAGCGCGCCGTCGAAGGCGAAGACGCCGGAGTTGATCTCGCGGATGGCGCGCTGGGAGTCGGTGGCGTCCTTGTGCTCCACGATGGCCGTCACGGCGCCGCCGGCGTCGCGCACGATCCGCCCGTAGCCGGTGGCGTCCGGCACCTCCGCGGTGAGCACGGTGACGGCGTTGCCGTCGGCCTCGTGGGTCGCCGCGAGCTGCTGCAGCGTCTCGCCGGTCAGCAGGGGGGTGTCGCCGCAGACGACGATCACGGTGCCGTCGACGACCCCGCCGAGCTCTTCGAGGGCCATCCGGACGGCGTGCCCGGTGCCGTTCTGTTCGTACTGGACGGCCGTGCGCACACCGGCGTCGATCCCGGCCAGGTGTGCGGTGACCTGCTCGCGGGCGTGCCCGACGACCACGACGAGGTGGGCGGGGTCCAGCTCGCGGGAGGCGGCGACGACGTGACCGACGAGCGAGCGCCCGCAGATCTCGTGCAGAACCTTCGGAGTGGCCGACTTCATGCGGGTGCCTTCACCCGCTGCGAGTACGACGACGGCTGCCGGGCGGTTGGCGCTCACGGGGATGCCCTTCGGCTTCGGGGGTGGACCCGCCAAGGATACCGGGGGCTTAGTGCCCGGTAACGAGGCCGGGTCCCGACCATGAAGGTCAGGACCCGAATCTGAGCACTAGTGCTCTGTGAGCTCCCGGAGAAGGATTCGAACCCTCATTCAATGGACCAAAACCATTTGTCCTGCCCTTAGACGATCCGGGATGGTTCGCCCGCTACGTCCGATTCCGGTGATCGGATTCGGATGCAGCCCCTACTATGCCGCACCACCAGCCTTCGATGCGACGATACAGATCCGCACTTTTGAGGACGCGAACGGCAAGGCAGCCGCGGTACTCCTCGCCGGTGTTCTTGCGGCGGGTCGTCGGGTTATGGCGCTTCAGCGTGGTCTTGGTGAACTGGGACGGGTCGGCGCCGACAAACCCCGCCCAGAAGCTCTCCGCCTCCGCGACGTCGGCGCTCTCGTGAATCATCAGGAAGTAGCGCACGTGCTCCTTCTCGACGCCGAGGAGGCGCAGCCAGGCGAGGTAGACGCTGATCATGTCGGGGTCGCTGTTCACGAAGACGGCCCGTTCGCGCCGCTCGTAAGGCTTGTCCTTGCTGCCCTCGGCCCAGTACAGGCCCACTCCGAGGATGAACAGCTCGCGATCCGAAAGGACCCCGATCTCTGCCGCCGCCTGTTCTTTGGTCCGACACCTTTCGGTGTCGCGCAGCTGGAGAGTCCGTTCCCATCCGCGTTTCGCGATTGCGGAGGCCTCTTCGGAGCTACGCCGACGCTCCGGCTTCGGGAGGTCGCGGACCCAGAGGGAGATCGAGCTCTTCGAGCAGCCCAGCTCGAGCTGGATCTGGTCGTAGGTCAGGCCTTGGAGGCGGAGTTCGCGGGCCTTCGCGCGGAGGTCGTCCTTCGCGTTGGGGCGCTTCGCCCATTCCGGTGGCGGCTCGCCCTCCAGGAGGCGGTTGAGGAGGTCGTTGTTGTGGACGGCCAGGCGGTCGCGGATGTCTCGGCGGCTGAGGCCCTCTCGGCGTAGGGCCACCGCCTGCTCGCGGAGGGATTCGAAGGTCGCGGTTCCGGTGCGGAGGCCGCCGGTGCCGTCGCCGGGGCGACGTCGGGTGTCGGTCATGACGCCAATGTCGTCCGGAATGTGGGATTCAGGTCTCGGTCAGCGGATGATTCCGTCGTACGTGCGATTGCCGCTGGTTTGCTGGAATTTTGGTCGGCGGTGTGCTGAGGGGCGCCCGTACGCTGGACGGCATGACCAGTACGGGGGATGTGGAAGGCCGCGCTGGGCCGCCGTTGTGGTGGGCGCGGCGGCGGGATGCCGTGGTGGACGTGGGGCTCGGCGGGGTGTCCGTCGTCGAGTGCGCGTGGGAGGGGGTGGCCTTCGCCGGTGCGGCGGGGGTGCCGACGGCGGTCGGGGTGCTGTTCGGGCTCCTGGTGGGGTCCACGCTGGTGCTGCGGCGGCGCTGGCCGGTGGCCGTGGTGCTGGTGGGGATCGCCGTGGCGCCCGCCGCGATGGGGTTCCTGCTCGGGGTGGTGGGCCTGTACACGCTGGCCTCCTCCGAGGTGCCCCGGCGGATCATCGCCACGCTGGCCTCGATGTCCCTGGCGGCGACCTTCGTCGTGATGTACCTGCGGACCCGGGGCGACGTCGAGGCCGACCACCTGCTGGTGGTGGCGCTGTCCGGGTTCGTGGCGGTGGCGCTGACCGTGCCGCCGGTGCTGTTCGGGCTGTACATCGGGGCCCGGCGGCGGTTGATGGAGAGCCTCCAGGAGCGGGCGGACTCGCTGGAACGGGAGCTGTCGCTGCTGGCGGACCGGGCCGAGGAGCGGGCCGAGTGGGCTCGTACGGAGGAGCGCACCCGGATCGCGCGCGAGATGCACGACGTGGTGGCGCACCGGGTGTCGCTGATGGTGGTGCATGCGGCTGCGCTGGAGGCGATAGCGGCCAGGGATCCGGCGCGGGCCGTGAAGAACGCGGCGCTGGTGGGGGACATGGGGCGGCAGGCGCTGACGGAGCTGCGGGAGATGCTGGGCGTGTTGCGGGCGGCCGAGAAGCCGGCGCGGCAGACGCGGGCGCAGGCGCAGGCGCGGCCGGTGCCGGTGGCGTTGGCGGGGAGCTTCGAGGACGGGCCCTCGCTCCTCGAGCTGGAGGCGCTGGTCGGGCAGTCGAAGGCGGCCGGGATGGTCGTGGAGATGGTGGTGCACGGCGAGGGGGCGGCGTACGCGGCGGAGGTGGAGCAGACGGCGTACCGGGTGGTGCAGGAGGCGCTCACGAACTGCCACAAGCACGCTCCCGGCGCGCGGGTGACCGTACGGCTCGCGCACCGGGAGGGGGAGGTGGCCATGCAGGTGGAGAACGGGCCCTGTGACGGGAAGGCTGCCGAGCCCGGTCTGCCGAGCGGGGGCAATGGGCTGGTCGGGATGCGGGAGCGGGTGCTGGGGCTGGGCGGGGTGTTCGTGTCGGGACCGACCGACGAGGGGGGCTTCAAGGTGTCGGCGGTGCTTCCGGCCGGCTAGTCGGCCGGTCGGCGGGTGGCCGGCCGGTGGTCAGCCGGTGGTCAGCCGGTGGTCAGGCGGGTCGGCTGGAGGCCGGTGAGGAGCAGGGTCAGGGCTTCGTCGATGCCCGCGCCGAGGTACCAGTCGCCGGTGTGGTCGATGCCGTAGACGCGGCCTTCGCGGTCGAGGGCGAGGTGGGAGCTCCCGTCGGCTTCGACGCCCAGGGGGCAGAGCTGTGTGGAGAGGGCGCGGCCCAGGTCGGCGAAGGTGCGGGCGAGGTGCAGGCCGGTCAGCGGGTCGAGCCGGACGGTGGCGGGTGCTATCTGCCGGCCGGGGCCGGGGGCGCCGATCGTGAGGCCGCCGAACTCGGCCCAGGCCTCGACGGCGGCGGGGAAGACGGTGTGCTGGTGTCCGGCGGGGGTGGTGTGGTCGCGGAGCGCGTCGGCCCAGAATTCGGCCTGTTTGATGTCCCAGCGGCCGGGTTCCCAGCCGGCGGTGCGCAGGGCGGAGTCCACGGGGACGGGGAAGCGGGTCGCCGAGGAGCGGTCGTAGGAGGCTGAGGCGGTGGTCATGGCTACTCGGAGGGGGTGAGGTCGACGGGGCGGACGCCGAAGTGGGTGAGGAGTGCGTCGCAGGATCGGCATGGGGGTGCGTAGCTGCCGTGGAGGGGGTCGCCGTCCTCGCGGATGCGGCGGGCGGTGATTTTCGCGTGTTTGAGGGAGCGGCGGGCTTCGCTCGGGGAGAGGGGCTTGCGCGAGGCGCGCCGGGAGCGGGCGCCTTCGACGGCGGCGAGGTGGCGGGAGAGCAGGATCGCCTCTGGACAGCGGCCGGTGAAACGTTCGCGCTGGCCGCTGGTGAGGGTGTCGAGGAAGTCTTGTACGAGGGGGTGGAGTACGGGCGGCTGGTCGGCCTTTCCGGCGGTGCCGGTGAGGGTTTCGCCGCGTACGGAGAGGGCGGCGGCGACGGTGGGGAGGATGCCGTCGCGGCGGAAGCGCAGGACGGGCACGGCGGGGCGGCCGTCGGTGCTGCTCCAGCGCAGGCGTGGGTCGCCGGCGGGGCCGCCCGTTTCGGGAGCGGTTCCTGACGGTCCGGCGGCTTGCGGGCTTCCGGGGCTTCCCGTGGTGACCGGGATGGCCGGGATACCGTCGGTAGCCGCGGTTTCCGGGATGGCATCGCCCGGATTCGTGCGTGTTGCCGTGTTCTGCATGGTCGCGCTTTCCCTCCCGTGGCGGCGGTGGTGGCCGCTGTCGCGCACGCCCCCGTGCTGCGGGGACAGCCTGCCAAATGTCTCCTGTCATGCGGAAGCGGGGTCGAATATTCGTATCAATTCGGATGTTCCCGGCCGCCGGCCGGGCGTGCGGGTCGCGTGCGGGTGAGCCCCTTGCCCCAGCGCATAGGCTGTGGTGAACCAGCCAGATCCAGCAGGGGGCTACCGCCATGACGACAGGTCGGCTCGGGCAGCAGGCCGCGCCACCCAACGCCGCTTATTCGGGGCAGGTCGTGCATTTCCCGGACCCGGTCCGGGCCGCTCGGCATCCCCACGGAGTGCGGATGGACGGCAACGGGCATCCGGACTTCTCCGCGTACGCGCGCGCCGCGGTGGAGATCGCAGAGCCGCCGGAGGGTTTCGGCGTCGACGAGCTGCGGCTGACGGACTACGTCTCCGCGAATGCGGCCATGCGGGCGGCCGGGCACGAGTTGTGGGACACGGTCGGCCCGGTGGCGACCCCGCACGGCTGGACCTGGCACCACGTCGGGGGTTCGCGGCGCATGGAGCTGGTCCCGGTCGAGGTGAAGGCGCTGCTGAGGCATCACGCGGGGCTGGCGACGGCGCCGGTGGACCACGGCAAGCGCGGGACGCGGCCGTTGCAGGAGGTGCGCCCGGTGCACATGGGGCTGCCGAAGTCCGTGGTGTCGGTTTCCGAGGAGCAGGTGCAGGGGGTCGAGGAGGACCTCGGCTACCGGCTGCCGGAGGCGTACCGCTCCTTCCTCAAGGCCGCGGGTGGCTGCGCGCCGGTGGGTGCCGGGCTGGACGTGGATCTCGGCCTGCTGGTGGACCAGCCGTTCTTCACGGTGCGTGAGGAGGCGGCGGTCAACGACCTGGTCTACGTCAACAAGTGTCTGCGGGACCACCTGACGAAGGACTACCTGTGCGTGGCCTTCGTGCAGGGCGGGCTGCTCGCCCTGAAGGTGAAGGGGGAGGGCATCGGTTCGGTGTGGTTCTCCCCGTACGACGATGCGCGCGACCAGGACGGCTGGTCCGTGCAGGAGCGCGTGGAGCGGCTGTTGCTGCCGTGCGGCGGTGATTTCGACGCCTTTCTGGAGCGTTTGGCGGGCAACCCGCCGGAACTGGAGACGGTGGCCGGTCTGATGGTGGACGGCGGATTCGCACGCTCGGTTCCCGTGGCGGGGCCGGGTTCCCGTGCCGGTTCGGATGAGGGGTGATGGCGCGGTGGTGACGTTCGCGCAGGCGCAGGAGCGCGCCGAGGAATGGATCAACGGCGACGTGCCCGCGTACCAGCACCGGGAGGTGCGGGTGCGGGAGTTCGGGCTGGGGTTCGTGGTGTGGGCCGAGGACCGTGCGGCCGGTCCCGTCTCGGGTGGTGGCCGCCAGCGGCTGGTCATCGCGCGGGACAGCGGGGAGGTGACGCTGTGGCCGGGGCTGCCGGTGGGTGAGGTGATCCGCCGGTACGAGGAGGAGTACGGGGCCGCGGCTGCCGCGACGGCTTCGGAGGCTTCGGTTCCGCCGCCGCGGATCGACTCCGAGCAGACGTCGTTCATCCTGAGTCCGCCGGAGTGGCTGCAGGAGGCCGCGGACCGGGCGGGGATTCCGCCGGCGGCTCCGGCGGCCCCGGCCCCGGCTGCCGTTTCCGCTTCGGATCCGGTTGCTCCGGCTCCTGCTCCCGCTCCCGCTCCCGTGGAGGCGGCCGGCGTCGACTCCGCGCCTGCTCCGGCTGCGGCTGCGGCGCCCGTGGACGCGGTGCCGCTGCGGCGCGGGGGCGAGATCCCGTACGAGCCGACCGCCAACGACGGGGTGCCGGCCGGGTCCACGCCGTGGGCCGGGACCGATGTGAACCCGGGTGCGGACGACGCGTCCGTACCGCTGCCCGCGACCGTGTTCGCGCCGCCGCTGTCCGGGTCGGACCTGGAGGAGGCGCAGCCGTCCGCGGTGGCTCCGGAGGCGAAGACCACGCTGATGCCGGGCGGCAGCCGGCTGCCGCGGACCGCGGTCGTACCGGCACTGGCGACGCCCGAGGCGAGCTCCATCGCCGACGCGCCGACGAGCAAGGCCCAGGTCTCCCGGCCGGCCGCGCCCGCGCCCGGTGCGGGCCGGCCCTCGACCCCGCCGGGGCCGCCGACGCCGCCCGGGGCTCCTGGCTCGCTCGGGCGCGGGCTGGATCATGCGGCGACGATGTTGGCCGGTCCTGCGGTGACGGGTCAGCCGCCCGCGCCTCCGGGTCCGCCCGGGGCTCCGGGTGCCGGCGTACCCCAGCCGCCCGGTCCTCCCGGTGCTCCGGGTTCGCTCGGGCGCGGGCTGGACCATGCCGCGACGATGTTGGCCGGTCCTGCTGTGACGGGTCAGCCGCCCGCGCCTCCGGGTCCGCCCGGGGCGCCGGGTGCCGGCGCACCGCAGCCGCCCGGTCCGCCCGGCGTGCCCGGTGGCGGGCTGGACCATGCCGCGACGATGCTGGCCGGTCCGGCCGTGACCGGGCAGCCGCCCGCGCCCCCCGGCCCCCCGCCGGGCGCACCGGTCGGGCCGGGCGCGCCCATGGCGCAGCCTGCGGCGCCCACCGGGCCCACCGGCGCCCCCACGGTCGGCCCCGGCTACCAGGCGGTGCTCCGCTACCGCGCTCCCGACGGCTCCGAGCAGCAGATCATCCGCCGTTCCGCGCCCGGCACCCCGCACCCCGAGTGGCAGATCCTGTACGAGCTGCGCGCCATGAACGTGCCGCCGCAGCAGGTACTGGAGCTGCACACCGAGCTGGAGTCCTGCGAGCTGCCCGGCGGTTACTGCGCGCGGATGATCCGGGAGACCTGGCCGCAGGTGCGGATCACCAGCGTGGCTCCGTACGGCAAGGACCACGGGGGCCGTCAGCAGGGCATGCGCCACCTGCTCACCCATCAGGGCGAGCTGCACCAGGTGGCGGACGGTCCGGCGCGTCCCGCGCCGGTACGGGCGCCCCTGCCGCAGGTCCCGCTGCAGCCGGCGATCCCGCTGGATGCGATCGGGAGCGAGCTGGCGGGTGCGTTCGGCCCGCAGGGCGTGTTCCGTTTCGACCAGCGGGCCGTGTCCCGTCAGGGTGTGCCGGAGATCGTGGCGCAGACGCTGATGTGGGCGGGTCTGCCCGTCGACTTCGGGCCGTTCTTCTGGGCCCAGGCGGTGCCGGGGCAGCCGGTGCCGACGCTGGCGGAGATGGCCGCGCAGCGGCAGGTGCAGCCGGCGTCGGACGCGGGTTCGTACCTCGTCATCGGCAGTGACTTCGGCAAGGCGCTGTGCGTGCAGTACGGCACCGCGAACATCGTGGCGGTGCCGGTGGAGGGCGGTCCGGGCGGTGCTCCGGTGCCCCCGCAGTTCGTGAACTCGAGCCTGCCGCAGTTCGTACGGTCCCTCGCGATGCTGAGTCACATGTGGCGGCTGCGGCAGCACCTGACGCCGGAACAGGCGGGGCGCTGGACCGTCGATTTCCAGGCGAATCTGGCCGGGCTCGACGGTGCGGCGCTGGCCTCGCCGGAGAGCTGGTGGTCGGTGCTGCTGGAGCAGATGTGGGACGGACTGCTCTGATCGGATGATCGGTTGAATGGCCGGGCCGAGACCCTCGAACGGGGTCTCGGCCCGGCCATTCCGGCTTCTGGGAGCAAATTACGCAACCATGACACGAAAACCCCCCAGATATG
>NZ_JBIXJQ010000011.1:171827-275700 GCF_052871255.1 Streptomyces sp. LARHCF249
GTGGAGTTGTTGGGGGGGGTTTGGTTTGGAGCTTTTGTGGGTTTGTTGGGCGGGCCCCCCCCCCCCCCGGGGGGCCCCGCCCCGGCCATTCCGGCTTCTGGGAGCAAATGACGCATCCTTGACAGGAATCCCCGCGAGAGAGGCGCTTCCAGGATGAGTGCACCCATTGCGACTGTGCGCGGCCGTGGCTATCGGACGGATCAGGTCGACCGGTACCTCGCCCGGCTGTCCGGCAGCCGTGACGAGGCCTGGGAGCGGGTGGCACGGCTGACCGTCCTGGCGAAGCAGATGGAGGGGGAGGCGGGGCGGCTGCGTGAGGCGGTGGCCGCGCTGGCTCCGCAGACGTACGAGGACCTGAGCGAGCGGGCCCGCCGGATCCTGCTGCTGGCGCAGGAGGAGGCGGACGTCCTGCGGGGCGATGCGCGGGTGGACGCGGCGGAGGCGCTGGGCGCGGCCGAGGCGTACGGGCAGCGGGTGGGGGAGCTGGCGCGCCAGGATGCGGAGGCGGTGCGCGAGCAGACCGAGGTCCGGGCCCGGCAGGGGCTGCTGCGGGCGCAGCGGGAGGCGGACGACGCGCGGGCGGAGGCGCGGGAGGACGCGCAGGCCTGGCGGGCGGAGGCGCAGGCGGGGCTGGCGGAGGCGCGGCGCCGGGCGGAGGCGCTGCTCGCGGAGCGCGAGCAGGAGCAGCGGGAGCGGTGGGAGGCGGCCGAGCGGGAACTGCAGGGGCGGGAGGCGGAGCTGGAGGCGCGCCACGCGGAGCTGGAACGCTACGCCGAGGCCCGGCTGGCGGAGGCCCGCCGGGGTTTCGCGGAGGCGGAGGAGGCGGCGCGGCACGGCCAGGAGGACGCGGAGGCGCTGGCCGCCGAGCTGCTCGCAGAGGCGCGGGTGGCGGAGGAGCGGGTGGGGCGGGAGACGGACCGCATCCTGCGCGAGCACGCGGAGGCGGAGGAGGAGATGCGGGCCCACATGAACCATGTCCGCTCCAGCCTGGCGGCCCTGACGGGCCGAGCCCCCGCGGAAGGCTGACCCGGGCCGGCTGCGGAGCGGCCGAAGGGGCTCAGCCCTCGTAGCGGTACGGGTCGCTGCGCAGGCCGCGGGCGGTGACGACCACGGTGAACGGGGGCTTCGCCGTGGCCGGGAGCGGCGCGGTCAGGGCGCCGGTCAGCGGGTCGGCTTGCGCGGGGACGGGGGAGCCGTCCACGGTGAGGGCGGGAGCGGCGGAACCGGGGGCGGCGGAGGCGGGCGTGGTGAGGCCGCCGCCCTGCACCGTGAGGCGGCCCTCGGAGACGTTGACGTCCGTGATCACCGGGTTCGGGCGGACGGCCATCTTGTTCACCAGGTAGGCCCCCGCCGGGGCGCCCGTCAGGGCCCAGATCTCGGAGGGCAGGCGGGGGAGCCCCGCGCCGACGTCCGAGAGGAAGAACAGGACGACGTAGAGCATCGTGACCCCGCTGAGGGCGACGTACTGGAGGTCGACCAGGTCCGTGCGCCCGCCGTCGTTCGCGATGAGCTCCCGCAGCGGACGGCGCCCCGACGCGGTGGCCTTGGCGGCCGGCTTGGGCATGCTGCCGTTCTCGACGCGCAGGCCGACCACCGCCTTCGCCGCGATCATGGCCACGTACGGGCCCCCGAGCAGCGGCAGGTACACGGTCGTGAGCGAGGACAGCGGGCCGTCGGAGCCCTGGAAGTACGCGGCTCCACCGCCGGTCGTGAGCCCGTACCCGAGGGTGGCGAGCAGCAGCCAGACCAGGATCACCGTCCAGGCCAGGGCGAGTGCCGTGGAGGTGGAGAGCCGCCCGTCGCGGCCGGTGATGAAGGCCGGGTGGCGGTACAGCCGGCGGGCGAGCGGGCCGGCCAGCGCGGCCAGCAGGAGCAGTGCGAGGAATGCGGAAGCCATGCGTCGTCCCCCCGGAAACGGTCGTGGTTCCGACTTAACCCGCTGACGCGGAGCATGACAAGTCGCCGCCGGGCCGGGGCTGTTACTCCTCGATGTGCTCCGGCAGCACCGGGAACCTGCGCGGCGCCACCAGCAGCAGCACCAGAAGGGCGGCCAGGGCCGCGCCCGTCGCGCCGAGGAAGATGTGGTCCACGGCGGCGGCCACGGCCTCGCGCAGGTAGTCGGCGGCTGCCTGGGAGAGCAGGCCCGGCTGGTCCAGGGCCTTCGTCACGTCGTCCAGGGCGTCCGGCAGTCCGGGCACGGGGGCGTCCGCCAGGCGGGCGGCGAGGGTGGCGTTGGCGACGGCCGCCAGCAGGGCCGCGCCGATGCTCTGGCCGACCTGGCGGGAGAACAGCACCGAGGCGGTCGCCGTTCCGCGCTCCGTCCAGCCCACGGTGGACTGGACCCCGATGAGCAGCGGGAGCTGGAAGAGGCCGAGAGCGCCGCCCAGCAGCAGCATGATCAGCGCGGGTTGCCAGGGGCGGGCGGGATAGGGGAGCAGGGTGAAGGAGTACAGGATCACCGCGGCCAGCCCGATGCCGACGGCCGCGGTGTTCCGGAAGCCGATCCGCCGGTAGACGTGCTGGCTGAGGGCGGCGGTGATGGGCCAGCTCAGGGTCATCACGGACATCACCAGCCCCGCGCCGACGGGCCCGAGGCCGAGCACGGACTGGGCGTACGTCGGCAGGAACACCATCGGGGCGACCATCAGCAGGCCGAGCGCCCCCATGGCGAGGTTGACGGCGGCGATGGTGCGCCGGCGCCACACCCAGCCCGGCAGGATCGGTTCCTCGGCCCGGCGTTCCACCCGTACCACCACCGCGGCCAGCACCGCGCTCGCGCCGAGCAGCCCCAGCGAGGGCGCGGACAGCCAGGGCCAGGCGACCCCGCCCTGGACGAGCGCGAAGAGCAGCAGCCCGCCGCAGGCGAAGATGGACAGCGCTCCCGCCCAGTCGACCGGGCCGCGGCGCCCGGGGGACCGTACGGGCTCCTTCAGGTGACGGGTGGTCATCCACAGGGCGAAGGCGCCCAGCGGCAGGTTGATCAGGAAGATCCAGCGCCAGTGGGCGTACGAGGCGAGCATCCCGCCGAGCGCCGGGCCGGCCACCGCCGAGACGGCCCACGTGGTGGACATCCTGGCCTGGATCCTCGGCCGGTCCTTGAGCGGGTAGAGATCGGCGGCCAGCGTCTGCACCGTGCCCTGGAGGGCGCCGCCGCCCAGGCCCTGGACGATCCGGAAGGCGATGAGGGCGGCCATGTTCCAGGCGAGCGCGCACAGCAGCGAGCCGACGAGGAACAGGCCGATGCCGAAGAGCAGCACGGGCTTGCGGCCAAAGGTGTCGGACAGCTTCCCGTAGACGGGCAGGGTGACGGTGACGGCGAGCAGATAGCCGGAGAAGAGCCAGGAGAAGACCGAGAACCCGCCGATGTCGCCCACGATCTGGGGCACGGCGGTGGCGACGATGGTGCTGTCGATGGCGACGAGCGACATGCCGAGCATCATCGCCGCGACCACGGCGGCGGGTGGCCGCCCCTGCGCCGGCGCGGGCCTCGTGCCGGACCCGGTGTCCCTGCCGCCGGGACCGCCCGTGCCGCCCGGACCGCCCGTGCCTGCCGTACCGGCCGTGCCGGATGCGGCGCCTCCGGGTATGCCGTCAGGTCTTCCTTCCGCGCTCTCCGCTGCCGCCACCGAGATCCCTTCCCCCTGCACGTACTCGCGGGGAACACCTTCTCACCGCTGCCGTATCCGGCGGTATCCCCCATGGCAGCTCCCTCGAAGGGTGGAGAACCCCTAGGGGACGCTCCGCACAACGGCCCAGGGGTCATTCGTCCCGGCGGAGGAGGAGGACGGTTCCGGCGCGTCCTTAACTGGTTCACACGGGCCGGGAACCCGGGGGGTGGGGTTAACCCCCGGGTGGATACGGCGATGGGCACCAGGGCGCCGGAGCCCGGTCCGCAACAGACTTTGGGCGCGGCGACGCAGGTACACAGCGGCATATCGAGAAGGAGAAAGACCGTGACAACGGCTATGACCGAAACCAGGCACGGGGGTACTGGAGGGCATGCTGCCGTCGCGGCCCGGGCGCGGAAGGTCGTCAAGGCCTACGGCTCCGGTGAGACGCGGGTCGTCGCCCTCGACGACGTGGACGTGGACATCCACCGCGGCCAGTTCACCGCGATCATGGGCCCCTCCGGCTCCGGCAAGTCCACGCTGATGCACTGCCTCGCCGGACTGGACACGGTGACCAGCGGGCAGATCCACCTCGACGACACCGAGATCACCGGCCTGAAGGACAAGAAGCTCACGCAGCTGCGCCGCGACCGGATCGGTTTCATCTTCCAGGCCTTCAACCTGCTGCCGACGCTCAACGCCCTGGAGAACATCACGCTCCCCATGGACATCGCGGGCCGCAAGCCCGATGCGCAGTGGCTGGACCGGGTCGTGGAGACCGTCGGCCTCGCCGGCCGTCTCAAGCACCGTCCGACCCAGCTCTCCGGCGGCCAGCAGCAGCGCGTGGCGGTCGCCCGCGCCCTCGCCGCCCGCCCGCAGATCATCTTCGGGGACGAGCCCACCGGAAACCTGGACTCCCGGGCCGGCGCCGAGGTCCTCGGCTTCCTGCGCCGCTCCGTGGACGAGCTCGGCCAGACCATCGTGATGGTCACCCACGACCCGGTGGCCGCCTCCTACGCGGACCGCGTCATCTTCCTCGCCGACGGCCGGATCGTCGACGAGATGTACGGGCCCACCGCCGAGCAGGTCCTCGACCGCATGCTGTGCTTTTCTGGGGGACGCCCCCAGACCCCCGACTTCGACGCGCGCGGGCGGACGTCATGAGCAACACCGTCCTGAAGACCTCGCGGCGCAACTTCGTCGCGCACAAGGGCCGGATGGCGCTCTCCGCCGTCGCGGTCCTGCTCTCCGTCGCCTTCGTCTGCGGCACCCTCGTGTTCACCGACACCATGAACGCCACCTTCGAGAAGCTGTTCGCGGTCACCAGCTCCGATGTGACGGTCAGTGCGAAGGAGGCGAAGGACGGCGAGGAGATCTCGGCCCGCGGCAGGCCCGAGATACTGGCAGGCTCGGCCGTCGAGCAGGTCAAGAAGGCCGAAGGCGTGGCGGGCGCCGAGGGCGCGGTCATGTCGATGTCCGTCACGGTCGTCAACTCCAAGAACGAGAACATGGGCTCGACCACCGGTGCCCCGACCATCGCCGGCAACTGGAACGACAACGAGCTCAAGTCCATGAAGATCACCTCGGGTCACGCACCGCGCGGCCCCACCGAGGTGATGGTCGACGCCGACACCGCGGACAAGCACCACCTGAAGCTCGGCGACGAACTGCGCACCATCGCCGTCACCGGCGACTTCCGCGCCAAGATCAGCGGTATCGCCACCTTCACCGTGACCAACCCGGGCGCGGCGATCGTCTACTTCGACACCCCCACGGCGCAGCAGCACCTGCTCGGCGCCCCGGGTGCCTTCACGCACGTCAACGTCACCGCCAAGGACGGGGTGAGCGACGAGCGGCTCAAGGCGAACATCGCCGCGGCCGTCGGCGCGGACACCTACAAGCTCCAGACCTCCAAGGAGGCCTCCGACGCCAACCGCAAGGACGTCGGCTCCTTCCTCGACGTCCTGAAGTACGTGATGCTCGGCTTCGCCGGGATCGCCTTCCTCGTCGGCATCTTCCTGATCTTCAACACCTTCTCGATGCTGGTCGCCCAGCGCACCCGCGAGATCGGCCTGATGCGCGCCATCGGCGCCGACAGCGGACAGGTCCTCAAGTCCGTCGTCCTCGAGGCCTTCCTGCTCGGCGTCGTGGGCTCGGTCCTGGGGGTCGGGGCGGGCGTGGGCCTCGCCATCGGCCTGATGGAACTCATGGGCCAGATGGGCATGCGCCTGTCCACCGACGATCTGACCGTCGCCTGGACCACCCCGGTCATCGGCATCCTCCTCGGCGTCGTCGTCACCGTCGTCTCCGCCTTCGTCCCGGCCCGCCGGGCCGGCAAGGTGTCCCCGATGGCCGCCCTGCGCGAGTCGGGCACCCCCGGCGACAAGAAGGCCGGCGCCGTCCGCGCCGTCCTCGGCCTGGTCCTCACCGGCATCGGCGGCGCGGGCCTCTACCTGGCCGCCGCGGCCGATGAGGCCGGACCCGGCTCGCTCTGGCTGGGCCTGGGCGTCGTCCTCACCCTCATCGGCTTCATCGTGATCGGCCCGCTGCTCGCCGCGGGCGTGGTGCGGGTGCTCTCCGGAGTGGTGCTTCGGCCCTTCGGCTCCGTGGGCCGGCTCGCCGAGCGCAACGCCCTGCGCAATCCGCGCCGCACCGGCGCCACCGCCGCCGCGCTGATGATCGGCCTCGCGCTGGTCGCCTGCCTGTCGGTGGTCGGCTCGTCGATGGTGGCCTCCGCCACCGACGAGCTCGACCAGTCGGTCGGAGCGGACTACATGATCGCCTCGCAGACCCAGCAGCCGGTCATGCCGCAGGCCGAGCAGGCGCTGAAGTCCGTCCGGGCCCTCGACCACGTCACCGCCTACCGCACGGTGGAGGCGAAGCTCACCGCCCCCGACGGCTCCACCGAGACGGACGAACTCGGTGCCACCGACCCGACGTACGCCAAGGACATCCGCCGCAAGATGATCGCCGGCGAGCACGCGGCGGCGTACGGCAAGGACTCCATGTCGGTCGGTTCGGAGTACGCCACCCGGCACGGCATCAAGGTGGGCGACGAGCTGACGGTCGCGTTCGCCGCCGGCAGCACCGTCAAGCTCAAGGTCGCGGCGATCACCAGCGACGAGGGCAACCTCGACAAGGGCATGAAGTACATCAGCACCGCGGTCGCCGAGGCGAACGTCCCGGCCGACCGGATGCCGCGCCCCTTCATGCTGCTGGCCGGCGCGAAGGAAGGGCAGTCCGACGCCGCGTACAGCTCGGTCAAGGCGGCGCTGGCGGAGTACCCGCAGTACCAGGTGCTCAACCGGGCCGACTACAAGCAGTCCCTGAAGGACCAGGTCGGACAGATGCTCAACATGGTCTACGGGCTCCTCGGCCTCGCCATCATCGTCGCGGTCCTGGGCGTCGTGAACACCCTGGCCCTGTCGGTGGTCGAGCGGACCCGCGAGATCGGCCTGATGCGCGCCATCGGCCTCTCGCGCCGCCAGCTGCGCCGCATGATCCGCCTGGAGTCGGTGGTCATCGCCCTCTTCGGGGCCCTGCTCGGCCTCGGGCTGGGCATGGGCTGGGGCGCCACCGCGCAGCAGCTCCTCGCCCTCCAGGGCCTGGAGGTGCTGGAGATCCCGTGGCCGACGATCCTCGGGGTGTTCGCCGCCTCGGCCTTCGTGGGCCTGTTCGCCGCGCTGGTCCCGGCCTTCCGGGCGGGGCGGATGAACGTACTGAACGCGATCGCGAGCGAGTAGCGGGCCCGCGTTCGCCAACGGGGGTACGCCGGTCCGGGACCTCGGGGTTTCCGGACCGGCGTCGTTCCCGCTTCTCGTACGGGTTACACGCGGCGCATCAGGACGACGCCCTCCGCTTCGCCCACCAGGGCGAACCGTGCGCCGGGGTGCAGCTGGTGCGCGTAGTCGGCCGGGTCCTCGCCGGCCCACTTGGAGGAGTTGTCGAGGGTGATCCAGTCCGGGACCACGCCCTTGCTGCCGCCGATCCACAGCACCCGGCAGCGGGAGGTCAGCCGGGTCAGCGGGCCGGTGTCGGCCTCCACCGTGGCCCCGTCGGGGATCCGGCGGAGGAGTTCCTCCACGGCGGTGACGCGGGCCGGCTTCTCGTACGTGGCGGCCTGGGCGAGCTTCTCGGTCGGCAGGCTGGTCGCGCTCAGCGCGAGGCCCGCGGCGAGGACGGCGGTCGGCAGCTGGAGGGCGTACGCGCGCAGCCAGGGCCGCTCGCCGCGCCGGACGGTGTCGATGGCGTCGACCAGGGCCAGGGTGACGACGGGCATGAGCACGGCGCTGTAGTGCCAGTCGGTGGACCAGTAGTGGTCGTCGCCGGACAGGAACCGCCAGCCGAGGGTGGGTGCGGCGACCAGCAGCAGCGGCGAGCGCAGGGCGAGCAGCCCGGAGGTGGGGATCAGCACCCAGGCCAGGGTGGTCAGCTTGGTGTCGAGGCCGGCGAAGGGGCCCGCGCCGTCGATCTTGTCCCAGTAGCCGTAGCCCGCCGCCGCGAAGGCCGGTATGAACACGGTGAACACGAGGACCGCGAAGACCACGGCCCCGGCGGCGACCCCGAGGGCGATCCAGCCGGCCCGCCGGTCGGTGGGCATGGCCCGCCAGGCGACGACCACGGCCAGCGCGGCCAGCGTGAAGCCCAGGTCCTCCTTGACCAGGAGCAGGGGCAATCCCCACAGCAGGGCGGCCCGCCACCGCCGGTCGAGCACCGCCTCCAGCGCGAAGGCGAGCAGCGGCACGGCGAAGGCGATCTCGTGGAAGTCGAACTCCACGGCCCGCTGGATCCCCCAGGACAGCCCGTACGCGATCCCGACGGCGAGCCCGCGGGGCCGCCCGAGGAGCCGTCCGGCCACGCGGGTGACGGGGACCGCGGACAGCGCGAAGAGGGCGGCCTGGGCGGCCAGCAGGGTGAGGGGGCCGGGGAAGACCCGGTAGAAGGGGGCGATCAGCGCGATGATCGGGGAGAAGTGGTCCCCGAGGATGTTGGCCCCGGGCCCCTTCAGATCCGCGACGGGCGCCTGGAGGTGCGCGTAGGCGCGGATGGCCTGCTCGAAGATCCCGAGGTCCCAGGAGGCCCATTCCATCCGCCGGAACCGCCCGACGGACAGCACCAGGTACACGGGGAGCAACCCGCCGGCCACCAGCCAGGGCCCGGCCCAACGGGCTCGCCCCGGCTTTGCCGGAGCCTGCGCCACCGCCGCCGCGCGGGCTATCGCATCGCTCGTCACGGCCTCGTGCTCCCTCGGCGAGCTCAGACGGTCAGTACGTCGACATCGTAGAGGGGGATGTGCTTGTCCCGGGTGACGAGCGTGAGCCCTTCGGACTGGGCCTGGGCGATCAGTATCCGGTCGAAGGGGTCCTTGTGGTGGAGGGGCAGCCTGCCCGCCAGGACGCCGTGGTGGGTTTCGATGGGCAGGGCCTGGAACTGTGTGTTGCAGGCCTGCATCGCGAGATCCTCGGTGCTGGTGAGCTTGCCCGCAGCCTGTTTTACGGAGATCTCCCAGGGCGTGACGGCGCTCATGTACACCGTGAGCTCCCGCCCGAGGAGCTCCCGCGTCTCATCGGGAAGCTCCCCGTTCATCCACCACAGGACGACGTGCGTGTCGAGCAGGAGCTTCACGCGTCGACCTCGAAGGCCTCGGCGAATCCATCCGGCAGGTCATCGAAGTCGTCGGCGATCTTGATCCGGCCCGCCAGGGCGCCGTAATCCGTGCGCCGAACCTTCCCCGCGAGCGGGATCACCTTCGCGACCGGTTCGCCGGCCTTGCTGATGATCACCTCCTCACCGGTGGCGACCGCCTCCAGGATCTTGGAGAAGTTCGTTTTCGCCTCGTGGACGTTGTACTGCCGGGCCGCTTCCATGGGGTCTCCAGGGCAGAGGTGGACTAACTGCTGGACCAAGCGTAATCAGATCGGCCGAGTCGGCGCCAGCTCCGTCACCCTCCCGGGTGACCCGAATCCCCCGCGCGTGGCGGCCGGGGCCGTCGTAGGGTGGGAACCCCCGGCCCGTGTGACGTGTCGGGTCCTTCGCGTTGCCCTTTCACGACCCTCACCGGATGGAAAGCCTCTACATGAGCCTGCACGGACTGCTCGACGCCGTCACCCGGGACCCCGCCCTCGCCGAGGCGGTCACCGCGGCCGGGGACGGCAACCGCATGCATGTGGACCTGGTCGGCCCCCCCGCCGCGCGGCCCTTCGCGATCGCCGCGCTGGCCCGGCAGACCGAGCGGACCATCCTCGCCGTCACGGCCACCGGGCGGGAGGCCGAGGACCTGGCCGCGGCCCTGCGCTCGCTGCTGCCCTCGCCCGACCAGGTCGTGGACTACCCGTCCTGGGAGACGCTCCCGCACGAACGGCTCAGCCCGCGCAGCGACACCGTCGGCCGCCGCATCGCCGTCCTGCGCCGGCTCGCGCACCCGAGCAAGGACGACCCGGCCGCCGGCCCCGTGTCCGTGGTCGTCGCGCCGATCCGCTCCGTGCTCCAGCCGCAGGTCAAGGGGCTCGGGGACCTGGTGCCCGTGGCCCTGCGGCAGGGCCAGAGCGTCGACCTCGGCGAGGTGACCCAGGCGCTGGCCGCCGCCGCGTACGGCCGCGTGGAGCTCGTCGAGAAGCGCGGCGAGTTCGCCGTGCGCGGCGGCATCCTCGACGTGTTCCCGCCCACCGAGGAACACCCCCTGCGCATCGAGTTCTGGGGCGACGAGGTCGAGGAGATCCGCTACTTCAAGGTCGCCGACCAGCGGTCGCTGGAGATCGCCGAGCACGGCCTGTGGGCCCCGCCCTGCCGCGAGCTGCTGCTCACCGACGAGGTGCGGGAGCGGGCCGCGGCCCTCGCCGAGGCCCACCCCGAGCTCGGCGAGCTGCTGAACAAGATCGCCGAGGGGATCGCCGTCGAGGGCATGGAGTCCCTGGCCCCGGTCCTGGTCGACGACATGGAGCTGCTCATCGACGTCCTGCCCGCCGGGGCGATGGCCGTCGTCTGCGACCCCGAGCGGGTCCGGACCCGGGCCGCCGACCTGGTCGCGACCAGCCAGGAGTTCCTGATGGCCTCCTGGGCGGCCACCGCGGGCGGCGGCGAGGCCCCCATCGACGTCGGCGCCGCCTCCCTGCGCGGCATCGCCGACGTCCGCGACCACGCCCGCGAGCTCGGCATGATGTGGTGGTCGGTCTCCCCCTTCGCCGCCGACGAGGCGGACCTGGCCGGCGGGGACACCCTCAAGCTCGGCATGCACGCCCCCGAGGCCTACCGCGGGGACACCGCCCGCGCGCTCGCCGACACCAAGGGCTGGATCGCCGACGGCTGGCGCACCGTCTACCTCACCGAGGGCCACGGCCCGGCCGCCCGCACCGTCGAGGTGCTCGGCGGCGAGGGCATCCCGGCCCGGCTGGAGGCCGATCTCCGCACCCTGGAGCCGTCGATCGTCCACGTCGCCTGCGGCTCGGTCGACAACGGCTTCGTCGACCCGGTCCTGAAGATCGCGGTCCTGACCGAGACCGACCTCACCGGGCAGCGCACCGCCACCAAGGACCTCGGCCGGATGCCGACCCGGCGGCGCAAGACGATCGACCCGCTGACCCTGGAGGCCGGCGACTACATCGTCCACGAGCAGCACGGTGTCGGCCGCTACATCGAGATGGTGCAGCGCACCGTCCAGGGAGCGACCCGCGAGTACCTCCTCGTCGAGTACGCCCCCGCCAAGCGCGGCCAGCCCGGCGACCGGCTCTACATCCCCACCGACCAGCTGGAGCAGGTCACCAAGTACGTCGGCGGCGAGGCCCCGACCCTGCACCGGCTCGGCGGCGCCGACTGGACCAAGACCAAGGCGCGGGCCAAGAAGGCGGTCAAGGAGATCGCCGCCGACCTCATCAAGCTCTACAGCGCGCGCATGGCGGCGCCCGGCCACGTCTTCGGCCCGGACACCCCCTGGCAGCGCGAACTGGAGGACGCCTTCCCGTACGCGGAGACGCCCGACCAGCTCACCACCATCGCCGAGGTCAAGGAGGACATGGAGAAGTCGGTCCCGATGGACCGGCTGATCTGCGGCGACGTCGGCTACGGCAAGACCGAGATCGCGGTCCGGGCGGCCTTCAAGGCGGTGCAGGACGGCAAGCAGGTCGCCGTCCTCGTGCCCACGACCCTGCTCGTGCAGCAGCACTTCGGCACCTTCTCCGAGCGGTACGCGCAGTTCCCGGTCGTCACGAAGGCGCTGTCCCGCTTCCAGGGCGAGGCCGAGTCCAAGGCCACCCTGGAGGGCCTGAGGGAGGGTTCGGTGGACGTGGTCATCGGTACCCACCGGCTCTTCTCGCAGGAGACCAAGTTCAAGGACCTGGGCCTGGTCATCGTCGACGAGGAGCAGCGCTTCGGCGTCGAGCACAAGGAGCAGCTGAAGAAGCTCCGCGCCAACGTCGACGTGCTCACCATGTCCGCGACCCCGATCCCGCGCACCCTGGAGATGGCGGTGACGGGCATCCGCGAGATGTCGACGATCACCACCCCGCCCGAGGAGCGGCACCCGGTCCTCACCTTCGTCGGCCCGTACGAGGAGAAGCAGATCGGCGCGGCCATCCGCCGTGAACTGCTGCGCGAGGGCCAGTGCTTCTACATCCACAACCGGGTCGAGTCCATCGACCGGGCGGCCGCGAAGCTGCGTGAGATCGTGCCCGAGGCGCGGATCGCGACCGCGCACGGGCAGATGTCCGAACAGGCCCTGGAGCAGGTCGTGGTGGACTTCTGGGAGAAGAAGTTCGACGTGCTCGTGTCGACGACGATCGTCGAGTCCGGCATCGACATCTCCAACGCCAACACCCTGATCGTGGAGCGCGGCGACAACTTCGGCCTCTCCCAGCTGCACCAGCTGCGCGGCCGAGTGGGCCGCGGCCGCGAGCGCGGGTACGCCTACTTCCTCTACCCGCCGGAGAAGCCGCTGACCGAGACCGCCCACGAGCGGCTCGCGACGATCGCCCAGCACACCGAGATGGGCGCCGGCATGTACGTGGCCATGAAGGACCTCGAGATCCGCGGCGCGGGCAACCTGCTCGGCGGCGAGCAGTCCGGCCACATCGCGGGCGTCGGCTTCGACCTGTACATCCGCATGGTCGGCGAGGCCGTCGCCGACTACCGGGCCGCCGTCGAGGGCCAGGTGGAGGAGGAGCCGCCGCTCGAGGTCAAGATCGAGCTGCCGGTGGACGCGCACGTCCCGCACGACTACGCGCCCGGCGAGCGGCTGCGCCTCCAGGCGTACCGGTCCATCGCGTCGGCCAACTCCGAGGCGGACGTCAAGGCCGTGCGCGAGGAGCTCACCGACCGCTACGGCAAACTGCCCGAGCCGGTGGAGAACCTGCTGCTGGTGGCCGGACTGCGGATGCTCGCGCGCGCCTGCGGCGTCGCCGACATCACCCTGCAGGGCCCCAACATCCGCTTCGGGCCGGTGGAGCTGCGCGAATCGCAGGAGCTGCGCCTCAAGCGGCTCTACCCGGGGGCGGTGCTCAAGCCCGCCACCTCGCAGGTCCTCATCCCGCGCCCGAAGACCGGCCGGGTCGGCGGGAAGCCGCTGGTCGGGCGGGAACTGCTGGCCTGGACCGGCGAGTTCCTGACCACCATCCTCGGCTCCTGACCGCCCGCTCCCGACAAGGGTGGAGGCCGGAAGCCCTCCCGGGCTTCCGGCCTCCCGGCCCGAACGGCGGGCTATTTCATCGGATCCTCGTCGATGCCCAGCTTCTTTTCCATCTGCTGCTGGGTCTGGTCGATCCTGTCGGTGTACTTGCCGCCGGTCCGCTCGTTGGCCTCCTGCTCGGCCTTGTCGGACATTTCCTTGGCCTTGGCCTTGGCCTTCTCCGGGTCCTTGAACCTGTCGAAGATCCCCATGTCGCGGGCTCCTTCCGTATCCCGTTTGCGACGGTACGCCCGTTTGGGGTGATCCGCTCGCCGGGGTCCGGAACCCGCTGTTCAGGCCGCATGGGCGGCGATCGCGCGGCGACCGTACAACGGTTGGGCACATCCCCTCACCGTGGCCGGAATCGCTGTATACGCTCATACCCGAAACCCTTTCCGCACGGCCCGTCAGGAGCACCGATGCACGCCCCCGGCATCCCGCCGCAGCACGGTCACCAGCCCAGTACCGGGGGCGTGGTGGCCCTGCGCGTGATCTTCGCGCTGCTGCCGATCCTGAGCTGTGGCTTCCTGGCCTGGGGTTCGATGCTGCGGCTCGCGATCGTGACCCGCGCGGCCCGCGACTGGACGCTGCTCGCGCTGAGCTGCGGGCTCTCCGTCGGCTCCGTCGTGCTGATCGGCCTCGACCCCACCGCGGACACCAGCGGCTGGCAGGGCAACACCGGGGCCGGCGGCATCATCCTCACCGGCTTCGCGACCTGCGTGTACTTCCTCGTGGCCGACATCCGCCACCACGAACGCCTGCGGACCGCGGGCCCCCAGGCGCACTGGTACCCGGCGCAGACCGCCCCGTACGCCCGCCCGCAGCAGGCCGCCACACCCGCCTACGGCTACCCGTCCACCCAGACGACCGTCCCGGCGCACCTGTCCCCGCAGGTTCCCCCGCAGGTCCCGCAGCAGCCCCCGCAGCCGACCCCGCCCCCGCGCATCGGGCAGGTCCGCGCCGAACTCGACGAGCTCAGCGAACTGCTGCGCAAGCAGACCCCGCCGCCCGGCAGCCCGCACCGGGACACCGACCAGACCCCGATCCAGGACCCGAATCAGTGACCGACCGGCTCATCGGAGACCGCTACCAACTGTCGTCCATCCTGGGCCAGGGAGGCATGGGCCAGGTCTGGACGGCGTACGACCGGCGCCTGGACCGGCGGGTCGCCGTCAAACTGCTGCGCCCCGACAAGGTCGCCGGCCCGGGCACCGTCGCCGAGGAACTGCGCCGCCGCTTCGTGCGCGAGTGCCGGGTCACGGCGCAGGTGGACCACCCCGGCCTGGTCACCGTGCACGACGCGGGCAGCGACGCCGACGAACTCTTCCTCGTCATGGGGTACGTGGAGGGCTCCGACCTCGCCGACCACCTCGCCGCCCACGACCCGTACCCCTGGCAGTGGGCGGTCGCGGTCGTCGCGCAGCTGTGCTCGGTGCTCGCGGCCGTGCACGCGGTGCCGATCGTGCACCGCGACCTGAAGCCGCGCAACGTGATGGTCCGCCCGGACGGCACCGTCCTGGTCCTCGACCTCGGCGTGGCCTCGGTCATGGACACCGACACCACCCGCCTCACCAGCACCGGCACCCCGATCGGCAGCCCCGCGTACATGGCGCCCGAGCAGGCCATGAGCGGCTCGGTGGGCCCGTACACCGACCTCTACGCGCTGGGCGTGCTGCTGTACGAACTCCTCAGCGGCAACGTCCCCTTCGCGGGCTCCACCGCCCTGGGCGTGCTCCACCGCCACCTGTACGAGCCCCCGGCGCCGGTCCGCCCGCAACGCCCGGAGATCCCGCCGGAGCTGGAGGCGCTCATGCTCCGCCTCCTGGCCAAGGACCCGCAGGACCGCCCGGCCTCCGCGCAGGCGGTCTACGAGGCCCTCGCGCCGCTGCTGCCCGCCCGCGGCAGCCGCGCCCCCGCCGGCCCGCTCGACCCCACCCGCCCCTTCCTGCGCCCGCAGGCGCCGTGGCCCGACCGGGCCACCGTGATCCCCCCGCAGCCGACCTCCCCGCCGACCCCGGTGCCCGCGCAGCCCGACATCCCCGGCGCCGTGGACGAGGCGCGCAAACTGCTGGACCAGGGCCGGCTGACCCAGGCCGGGGACATCCTCGGCGGGATCCTCCCGGCCGCGGCCGCCCAGCACGGCGAGCACTCGCCGGTGGTCCGCTCCCTGCGCAAGCAGTACGCCGCCACGCTGATGGACGACGGCCAGTACCGCCGCGCCCTGCCCGAACTGCGCCGGCTCGCCGACGAGTTCCCGGCCAGCGACCCCCAGTCGCTGCGCTTCCGCTACGACGCCGCGCAGTGCCTGGAGCAACTCGGCGAACCGGCCGCGGCCCTGGCGGAGTACCGCTCGCTGCTCCCGCTCTTCGAGAACCACTACGCCAACCCGGACCCCGGACTCCCCCTGGAGGTCCGCCGCCGGATAGCCCACCTGCTGCTCTCCCTCGGCGACCGGCCCTCGGCCCGCGACACCCTGGCCCGCCTGCTGTTCGACGCGGAACGCCTGCACGGTCCGAACCACCCCTTCCCGGGCGAGATCCGGCGCACCCTCCACTGGCTCGGTCAGGTCCGCTGACGCCTCCTGCGCGCAAGCTCCAGACCCAGTACGACCGCCAGGGCGAGCGCACCGGCCGCCGCGCCCGGAAGCAGGCCCGGCGGGCGGAACGTGCAGGTCACCGCCGTGGTGCGGCCGTCCAGGGGGATCGCGACCAGACCCAGGTGGGAGGCGGCCGGGCGGTCGTTGCAGGTCCAGCCCGCGATCGCGGGGACCGAGAGGACCGCCGTGCCGGTGCTGCCCGGCGGGAGCACGGCGCGGACCTGCGCGGAGCCGACCGCGACCGAGGTGGCGGCCGTGGCGCGCAGCCGGGCCACGGCCGTGTCCAGCAGGCCGCGGTCCAGGCAGGACAGCGTCCACCGGGCGGGCGCGGCCCGGTCGAAGACCAGCGCCGAGGAGGCGCCCCGGGAGACGCCCATCGGCTGGACGGCCGCCCGGTTGCGCGGGGCGTTGCCGTTCAGCCGGAAGGCCGGCCCGTCGGCGAGGCGGGCCGTCGCGTTGTACTCCGGCGCCCACAGGTAGGCCTCCGTGCCCGCGCGGCAGACCCCGGGCGCGCGCGGGTCTTCGTACACCCGCGCGCCCAGCAGCAGTTCCTGGTTGGCGAAGGGCGAATCGCCGTACGCGGCGGGTGCGCCCGGCGGGCGGGTCGTCACCAGCGGCGGGACCTCGGCGCGGCGGACGGTGCCGTCCGGCTGGAGGCGCGCGCCGACCGCGAAGACCGCGTCCGTCACCGGGCTGTCGATGCTCTGGACGTTGCGCCCGCGCGAGGTCCAGCCGGCCCCGAGGGAGGCCATCGTGCGCGTGAACACCTCCGGAGTGTGGCTGCTGTAGTACGAGCCGCCCTCCCCGCCCAGCAGCAGCGGGTCGTTGCCCGTCAGGGCCGGCCGGCTCGGGTCGGTGCGGTACGCCGGCCAGCCCTCGGCGCCCGCCAGGGCTCCGGCGCGCGCGGTGTGCGCCGGGCCCCAGGACGGGTAGTCGTCGAGGCCGCCGAGCTTGCCCCGGTGGCCGTACGCGGTCGTGGCGGCCCCCTGCCCGACGAGTACGGCCGCCAGCAGCGCGGCCGCCGGAACCGCGAGCCGGCGGTGGCGCAGCGCCCACCAGGCCCCGGCCGCCGCCACCAGCCCGCCGCAGAACAGCACGTACCCCCAGGCCGTCACCAGCGTGCTCCCGCTCGCCCACAGGGCGGCGGCCGCCAGCAGGCCCGCCCCCGCCGCCAGCGCGCGCGGCCCCGGGAGCCCCGCCGACAGCCCTGCCCAGGCGGCGATCACGGCGATCCCGGCCAGTACGAAGGTCTGCCGGTACGGGCTTCCGTTCGGGGTCGCGAACAGGTGCCAGGCCAGGTGCGTCGGGGCCCACTGGAGGGAGAGCACCACGGCCGCCGTCAGTCCGGCCCAGGCCAGCCGGGTGCGCGCCGCCGCCGCCCGGTGGAAGGGCAGCGCGGCCACCAGCAGCAGGGTCCCGGTGCCCACGAAGACGGCGGGGGAGGAGAAGGAGTACGTCGCCGGAAGCAGCCGGGCGAACAGGTCCGCCCAGGACACCGGCCGGAACTCCTTGACCCAGCCGGGGTAGGCCTGCCCGGAGCTGAGGAAGAGGGGAGCCAGCACCGGGGCCGCGAGCGCGATCCCCAGCGCGGTCGTGGCGGCCGCCCGGCCGATCACGGCCGGCCGGGCCTTCGCCGACTCCCGAGTCAGCACCACCCGTACCAGCAGCACCAGCGCCGCGCCGAGGGTGGCCATGTAGGCGGTGTAGAAGTTCGCCGTCCAGCAGACGGCCACGACCAGTACGGCGGCCGGCAGCCGCCGCCCGCGCAGCGCCCACTCGCCGGTCAGGCACAGCAGGGGGAAGGCGATCAGGCCGTCGAGCCACATCGGGTTGTAGGAGGCCTCGATCACCGACCAGCCGCACAGCGCGTACGAGGCCCCGAGCAGCCCCGCCGCCCACCAGGCCCCCCGGCGCTGCGTGCGCAGCAGCCAGGTCATGGCCGCCGCCGCGGCCGCCGTCTTGAGCACCGTGACCACGTACACCGCGAGGTCTATGTCCGCGCGCGGGAACAGCCCGACCAGCACCGCGAAGGGGCTGGCCAGATAGGTGCCCAGGTCCGGCAGGAAGCTCGTGCCGTATCCGGACTGCCAGTTGAACAGCAGCCCGCCCTCCGCGCGGCCGTGCAGGAGGTCCCACAGGTGCGCGTGGAAGGGGACGAACTGGTTGCCGAGGTCGTTGATGCTGCGGTGGCGCGGGCCGTACGGGAAGACGCGGGCGACGGCGTCCCCGGCACCCACGGCCACCACCGTGAGCAGGGCGGCGAACGCGGAGCCGGCCAGGCTCAGGCGTCGCGGCGAGCGGTGCGGTGTCGACATGGTGCGCCGACTTTGGCACCACCGGGGGACAGCGGGATGGCCACCGGGTGAACGAGTACCTCAACACCCGGGGAATCGTTGGTCGAAGCAGTGGCCCGGATCACCCTGACTGCATACCATCGATGATCGCACGGCCCTTGTGCACCGACGCACAATCTCCCGGCCCTGGAGGCTCCTTTGCACCGTCGCACTGCGCTCTCCGTCTCCACCGCCCTGCTGCTGGCGGCCCCCCTGCTGTCCGCCTGCTCGGGGCAGGCGCGCCCCGGTACCGCGGCCGTGGTCGGCGGCGAACGGATCACCACCTCCGCCCTCCAGGCCCAGGTGAACGACGTGCGCGCCGCCCAGAACCGCACCGGGCAGGCCGCCGCCGAGCTCATCGCGAGCACACCCAACCTGGAGCGCCAGAAGCTCGACTCGATGCTCCAGAGCCACATCATCGACAGGATGGCCAAGACGGCCGGGATCTCCGTCTCCGCCAAGGAGATCGAGGACGAGCGCAAGGCGTACGTCGAGGAGAACCAGGGGGCCGAGCAGTTCGAGGCGCTGCTGCTGCAGAAGGGCGCCATGGCCCCCGGCCAGGTCGACCGCTTCCTCCGGGACCGGGTCCTGCTGACCAAGCTGACCGCCAAGTACGGCAACGGGAAGCTGGAGGAGCCCGCCCGGACCGCCGCGAAGGCCCTGCGCATCGAGGTCAACCCGCGCTACGGGTCCTTCGACGTCCAGCAGATCAAGCTGGGCGCCGGGGAGACGCCCTGGATCACCCAGCGGACCCGGCCCGAGCAGGCACCCGCCGGAGCCTGACGCCCGCCCGCGGAGGTAGGTTCGGAGGGTGACCGACCACGACCACCCCGAGTCCACCACGGCCGAGCCCACCGGCCGCATCGTCCTGCTGACCACCAGCCACCGGGTCGCCCCCGGCGTGCTGTCCTGGCCCGCGTGGCAGACCCTGCACGCCGCGGAGCGGGTGCTGTGCGCCGACCCCGGCCACCCGCAGCTCCCGTACCTGCGGGAGGCGGGCGTCGAGGTCGTCCACGAGAGGCCGGACGCGCAGGAGCTGGTCGGGGCCTGCGCCGGCGGCGGCACGGTCGTGGTCCTCCTGAGCGGCGAGGGCGACCAGCGGCTCACCGACGGACTGGCCAGGCTCGCGGGCTCGGGCCGGGTCGCCATGCCCGACCTGGAGCTGCTGCCCGGTTCGTACGACCTGCCGGGCGCCCGCCTGCTCGACCTGGTCCAGGTGATGGACCGGGTCCGGCGCGAGTGCCCGTGGACCTCCCGGCAGACCCACCGGGGCCTGGCCAAGTACGCGATCGAGGAGGCGTACGAACTGGTCGAGGCCATCGAGGACGGGGACCGGGAGGAGCTGCGCGAGGAGCTCGGGGACGTCCTGCTCCAGGTGGTGTTCCACGCCCGGATCGCGGAGGACCACGAGGTGCCGGACGAGGCGTTCTCCATCGACGAC
The DNA here is from genome assembly GCF_052871255.1 of Streptomyces sp. LARHCF249. NCBI lineage: Bacteria > Bacillati > Actinomycetota > Actinomycetes > Kitasatosporales > Streptomycetaceae > Streptomyces > Streptomyces sp. LARHCF249. Next base: position 191,461 of record NZ_JBIXJQ010000011.1, read on the forward strand.
GTGGCCGCGACCCTCGTCGAGAAGCTGATCCACCGGCACCCGCACGTCTTCGGCGACGAGAAGGCCGAGACCCCGGAGGACGTCAGTGCCCACTGGCAGCGCACCAAGGCGGTCGAGAAGCGCCGGGAATCCGTCACGGACGGGATTCCGCTGGGCCAGCCGGGGCTCGCGCTCGCGGCCAAGCTCGCCGGGCGGGTCCGTACGGGCGGTGTGGCCGTGGAGCTGCCCCCCGGTGAGGGCATCGGGTACGAGCTGCTGGAGCTGGCGGCGCGCGCCGAGGCGGCGGGGATCGACCCCGAGACCGCGCTGCGCGCGGCGGCCCGCGTCTACCGGGACGCGATCCGGGCCGCCGAGGGCGTCGGCGAGTAGCCCCCAGCAGCAGTACTGAACCCGTCAGCCCCTCGGCGATCGGCCCGAGGGGTTGTGCCAGTGCGGCGCGGGGCGGTTCAGGAACCACTCCCCGAAGCCCAGCGGGCGGCCGTTCGGGCCGTGCCCCTTGCCGGCGGCCGGTACGGAGTCGTGGAAGATCCGGCCGGGGTGGGCGCCCAGCTCCTCCAGGAGGAAGGCGGTCTCCTCGATGAACAGCGGCGGTCCGCTGAGGTAGACGTCCTGGTCGGGCCACAGGCCCCGGTTGCCGAGCGCGGTGGCCAGCCGGTCGGTGGCCTGGTTGCGGTGCTGCCCGGGGGCCGGCGTGATGTAGGTGACGGCGAGCCAGGGGCAGGCGGCGGCGTACTCGTCGATGAGCGCGCGGTCGTAGAGGTACGCGGCGTCCCGCGCGACCACGAAGAGCCGTACGTCCTGATCGGGAGGGTGCTCCGCGAGGTCCTCCAGGATGGCCCGGACCGGCGCCCAGCCGGTCCCGGCGGCGATCAGGCTGGCCGGGCGGTCCGCGTGGCGGAAGGTCAGCTGCCCGCCCGCCGCACCGAGCCGCAGCGTCTCGCCCGGCTGCACGTCGCGGACCAGGGCGGTGCTCAGCCGCCCCCGCTCGATCCGGCTGACGTGCAGGTCCAGGGTGCCGTCGGGGCGGGGGGCGTTGCCGACGGAGTACGTGCGCCAGGTCGTCGGGACCCGCTCGCTGCTCACGCTCGTGTACTGGCCGGGCAGATAGGGGAAGGGGGCGTGCGGCCTCAGGGTCAGCACGCCGATGTCCTGCCCGTACTGGAGGTGGCGTACGACCTCCGCGTCCCACCAGGGCGGGTCCTCGCTCGAGGCGGCGCCGGCCAGCATCGCGTCGGCGATCACCTGGTACGCCTCGGCCCAGGCCTTCTCCACCTGCGGGGTCCAGGCCTCGCCGGAGGTCTCGGCGAGGGCGGCGAGCAGGCTGGTGCCCACGGCCGCGTAGTGCTCGGGCCCGGCCCGGAACTTGCGGTGGTCGCGGCCCAGGTCGCGGAGATAGGGGACGAGGCTGTCGTTCTCCAGGTGGGCGATCACGTGGGTGAGCGCGGCGAAGAGCCGGTCCCGCTGCCGCTCCATGTCCTCGAAGGAGGCCGGGAAGAGCTCACGGACGTTGGGGTTGTGCCAGAAGAGGTGGGAGTAGAAGAACTTGACCGCGTGCTCGGCCCGTCTCTCCACCACCGCGAAACTGCTTTTCAAGATCCTCACATCCACAAAACCGAAAGTAGGAGTGTCGGGGAAGTCGAGGTCAAGTGACAGCGGATCTACGGACAGCCGCGACGAAGCACCCATATCGGATGGGGTCCGGGAGTCGGGATACGGTCATCGGGTGCACGAGCAGATCCCCGCAGCCTCCGCAGACACCCCCTCGGCCTCCCCTTCCCCCACGGGACCGACCCTGTTCGACTGGGAGTTCGCGACCGATCCCTATCCGGCCTACGCCTGGCTGCGCGAGCACTCCCCGGTGCACCGCACCAAGCTCCCCAGCGGGGTCGAGGCCTGGCTGGTCACCCGGTACGCCGACGCCCGCCAGGCCCTCGCCGACCAGCGGCTCAGCAAGAATCCGGCGCACCACGCCGAGCCCGCGCACGCCAAGGGCAAGACCGGGATCCCGGGGGAGCGCAAGGCGGAGCTGATGACGCACCTGCTCAACATCGACCCGCCGGACCACACCCGGCTGCGGCGGCTGGTGTCGAAGGCGTTCACCCCGCGCAGGGTCGCCGAGTTCACACCGCGGGTGCAGGAGCTGACCGACCACCTCATCGACCAGTTCGCGGCGAAGGGGGAGGCGGACCTCATCCACGAGTTCGCCTTCCCGCTCCCCATCTACGCCATCTGCGAGATGCTCGGCGTACCGCGCGAGGACCAGGACGACTTCCGCGACTGGGCCGGGATGATGATCCGCCACGGCGGCGGTCCGCGCGGCGGGGTCGCCCGTTCCGTGAAGCAGATGCGGACGTATCTCGGGGAACTCATCCACCGCAAGCGGGATGATCTGGGCAATGACCTCATTTCCGATCTGATCCGGGCGAGTGACCACGGCGACCATCTGACGGAGGCCGAGGCCACGGCCATGGCTTTCATCCTGCTTTTCGCCGGTTTCGAAACCACCGTCAACCTCATCGGCAACGGCGTCCACTCCCTCTTCATGAACCCCGGCGAACGCGAGCGCCTCCAGGCCTCCCTCGCGGCCGGCGAGAGCGGCCTGCTGGAGACCGGCGTCGAGGAACTGCTGCGCTACGACGGCCCGGTGGAGCTGGCCACCTGGCGGTTCGCCACCGAGCCGCTGACCCTCGGCGGGCAGTCGGTCGCGGCCGGGGATCCGGTCCTGGTCGTCCTCGCGGCCGCCGACCGCGACCCCGGGCGGTTCGCCGAGCCGGACACCCTCGACCTCTCCCGGGCCGACAACCAGCACCTCGGGTACGGCCACGGCATCCACTACTGCCTGGGTGCTCCGCTCGCGCGACTTGAAGGACAGACCGCGCTTGCGACTTTGCTCACGCGTCTGCCAGATCTGGAACTCGCTGTTCCGCCCGAGGAGCTGCGCTGGCGCGGCGGACTGATCATGCGTGGCCTGCGCACCCTTCCCGTGCGCTTCACACCCCGAAACATCTGAAGGGCAACTGACCGGAAGTCAGTTGCCGACCGGAGTTGTGACAACCGTTCGAAGGCCGCTAGGTTCTGCCGTTATCCAGCCGTTATGCGAAAGGTGCAGCCTCATGCGTTCCGGGAACGGCCGCCACAGACGCCCCCGTCAGGTGCCCGCGATAGTCGTCACTGCCGGAGTCACCGGCTCCGCGCTGGCCCTGCCGCTGCTCGCCGCCACCGGCGCGAGTGCGGCCGACACGTCCACGTGGGACAAGGTCGCCGAGTGCGAGAGCGGTGGCGCCTGGAGCGCCAACTTCGGCAGCGGACAGTACGGCGGCCTGCAGTTCACCCAGGAGCAGTGGAAGAACGCGGGTGGCCTCGACTTCGCCGAGCGGGCCGACCTGGCGAGCCGTTCCCAGCAGATCGCCGTGGCCGAGCGCGTACTGGCCTCCCAGGGCCCGCAGGCCTGGCCGCTGTGCGCGGCTTCGGCCGGGCTGGACGGGCAGGGCGCCGCAGCCGCGGTCGACCCGGGCCTGCCCGGCGGCTCCGTGACCCCGACCGCGCCCTCCCGCCCGGACGACACCGTGCCCACCACCGGGCCCGGCAAGCCGTCCACGGACTTCGGCGCTCCGACGCACCCCGCGCCGAGCCCCTCCGGCACCCCGTCGTTCACGCTCCCCGACAGCCCGCTCGCGCCCTCCCTCGGACTGCCCGTCATGCCCTCGCCGGACGACCCCTCCACGGCTCCGGCCCCGGTGGACCCGACCGCGCCGACCACCCCCGTCAGCCCGGGTGAGACCACGGCGCCGCCGGTCGCCCCGCCGGCCACCCCGGGCCAGCCCCCCGTGACCCCGGGCGCCCCCGTGACCCCGGCAGACCCGACGGCGCCGGCGACTCCGGGTGTCCCGGACGCCTCGGCCGACCCCACCGCACCCACCGCACCGGCCGCACCGGCCCCCGAGGGCAGCGGCAAGCACCGCGGTGCGCCGGCCGCCGAGGCGCCGACCGCACCTGATGCCGCGTCGGAGCCCACGTACACCGTCAAGGAGGGCGACAGCCTGATCGCCATCGCGGACGCCAAGGGACTCGAGGGCGGCTGGAACGCGCTCTACGCGGCCAATGAGCAGGTCATCGGCAAGGATGCCAATCTGATCAAGCCCGGCCAGAACCTGGATCTAACTGCCGAATAAGGGCAGTTCGGGCGGCCGGAAAGAGTTGATTGTCCGTTTTCTGTAAGTGAGACATGTGTCTCTTCCGGTCAACTGGCGTGTCCCGCCCGGGGGCTTCCGCGAACCCCGTCCTCACCTGCGCAAATACCCGTACGAAGGGCGCAAGTAGGGGCTGTTTCTCCCCGATGGGGCTCGTTGAACATCGGGGAGGGACCTGTCTACCTTCTGAGTCGCCCGCCACCGCGGGCTCCTTCGACCGCATCGCCGAATCCTGCCGGCGGACGGGGGGAACAGTCGTCGCGTCAAGCGCCGAAGGCAGGAGCGGGGGAACCAAGGTAGGTGCCGGGAGCGGCCGTTGAGAGACGGTCACGCCACCGGCTAGGGGTTAAGACGTGCGCTAGGTCGCACGGCCGGGCAACTCACTCGCCCGAACCCGACAGCTCACCTCGTAGGCGTCGGTGAGGAGAATCTCCATGCTGCTTTCCGGCAAGGGCAAGCACCGCCGCGCCTCCAAGGCCGCCCGCATCGTCACGCTCGCCGGTGTCGCCGGTGTCGCCGTCGCCGCCCCCCTGATGGCCGCGGGCACCGCCAGCGCCGCCACCGCGTCCGAGTGGGACAAGGTCGCGCAGTGCGAGTCCGGCGGCAACTGGGCCATCAACACGGGCAACGGCTACTACGGCGGCCTGCAGTTCTCGTCCTCCACCTGGGCCGCGTTCGGCGGCAAGACGTACGCCGCGCAGGCCAACCAGGCCTCGAAGGCCCAGCAGATAGCCGTCGCGGAGAAGGTCCTCAAGGGCCAGGGCAAGGGCGCCTGGCCGCACTGCGGCAAGGGTCTGTCGAACTCCTCCTACACCGGCGGCGGCTCGACCGAGACCGCCCCGAAGCAGGAGAAGAAGACCGAGCCCAAGAAGACCCAGCCGAAGAAGGCCGAGCCGAAGAAGGAGACGAAGCGCTCCGAGGCTCCGACCACCCGTTCCGAGCGCTCCGAGGCCCCGGCCCCGAAGACCGGCAACGGCTCGTACGAGGTCAAGTCCGGTGACACCCTGGGCACCATCGCCGAGGCCAACGGCGTCCAGGGCGGCTGGCAGAAGCTGTTCGAGCTGAACAAGGACATCGTCTCGGACGCCGACCTGATCTTCCCGGGTCAGAAGCTGAAGCTCAGCTGAACACTGCGGCAATAGCCGCGGCAGCGCGCACCACGCGTAACAGCCCCACCGCCCGGCGCGTATCCCCCCACGCGCCGGGCGGTGGCGTGTGCGCCGGCAGAACGGCGATGACCAACAGCCGTATGTCCTGGAAGAGGGGTATTCGGGCCCTTTTTCGTCCCAGGGGCCGGGCGGTCGGCCGATCGAGAGCCCCGAGCCGGTTAGGCTCTAGTCGGCAAGGCCATCCCACGGCCTGATGCCACCGCACACCCAGCGTCACATCCCAGAAGGAGATGCTCGTGCCGTCCATCGACGTCGTCGTAGCCCGGGAAATCCTGGACTCCCGAGGCAACCCCACGGTCGAGGTCGAGGTGGGCCTCGACGATGGCAGCACCGGCCGTGCTGCAGTTCCGTCCGGCGCCTCCACCGGTGCATTCGAGGCCATCGAGCTCCGTGACGGTGACCCCGACCGTTACTTCGGCAAGGGTGTCGAGAAGGCCGTCCTCGCCGTCATCGAGCAGATCGGCCCGGAGCTCGTCGGCTACGACGCCACCGAGCAGCGCCTGATCGACCAGGCCATGTTCGACCTGGACGCCACCGACAACAAGGGCTCGCTCGGCGCCAACGCCATCCTCGGCGTCTCCCTCGCCGTCGCGCACGCCGCGTCCGAGGCCTCGGACCTCCCGCTCTTCCGCTACCTCGGCGGCCCGAACGCGCACCTGCTGCCCGTTCCGATGATGAACATCCTCAACGGCGGGTCGCACGCCGACTCCAACGTGGACATCCAGGAGTTCATGATCGCCCCGATCGGCGCGGAGTCCTTCTCCGAGGCGCTGCGCTGGGGTGCCGAGGTCTACCACACCCTCAAGAAGGTCCTGCACACCAAGGGCCTCTCCACCGGGCTGGGCGACGAGGGCGGCTTCGCCCCGAACCTGGAGTCCAACCGCGCCGCGCTCGACCTCATCGTCGAGGCCATCAAGCAGGCCGGCTACACCCCGGGCAAGGACATCGCGCTCGCGCTCGACGTCGCCGCGTCCGAGTTCTACAAGGACGGCAAGTACGAGTTCGAGGGCCAGTCCCGCTCGGCCGCCGAGATGACCGAGTACTACGAGGAGCTCGTCTCCGCGTACCCGATGGTCTCCATCGAGGACCCGCTGTACGAGGACGACTGGGCCGGCTGGAAGACCCTCACCGACAAGCTGGGCTCCAAGGTCCAGATCGTCGGCGACGACCTCTTCGTCACCAACCCGGAGCGCCTGGCCCGCGGCATCGAGGAGGGCTCCGCGAACGCCCTGCTCGTGAAGGTGAACCAGATCGGTTCGCTGACCGAGACCCTCGACGCCGTCGAGATGGCCCAGCGCAACGGCTTCAAGTGCATGATGTCGCACCGCTCCGGCGAGACCGAGGACGTCACCATCGCCGACCTCGCGGTCGCCGTGAACTGCGGTCAGATCAAGACCGGCGCCCCGGCCCGCTCGGACCGTGTCGCCAAGTACAACCAGCTGCTGCGCATCGAGGAGATCCTCGACGACGCCGCGGTGTACGCGGGCCGCAGCGCCTTCCCGCGCTTCAAGGGCTAATCACGCTCTTGCCTCCGTACGTCCCCGCACTCGGTCCCGTACCGTGTGCGGGGACGTATTGCGTAGTGCGTGCACAGGGGAGGCGGACCAATGGCCGGGAACCGGGATCGGTTCTCCACCTTCTCCACCGCGACCAGGCTCAAGCAGCTCGGCGAGCGGACCGCCGCCCATGTCTACCGCTCGCAGTCGCGCCGCCAGGTCCGCCGCAGCCGGCTGACCGGCCGGGCCGCGCTCCTGGTGCTCGTCCTCTGTACCCTGGTCGTCGCCCTCGCGTATCCGATGCGCCAGTACGTCTCCCAGCGTTCGGAGATCGCGGAGCAGCAGCGGGCCGCGGCCGCCGCGCGGGAGCGCCTGGAGCGGCTCCGCGACGAGAAGGCCCGCTGGCAGGACGACGCCTATGCGGAGCAGCAGGCGCGCAAGCACCTGCACTTCCTGCGCCCGGGGGAGATCGGCTACATCATGACCGACCCCGGGGCCCAGGCGGCGGCCGAGCGGCACCGGACCGGCCGGGCCGGCTCCGACCGCCCCTGGTACTCCAACGTCTGGGACGGCGTCGACAAGGCCGACCGCCCGGGCGACTGACCCACACTCCAAGCACACCGAAACGAAGAGACCTACTCCAGGCATGCAGACGCCCCCGCCCCAGACCGACCGGACCGAGCCGACCGACGCGGACATCGAGGCGTTCGAGCAGCAGCTCGGCCGCCCGCCGCGCGGGCTGCGCGCCATCGCCCACCGCTGCCCCTGCGGCCAGCCGGACGTGGTGGAGACCGCGCCGCGGCTCCCCGACGGCACCCCCTTCCCGACGCTGTACTACCTGACGTGCCCGCGCGCGGCCTCCGCGATCGGCACGCTCGAGGCCAACGGCGTGATGAAGGAGATGCAGGCCCGGCTCGCCGAGGACCCCGAGCTCGCCGCCGCCTACCAGGCCGCGCACGAGGACTACATCCGGCGCCGCGACGCCATCGAGGTGCTCCAGGGCTTCCCCAGCGCCGGCGGGATGCCGGACCGGGTGAAGTGCCTGCACGTGCTCGTCGGCCACTCGCTGGCCGCGGGCCCGGGCGTGAACCCGTTCGGCGACGAGGCCCTCGCCATGCTGCCGGAGTGGTGGGCCAAGGGCGCCTGCGTCACCCCGTGCGCGGAGAAGAAGGAAGAGTCGCTGTGACCCGGGTCGCGGCCGTCGACTGCGGTACGAACTCCATCCGCCTCCTGGTCGCGGACTGCGACCCCTCCACCGGCGACCTGGTCGAGCTGGACCGGCGGATGACCATCGTCCGGCTCGGCCAGGGCGTGGACAGGACCGGGCGGCTGGCCCCGGAGGCGCTGGAGCGCACCTTCGCGGCCTGCCGCGAGTACGCGGAGGTCATCAAGGAGCTGGGCGCGGAGAAGGTCCGCTTCGTGGCGACCTCGGCCTCCCGGGACGCGGAGAACCGCGCCGACTTCGTCCAGGGCGTCCTGGACATCCTGGGCGTCGAGCCCGAGGTGATCTCCGGGGACCGGGAGGCGGAGTTCTCCTTCACCGGCGCCACCAAGGAGCTGACCGCCCACGAGCACCTGGAGCGGCCGTTCCTGGTGGTGGACATCGGCGGCGGCTCGACCGAGTTCGTGGTCGGCGGGGAGCACGTGCGGGCGGCCCGTTCCGTGGACGTGGGCTGCGTGCGGATGACCGAGCGCCACCTCGTCGTGGACGGGGTCGTCAGCGACCCGCCGACCGAGGCCCAGGTGGCGGCCGTACGGGCCGACATCGAGGCGGCGCTGGACCTGGCCGCCGAGACGGTCCCGCTGGCCGAGGCCCGCACCCTGGTGGGCCTGGCCGGCTCGGTGACCACGATCGCGGCGATCGCGCTCGGGCTGCCCGAGTACCGCTCGGAGGTCATCCACCACTCCCGGATCTCCTACGAGCAGGTCCGCGAGATCACCGGCCGCATGCTGACGTCGACCCACGCCGAGCGCGCGGCGATCCCCGTGATGCACCCGGGCCGGGTGGACGTGATCGGCGCCGGCGCCCTGGTCCTCCTGGCGATCATGGAGCGCATCGGCGCCTCGGAGGTCGTCGTCTCGGAACACGACATCCTCGACGGCATCGCCTGGTCCGTGGCCTGAACGGCGGGCGGGCGAGGGGCTGTAGGGGCCTGCGGAGGGTCCTGAAACGGCCTGGGAGGGGTCCCGGGTCCCGTGATCCACACGAAGTTCGTGAAGTTCTTCACAAGGAAAAGGGGCCTGATGGGCCAACGGAAGGGTCTTTCGGACCCTTCCCGAGGCCCTCGGGCCCTTTTTCGTGGCCGTTCGTGCGATCGGCGGACCCGACGGGTTCCGCATCGGAGGTATGGACGAAGCCCGGTGGTCCAGTCCGGTTGAGGGCCTGGAGGCCAGTTCAGGACGGGTGAACAACGACTCCCGTTACACCGTGGTTCCCGCACGGCGCCATGACCTCCGTCACGTGGGCGGCGGAGTGTAGCAGAGGCCTTCCGACACCTTGTGAAGGGGCTCACGAGCGACACCCCATTGGGTGCTGGATACTCGTTCCATGAGCACCACGGAGCGTCCCAGGATCCTCGTTGTAGGAGGTGGGTACGTAGGCCTGTACGCAGCCAAGCGCATCATGAAGAAGATGCGCTACGGCGAGGCGACCGTCACGGTCGTCGACCCGCGCTCGTACATGACCTACCAGCCCTTCCTCCCCGAAGTGGCCGCAGGCAGCATCTCGCCTCGGCACGTCGTCGTCCCGCTGCGACGCGTGCTGCCCAAGGCCGAGGTACTTACCGGCCGGGTCACCAGCATCGACCAGGACCGCAAGGTCGCCGTCGTCACGCCGCTGGTCGGCGAGGCGTACGAGCTGCCCTTCGACTACCTGGTGATCGCGCTCGGCGCCGTCTCCCGCACCTTCCCGATCCCCGGCCTCGCCGAACAGGGCATCGGTATGAAGGGCGTCGAAGAGGGCATCGGCCTGCGCAACCACGTACTCGAGCAGCTCGACAAGGCCGAGTCCACGACGGACGAGAACGTCCGCCGCAAGGCCCTCACCTTCGTCTTCGTGGGCGGCGGCTTCGCCGGCGCGGAGACCATCGGCGAGGTCGAGGACATGGCCCGCGACGCCGCGAAGTACTACGCCACGATCAAGCGCGAGGACATGCGCTTCATCCTGGTCGACGCGGCCGACAAGATCCTTCCCGAGGTCGGGCCCAAGCTCGGCACCTGGGGCAAGGAGCACCTCGAGTCCCGCGGCATCGAGATCTACCTCAACACCTCCATGGACTCCTGCGTGGACGGCCGCGTGGTGCTGAAGAACGGCCTCGAGGTCGACTCCAACACCATCGTGTGGACCGCGGGCGTCAAGCCCAACCCGGTGCTGGCCCGCTACGGCCTGCCGCTGGGCCCGCGCGGCCACGTCGACGCCGAGCCCACCCTCCAGGTCAAGGGCACGGACTACATCTGGACCGCGGGCGACAACGCCCAGGTGCCGGACATGGCGTCCCGCAAGGCCGGCGTCGAGAACGCCTGGTGCCCGCCGAACGCCCAGCACGCGCTGCGCCAGGCCAAGGTCCTCGGCGACAACGTCATCTCGGGCATGCGGGGCTTCCCGCAGAGCGAGTACTCGCACTCCAACAAGGGTGCGGTGGCGGGCCTCGGCCTCCACAAGGGCGTCGCGATGATCGTCATGGGCAAGATGAAGATCAAGCTCAAGGGCCGGCTCGCCTGGTACATGCACCGCGGCTACCACGGCATGGCCATGCCGACCTGGAACCGCAAGATCCGCGTCTTCGCCGACTGGACCCTCGGCATGTTCCTCAAGCGCGAGGTCGTCTCCCTCGGTGCGCTGGAGACCCCGCGCGAGGAGTTCTACGAGGCCGCCAAGCCGGCCCCGGCTCCCGCCGCGGCACCGGCCCAGAAGGCCAAGGCCTCCTGACCCGGGCCTGACCGGAACACCCCCAGCACGTCCCCGAAGGGGCCGCCCGCCATCCGTGGTGCGGGCGGCCCCTTCGGCATGTCCCGGCCCGGGAATGGGTAGGCCGCTCTGTCGGAGCTTTCTGGAGGTGCCTACGATGACCGACGCCGCGCCGCGGCTGGCCGCACTCGCCGAGACCTTGCTGGGCGCCCCCCTGCCCGTCCGCATACGGGCCTGGGACGGCAGCGAGGCCGGCGCGCCCACCGGCCCCACCCTGGTGCTGACCAACCGCAGGGCCCTGCGCCGCATGCTGTGGAAGCCGGGCGAGCTGGGCCTCGCGCGCGCCTGGGTCGCCGGCGACCTCGTCGTCGAGGGCGATCTCTTCGACCTGCTCGACCGGGTGGCCGGGCTGCTCTGGGAGCGGGAGTCCGCCACCGCGCCCACCGCCCACGCCAAGCACGCCCGGCTCGCCCGCGCCGGCAGCACCCTCGCACTGCTGCGCGACCCGGCCGCGCGGGCCGCCGTACGCGACCTCGCCGCGCTGGCCCGGCCGTGGCCCGCGCCCGCCCCGCCGTCCGAGGAGGCCCCCCGCCGCAGCGGGCCCGTCCACACCAAGGTCCGCGACCGCGCGGCCGTCAGCCACCACTACGACGTCGGCAACGAGTTCTACGCTCACGTGCTCGGCCCGTCCATGGTCTACTCCTGCGCCTACTGGAGCCCCGGGGCCACCCTGGAGGAGGCCCAGCGCGACAAGCTCGACCTGGTCTGCCGCAAGCTCGCCCTCGCGCCCGGCGCCCGGCTCCTGGACGTCGGCTGCGGCTGGGGCTCCATGGCCCTGCACGCCGCCCGCGAGTACGGGGTCCAGGTCACCGGCATCACGCTCTCGCGCGAGCAGGCCGCGTACGCCCGCAAGCGGGTCGCCGAGGAGGGCCTGGCCGACCGGGTCGAGATCCGCGTCCAGGACTACCGGGACGTCAAGGACGGCCCGTACGACGCCATCTCGTCCATCGGCATGGCCGAGCACGTCGGCGCCGACCGCTACCGCGACTACGCCCGCACCCTGCACGCTCTGCTCCGCCCCGGCGGCCGCCTGCTGAACCACCAGATCGCCCGGCCGCCGGAGCCCGACGAAGAGGCCTACCGGATCGACGAGTTCATCGACGCGTACGTCTTCCCCGACGGGGAGCTCTCACCGCTCGGCAGTACCGTCGGCGAGCTGGAGCGGGCCGGGTTCGAGGTCCGCGACGTGGAGGCGCTGCGCGAGCACTACGCGCTGACCCTGCGGGCCTGGGTGGCCCGCCTGCAGGGCCACTGGGAGGAGGCCGTACGCCTCACCTCGCCGGGCAGGGCACGGGTGTGGCTGCTGTACATGGCGGCCTCCGCGCTCGGCTTCGAGCACGGCCGGCTCGGCGTCAACCAGGTCCTCGCGGTGCGCCCCGGGGCGGCCGGCGACTCCGGGCTGCCGCTGAGGCTGCGCACCTGGGGCGCGTGAGGTCCCCTACGGACGACGGGAAGGGCCCCGGGGCGTGTGCCCCGGGGCCCTTCCCCCTCCGGACGTCCTGAACAGCCGGTCCGCTACTCCGTCTTGATGGCGGTGAGCATGTTCAGCCGGGCGGCGCTGCGGGCCGGCCACATGGCGGCCAGGACACCGACCACGGCCGCCAGCAGGAGGAAGACGCCGATCCGGTCCCACGGGAGGACGAGTTCGTAGTTCGGCATGGAATTCGCCAGCGTGGTGCCCACGCCCCAGGCGAGGAAGACGCCGATGGCGACGCCCAGGACCGCGCCGAACAGCGAGATCACCACGGCTTCCAGGCGGATCATGTTCTTGACCCGGCTGCGGTCGAGGCCGATCGCCCGCAGCATGCCGATCTCCTGGGTCCGCTCGAAGACGGACATCGCCAGGGTGTTGACCACGCCGAGCACCGAGATGATCAGCGCCATTCCGAGCAGGCCGTACATGATGTTCAGCATCGTGTTGATCATGCCGCCCATCTCGTTGCGCATGTCCTGCTGGGTGGCGACGGTGATGGCCGGGTTCTTGCCGAGGGCGTCGACGACCTTCTGCTGGCCGGCAGCGGATTCCCCGCCGTCGACGTTGACGTACACCTCGCGGACGTACTGCTCCTCGCCGTGCTCGCTGAGGATCTTGTTGTCGAGGACGTACGGGGAGAGCAGGCCGTCCATGTCCTTGTAGACCGCGCCGACCTTCAGGGTGCCCTCCCGGCCGTCGTCGTACCGGACCTGGAGGGCGGAGCCGACGGCGAGGCTCTGCTTCTTCGCGGTCTTCTCGGCGACCGCCAGCTCGCCCTTGCCGAGGCTGTCCAGCGAACCGCTGGTGACCTCGATGTTCAGCATCTGGCCGATGGTGGCCGGGTTGACGCCGGAGGCCGAGCGGAAGTCCTCGCCGACCATGAAGTAGCCCGCCGCCTGCGGGGAGACCGCCTTGATCCCGGGGGCCTTGGCCAGCGTCTCGGCCACCGACTTGTCCAGGCTGCCCATGTCGCTCGCCATGGAGACGCGGTAGTCCGCCTTGAGCTTCTCGGTGCTCATGCGGTCGACAACCTTGCCCACGGTGATGCCGAGCACCGACAGGGTGGTGACCAGGGTCAGGCCGATCGCCAGGGAGGCGGCGGTGACGGCGGTGCGGCGCGGGTTGCGGACGGCGTTCTGGGCGGCCAGCTTGCCGGGGACCCCGAACACCTTCTGCAGCAGCGGGCGGACGGCCGCGATGACCGGCTTGGAGAGCAGCGGCAGCAGCACGATCATGCCGATGAGCATGAAGAACGCGCCCGCGCCGATCACCATGCGGCCCTCGTCCTTGCCCATGGACACGCCGAGCAGGACCAGGCCGACGGCGAGGACGCCGATGACCGAGCCGATGACGTTGCGCAGCACCAGGGACTTCGCGCTGGACGGCAGGTGGGCGCTGCCCATGGCGGCGACCGGGGCGATCCGGCCGGTGCGCCAGGCGGGCAGCACCGCGGCGACCGTGGTGACCAGGATGCCGACGACCAGGGCAGCGACCACGGTGGCCGGCGCGATCACGAGGCTGCCGCCGGGGAGCTTGGCGCCGAAGGAGCCGATCAGGGAGCGGATGCCGACGGCCAGGCCGATGCCGCTGATCAGGCCGATGACGGCGGACAGCGTGCCGACGACCAGGGCCTCGGCGAGGACCGAGCGCATGACCTGGCCGCGGTTGGCGCCGACGGCGCGCAGCAGGGCCAGCTCCTTGGTGCGCTGGGTGACCAGCATGGTGAAGGTGTTGTAGATGAGGAAGACGCCGACGAACAGCGAGATCCCGGCGAAGACGAGCAGCATGGTGCCGAGCTGGCCCAGGCCCTTCTCGATCTCCTTGGCCTGCTCCGCGGCGAGCGCCGCGCCGGTCTGCGCCTTGGTGTTCTTGCTGTCGAGCAGCGGCTTGATCTCGGCGAGCAGCTGGTCGGCGGAGGCGCCGGCCTTGGCGGCGACCGACAGCTCCTCGAAGTAGCCGGGCTTGAGGTAGAGCTCCTGGGCGACCTTGGTGTCGAAGAGCACCAGGCTGCCGCCGGCCTGGACGGCGCCGTCCTCGGTGGTGAAGACACCGGCGAGGGCGTACTCCTTGACCGGGCCGTTGGTGGCGACGCGGACCTTGTCGCCGACCTTGTACGCGCCCGCGTCCGCGGTCGCCTTGTCGAGCGCGACCTCGCCGGCCTTGACCGGCCCGGCGCCCTGGACGAAGGAGTAGCGCGGGTCCTTGCCGTCCTTGACGGGCGCGTAGTTGGCGCCCTTGTTGGACCAGCCGGCGCCGATCAGCTTGCCGTTCTCGTCGCCCACGCCGGCGAAGCCGGAGACGCGGCCGGAGACGGAGTCGACGTCCTTGAGGGCCTTGACCTTGTCGAGGGTCGCCTGGCCGATGCCGGGCTCGCCCTCCTTCTGGCCGTTGTCGTCGCGGCTCTGGCCGTACGAGGTGACCGAGACGGCCACGCCTTCGTAGCTCTTGGCGGACTGGCCGGAGAGGGACTTCTCGAGGGTGTCGGTGAAGACGAGGGTGCCGGACACGAAGGCGACGCCGAGGGTGACGGCGAGCACCGTCATCAGCAGCCTGGCCTTGTGCGCGAGCACGTTGCGCAGGGCGGTACGGAACATGGGGTCTCAGTCCTGGGGCTGGAAGTCTGGAGGAGGGCTGATGGGGGGGGGGAGACCCCGGTTCAGCTGGTGCGGCCCTTGGCGTCGAACGCCTTCATGCGGTCCAGCACGCCGTCGGCGGTGGGGCTGATCACCTCGTCGACGATCCGGCCGTCGGCGAGGAAGATGACGCGGTCCGCGTAGGAGGCGGCGACCGGGTCGTGGGTGACCATCACGACGGTCTGGCCGAGCTCGCGGACGGAGTTGCGCAGGAAGCCCAGGACCTCGGCGCCGGAGCGGGAGTCGAGGTTTCCGGTGGGCTCGTCGCCGAAGATGATCTCGGGGCGGGAGGCCAGGGCGCGCGCGACGGCCACGCGCTGCTGCTGGCCGCCGGAGAGCTGGGTGGGGCGGTGCGAGAGGCGCTCGGAGAGGCCGACCATGCTGATCACCGCGTCCAGCCACTGCTTGTCGGGCTTGCGGCCCGCGATGTCCATGGGGAGCGTGATGTTCTCCAGGGCCGTCAGGGTCGGCAGCAGGTTGAAGGCCTGGAAGATGAATCCGATCTTGTCCCGGCGCAGCTGGGTGAGCTGCTTGTCCTTGAGGGACCCCAGCTCGGTGTCGCCGAGGCGCACGGAGCCGGCGGAGAACGTGTCCAGGCCGGCGACGCAGTGCATCAGCGTGGACTTGCCGGAGCCCGAGGGGCCCATGATCGCGGTGAACCGGCCCCGCGCGAAGTCCACGGAGACGTTGTCGAGGGCGACCACCTGGGTCTCGCCCTGGCCGTACACCTTCGAGAGGCCGGTGGCGCGGGCGGCCACGGCCTGGGTGGTGTGCGGGGCGTAGTTCATGGTGGTCACGGAAGCGACTCCTGTCGGGGCGGGGCTGCGGACCGGCGGTGGTCCGCCCGTCTGCGGGACGCCTCCATCGTCGCCGCGCCCACCCCCGCTCCGGATCAGCCGCGGTGCCCGTTCCCTGGCCCACTGGAGTCTGACCGCGGGTCCGTCCGCCTCCTCCTCTGGTATGACAGGGCCCTGACGACCGGGCGGCGGTGAGGGTGGCGGTGAGGGTGGCGCGCGGGGTGGCGCGGGCCGGGCGGCGGGCCCGCAGCGGGCCATCGAAATCCCGTCATTCCCACGTCGGGCGTGATCGTCGCCGAGAAGGGGCCGACCGTGCGTTCTCGGGCCTGACGACCCCTCAAGCGCCAATAAAATCAGACAACATCGGATAGACGGCCCGTTGGCGGCGAGGGCGTTCCGGATAGGCTCGGCGCAGCGTTCAAGGCTTTTTCCACGGGGGCCGCCACGCCCTGCCCGGATGGTGGAATGCAGACACGGCGAGCTTAAACCTCGCTGGCCTTCGGGCCGTGCCGGTTCAAGTCCGGCTCCGGGCACTCCGTAGGCCGCGAGGGTCGGGCCCGTTATCCCCTGCGCTTTGCCGCGCCTTCTCCTAAGATCCTCCTCCAGCAGTAGGGTGCTTTCTTTGCGAGCGCATTACTCTTGATGCAAGGCCGCGCTCGGTGGCCACGGAGGAGTGAGATGAGGAGCAGTAACCCGGTCTTCTCGCGACGGGGGTTCAGCCGCGACAACGGTGGCTACGCGGGGTTTGACGCGCAGCACCAGCAGGCCGGGACCGCGACCAACCCGTACGCGACGAACCCGTATGCGACCGACCCGGCCACGGGCATGCCGCAGGCGCCGGTCCGCGCGAACGCGATGACCATGGACGACGTCGTGAGCCGCACGGGCATGACGCTCGGCACGCTCATCGTGACGGCGACCCTGTCCTGGATCCTGCTGCCGGTCGACCCGGCCAACCTGGGCAAGTCGTACGGCATCGGCATCGGCGCGGCCCTCGTCGCGTTCGTCCTGGCCATGGTGCAGTCCTTCAAGCGCAAGCCGGTCCCGGCCCTGATCCTCGGCTACGCGGCGCTGGAGGGTGTCTTCCTCGGCGTCATCAGCGCGGCCACCAGCACCTACATGAGCCCGGGTGTCGTCATCCAGGCCGTGATGGGCACGATGTGCGTCTTCGCCGCCGTGCTCCTCGCCTACAAGATGGGCTGGATCCGGGTCAACCGGCGCTTCGCCGGCTTCGTGATGGCCGCCGCCCTGGGCTTCATCCTGCTCATGGTCGCGAACTCGCTGTTCGCGCTCTTCGGCGGCGGTGACGGCCTCGGCTTCCGCAGCGGCGGCCTCGGCCTGCTGTTCGGCGCCATCGGCGTCATCCTCGGCGCGTGCTTCCTCGCCCTCGACTTCAAGCAGGTCGAGGACGGGCTGGCGTACGGCGCCCCGCGCGAGGAGGCCTGGCTGGCCGCCTTCGGTCTGACGCTGACCCTGGTGTGGATCTACCTGGAGATGCTGCGCATCTTCCAGATCCTCTCGGGCGACGACTAGCAGGACCGGCAGCCGCTCCAGGCTGCCGTCCCACAGCAGGGGGAAGGCCCCGCGAGCAGCTGCTCGCGGGGCCTTCCCGCGTTCGCGGGGACAGGGATCGGGGGGGGCGAGGGGGAGGGCTCAGCCGAACCGGCGGGCGGCTCTGCGCAGGTCGTACTCGTGGATGATCGCCTTGGCCTGGCCGTAGGACAGTTCGTGCGCGCCGCGCAGCCAGCTGACCTTCTCTTCGAACCGGACGAGGGAGGGGCCTTCGTCGACGGTACGGAGCCAGTCGGAGAGCTCACGACCGGTGGCCTGGGGGATTCTGTCGATCATGTTCCGGTGTGTCTGCTCGGAGAACTCTACGGACATGGGCGCCTCCGGAGGTATCGCCGTGCTGTTCTCTTCACGCCACCGTGCCGGAGAGTTCGCCCGTTGGCAATGGTGCCGGGACGGCGCGTAGGGTCGGCCGGGTGCTTGATACTTCGCCCCTGACCGCCGTCGTGGAACGTTTCGCCGACCGGCTGCGGGCCGCGCCGCAGAGCCGCCTGCGGCAAGGAGCCGCCGCCGCGGCACTGGAGCTGGCCCGCGAGCTCGCCGCGCGGGCGCGGACCCTGGAGGGCCTCCCGCCGCGGGAGGTGCCGGACGCGGGGATCTTCGTCGTGGGGGACCAGGTGGCGGTGGCCGGACGGGACCTCGCCGAGGCGCTGCGCTCCGTAGGGGAGCCGGACAGCGCGAAGGCCCCGTCCGAGATGCTGGACGAGGCCGTGCGGCTGGTGGAGCAGGCGGAAGTCAGAGCGATGCGATGACGCGGTCCGCGAGGATGTAGACGTTGCTGTCCGGGTCCTCGGCGTCACCGCAGGAGAAGGTGAGCGCGTAGGCGCCGGAGATGCCCGAGCCGCCCAGCAGCACCGGCGCGGTGCCCGACCGCAGGGCCTCGGCGAGCCGCTCCGCGGTCTCCCGGTGTCCCGGGGTCATGCAGAGCGTGGTGCCGTCCGTGAAGACGTAGACGTCCAGGGTGCCCAGCGGGCCGGGGCGGACGTCCGCGAGGGCCGTACGGGCCTCCGCGAGCTCCTCGAGGCGGCTGACGGTGCGCTCGTGGTCGGCGCCGTGGTGCGCCTGGACCGGGACGAAGTCGGGGTGCGAGGGGTGGCGCCGGCGGGCGGCGGCCAGCTCGGCCGAGTCCTCGGGGTAGTCCTCCGCGGAGTCCTCGCCCAGGGCGGGCTCCAGACCCACCATGTCGGCCTGCCGGGGCAGGAAGACAGGGCTGTCCTCGCCGAGGCCGGGCAGGCCGCCCAGCAGCGCGCCGGGAGCCTCCCCGGCGAGGCGGGGGGAGGCGTCGGCGGCGTCACGGGCCTCCTGGGCGGCCCAGAAGGCGCGCGCCTCGGCGAGCTCGCGCTCGCGCTCCTCGGCCAGGGCCTCGGCCACGGCGGCTCGTATCTCGGCGGCGGGGGACTGCACGGCGCTGCGGGCGTGCGGGACGGTCGCAGCGCGCGGGTGAACCGGCATGGCCAGCTCGCCGCGCAGGGCCGTGACCTGCTTACGCAGACCGTGGACGGCGTGCAGCGCAGCAGCGCCCACGGCCGTGGCAGCGGCCGTGGTCAGCAGCAGGGCAAGAGACATGGCGCTCACTGACTAACTCCTGATTGATTCGATCCCCCGACTTCCTACATCAGCTTGACCTGACCTGGGAATGGCATGCAGTGCATTACGTCATGAATTGGACAGGCCTTTCGTCCTGAAGCCGCAGTCTGCATATCGTCTGACCTGCACAAATGCCGATCCCCCAGGAGATAGGTCACATCCTGGGGGAGATTCGGTCACAGGTCGGCCGCGACGGGGTTAGATCTGGCGTCAGTACGCGGCAAGGGATCAAGGCCGGATCCCTTGCGGCGCCTGGGGCCCCTCTTGATCCTGTCGGCTCAGCCGCTCGCCTCGCCGGTCGCGCTGTGCTTCGCCGCCGCTACGCACAGGTGCCGCCCTCGTTCTCAGGCTCAGCTCAGCCGCCGGCTTCTTTCGGTCGCGCTGAGCGTCGCCACCGCTGCGGGCAGGCGCCGCCCTCGTTCCTCGGGCGACCCCTACCCTCCGCTCAGGCTCAGCTCAGCCGCTCGCTCTGTTGGTCGCGCTGAGCCTCGCCACCGCTGCGGGCAGGTGCCGCCCTCGTTCCTCGGGCGACCCCTACCCTCCGCTCAGGCTCAGCTCAGCCGCTCGATGACCATGGCCATGCCCTGGCCGCCGCCCACGCACATGGTTTCGAGGCCGAACTGCTTGTCGTGGAACTGCAGGCTGTTGATCAGGGTGCCGGTGATGCGGGCACCGGTCATCCCGAACGGGTGACCGACGGCGATGGCCCCGCCGTTGACGTTCAGCTTGTCCAGCGGGATCTCCAGGTCCCGGTAGGACGGGATGACCTGCGCCGCGAAGGCCTCGTTGATCTCGAACAGGTCGATGTCGCCGACCGTCAGGCCGGCCCGCTTCAGGGCCTGCTTCGACGCCTCGACCGGGCCCAGGCCCATGATCTCGGGGGAGAGGCCGGTGACACCGGTGGAGACGATCCGGGCCAGCGGGGTCAGGCCCAGCTCGCGCGCCTTGGTGTCGCTCATGATGACCAGCGCCGCGGCGCCGTCGTTGAGCGGGCAGCAGTTGGCGGCGGTGACCAGGCCGTCGGGGCGGAAGACGGGCTTGAGGCCCGAGACGCCCTCCAGGGTCACGCCGGCGCGCGGGCCGTCGTCGGCGGAGACGACCGTGCCGTCCGGGGTGGTGACCGGGGTGATCTCCCGCTCCCAGAAGCCGTTCTTGATGGCGGCCTCGGCCAGGTTCTGCGAGCGGACGCCGAACTCGTCCATGTCCTGGCGGGTCACGCCCTTGAGGCGGGCCAGGTTCTCGGCGGTCTGCCCCATCGCGATGTACGCGTCGGGGACCAGGCCGTCCTCGCGCGGGTCGTGCCAGGACGCGCCCTCGCTCTGCGCGACGGCGGCCGTACGGGCCTCCGCGTCCGCGAAGAGCGGGTTGTGGGTGTCCGGCAGGCCGTCGGAGGACCCCTTCACGGACCGGGAGACCATCTCGACACCGGCCGAGATGAACACGTCGCCCTCGCCGGCCTTGATGGCGTGCAGGGCCATCCGGGAGGTCTGGAGAGAGGAGGAGCAGTACCGGGTGACCGTGAGGCCCGGCAGGTGGTCCATGCCCATCTGCACGGCGACGATACGGCCGAGGTTGTGGCCCTGCTCGCCGCCGGGGAGGCCGCAGCCGAGCATCAGGTCGTCGATCTGGCGCGGGTCCAGCTCGGGGACCTTGGCGAGCGCGGCCTGGATGATCGTCGCGGTCAGGTCGTCCGGGCGGACGTCCTTGAGGGACCCCTTGAAGGCGCGCCCGATGGGCGAGCGGGCGGTGGAAACGATGACGGCTTCGGGCATCGGGGCTCCAAGGGGGTGCGTCGTTGCGGGACCGCATGCGAAGTTACCGCCCCGTACGGTGGAATTCACCGGGCGGGGGGTGTGATGCCGGTCGCTCCCGCGGGGTTGGCGCCCCCGGGGCGTGGCCCGCACCGCCGACGGGCGCGGCACCGCTGCCGGGGCTCCGCCCCGGACGCTCCCCAGACTACGTCCGGATCCGGGGGAGGATCCGGGGCGGAGCCCAGGTCGGTGACGTGCGGTCAGGCCGGGCCGGAGGTGACCGGGGACGGGAGCTCCTCGGCCTGGACCCGGCGGCGGCGGCGGTGCTTGAGCAGGGCCCAGGGGCCGCGGGCCGCCGTGACCTCCGTGCCCGCCTGGCCGGCCGCGGCCGACGCCGCCTTGGCCACGAGCAGCATGTCCTCGTCCCGGGACACGTCCAGCCGGTCGGACTCAGGCCACAGCCCGAGCGCCGCGCACAGGGTCGGCAGCACGGCCATGGCGGCGGTCGCGTACCCCTCCGCCGAGGGGTGGTAGGAGTCCGGGCCGAACATCTCGCGCGGGTTCGCGGCGAACTCGGGGCCCAGCAGATCTCCCATGGAGACCGTACGGGCGCCCAGCGCCACCACCCCTATGGTCTGCGCGGCGGCCAGCTGGCGCGAGACCCGCCGGGCCACCCAGCGCAGCGGCTGGTACACCGGCTCGATCGTGCCCAGGTCCGGGCAGGTGCCGACGACGACCTCGGCCCCCGCGAGCCGCAGCCGCCGCACGGCCGAGGTCAGGCAGCGCACCGACTGGGTCGGCGGCATCCGCCGCGTCACGTCGTTCGCGCCGATCATGATCACGCACACGTCCGGGGCCTGCGCGCCCCCGCCGGCCGGCCCGTCGAGCAGCAGGCCCACCTGCCGGTCCAGGTCGTCCGACATGGCGCCCGACAGGGCCACGTTGCGCAGCTCGACGGGCCGCTCGGCGACCGCCGCCAGCCCGGAGGCCAGCAGGGCCGCCGGAGTCTGCCGGGCCCGCCGTACGCCCAGCCCCGCGGCCGTGGAGTCGCCCAGCATGGCCAGGCGCAGCGGCCCCGGCCCTTCCCTGTGCAGCACGTGTTCCGGCCCGCCGAACTCGCTCCCGTAGAGCCCGTCGGCGCGCGGCGGGTCCGGCAGCCCGGTGCCCACCGTCCGCTTGGCGAACTGCATCTCGGCCAGCACCAGTCCCACCGCGGCGACCCCGACCAGCCCGAGTCCGCCCCCGCCGTACGCTGCCCCCGCCGCGATCCGGCGGGCCGTTCTCGCCCTGGACACCCTTCAGGCCACCTCGCTTCCCTGGCTGCTCCTGTTGACCTTCCTGCCCCGTACGCACGGTCGGCCAATCCCTTTCCGCATACTCTGGCCCTGCCTCCCGGAGAACCCGTGGAGTCCCCTCCTTGGAGAACATGGTGCAATTCCACGACTCGATGATCAGCCTCGTCGGCAACACCCCGCTGGTGAAGCTCAACCGTGTGACCGAAGGCCTCCAGGCCACCGTCCTTGCGAAGGTCGAGTACTTCAATCCCGGCGGCTCCGTGAAGGACCGGATCGCCGTACGGATGATCGAGGCCGCCGAGCAGAGCGGAGCCCTCAAGCCCGGTGGCACCATCGTTGAGCCGACCAGCGGCAACACGGGTGTAGGACTCGCCATCGTGGCCCAGCAAAAGGGCTACAAGTGCATCTTCGTCTGCCCCGACAAGGTCTCCCTGGACAAGATCAACGTCCTGCGGGCCTACGGGGCCGAGGTCGTGGTCTGCCCGACCGCCGTCGACCCCGAGCACCCGGACTCGTACTACAACGTGTCCGACCGCCTCGTGCGCGAGACGCCGGGGGCCTGGAAGCCCGACCAGTACAGCAACCCGAACAACCCCCGTTCGCACTACGAGACCACCGGTCCCGAGCTGTGGGAGCAGACGGACGGGAAGATCACCCACTTCGTCGCGGGCGTCGGCACGGGCGGCACGATCTCCGGTACCGGCAACTACCTCAAGGAGGTCAGCGGCGGGAAGGTCAAGGTCATCGGCGCCGACCCCGAGGGCTCGGTCTACTCCGGCGGCTCGGGCCGTCCGTACCTCGTCGAGGGCGTCGGCGAGGACTTCTGGCCGACGGCGTACGACCCGAACGTGACCGACGAGATCATCGCGGTGTCCGACAAGGACTCCTTCCAGATGACCCGCCGGCTGGCGAAGGAAGAGGGTCTGCTGGTCGGCGGCTCCTGCGGCATGGCGGTCGTCGCCGCGCTGAAGGCGGCCGAGGGCCTCGGCCCCGACGACGTGGTCGTCGTCCTGCTGCCGGACAGCGGCCGCGGCTACCTCAGCAAGATCTTCAGCGACGAGTGGATGGCCGGACACGGCTTCCTCGAGGAGGCCGGGCCCTCCGCCCGCATCGGCGACGTGCTGAACGACAAGGAGGGCGGCATCCCCTCCCTCGTCCACATGCACCCCGAGGAGACGGTCGGCGAGGCCATCGAGGTGCTGCGCGAGTACGGCGTCTCCCAGATGCCGATCGTCAAGCCGGGCGCCGGCCACCCGGACGTGATGGCCGCCGAGGTCATCGGCTCCGTGGTGGAGAAGGAGCTCCTCGCCGCGCTGTTCGCGCAGCGGGCCTCGCTGAACGACCCGCTGGAGAAGCACATGAGCGCCCCGCTGCCGCAGGTGGGCTCCGGCGAGCCGGTGTCCGAACTGATGGCGGTGCTCGGCGAGGCGGACGCGGCGATCGTGCTGGTCGAGGGCAAGCCGACGGGCGTCGTCAGCCGCCAGGACCTGCTGGCGTTCCTGGCCAAGGCCGCCAAGTAGCCTGCGGCTCGCTTGAGGCGGGTACGGGACCCGGGCGAACCCGGGTCCCGGGCCTTCGGGTCCCCGGGCGGGTCCGGCGGCGGGAGGTCGCGCAAACGGTACGGGCCCGACACGTAGCGGCAGCACCGGCTTAACACGGCTCCGGCACAGTGGTGGTTGTCGGCAGGAGCGGGAACGCTCCGGCCGCACCACCGAACGGCGTTGCGCACTTCCGGAGCGGCTCCCGGACCGCGTGGACGCCACCGGACGCGGACGGCCCTGACCCGGCCCGTGTCCATCGCGGGGACCGCCGTCGTCCCGCCCCCGGGCAACCGGGGTGCGGCGGTCCCCGCGCACATCCTTTGCCCTGGGGCGGAGCCCGCAGCGGCGCCGCTCCCGGCCCTTATGCGACGCGCCGCCGCCGGAGGCGCTTGGCGTGGATGAAGTTCACGCCCAGGATGCCGCCCCAGGCGATCAGCAGGCCCGGCAGATGGGCTTGCGTCGCGGCGATGGCCGACAGCGGAATCGCCAGCACCAGCGTGATGATCGCGAAGCCGAAGCGTTCGCCGAAGTTCCCCTCCGCCGGATCGGGGCGGCGCTCCCCGCCGCCCCCGCGGGCCGCGGACAGGCGTTCCTCCGCGAGCCGCCGCCGGACTTGCGTTTCGACCTTCTCGACGAACGAGTCCACCAGCGCGGCCTCGTACTCCGGACCCAGCTCCCGCCGGGCGTCCAGGGTGGCGTCGAGTTCCTTCTTCAGCTCTCGGGCGTGCGCGTCCATGACCCCACCGTAGGAAGCGCCGCAGGGCCCCCGCACTGGGGCTAGCCCCGTATCGCCCCCCGGTCGCGGCTTGCCGTGCTGCATAACCACATGCAGAGTGCTCGGTGACTGAATATCTCACCGGGACGGAGGGGACGGGAATGAGCGACAGCCCGGCCGCGCGGCTGCAGAAGCTGTTCGAGGGGCACCGGCTGACGCCGACCCAGCGGCGGATCGCGCACTGCATGGTGCGCGGGGCGGCGGAGGTGCCCTTCCTGTCGAGCGTGGAACTCGCCGAGCTGGCCGGGGTGAGCCAGCCCTCGGTGACCCGGTTCGCGGTGGCGCTGGGCTTCGACGGGTATCCCGCCCTGCGCCGGCACCTGCGCGAGGTGGCCCCGGCCGAGCGGCCGGACACGGCGCACGAGGACGCGTACAACGAGTACCAGCAAGCCGTGCGGGGCGAGATCGAGAACCTGAGGCAGCTCGCGGAGATGCTCGCCGACCCCTCGCCCGTCCAGGAGGCGGGCCGGCTGCTGGCCGCCTCCACCCCGCTGCCGGTGCTCGGGCTGCGGGCGGCGTCCTCGCAGGCGCGCGGGTTCGCGTACTTCGCCGCCAAGGTGCACCCGGACGTACGCCTCCTCGACGAGGGCGGCTCGATGATGGAGGACCGGATCGACGCCGCCGTCGGCGCGGGGGCCTCGGCGCTGCTCTGCTTCGCGCTCCCGCGCCACCCCCGGGAGGTGGTGGACGCCCTGGAGCGCTCCCGGCGGGCCGGGCTGACCGTGGTGACGGTCGCCGATTCGGCCTTCGCGCCGGTGGCCCGCCACTCGGACCTGCTGATCCCGGCGCCGGTCGGCACCGGTCTTGCCTTCGACACGGCGTGTGCGCCGATGCTGCTGGGCCGGGTTTTGCTGGAGGCGATGGCGGACGCGCTGCCGGACGCCCAGGCACGGCTGGAGGCCTTCGACGCGCGGGCGGCCGCGCGCGGGCTGTTCGTGGAGTGAGCGGGCGCTGAGCCCGGTGGACGCGCGCGGTCACAGCCGTGGCGTCAGTGCGGTCGGGGGGTCGTCAGCCCGGCGAGCCGGGCCGCCAGGCGGTTCCGCGCGGCGGGGATGCGGGCGCCGAGGCCCAGCGCGGTGTTGCGCAGGCGGCGCAGGGCCGGGTTGCGGGTCGTGGCGACGCGGGTCATCCGGTCCGTGAAGGCCACCACGTTCAGGGCGACGGGCCGGCGGACGGCCTCGTAGGCGTCCAGGTCGCCGGTGGCGAGGGCGCGGCCGAGGGCGTACGCGTCCTGGATCCCGGTGTTCATGCCCTGGCCGCCGGCGGGGCTGTGCACGTGTGCGGCGTCACCGGCGAGCAGCAGCCGGCCCGCGCGGTAGCGGTCCGCGACCCGGTGGTGGACCCGGAACCGGGACGACCAGAAGAGTTCGGTGACGGCGGCCTGGCCGGGGGCGCGTTCGTCCAGCAGGCGCTGGACGTGGCCGAGGCCGGGCTCGGCGGGTGCCTGGGCCTGGGTGGCGACGATGCGGTAGCGGTCGCCGGGGAGCGGCCCGACCACCATCATGCCGGCGGGGCCGAAGGTCAGGGAGACCTCGTCGCGGCCCGGCTTCCAGTCCATGGCGACGTCGGCGAGGACGAAGGACTCCTCGTACGCGCTGCCGGAGAAGGCGATGCCCGCCGCCTCACGGACCGTGCTGTGCATGCCGTCGGCGCCCACGGCGCGGTCGGCGCGCAGGGTTTCGCCGGTGGCGGTGGTGAGGGTGACCCCGTCGGCGTCCTGGGTGATGCCGGTGACCTCGTACGGCCGGTGCACGTCCCCGCCGAGGGCGCGAAGGCGGGCCAGCAGGACGGCCTCGGTCTCGTACTGCGGGGTCATGAGGGCGTACGGATAGGCCGTGCGCAGGCCGTCGAAGGCGACCGTACCGAGCGCGCGGGCCCCTTCCCGGATCCGGAACCGGTCGACCGGGAGCCCGCGGCCGATCAGCTCCGCGGAGAGGGCGCGGGTCGGGTCCAGCGCGTCGAAGACCTCCAGCGTGCGGGCGTGCACGACGCCCGCACGGGAGGTCCTGGCGGTCTGCGCCTGCCGGTCGAGGAGGACGAACGGGATGCCGGCCTCGGCCAGGGTCACGGCGAGGGTCAGACCGGTGGGTCCGGCGCCGACGATCGCGACCTCGGTGCGGTCGGGGAGCGGGAGTGCGGCGGTGCGGGTCATGCGGAGCCTCCTCCGGCGGGCCAACGATTGTTGGCCAACGACTGTTGGCATCAGAGTGCGCCCCCTCTCGCTGGTATGTCAACGGTTGTTGGCCTACGATTGTTGGCATGACGGTACGACGCTCCTCCGACCACACCCGGGCCGCGATCCTGCATGCCGCGCGGGACCGCTTCGCCGCGCAGGGATACGAGCGCACCACCATTCGCGCGGTGGCCGCGGACGCGGAGATCGACCCCTCGATGGTCATGCGCTACTTCGGGAGCAAGGAGCGGCTCTTCGACGCCGCCCTGGCCGTAGACCTCCGCCTGCCGGACCTGGCCGCCCTGCCCGCCGCCGAGCTCCCCTCGGCGCTGGTACGGCACTTCGTTGCGCGGTGGGAGGGCGAGCCGGGCGACGACGCGCTGCTGGTGCTGCTGCGGTCGGCGGTGACGAACGACCGGGCGGCGGCCCGGATGCGGGACGTGTTCGCCACGCAGGTCGCGCCCGCGCTGGCGGCCGCGCTCGGCCCTGAGCGGGCCGCGCGGGTGGCGGGCCTGGTCTCTGCCCAGCTGCTGGGCCTGGCCCTGACCCGCTACCTGCTGCGCCTGCCCGCGGTGACCTCGCTGACCCCGGACGAGCTCGTCACGGGCCTGGCCCCGGCCCTGGCGGCCACCGTCTCGGCCCCCTGACGCCGAAGGATCGCCCGCAGGGGCTCGCGGCGGTTACAGCAGGGCGTCGCGGAAGTCGCCGCCTGCTTCCGCGACGATCGCGGACATGCTCTGCGCCGGCCGGGCAAGGCTGAAGCGGACCCCGGCCGGGGAGACGGCGAAGCCGTGCACCGCCGGGCGCGGCAGGCTGTTGTAGCCGTAGTGGGCGGTGAAGAAGTACGCGCCCGTGTCCGGCACGCCGATCAGGTCGCCAGGGGCGAGCCGCGGCAGCTCCCGGGCCGTCGCGAGCAGATCCCCCGCGAAGCAGGCCGGACCGGCGATGTCCTGGGCCACCGGGTCGCCGTCCTTGGGGGCGCCCTTCGCGTCGTACGGCAGGATCCGCAGCGGCCACGCCGCCGGGGCGTAGACCGTGCGGGTCGCCAGCTGGACCCCCGCGTGGGTGAGCGCGATCGGGCGGGACCCGGTGGTCTTGGTGTACTCGACGCGGGCCAGGACCAGCCCGTGCTTGGCCAGCAGGGACCGCCCGAACTCCGTGACCAGGCCGTACGAGCCGTCGAAGAGGCTGGGCACCGCCTCGCGCAGGGCGGACACGTACTCCGCGTACGTCGGCGCCGGGTCGTCCGAGGCGAAGTTCACCGGCAGGCCGCCGCCGATGTCGAGGGTGTCGACCTGGCGGCGCCCGGCCGCCGCGTTGATCTCCTCGGCCAGTGCGTGCAGTTCCCGTACGCCTTCGGCGATCAGCGGCAGCGGGACGCCCTGCGAGCCCGAGTGGATGTGCAGCCGGGTCAGCCGCGGCCGGTCCAGAAAGGCCCGTACCAGCCACTCCCGGGCGCCCGGGTCGCGCAGCGCGATCCCGAACTTGGAGGTCGCGGTGGCCGTGGACAGGGCGTCGATGGTGCCGGCCCCGGTCTGCGGGTTGATCCGTACGCCGACCGGGGACGCGGAGGGCGCCGCGGCGAGGAGCGCGTCGAGCCGCTCCAGCTCCTGCCGGCTGTCGGCGTTGACGGCGATGCCCAGGGCCAGGGCCTCGCGCAGTTCGGCCGCGGTCTTGGCGGGGGAGTCCAGGACGGTCCGCTCCGCCCCCACCCCGGCCGCCCGGGCCAGGGCCAGCTCGCCGGGGCCGGCCACCTCGCAGCCGAGCCCGGCGTCGGCCAGCAGCCGCAGCACCGGGACGAGCGGGGCGGCCTTGACCGCGAAGGCGTGCAGGACGGGCGTACCGGGCACCAGCACGGCCGCGAAGGCGGCGGCCAGGGCGGCGGCGGAGGCCCGGATCCCGGCCGTGTCCAGCAGGCAGACCAGGGGCTCGGAGTCCAGCAGCCCCTGTTCGACGGCGGCCCGTACGGCCAGATCGCGGCGCGCGGCGGCGCGTTCCGGGTCCATGTCGGCAGCCATGTCCGCCATCCCATCATCCGAAGGAGGCGGGCGCAGCTGTTGACTGAATCTATTCAGGAGGTCAGGATGTGAATGGATTGACCAACATCGGAGGAGGCACCGCCATGTCAGGACCCCGCCCCGTACGTGCCGCGCGCGGCACCGAGCTCAGCACCCTGGGATGGCAGCAGGAGGCCGCGCTGCGGATGCTCCAGAACAACCTCGACCCCGAGGTCGCCGAGCACCCCGACAAGCTCGTCGTCTACGGCGGAACCGGCAAGGCCGCGCGCGACTGGCGCTCGTACGACGCGATGGTCCGCACCCTCCAGACCCTCAAGCAGGACGAGACGATGCTCGTCCAGTCCGGCCGCCCGGTCGGCGTGATGCAGACCCACGAGTGGGCCCCGCGCGTCCTGCTCGCCAACTCCAACCTGGTCGGCGACTGGGCCAACTGGGAGGAGTTCCGGCGCCTGGAGCAGCTCGGCCTGACCATGTACGGGCAGATGACCGCCGGTTCGTGGATCTACATCGGCACCCAGGGCATCCTCCAGGGCACCTACGAGACCTTCGCGGCCGTCGCTGCCAAGAAGTTCGGGGGAACCCTCGCCGGCACCATCACCCTCACCGCCGGCCTCGGCGGCATGGGCGGCGCCCAGCCGCTCGCCGTGACGATGAACGACGGCGTCGCCCTCTGCATCGACGTCGACCCGCGCGCCATCGACCGCCGCATCGAGCACCGCTACCTGGACGTGAAGGCCGACAACCTGCGCCACGCCCTCCAGCTGGCCGTCGAGGCCCGCGACGCCCGCAAGCCGCTCTCCATCGGCCTGCTCGGCAACGCCGCCGACCTGCTCCCGCAGATGCTGGCCGAGGGCGCGCCCATCGACATCGTCACGGACCAGACCTCCGCGCACGACCCGCTCGCCTACCTGCCGACCGGCGTGGACTTCGACGACATGGCCTCCTACGCGGCCAAGGACCCGGCGGGCTTCACCACCCGGGCCCGCGAGTCGATGGCCCGCCACGTCGAGGCCATGGTCGGCTTCATGGACGCGGGCGCCGAGGTCTTCGACTACGGCAACTCCATCCGCGGCGAGGCCCAGCTGGCCGGCTACGACCGCGCCTTCGCCTTCCCCGGCTTCGTCCCCGCCTACATCCGGCCGCTGTTCTGCGAGGGCAAGGGCCCCTTCCGCTGGGCGGCGCTCTCGGGCGAGGCCTCGGACATCCACAAGACCGACAAGGCGATGCTCGACCTCTTCCCGGAGAACGAGTCCCTGCACCGCTGGATCAAGATGGCGGGCGAGCGCGTCCACTTCCAGGGCCTGCCCGCGCGCATCTGCTGGCTCGGCTACGGCGAGCGCGACAAGGCCGGCGAGCGCTTCAACGACATGGTCGCCTCCGGTGAGCTGGCCGCCCCGCTGGTCATCGGCCGCGACCACCTCGACTGCGGATCGGTGGCCTCCCCGTACCGCGAGACCGAGGCCATGCTCGACGGCTCCGACGCCATCGCCGACTGGCCGCTGCTCAACGCGATGGTCAACGTCGCCTCCGGCGCCTCCTGGGTCTCCCTGCACCACGGCGGCGGCGTCGGCATGGGCCGCTCCATCCACGCGGGCCAGGTCACGGTCGCCGACGGCACCCCGCTCGCCGGCGAGAAGATCCGCCGGGTCCTCACCAACGACCCGGGCATGGGCGTCATCCGGCACGTCGACGCCGGCTACGACATCGCCGAGTCCGTGGCGGACGAGCGCGGCGTCCGCGTCCCCATGCGCGAGGGCGACGAAGCGTGACGTTCCACGAGATGTGGGCCGAGCTCGCGCCCATCGGCCGCAACCCGGACTCCGGCGGGTACCGCCGGTACGCCTGGACCGGGGCCGACGCCGACTGCCGGACCTGGTTCCAGGAGCAGGCCGAGGCGCGCGGGCTGGCGTACGAGACCGACCGCAACGGCAACCAGTGGGCCTGGCTCGGCGACCCCCTCGCGGGGGACGCCGTGGTCACCGGCTCGCACCTGGACTCCGTCCCCGACGGCGGGGCCTTCGACGGCCCCCTCGGGGTGGTGTCCTCCTTCGCGGCCCTGGACGAACTCCGCAGGAGGGGCGCGGAGTTCGCCAGGCCACTTGCCATCACCAACTTCGGTGACGAGGAAGGGGCCCGCTTCGGCCTCGCCTGCGTCGGCTCGCGGCTCGCCGCCGGGCAGCTGACCAAGGAGAAGGCGTACGAACTCCGCGACGCCGACGGGATCTCCCTCCCGCAGGCCATGGAGACCGCCGGGTACGACCCGCAGGCCATCGGCGCCGACCCCGAACGGCTCGCCCGCATCGGCGCGTTCGTCGAACTGCACGTGGAACAGGGCAGGGCCCTCGACCTGTCCGGGGACCGCGTCGGGATCGCCTCCGCGATCTGGCCGCACGGCCGCTGGCGGTTCGACTTCCACGGCGAGGCCAACCACGCGGGCACCACCCGCCTGGCGGACCGCCGCGACCCGATGCTCACGTACGCGGCGACCGTGCTGGCCGCCCGCACCGAGGCGGCCCTCGCCGGGGCCGTCGCCACCTTCGGGAAGATCGCCGTCGAGCCCAACGGCGTCAACGCCATCCCCTCCCTCGTGCGCGGCTGGCTCGACTCCCGCGCCGCCGACCAGGCCACCCTCGACACGGTCGTCACCGCCATCGAGAAGGCCGCCCGCGAGCGCGCCGACCAGGACGGCATCGACCTCGCAATCGTCCGGGAGTCCTTCACCCCGGTCGTCGAGTTCGAGCACGCCCTGCGCGACGAGATGAACCGGATCCTGGGCGGGGCCGTCCCCGTCCTCGGCACCGGGGCGGGACACGACGCCGGCATCCTCTCGGCGGCCGTCCCGACCGCGATGCTGTTCGTACGGAACCCCACCGGCGTCTCCCACTCCCCGAAGGAGTTCGCCGCCGAGGACGACTGCGTCGCCGGAGTCCTCGCCCTCGCCGACGTACTGGAAGGTCTCGCATGCAGGTGAAGGGGCACGTGGTGACCGCGGAGAAGACGTACTGGCTGGAACACGCCTGGCTCGGCACCCATGTCGAGCCGGGCGTGGCCCTGGACGCAGCGGCGGACGGGCGGATCGCCGCCGTGCGGACCGGGGTCGAGACCCCGCCCCCGGGTGCGGAGATCCTGCGCGGCCTGACCCTCCCGGGCCTGGCCAACGCGCACAGCCACGCCTTCCACCGGGCCCTGCGCTCCACCGTGCAGGTCGGCTCGGGGACCTTCTGGACCTGGCGCGACGTCATGTACAAGGTCGCCCAGAACCTCACCCCCGACAGCTACTTCGCGCTCGCCCGGGCCGTCTACGCCGAGATGGCGCTGGCGGGCATCACGAACGTCGGCGAGTTCCACTACGTCCACCACGCCCCCGGCGGCGCCCCGTACGCCGACCCGAACGCGATGGGCGAGGCCCTGATCGAGGCCGCCGCCGCGGCCGGCATCCGGATCACCCTCCTGGACACCGCCTACCTCTCGGCGGGCTTCGGAGAGGCGCCCAGCCCGCACCAGCTGCGCTTCTCCGACGGCACCGCCGAGGCGTGGGCGGAGCGGGCGAGCGCACTGAAGCCCCGCGAGCACGCCCTGATCGGCGCGGCGATCCACTCGGTGCGCGCCGTCCCCACCGCCCAGCTGGCCACCGTCGCCGCCTGGGCGCAGGAGCGCCGGGCCCCGCTGCACGTCCACCTCTCGGAGCAGACCGCCGAGAACGACGCCTGCCAGGCCGCGCACGGCCGGACCCCGACGCAGCTCCTCGCCGACCACGGCGTGCTCGGCCCGCGCACCACCGGCGTCCACAACACGCACCTGACGGACGCGGACATCGCCCTCCTCGGCGGTACCACCACCGGCACGTGCATGTGCCCCACCACGGAGCGCGACCTCGCCGACGGCATCGGCCCGGCGACCCGCCTCCAGCAGGCGGGCAGCCCGCTCTCGCTGGGCAGTGACAGCCACGCGGTCATCGACCTGCTGGAGGAGGCCCGGGCCATGGAGCTGAACGAGCGGCTGCGCAGTCGTACGCGGGGGCACTGGACGGCGAACGCGCTGCTGTCGGCCGCGACTGCCGAGGGCCACGCCGCCCTCGGGCGTCCTGACGCGGGCCGCCTGGAGGCGGGGGCGCCGGCGGACTTCACCACGATCGCCCTGGACTCCGTCAGAACGGCCGGCGCGGTGCCGCGGCTGGGCGCCGAGACGGCGGTCTTCGCGGCCTCGGCCGCGGACGTCCGCCACACGGTGGTCGGCGGCCGCCACGTCGTCCGCGACGGCGCCCACACCGTCGTCCCGGACGTCCCGTCCGCCCTCGCTTCCGCCATCGCCGCCCTGCGCGCCTGACCGCAGCGCCGGGGTGGGGGAACACAGCCACTCGACGACCACGAGGAACCATGACCACCTCCGCAATCACGAACATCGGCAGCCTCGTCACCAACGACCCCGCCCTCGGCGACGGAGGCCCCCTCGGCCTGGTCCAGAACGCGGCCGTCGTCATCGAGGACGGCAAGATCGCCTGGGTCGGCCCCGCCGGCAAGGCCCCGGCCGCGGACGAGGCGTACGACGCCGCAGGCCGCGCCGTCATCCCCGGCTTCGTCGACTCCCACTCCCACCTCGTCTTCGCGGGCGACCGCACCGCCGAGTTCAACGCCCGGATGTCCGGCCGCAGCTACTCCGCCGGAGGCATCCGCACCACCGTCGCCGCCACCCGCGCCGCCACCGACGCGGAGCTCGAGGCCAACCTGGTGCGCCACCTCGACGAGGCCCGCCGCCAGGGCACCACCACCTTCGAGACCAAGTCCGGCTACGGACTGACCACCGCCGACGAGGCCCGCGCCCTGCGCATCGCCGCCGCGCACACCGAGGAGGTCACCTACCTCGGCGCGCACATCGTGTCCCCCGACTACGCCGAGGACCCGGCCGGCTACGTCGACCTCGTCACCGGCGAGATGCTGGCCGCGTGCGCCCCGTACGCCCGCTGGGTGGACGTCTTCTGCGAGAAGGGCGCCTTCGACGGGGAGCAGGCCCGCGCCGTCCTCACCGCCGGCGCCGCCGCCGGACTGATCCCGCGCGTCCACGCCAACCAGCTCTCCTACGGCCCCGGGGTCCAGCTCGCCGTCGAGCTCGAGGCCGCCTCCGCCGACCACTGCACCCACCTCACCGACGCCGACGTGGACGCCCTCGCCCAGGCGGCCGCGACCACCGTCGCCACCCTCCTCCCCGGCGCCGAGTTCTCCACCCGCGCCCAGTGGCCCGACGCCCGCCGCCTGATCGACGCCGGCGCCACCGTCGCCCTGTCCACCGACTGCAACCCCGGCTCCTCCTACACCAGTTCCATGCCGTTCTGCATCGCGCTCGCGGTCCGCGACATGGGGATGACCCCCGACGAGGCCCTCTGGTCGGCCACCGCGGGCGGCGCCCGCGCCCTGCGCCGCGGCGACATCGGCTCCATCACCCCCGGCGCCCGCGCCGATCTGGCCCTGCTCGACGCGCCCAGCCACGTCCACCTCGCCTACCGCCCGGGTGTCCCGCTCGTTTCCGGCGTGTGGCAGCGGGGTGTCCGCGTGCACTGACGAACGGTCAATTCCGGCCTTCCCTTTGTCTTCCCTCCGCAGGGCCCCGGGCGTACCTTGAGCCACCAATCTGATGTGTCGTCAGTAACTTGTGGTCCCGAGGTCCGAGGGGAAGACGAAGGTGTCCAACCGGAAACGCTCCACCGTGCTCGCGCTGGCCTCCGCGCTGGCCGGATCGGCGGTACTGCTGGCCGCCCCCGCAGCCCAGGCCGCGGTCGTCGACGTCGCCTACGACTGCAAGACCCCGATCGGGGACAA
The DNA here is from genome assembly GCF_052871255.1 of Streptomyces sp. LARHCF249. Classification (NCBI taxonomy): domain Bacteria; kingdom Bacillati; phylum Actinomycetota; class Actinomycetes; order Kitasatosporales; family Streptomycetaceae; genus Streptomyces; species Streptomyces sp. LARHCF249. Next base: position 225,709 of record NZ_JBIXJQ010000011.1, read on the forward strand.
GTCGGCGGTATCGCCCATCGACATCAAGGCCGTCAAGGAAGGCGACGGCTACAAGCTGACGATGTCCTTCCAGAAGGGCGTCTCGTCCAGCCCCATCGAGCTCGGCAAGGGCGCGATGAACCCCAGCGCGGTCATCGTGGTCGGCGGAGCCGAGAAGGCCACCGTCCCGGTCTCCGGCCCGCCCAACCCCGAGGCCGCGCCCGCCAACACCCCCATCAAGATCACCGACCTCTCGGGCACCTACAAGCCCAAGAAGAGCGGCAAGGTCACCTTCACCGCCGGGGTGCTCACCATCAAGGCCATGGGCACCACGACCACCTGCACCCCCGGCAACAGCCCGGGCCCGTCCCTGGAACTGGACGTCACCGCCCCCGGCGGCGCCGCCCCGGCCGGCGACGAGGACGGCGACGGCACCCTCCCGCAGACCGGACCCACCGACTCCGCCCTCGCCCTGGGCACCCTCGGCGGCACCGTGCTGCTCTCCGGGGCGGCCGGCGTGCTCTGGCTGAACCGGCGCGGCCGGCGGGCCCGGTCCTGAACGGAGCGCCCCGGCCATGCCCGTGCTCCCCATCCTCCGACGGCTCGGCGTGCCGCTCCTCGCGGCCACCGCGCTGTACACGGCCGCCGCGAGCCCCGCGGCGGCCGAAGGGCCCGGCTGGACCGCCGAGCCCGTCGCCGGACCCGCCGCCGAGGCCCGGCCCGGCGGCGGCCGCCCGTACTTCTACCTCTCCGGCACCCCCGGCACCGTCCTCGAGGACCGCCTCGCCCTGTCCAACACCACCGACCGGGAGCGCACGGTCACCCTGCGCGGGGCCGACGCCTACAACACCGCGGGCGGCGCCTTCGCGGTCCGCCCGGCGAAAGGGTCCAGCGGCGCCGGATCCTGGATCAGCTTCGGCGCCGGAGCCACCGTGAAGGTCCCGCCCCGCACCCGCGCGGTGGTCCCCTTCACGCTCACCGTGCCGCCCGCCTCCCCGCCCGGCGACCACCCCGCCGCCGTGGTCGCCACCGAGGGCGGCCACGAGGTCGGCGTACGGGTCCACCTGCGGGTCAGCGGCCCCGCCCTGGCCGCCCTCACGGTCGAGGACGTCGCCGTACGGGGCAGGGGCTCGGCCGCGGTCGTCGCCTACACCCTGGTCAACCGCGGCAACGTGGCCCTCGCCCCCGACCTGGCACTCGAGGCCGGGGGCCTGTTCGGCGAGGTGCCGGGACGCACCGGCCGCGCCCTGCCCGTGGAACTGCTCCCCGGCCAGCGGGTGGAGCTGACCGAACCCTGGCCCGCAGCCCCGGTCCTGGACCGGGTGCGCGTCACCCTCACCGTCACCGCCCCCGGCGGCGCCCGCGCGGTGGCCGCCGGATCGCGCTGGCTCGTGCCGTGGGACCTCGTCGGCTGGACGGGGGCGGGCCTCCTCGCCCTCGGCGGGACCACCGCGGCCGCGCTGTGCCTCGTACGCGCCCGGCGGCCCCGCCCGGACCCGCCGGACGGGGCACCGCCCGCGGCCGGACCTGCCCCTGCACCGGAACACGAACTGACGGGAGCCTCCCGGTGAGAAGACTCGGAGCCCTGCTCGCCGCCGGGCTGGCGGTGTGCGCGCTCGCCCTGGTCCCGGCGCCCCCGGCCGCCGCCGAGGAGGGCAAACCCGGCGTGTCGCTCTCGCTCCAGGAGGCCGCCAAGGGCACCGAGATCACCGTCACCGGCACCGGCTGGCGGGCCAAGACCCTGGTGATGCTGCTGGTCTGCGGGCAGAACATGATCGGCGGCACCAACAGCTGCGCCAACGCCGACGGCGTGGCCGTGTCCGTCGCCGACGACGGGCACTTCGCCGCGCAGCTGCCCGTGGTGGCGCCGCCCAAGCCCTGCCCCTGCGTCGTCAACGTCACCTCGGTGAACGGGGACCAGTCCACCGTGGCCGCCGCGCTGAAGATCACCGACCACCCGGTGGCCGAACTGCCCGCCGAATCCGGCACGGCCCGTCTCGCGATGCTCACCGGGGTCCGGCTGGAGGGCGACGACGGGGTGCTGACCTGGTTCGGCGCCCCGCCCAGCCGCACGTTCAAGGTCACCGTCGGCAACCTCGGCTCCGCCCCCGTCAAGGACCCGGTCTTCCAGCTCGGCACCGCGCACGGGGTGTTCGCGCCGCTGTGGGAGGAGGTCCGCTGGAAGGGCACCATCGCACCCGGCGGCAAGGCGGAGATCGCCCTGAACGTGGCCCTGACCGCGGGCGCGTACGGCGACTACACCGTCTCCCTCAAGTACGGCGAGACCGTCGTGGCCACCCAGCCCTGGGGCGTGGACCGGCCGTACGGGGTCCTGCTCTTCTGGGGCCTGCTCCTGCTGGTCATCCCGGCCGCGGTCTTCCGTATCGGCATGGCCGTCGTCGACAGGGTCCGGCCGCGCACCGCGCCCCCCGGCCGCCACCGGGGCGCCCGCATCCCCGAGGCGGCGGCCGCCGTGACGGCCCGCCTGCCCGGGCTTACCGCCGTACGAGGATCCGCGCGCGCGGCCTCCCCGCCCCCGGCTGCTTCCCCGCCGCCCCACGAGACCCCCACGGCGGTCCTGCCGTGGTTCACCCCGGACAGCGCGCCGGAGACAGCACCACAGACGTCCGCACCGTCTGAGAACCGTTCGACGACGAAAGGACATTCGTGAAGACCCAACGGAGGGTGAGCGCGGCCGTGGTCGCGCTGCTGCTCGGCGGCGCGGGTATCGCCATCTCGGCTTCGCCCGCCCTGGCCGCCGAGGCCACGTTCAAGGTCAAGTGCGTTCCGCCGGCCGGCGGAGGCGATCCGGTGGAGGGCGAGACCACTGCCAAGATCACCGCCCCGGCCACGGCCAAGGTCGGTGACGAGGTCGACGTCGTCTGGGAGACCGTCAAGCCCGCCTCGAACAACACGGACCTGATGGACATCCCGCAGGACTCCGTCCAGCCCACCGGCTGGATCGCGGTGGGCGGCGGGATGGGCGAGCTGAAGGTCGTCGGGGAGAAGAAGAACCCGCCGATCCCCAAGAAGGCCCCCATGGTCATGTCGCCCATGAAGGGCAAGCTGAAGCTCACCAAGGCCGGCAAGATCACCCTGACCCCCGGCAAGTACGACGTCGCCGTCACGTTCTCCTTCGGCACCTTCGTCACCAAGTGCGCGCCGACCGGCGAGGTGAAGGGCGGGGCGACCATCGACGTGGCGGCCGGCTCCAGCGGCGGCACGACCAGCGGCGGCACGACGAACGGCGGTACCACCAGCGGCGGTACGACGAGCGGCGGTACGACGAACGGCGGCACGACGAACGGTGGTACCACCAGCGGCGGAGGCGGCGGCCAGACCGACTTCCCGGGCAAGGCCGTCGAGGTCGCCTTCGACTGCGGCCCGGTCGTCCCGGGGGGCATCAAGACCCCGGTCACGATCAACGCGAAGAAGAACGGCGGCAGCTACGACCTGACCGTCAAGACGGCGAAGGGCGCGATGGCCGCGCCCATGGCGCTGCCCGCGGGGGCCCTCAAGCCCTCGATGAACGTCAAACTCGGCGGCGCGGACAGCGGCATGGTCAAGGTCTCCGGCCCGGCCAACGCGGAGCCGATCCCGGACAAGGCCCCGGTCAGCCTCAACGACATGACCGGCACCTACAAGCCGGGCAAGACCGGCAAGGTGACGCTGAGCCCGGACCAGCTGACCATCGACGTCACGATGGCCCCCGGTTCCACGCCGATCAACGTGCCCTGCAAGGCGACCAGCAGCGGCGTCTCCCTGGAACTGGACACCACCGCCCAGGCGGGCGGCTCCGGCTCGCCCTCCACCACGGGCAGCACCACCAGCGGTCCGGGCGGCCTCGCCGACACCGGCGCCGAGGACGAGGGCGGCATCCAGGCCCTGGCCCTGGTCGCCGGCACGGTGATCCTGCTCGGCGGCGCAGTCTTCACGTTCACACCGTGGCGCCGTCTGCGCGGCACGCGCTGACCGCGGGAGAACGCCGGCACAACGCGGGCGGCCCGGCACACCTTCCGGTGTGCCGGGCCGTCGCGCTGCGAAGGGGGTGCGTCAGTGGACGTCGCCCATCATCGTCTGGACCTTCTTGCGGTACATGTGGATCGCGAAGCCGGCGAGCGCCGCCAGCGCGGCCTGCGCGGCGATGATCGTCGTGCCGTTCAGGTCCACACCGGCGATGGAGAGCAGGCTGGTCGTGCAGTCACCGGCGGTGACCGCGAGGAACCAGACACCCATCATCTGGCTCGCGTACTTCTGCGGCGCCATCTTGGTGGTGACGGACAGACCCACCGGGGACAGGCACAGCTCGGCGATCGTCTGGATCATGTAGATCGAGACGAGCCACATCGGGCTGACCTTGCCGCCGTCGCCCGCCATGCCCATCGGCACGACGAAGACGAAGAACGAGCCGCCGACCAGGACCAGGGCCATCGCGAACTTCACGATGGTCGTCGGCTCCTGGTTCTTGCGCGCCAGCCAGATCCACAGCCAGGCGAAGACCGGGGCCAGGGACATCACGAAGAGCGGGTTCAGCGACTGGAACCACGTCGACGGGAAGTCGAACCCGAAGAGCGTGTTCGCGGACTTGGTCTCGGCGAACGCGGCCAGCGTGGAACCACCCTGGTCGTAGATCATCCAGAAGACGGCGGCGGCCACGAAGAACCAGATGTAGCCGGTCATCTTCGACTGCTCGGGAGCCGAGAGGTCCTTGTCGCGCTTGATGCGGACCAGGACGCCGATCGGGATCAGCAGACCGGCGATGGTCAGCGGGATCATGGCCCAGTTCAGCGTGAACAGACCGGCGAAGGCGACGACCGCGTAGAACAGGGCGATGATGCCGACGCTCGCCGCGACCTTGACGATGATCGCGTTGCGCTCCTGGGCGGAGAGCGGGTTCGGGACCAGGTTGCTGGTCGGGCTCAGGTGCTTGGTGCCCAGGAGGAACTGCACCAGACCCAGCGCCATACCGACACCGGCCATGGCGAAGCCGAGGTGCCAGTTGACGGTCTGGCCGACCGTGCCGATGGCGAGCGGGGCGACGAAGGCGCCGAGGTTGATGCCCACGTAGAAGAGGGTGAAGCCACTGTCACGGCGCGGGTCCTGCGGACCGTCGTAGAGGTGGCCGACCATCGTGGAGATGTTGGCCTTCAGCAGACCGGAACCGACCGCGACCAGCGCGAGACCGGCGAAGAACATCGCCTGGCCGGGGAGGGCGAGCGCGAAGTGGCCGGCCATGATCACGCCGCCCGCGACGGTGACCGTCTTGCGGGCACCCCAGACGCGGTCGCCGAACCAGCCGCCGGGCAGGGCCATGAGGTACACCATGGCGACGTACACGGAGTAGATCGCCGTCGCGACGGCGGTCCGCATGGCGAGGCCGCCCGCCTGGCTGCCCTCCGCCGCGTCGGGGCCGCCCGACAGGATGTACACGACGAGAAGTGCGCGCATGCCGTAGTAGGAGAAGCGCTCCCACATCTCGGTCATGAACAGCGTGGCCAGGCCACGGGGGTGGCCGAAGAAGGTCTTCTCGGTGGACGGATCCGCCGAGTCCCTCGTCAGGCTGGAAGCCATGGTCGATCCTTGCTTGCTCGGGACGCGTGGCCTCGTGAGCCCATCAGCGCCCGGTGGGGGGTGGCCGGCACCGGCAGCGGGGTCCCACCCCACGCCCAGGGGTTTCGCTCCCGTGGGGCCGGGGGCGAAGAGACATCCGTAACCGGGATCCACGCCCGGCCGCGCATCCTCGCGCGACGGGCCCGGCCCACAGGTCATTCACTGTCATCAAGCCCGGCCAGGTCAGTCCGTCAAGACTGCCCGGTCCGGTCAGGACAGAAATAGAGACCTTCGGCGCGCTTTTCGGCACAAAGGTCCCCGAGGTAGTGCATCAGGCGTCTCGACACCATACGACACGACAGGGCCGGATAAGGAAGGACTTGAGATATGGATCACAGGCGATGCGGGAACCGTTCGACCATATTCGAAGGCGGCGCGTCGCTCATAAGCCCAGATAGACAGGGGTGTTCCCGCGGCCGCCTCGAGCCGGTCGCCGCGGACTACCATCACCCACATGACGCGTGTACTGCTCGCCGAGGACGACGCATCCATCTCGGAACCCCTGGCCCGCGCCCTGCGCCGGGAGGGGTACGAGGTCGAGGTCCGGGAAGACGGCCCCACGGCCCTGGACGCCGGACTGCAGGGCGGCGTCGACCTCGTCGTCCTGGACCTGGGCCTGCCGGGCATGGACGGCCTGGAAGTGGCCCGCCGGCTGCGCGCCGAAGGCCACGGCTTCCCCATCCTGGTCCTGACCGCCCGCGCGGACGAGGTCGACACGGTCGTGGGCCTCGACGCCGGCGCCGACGACTACGTGACCAAGCCCTTCCGCCTCGCCGAGCTGCTGGCCCGGGTCCGGGCCCTGCTCCGGCGCGGCGCCGCCGAGGCCAGCCAGCCCCCCGCCACCCACGGCGTGCGCATCGACGTCGAATCGCACCGCGCCTGGATGGGCGAGGAGGAGCTCCAGCTCACGGCCAAGGAGTTCGACCTGCTGCGCGTCCTGGTCCGCGACGCCGGCCGGGTCGTCACCCGCGACCAGCTCATGCGCGAGGTCTGGGACACCACCTGGTGGTCCTCCACCAAGACCCTCGACATGCACATCTCCTGGCTGCGCAAGAAGCTGGGCGACGACGCCGCCAACCCCCGCTACATCGCCACCGTCCGCGGCGTCGGCTTCCGCTTCGAGAAGAGCTGAGCAGCTCCCACGCCATGCGCCGCCGTCTGATCAACTCCACGCTCGCCGTCGTACTCGTCGTGATCGCCGTCTTCGGCGTCTCCCTGGTGATCGTGGAGACCCGGACCATCACCAGCAGCGCCCAGGAACGCATCGAGTACGAGGCGCAGCGCCTGGCCGGCATCGTCGAGGCGAACGTCATGGAGCGCAAGCAGGTCGACGCCCAGGCCCTCGCCGACCAGCTGGACGTGGGGCACCACGCCACCATCACCATCCCCGGGCAGCCCTCCGTGGAGGTCGGCCACCGGATCGACGAGGACGTCATCCGCGGCACCGCACACGGTGAGCAGGGCGAGCTCGTCGTCGTCGAGGAAGCCCGCTCCACCGTGACCAAGGAGGTCGTCCGGACCCTCGCGGTGGTCGGCGCCGTCGCGCTGCTGGCCGTCGTGGCGGCCGTACTGCTCGCCGTACGCCAGGCCAACCGGCTGGCCTCCCCGCTCACCGACCTCGCCGAGACCGCCGAGCGCCTCGGATCGGGCGACCCGCGGCCCCGGCACAAGAGGTACGGGGTGCCCGAGCTGGACCGGGTCGCGGACGTACTGGACTCCAGCGCCGAGCGGATCGGACGGATGCTGACCGCCGAGCGGCGCCTGGCCGCGGACGCCTCCCACCAGCTGCGCACCCCGCTCACCGCACTGTCGATGCGGCTGGAGGAGATCACGGTCACCGAGGACCTGGAGACCGTACGGGAGGAGGCGACCATCGCCCTCACCCAGGTGGAGCGGCTCACGGACGTGGTCCAGCGCCTGCTCACGAACTCGCGGGACCCGCGGACCGGCTCGGCGGTCCCCTTCGACCTCGACGAGGTCGTCAAACAGCAGGTGGAGGAGTGGCGGCCCGCCTACCGCAGCGCCGGCCGCGCCATCGTGCGCTCCGGCAAACAGGGCGTACGGGCCGTCGGCACCCCGGGCGCGGTCGCCCAGGTCCTGGCCACCCTGGTGGAGAACGCGCTGATGCACGGCGGCGGCACGGTCGCCCTGCGCACGCGGGTGATCGGGAACCAGGCGGTGCTGGAGGTCACGGACGAGGGACCGGGAGTCCCGCCGGACCTCGGCAACCGGATCTTCGAGCGGGCCATCAGCGGCCGCAACTCCACCGGCATCGGCCTGGCCGTCGCCCGGGACCTCGCGGAGGCGGACGGCGGGCGCCTCGAGCTGCTCCAGGCGCAGCCGCCGGTCTTCGCGCTGTTCCTGAGCCGGACGGCCCCGGATCGCAAGGAACCGGAGAAGACCGTCCGCTAGCGTCCCTGCCGTCCCTAACGTGCGGGCTCGGGTTCGGGCGCGGGGTCGGGCAGCGGTTCGGGCTTGCGGTCCGGCTTCGGCAGCGGGGCCGGCTCGGGTATCGGCTCCGCCTCGGCGGCCGGCGGCAGGGCCTTGAAGACCCAGGTCCGGTACGACCAGAAGCGGAAGACCGTCGCGACGCCGATGCCGATGAACTTGAACACGTTGGTGGCGACCGGTCCGTCCCAGCCGAAGCCGTACGTGGCCGTGTACAGCACGCCGTTCTCGATCACCAGGCCGATCGCGCTGAAGCCCGCGAACAGGGTCAGCTCGCGGGTCCGGCCGCTCTTGGCGCGGTCCCGGTAGGCGAAGTAGCGGAAGCCGAGGTAGTTCGTGGCGATGGCGACCACGGTGGCTATCACGCTCGCGCGCACCACCTGGAGGTCGGTCGTGTTGCGGATCAGGTTGAAGACGCCCAGGTTGACCAGCACACCCAGACCGCCGACCGCCCCGAACTTGGCGACCTCCCGAACGAGACCGCGTACGCGTTCGAGAACAGATCCGTTCCCCGGCGTGCTCATCTGAATGGTCAGTCCCTGTCGGTCACCGCCCCAGAGGGGCGTCCGCTGTTCTCCGTCAACCCCCTCATGTTAAGTGTCGCCCCTCCGGTCCGTCTGTGCCTTCGGACTGCGTGCGACACACGGCACACCGGCGGGTCCGCGCCGAGGGCTGCGTCCATGCGGGTCCTGATGGCCGAATACCGCCGGATACCCTGGAGGAGTGACGTTCCCGGTAGTCGGCATGGTCGGCGGCGGACAGCTCGCCCGCATGACCCACGAGGCGGGCATCCCCCTCGGCATCAGATTCAAGATCCTCAGTGACAGCCCACAGGACTCGGCGGCCCAGGTCGTGAGCGACGTCGTCATCGGCGACTATCGCGATCTGGAGACGCTGCGCGCCTTCGCGCGCGGCTGCGACGTGATCACCTTCGATCACGAGCACGTGCCCACCGAGCACCTCAGGGCCCTGGAAGCGGACGGCGTCCCCGTCCGCCCGGGGCCCGACGCGTTGGTGCACGCCCAGGACAAGGGGGTGATGCGCGCCAAGCTCGACGAGATCGGCGCGCCGAGCCCCCGCCACCGGATCGTGAGCGATCCGGCGGACGTGGCGGCCTTCGCGGACGAGGTGGGCGGCTTCCCCGTCATCCTCAAGACGGTGCGCGGCGGGTACGACGGCAAGGGCGTGTGGTTCGTCCGCACCCCGGAGGACGCGGAGGCCCCCTTCAAGGCGGGCGTCCCGGTCCTCGCGGAGGAGAAGGTCGAGTACGTCCGCGAGCTCGCGGCCAACATCGTCCGCTCCCCGCACGGCCAGGCCGTGGCCTACCCCGTCGTGGAGTCCGTCCAGGTGGACGGGGTCTGCGACACGGTGATCGCCCCCGCCCCGAACCTCTCGGAGGAGCTGGCGGGCGAGGCCCAGGCCCTGGCCCTGCGCATCGCCAAGGAGCTCGGCGTGACCGGCCATCTGGCCGTGGAGCTGTTCGAGACCACCGACGGCCGCATCCTCGTCAACGAACTGGCCATGCGCCCGCACAACAGCGGCCACTGGACCCAGGACGGCGCCGTCACCTCCCAGTTCGCCAACCACGTACGGGCGGTCCTGGACCTTCCGCTGGGCGACCCGCGCCCCCGCGCCAAGTGGACGGTGATGGCGAACGTGCTGGGCGGGGACTACCCCGACATGTACGCGGCCTACCTGCACTGCATGGCCCACGATCCCCAGCTGAAGATCCACATGTACGGCAAGGACGTGAAACACGGTCGCAAGGTCGGCCACGTCAACACCTACGGCGACGACCTGGGCGATGTGCTGGAGCGCGCACGCCACGCTGCCGACTACCTCAGAGGAACGGTCACCGAATGAGCACCTCCGCCGCAGCCCCCGTCATCGGCATCGTCATGGGCTCCGACTCGGACTGGCCGGTCATGGAGGCCGCCGCCCAGGCCCTGGACGAGTTCGAGATCCCCTACGAGGTCGACGTCGTCTCCGCGCACCGGATGCCGCGCGAGATGGTCGCGTACGGGGAGCAGGCCGCCGGCCGCGGTCTCAAGGCGATCATCGCCGGTGCCGGCGGGGCCGCCCACCTGCCCGGCATGCTCGCCTCGGTCACCCCGCTGCCGGTCATCGGCGTGCCGGTCCCGCTGAAGTACCTCGACGGCATGGACTCGCTGCTGTCGATCGTCCAGATGCCCGCCGGGGTTCCCGTCGCCGCCGTCTCGGTCGCCGGGGCGCGCAACGCCGGGCTGCTGGCCGTACGGATGCTGGCCGCGCACGACGCCGAGCTGCTGGGCCGGATGCGCGAGTTCCAGCAGGAGCTGAACGACCAGGCCACCGAGAAGGGCAAGCGGCTGCGGGCGAAGGTCGCGGGCGCGGAGTCCTTCGGATTCGGCAAGTGAGCGCCGCGCAGCGCCTGGACGAGGCGCGCGAGCTGCTGGCCGGGCACCCCGTCGTGGACGGCCACAACGACCTGCCCTGGGCGCTGCGCAAGCAGGTCCGTTACGACCTGGACCAGCGGGACATCGCCGGCGACCAGTCGGCGTACCTGCACACCGACATTCCGCGGCTGCGGGCCGGCGGGGTCGGCGCGCAGTTCTGGTCCGTGTACGTGAGCACCGAGCTGACCGGCGACGAGGCGGTCAGCGCCACGCTGGAACAGGTGGACGCGGTCGGCCAGCTGATCCGCCGTTACCCCGCCGACCTGGCGCGGGCCCTGACGGCGGACGACATGGAGGCCGCCCGCGCCGAGGGACGCATCGCCTCCCTCATGGGCGCCGAGGGCGGCCACTCCATCAACAACTCGCTCGCCACCCTGCGCGCCCTGCACCAGCTGGGCGTGCGGTACATGACGCTCACGCACAACGACACCATCGACTGGGCGGACTCGGCGACCGACGAGCCCCGGCACGGCGGCCTGACGGACTTCGGCCGCGAGGTCGTCCGCGAGATGAACCGCGTCGGCATGCTGGTGGACCTCTCGCACGTGGCCGCGACGACGATGCGCGACGCGCTGGACGCCACGGCCGCGCCGGTGGTCTTCTCGCACTCCTCGGCGCGCGCGGTGTGCGACCACCCGCGCAACGTCCCCGACGACGTGCTGGAACGGCTCCCGGCCAACGGCGGCGTGGCGATGGCCACCTTCGTCCCGAAGTTCATCCTCCCGGCGGCCGTCGAGTGGACGCTGGCCGCGGACGAGAACCTGCGGGCCCACGGCCTCCACCACCTGGACACCACACCCCGGGCGATGGCCCTGCACCGGGCGTTCGAGGCGGAGCGCCCGCGCCCGGTGGCCACGGCCGCCACCGTCGCCGACCACCTCGACCACATGCGCGAGGTGGCCGGGATCGACCACATCGGCATCGGCGGGGACTACGACGGCACGGCCTTCACCCCGTCCGGGCTGGACGACGTGGCGGGCTACCCGAACCTGATCGCGGAGCTGCTCACGCGCGGCTGGTCGAAGGCCGACCTGGCCAAGCTGACCTGGTCCAACGCGGTACGGGTGCTGCGCGACGCGGAGGCGGTGGCACGGGACCTGTCGGCGACCCGGGGCCCGTCCAACGCGGTGATCGGGTAGCGGGCAGCCCCACCCGCGCGGGTGGGGCAATCGGGTGTGACCTGCGGATTACACCCGAATGCCACACCTGCCGGGCGACCCGGGCGTCCCGCGTGTCACGGTGGCACCATCTCTCCCTGCTGCCGCCGAGACCGGAGCGAACGCCATGGCCGACCTGCAGGATGAACCTCAGTCCGTGGGCATCGGGGCGGAAGACCTTCCCGCCCCCGCAGCGGTGACCGGCGCCCTCGAACGGGCCGCCGCGCTGCTGTCCGTGCATCCCGTCGTGGACGGGTGCAACACGCTGGTGTGGACCTTGCGCCAGACCCCGTACCACGACATCGACACCCCGGACTTCGGTGTCGACACCGACATCCCGAGGCTGCGCGCCGGGGGAGTGGGGGCCCAGTTCTGGTCGCTGCTCACCCCGAGCGAGGCCCCGGCCGACGACCAGGTGGTCTCCGACACCCTGGAACAGATCGACGTGGCGCTGGCCCTCGTGCACCGCTACCCCGACAGCCTGTGCCTCGCGCTGACCGCCGACGACATGGCGGACGCCCGCAACCGCGGCCGCATCGCCTGCATCCTCGGGCCGGTGTCCGGCCGTACGCTGACCGACTCGCTCAGTGCGCTGCACGCGTTCCACGCCCTGGGCGTACGGATCTTCGCGCCCGCCGGAGCGCCCTGGGCCCGGGAGGACCTGACGGCCTTCGGCCACGAGGTGGTCCAGGAGGCGAACAGGCTGGGCATCGTGCTGGACCTGGCCGGGTGCCCGCCGGCGGCGGCCCGCCGCATCGCGGCGGCCTCGAAGGCCCCGGTGCTCATCTCGAACACGGCGGCCGCGGCCCTGAACCCGTATCGGGGGAACGTGACCGACGAGGTCCTGCTGGCCCTGCGGGAGGCGAACGGCCTGGCGATGGTCACCTTCGACACCGCCCGGACCGGGGACTCCCTGCACGCGGTGGCGGACCACCTCGACCACGTACGGGCCGTCGCGGGTCCGCACTGCGTCGGCCTGGGCGCCGGCTTCGGCGCCGAACCGGGCGCTCCCCGCCCCACGGGCCTCACCGACCCCTCGGGCTACCCGCGCCTGATCGCGGAACTCCTCGACCGCGGCTGGCCGGAATCCGATCTGGCCCTACTGACCTGGGGCAACGCCCAACGAGTCCTCCGCGACGCGGAATTCACCTCCCGCGCCGCCCATCACCGCCGCCCCGCCCCCACTCCTTTTTGACGGGAGGGCCAGGGCCTGCCTTTCGGATCAGGCCCTCAGGCGCGGGGGCGGCCCATCGCCCGGTAGGTCCAGCCCGCCGCACGCCACAGGTCGGGATCGAGCGCGTTGCGCCCGTCCAGGATCAGCCGGTCGGTGACGACGCGGCCCAGCTCCGCCGGGTCGAGCTCGCGGAACTCGCGCCACTCGGTCAGGTGGAGGACGACCTCCGCCCCCCGGGCCGCCTCCACCGCGGAGTCCGCGTACCCCAGCGTCGGGAAGACGCGCCGCGCGTTGTCCATGCCCTTGGGGTCGTAGACGGTGACCTGCCCGCCCTGGAGGTGGATCTGCCCGGCCACGTTCAGCGCGGGCGAGTCCCGTACGTCGTCCGAGTCCGGCTTGAACGTGGCACCCAGCACCGCGACCCGCTTGCCGAGGAACGACCCGCCGACGGCCTCCCGCGCCAGCTCCACCATGTGCCCGCGCCGCCGCATGTTGATCGAGTCGACCTCCCGCAGGAAGGTCAGCGCCTGGTCGGCCCCCAGCTCGCCGGCCCGCGCCATGAAGGCCCGGATGTCCTTCGGCAGGCAGCCGCCGCCGAAGCCGATCCCGGCGCGCAGGAACTTCGCGCCGATCCGGTCGTCGTAGCCGATGGCCTCCGCCAGCTTGACCACGTCACCGCCGGCGGCCTCGCACACCTCGGCCATCGCGTTGATGAAGGAGATCTTCGTCGCGAGGAAGGAATTCGCGGCGGTCTTCACCAGCTCCGCCGTCGGGAAGTCGGTGACCACCAGCGGCGAGCCCTCCGCCATCGGCGCCTCGTACACCTCCCGCAGCACCTTCTCGGCCCGCTCGCCCTGGACTCCGATCACGATCCGGTCGGGGTGCAGGGTGTCCTGCACCGCGAAGCCCTCCCGCAGGAACTCCGGGTTCCACGCCAGCTCCACGTCCGCACCCGCCGGCGCGAGCTCCGCGAGCTTCGCGGCGAGCCGCTGCGCCGAGCCCACCGGCACGGTGGACTTGCCGACCACCAGCACCGGCCGCTTCAGGTGCGGGGCCAGCGAGGCCATCGCTGAGTCGACGTACGACATGTCACACGCGTACTCGCCGCGCTTCTGCGGAGTGTTCACGCACACGAAGTGCACGTCGCCGAACTCCCCGACCTCCTCCCAGGAGGTCGTGAACCGCAGCCGCCCCGACGAGCCCGGCAGCCCGGCCACGTGCGCCGACAGCAGCTCCTCAAGCCCGGGCTCGTACATCGGCACCCGGCCCGACGCCAGCATCTCGATCTTCTCGGGCACCACGTCCAGCCCCAGCACCTCGAACCCCAGCTCGGCCATCGCCGCGGCGTGCGTGGCGCCGAGGTAACCGGTGCCGATCACAGTGATCCTGAGGGGGGCCATGGGTGCTCCGTACAGTTGCTGGGGTGCGGCGGGCCGTTTGCGGCCACTGAGCATAGTCGGGCCGGTCGCGGGGGACGTTCTCCAGTAGGTGACGCCTCTGTCACGCAACTCACGTGGCCGTCCATACCGCCACCCGCGCCCCGGCCACTAGGCTTGCGTTACTTAACGGTAGTTAGCATTACGCATCACCCTGGGGAGTGAGAGATCTTGGCGGGTTCTGCCGACTTCGACCTGTACCGCCCGGCCGAGGAGCACGACATGCTCCGCGAGTCGGTCCGCTCGCTCGCCGAGGCGAAGATCCTGCCGTTCGCCGCCGCGGTCGACGAGGAGTCCCGCTTCCCGCAGGAGGCCCTCGACGCGCTGGTCGCCAGCGACCTGCACGCCGTCCACGTGCCCGAGACCTACGGCGGCGCGGGCGCCGACGCCCTCGCCACCGTGATCGTGATCGAGGAGGTGGCCCGCGTCTGCGCGTCCTCCTCCCTCATCCCCGCGGTCAACAAGCTCGGCTCGCTCCCGGTGATCCTCTCCGGCTCCGAGGAGCTCAAGGCCAAGTACCTCGGCCCGCTCGCCAAGGGCGACGCGATGTTCTCGTACGCGCTCTCCGAGCCGGACGCGGGCTCCGACGCCGCCGGCATGAAGACCCGCGCGGTCCGTGACGGCGACTTCTGGGTCCTCAACGGCGTCAAGCGCTGGATCACCAACGCGGGCGTCTCCGAGTACTACACGGTGATGGCCGTCACCGACCCGGAGAAGCGCTCCAAGGGCATCAGCGCGTTCGTCGTCGAGAAGTCGGACGAGGGCGTCTCCTTCGGTGCGCCCGAGAAGAAGCTCGGCATCAAGGGCTCCCCGACGCGCGAGGTCTACCTCGACAACGTCCGCATCCCGGCCGACCGCATGATCGGCGCCGAGGGCACCGGATTCGCCACCGCGATGAAGACCCTGGACCACACCCGCATCACGATCGCCGCCCAGGCGCTCGGCATCGCGCAGGGCGCCCTGGACTACGCCAAGGGCTACGTCCAGGAGCGCAAGCAGTTCGGCAAGCCGATCGGCGACTTCCAGGGCGTGCAGTTCATGCTCGCGGACATGGCCATGAAGATCGAGGCCGCCCGCCAGCTGACGTACTCGGCGGCCGCCAAGTCCGAGCGGGTTGCCGCCGGAGGTGACAAGGAGGACCTCACGTTCTTCGGCGCCGCGGCCAAGTGCTTCGCCTCCGACGTGGCCATGGAGGTCACCACGGACGCCGTCCAGCTCCTCGGCGGCTACGGCTACACGCGCGACTACCCGGTGGAGCGCATGATGCGCGACGCCAAGATCACGCAGATCTACGAGGGCACCAACCAGGTCCAGCGCATCGTCATGGCCCGCAACCTGCCGTAACGCGCCCGGCCCGCACGAACGCGTCGCGAACGACCCCCGGAGGCCCGCCGGGGGTCGTTCGTGCGTCCGCAGGAGCCAGGACCGACACTTCGGCCAGGTCATTTGGGGACAGGCCGGGCACTACGGCCGTACGGGTGCACGTACCGGCGGCTTCCGTCGCCTCGGGCCCTTCGGGGCCACTCGGATGGGCTAAATTTGGGCCTTCGTACGCAGGAATCGGTTGGGGAGAACGCACATGACGGAAGCGATCCTGCTGGTCGGCGGACAGGGGACGCGGCTGCGTCCCGTGACGGTGAACACGCCGAAGCCGATGGTCCCGACCGCAGGCGTGCCCTTCCTCGCCCACCAGATCGCCCGCGCCGCGGCCGCCGGCGTCACGCACATCGTGATGGCCACCTGCTACCTCGCCGAGGTCTTCGAGCCCTACTTCGGCGACGGATCCGAGTTCGGCGTCCACCTGGAGTACGTCGTCGAGGACGAGCCGCTGGGCACCGGCGGCGCCATCCGCAACGCCGCGCGGCTGCTCACCGGTGGTCCGGACTCCGCCGTCCTCGTCTTCAACGGGGACATCCTCACCGGCCTGGACATCGCCGGACTCGTCGAATCGCACAAAACGGCCGACGCCGACGTCTCCCTGCACCTGGTCCGGGTCGAGGACCCGCGCGCCTTCGGCCTGGTCCCCACCGACTCCGAGGGGCGGGTGCTGGCCTTCACCGAGAAGCCGCAGACGCCCGAGGAGATCATCACCGACCAGATCAACGCCGGCTGCTACGTCTTCCGCCGCAGCGTGATCGACTCCATCCCGGCGGGCCGCCCGGTCTCCGTCGAGCGCGAGACCTTCCCCGGCCTGCTGGCGTCCGGCGCCACGCTGCACGGGGTCACCGAGAACACGTACTGGATGGACCTGGGCAAGCCCGAGGCCATCGTCCAGGCCTCCGCCGACCTGGTCCGCGGCGTGGTCTCCTCCCCGGCCGTGCCCGGCCGGCGCGGCGAGTCCCTCGTCCTGCCCGGCGCCCACGTGGCGGCCGGCGCCAAGCTGTCGGGCGGCACCGTCGTGGGCGCCGGCGCCCGGATCGAGGCGGGAGCGGTCGTCCAGGGCTCCATCGTGCTGGAGGGGGCCGTCATCGGCGCCGACGCCCAGGTGACCGCCGGGCTGATCGGCGCACGCGCCACGGTGGGCGAACGGACCGTGCTGGAGGGCGCCGTCATCGGCGACGACGCCGTCGTGGGAGCCGACAACGAGCTCCGCTCGGGCGCCCGGGTGTGGTGCGGGGCAGAGCTGCCCGCCGCCGCCATCCGCTTCTCCCCGGACGCCTGACCCGGGAGGCGGCCGGGCCGCCTCCCCCATCGGATGAGTCGGCCCGGCCTTCCGTCAGTTGCCGCGGACGGTGACCTTCTCGTCGTTCTGGATCTGCTTCACCAGCTGCTGCACCTTCGCCTTGTCCCAGACGAGGTTGCCGCCGCGCTGGCCGGAGATCGGCATGTTCATCGAGACGCCGTCACCCCCGTTGACGCCCTTCATCGCGAAGAACATCTGGCCCATGTCGTACAGGCCCATGTCCTTGTCCACGATCAGCGTGTCCAGGCCCGCGCCCAGCAGCGGGTAGAGCTCGAACGGGTTGAGGACCGTGGACGGGGTCGCCGCCTGGTTGGCCAGCGCCGCCAGGAACTTCTGCTGGTTCTTCGTCCGCTGCAGGTCCGACTCCGCGAAGGCGTACCGGGTCCGTACGAAGGCCAGCGACTGCTCGCCGTTCAGGGTCTGCTTGCCCGCCTGGAAGTCGGCGCCGGACTTCTCGTCCTTGAAGCCCTCCTCGATGTCCAGCTCCACCCCGCCCAGCGCGTCCACGATGTTCGCGAAACCGGCGAAGCCGATCTCCGCGTAGTGGTCGATCCGCAGGCCGGTGTTGTGCTCCACCGTCCGCACCAGCAGCTCGGGGCCGTCCTCCGCGTACGCCGCGTTGAGCTTCACCCGGCGCCCCTGCGCGGGGAACTTCTTGCCCGACTGGGAGCCGACGAAGGACGGGATCTCCACGTCCGAGTCGCGCGGCAGCGAGATCATCGTGTTCCCGCTGGAGCACTTCGCCAGGATCATCATCGAGTCGGTCCGCTTGCCCTCGGCCGAGCCCGTGTGGAGCTTCTTCTTCTCCTCGTCGGACATGCCCTCGCGGCTGTCGGAGCCCACGATCAGGTACGTCGTGCAGTCGCCCTCCTTCGGGCGCTCGATGACCTTGGACAGGTCGACCTCCCGGCGCACCTTGGAGTCCGCCCAGAAGTACGTGGAGACCGTGGTCACCACCAGCGCGGAGACCAGCACGATCGAGCCGATCTTGATCCGCCGGCGCCAGTCCGGGGCGGGGCCGGGCGCCCGGCCGGGCCGGCCCGGGCCCGAGGGCGGCCGCGCGGGCCCGCCGGGGCCCGCGGGCGCCCCGTAGACCTGGCCGGTGTTGTAGCCGCTGTCGTAGCCGCCGTACGTGTCGTGGCTCTGGGCCTGCTGCGGGGGCACCGCGGGGCCGGGCGGCGGTCCGGGCCGCCGGGCGGGCGGCGGTACCGCCGGGCGCGGGGGCTGCTGCCGCGGCTGCCGCTGGACGTGCCGCATCCGC
This sequence comes from Streptomyces sp. LARHCF249, assembly GCF_052871255.1. Classification (NCBI taxonomy): domain Bacteria; kingdom Bacillati; phylum Actinomycetota; class Actinomycetes; order Kitasatosporales; family Streptomycetaceae; genus Streptomyces; species Streptomyces sp. LARHCF249. Next base: position 243,892 of record NZ_JBIXJQ010000011.1, read on the forward strand.
TGCGCGCCCTCGGGCTGCGCTCCCGCGCTGCCGCGCCCGTACCCGTCCTCACGACCTTCAGGCCAGTCATTCATGCGCCCAAGGATGCCTGCCCCGGCGTGTCGTCCGACAGCCCGGGGTGCCTTCCGTACCGCTCCTGTTGCAGAGCTGATGCCTCCGCACCGCATCTAAGGTGTCCGTATGACAGAGATACCGGGCGAGCTGCCCGGGAAGCCGACCGCGGCCTCCCGTACGACCCTCAGCCACATCATGACGGCCAACGACACCAACCTCCTCGGCACGGTGCACGGCGGTGTGATCATGAAGCTGGTGGACGACGCGGCCGGGGCCGTGGCCGGGCGGCACTCCGGTGGCCCCGCGGTCACCGCCTCCATGGACGAGATGGCCTTCCTCGCCCCCGTACGGGTCGGTGACCTCGTGCACGTGAAGGCCCAGTGCAACTGGACGGGCCGCTCCTCCATGGAGATCGGCGTACGGGTCCTCGCGGAGCGGTGGAACGAGTCCACCCCCGCCACCCAGGTCGGCAGCGCCTACCTCGTCTTCGCGGCCGTGGACGCCGACGGCAAGCCCCGCCGGGTCCCGCCCGTGCTCCCGGAGACCGAGCGGGACGAGCGGCGCTACCAGGAGGCCCAGATCCGCCGCACGCACCGGCTCGCCCGCCGCCAGGCGATCATGGCCCTGCGCGAGGAGCGGGCCGCCCAGGGCTTCGACGACTGACCAGCGGCCGTCCCGGCGGCTCAGTTCGCGCAGGTCACCTCGTCGCCCGTGAGCACCCCGGAGGTGCCCTGGTACGGGTCCTCCGCCCGCACCGGCACCACCTTGCGGTAGTCCGAGCCGGCGATCACCACCACCGTCCGGCCCTGGCGCGCCACCGCCCGCAGCTCGCTGCCGGGCAGCGCGGCCGCCACCGAGCGGGCGGAGCGGTCCCAGCGCGGGTCGTACGTGACCACCGTGCGCCGGACGTCGCGGCCGGCGCCGTTGCCCGGGGCCCCGGTGGTGTCGAAGCCGGTGGCGCGCAGGGCCGCGTCCACCCGGCCGCCCAGCCCGTCGATCCGGGTCCCGTTCTCCACCTGGACCCGGACCTGCTTCGGCGGTACGTCCACCGGCACGGCCGCGGCCCGGCTGCCTGAGCTCGCGGGCCGGGCCGGGGCGAGCGGCCGGTCCTGCCGGAGCGCCTCGAAGAGCTTGGCGGCCTTGGGCTCGTCCCACCTCACGGTGGACCCGATGCTCTTGACCCGGAACGAGGGGTCGCCGATGGGCACGGAGGCGAACTCCGAGGAGGACGGGGTGAAGTCCCGCATGGCCTGCCCGAGCGCGAGCATCTGCTCCGAGCCGAAGCCGGTGTCCGCCCGGACCGAGCCCAGCAGGGTGGAGCTGACCTGCTTGAACTTCACCGGGTTGAGCAGCACCCCGCCGCTGGTCGCCTGCTTGATCAGAGCGGCGACGAACCGCTGCTGGCGCTGCATCCGGCCGAGGTCGGAGGCGCCGTCGATGTGCCGGGAGCGCACGTACTGCAGGGCCTGTCCGCCGGTCAGGCGGTGGGTGCCGGGCAGCAGGTCGAGGCCGGTGTTCGGGTCGCGCATGGTCTTGGCGGTGCAGATGTCCACGCCGCCGATGGCGTCGACCGTCTTCATGAAGCTGGTGAAGTCGACCTCCAGGTAGTGGTCGATCTTCACCCGGGTCATGTTCTCGACCGTCCGCACGGTCAGGTTGGGGCCGCCCTCCGCGTACGCGGCGTTCAGTTTCACCGGGTGGGCCTTGTGCGCCTTTCCGGTGACGAGGTCGTGGTGCGCGGGCACCTCCGCGTAGCTGTCGCGGGGCAGGCTGATGACGCTGGCCCGCTCCCGGTCCGCCGACAGGTGCACGAGCATGATGGTGTCGGTGCAGTGGCAGGGCGCCCCGCCCAGGCGGTACTCGCGCTTCTCCTCCGGAGTGATCTTCTCCCGGCCGTCGGTGCCGACCAGCAGGAAGTTCAGACCGTGCCCGGCCTGCGGGCGGTTCTTCATGTCCTTGAACGGGTCCACCCGCTCGATCCCCGTGTCCAGCCCGGTCATCACGGCATGTCCGACGGCCCCGCAGCCCAGCACCGCCACCGACAGCCCCGCCGCGATCCGCACCCCCCACCGGGGTCTGTCGCCCCGGTGCCGGGCCGGACCGCCGCCCGTACCGCCGCGCCGTGCGCGCTGCGGCTGGGGCGGCCTGGCGGGACGGGTGGGGCGGTGCGGCTGGGGCACGGGGGACACCTCCGCGGGGACAGCAGGGGAAACGATCGGCCTGGATCTGATTCGTCAGAACAGTAGGCCCATACGATCAGCCTCTGTCCGTACCGCTCACTCGGCGCGCACCCGGTTCCCCCGTACGCGGTAACGTGACACCGATACCCGACCTTGAAGGACCACATGCCCGCCCAGCAGCCCGCAGTCTCGGTGATCATGCCGGTGCTCAACGAGGAGCACTACCTCCGCGACTCCGTCCGCCACATCCTGGAACAGGAGTACGCGGGCGAGATGGAGGTGGTGATCGCGCTGGGGCCGTCGACGGACCGCACCGACGAGATCGCCGCCGAGCTCGTCGCCGAGGATTCCCGAGTCCACACCGTTCCGAACCCGACGGGCCGGACCCCGGCCGCCCTCAACGCCGCGATCAAGGCCTCACGTCACCCGATCGTGGTACGCGTCGACGGCCACGGCATGCTCTCGCCGAACTACATCGCCACCGCCGTGCGCCTCCTCGAGGAGACCGGTGCGCAGAACGTCGGCGGCATCATGCACGCCGAGGGCCAGAACGACTGGGAAGAGGCCGTCGCCGCCGCGATGACCTCGAGGATCGGTGTCGGCAACGCGCCGTTCCACACCGGCGGCCAGGCGGGGCCGGCCGAGACCGTGTACCTCGGTGTCTTCCGCCGCGAGGCGCTGGAGCAGCAGGGCGGGTACAACGAGGAGTTCATCCGCGCCCAGGACTGGGAGCTGAACTTCCGCATCCGCGAGGCCGGCGGCCTGATCTGGTTCTCCCCGGAGCTGAAGGTCCAGTACCGGCCGCGGCGGTCCGTAAGGGCCCTGGCCAAGCAGTACAAGGACTACGGGCGGTGGCGCCACGTGGTGGCCCGCTACCACTCCGGCTCCATCAACCTCCGCTACCTGGCCCCGCCGACCCTGGTCTGCGCGATCGCGGCGGGCGTGGTCGTGGGTGCGGCGCTCACCCCGCTCGGCTTCGCCGTCCCGGCCGGCTACCTCGCGGCCATCGCCGTGGGCTCCGTCCCGGCGGGCAGGGGCCGCTCCCTCAAGGCCCGGGCGCAGATCCCCCTGGCCCTGGCCACCATGCACCTGTGCTGGGGCTACGGCTTCCTGACGAGCCCGCGCTCGCTCGCGAACAAGCTCATCGCGACCCGCCGCCCGGCCGTCCACCGGAACACCTCGCAGGTCTGAGCAGCAGGGAGCCCCCGCCCCCGACCCGGTGGCTCGGGCCAGGGGGTCCCGGGAGCTACGGGCGGCCCTGCAGCTTCGCCGACGACGTGCGCGTGTCCGGGAGCTTGCCGTAGAGCTTTGCGCCCGGGCAGGCGGTGGCGAAGCCGTCCCGGTGGCCCGAGATGATGTTCATCGACACGCTCTGGCCCTTGGGGTAGCGGTTGCCGCCGCCCGAGGTCAGGGTCGTCTTCGCGCGCGGGTCCCGGCCGAAGAGGCCGAGCTTCCAGGCCGTGAGGCGGGCGACCGCGTCGACCGCCGCCGCCGGCGGGGCCGTGGAGGTGTAGGTGCCCAGCACCGCGACGCCCATGCTGTTCGTGTTGAAGCCCATGGTGTGCGCGCCGAGCACCGCCTTGGAGACTCCGCCCGCCCGGCCCTCGTAGACCGTGCCGCACTTGTCGACGGCGAAGTTGTAGCCGAAGTCCCGCCAGCCGCTGCTGACCACGTGGTAGCGGTACAGACTGCGCAGGACCGCCGGGGCGTCCTTGCAGGCGTAGTTGTTGCCGGAGGCGCTGTGGTGGACGAAGGCCGCCTTGACCGTGTTCGTATACACGAAGCCCGATTCGCGCAGGGACTCGTCCGCGCCCCACCCCTTGCGGGTGACGATGCGCGGGCGCGGGCCGATGAACGGGGCGGCCGCCGCGGTCAGCTCGCCGTCACTGGCGAAGATCGCGTCGGCGGTGGAGTCGGCCTTGTTGAGCTCGGTGATCTCGTTCGCGCCCAGCGCGGCGTGCGGGATGTTCGCGGCGGAGGACTCCGCCATCTCCATCGTCATGCCGGGCACCGCCACCTCGCCCTTGTCGTCGCCGTCGGGGCCGCTGTTCTTGCCGTCCGACCCGGTGGGCGGGGTTTCCGCACCGGGGTCGACGAGTTCGATCCGCATGCCCGTGGGCAGCCGGGCGGCGGCGCGGCTGGACGAGGTGCCGGGCTCCGCCTGGACGCGGACCTCCACGCCGTCGGACTCGCCGACCCACAGCGGGGCGGTGGCGCCGCGGACCCGGCCGGAGCCGCGTTCCACGGCGTCCGGGTCGGCCGCGTGCTCGCTGTTGTGGGTCTCGACGTCCTGCCAGCCGGACCAGGCCGCGGTCTTCGCGGAGCGGGTGCGGACCTGGACCCTGCCGTGCAGCTGGGTGGTGATGTCGTCCCAGACCACGCCGACCAGCGAGAACGTCTTGACCTCGCGGGCGGTCAGGCCCTGCGTCTCGGGGAGGCCCGGCGAGGCGCTCATGCCGGGGACGCCCGGAGTCCGGGTGGCCGCGGGCCCCAGGGGGACGAGCGGCAGCGATTGGGTGGAGCCGGCTGGGGTGATGGGGGCGGACTCCGCCAGGGCCGCGGCGGGGAACGCGAGGGGCAGGGCCAGTACGGCGGCGGTCGCGACGCCGATCGAGGAAGCAAGGAATCCACGCATGAAAAGGATGGTGAGTACCCGCACCGGCGGGCGCCATCGGAGAACTGACGAACCGTCCGACCCGCCCGGGCGTACCCCTCGCCCGTACGGCGGAGCAGCGGGCCGCCGTACGGGGGACGGCCCCGCGTACGCTGTGCCGGGTGAACGCCACTGACCGCACCCCTGCCGACCTGCTGCGATCCGCGCTCGCCGCCGATCCGGGCCGCCCGCTCGTCACCTTCTACGACGACGCCACGGGCGAGCGCGTGGAATTGTCCGTCGCCACCTTCGCCAATTGGGTGGCCAAGACCGCCAATCTGCTCCAGGGCGACCTGGGCGCCGAACCCGGCGACCGGCTCGCTCTGCTCCTCCCGGCTCACTGGCAGAGCGCCGTGTGGCTGCTCGCGTGTGACTCGGTCGGGGTCGTGGCCTCGGTGAACGGGCACCCGGGCGATGCCGATCTCGTCGTGAGCGGGCCGGACTCGCTGGACCGGGCCCTGGAGTGCGACGGGGAGCGCGTGGCGCTCGCGCTGCGGCCGCTGGGCGGACGGTTCCCGCAGCCGCCGGCCGGGTTCGCGGACTACGCGGTCGAGGTGCCGGGGCAGGGGGACCGGTTCGCGCCCTTCGTCCCGGTGGAGGCGGAGGGTCCCGCACTGATCGTCGGCGGCGAGGAGCTCTCGCACGCGGAGCTCACCGCGCGCGCCCGCGAGGACGCGGCCAAGCTCGGCCTCGGCGCGGGCTCGCGGGTGCTGACCGGGCTCGGCTACGACACCTGGGACGGCCTGTCGGCCGGGCTCTACGCCGCTCTGGCGTCGGGCGGCTCCGTGGTGCTGTGCCGGAATCTGGACCGGCTGTCGCCGGACGGGCTGGCGCAGCGGATCGAGAGCGAGCGCGTCACCCACACCGTCTAATCACGGCCCGGAGCCCCGTCACTCAGACTGGTTAATGCCGAGAAGGGGCGATTTGTCACCCACATGGCCCTAGACACCCCCCTGCCCCCGGGCTGCCCAGGCCGCCCGGAGGCAGGATCGGCAGTAGCCGTGCCCACTCGCACGGCTGTTGTCGGAACGGCGAGGGGACGGACGCCAGTGACGGACAGCGCAGGCATACCGGGCGGGACCGGGACGGCCGCGGGCGGCTCGAAGCCTCCGCGCAGCCGTCGTCGCCGACTGCTGCGCTGGACCGGCTTCGGGGCGGCCTTCCTGGTCCTGGCGGGCTCGGCCACCGGCTGGTGGGTCTACAGCAAGCTCGACGGGAACATCACCGAGGACACCTCGGCGGCGGCCGAGCTGCTGCGCTACGACCGCGACCGACCGACGCACTTCGCGAACGGCGCCCAGAACATCCTGCTGATCGGCTCGGACTCCCGCTCGGGCCAGGACAACGCCCGCTACGGGCAGGACCGGGGCACCGAGCGCTCGGACACCACGATCCTGCTGCACCTGCCGGCGGACCGGCGCAGCGCGACGGCGGTGTCGATACCCCGGGACCTGATGGCGGAGATCCCCGAGTGCCTGATGGCGGACGGGAGTCGCACCCGCGAACAGCACGCGCAGTTCAACTGGGCGTTCCAGTGGGGCGGGGCCGGCTGCACGATCCGTACGGTCGAGCGGCTCACGGGGATCCGGATCGACCACCACATGGTGATCGACTTCCGCGGCTTCAAGAAGATGGTCGACGCGATCGGCGGGGTGGAGGTCTGCCTCAAGCAGCCGGTCGACGACTCGGAGGCCAAGCTGCGGCTGCCCGCTGGGCGTCAGACCCTCCGGGGCGAGCACGCGCTGGGCTTCGTCCGCGCCCGCTACAGCCTGGGCAACGGCAGCGACACCGAACGGATGGAGCGCCAGCAGCAGTTCCTCGGTTCGCTGGTCAAGAAGGTGCAGAGCAACGGGGTGCTGCTGAACCCGGCCCGCCTGTACCCGCTGCTGGACGCCGCGACCTCCTCGGTGACCACGGACCCGGGGCTGGCCTCGCTGCGCGGCCTGTACGAACTCGTACGGGGCGTTCGGAACATACCGCCCGATCAGGTCAAGTTCCTGACGGTCCCGCGCAAGCCGTACTCGGCCGATCCGAACCGGGACGAGCTGGTGGAGCCGGATGCCGCCCGGCTGTTCCGGCAACTGCGGATGGACCAGCCGGTGACGGTCGCCCCGCCGAAGCCCGACAGCGCGAACGCGAACGGGACGAGGAACGGGACGAGGAACGGGAACGGGAGCGGGAGCACCGTCGAGCCGGGCGGGGGAACCATCGGGCCCCCCGTACCCGTCCCCACCTTCACCGGGACCACGGCGGGGATCGTCGACTGCCGGTAAAGCAATCCCAAAAGCCGGTGACCGAAGCGAACGGGATGAGCGCTTCGCCCCGTTATAAGGGGAGTGGAATTTGTCACCAGCATGGTTTGCAGCCGAACCTGGCGGATAAGGTGAGCGATCCGGTGCCCCGCCGGACCAGAGGCCGGGCACCAGCAGCCGGATCGTTGACCGTGCGCCCCGGGGGAGGCGCGTCGCGAGGCACCGACGGAGGATTCGAGCAACCGTGGATGCGCAAAGCCGTGGGCGGGCCGAGGAAATCGACCCCGCAGACCAGTGGGTGCTCAATCCCCGCACCGGCAACTACGAACTGCGACTGGGTGACTCCACAGCGCATCAGCCGCGGGCGGGCGTGACCGCCCCGCGCAAATCACCCTCCGCGCCCGGCAAGCCCAGCACGCCCTCCCCGGCCGTACCGGGGCCCCGGCGCGGCGACCCCCCGCCCGGCGGCCGCCGCGGCGGCCGCTCCCGCAAGGGCGGCGGAGGCGGCGGGCGCCGCAAGAAGGCGCTGCTCATCACCAGCGGGACGCTGGCGTTCCTGCTGGTCGGCGGCGCCGCGGCGGCGTACTTCTACTACGACCACCTGAACGGCAACCTCAGCGTCACCGACATCGCGGGCGCCGGCACCGGCGGCTTCAAGAAGGACCAGGCCATCAACATCCTGGTCATCGGCACCGACAAGCGCACGGGTGCGGGCAACGAGGCCTACGGGGACAAGGACAGCGTCGGCCACGCCGACACCACGATCCTCTTCCACGTCGCCAAGGACCGCTCCAACGCCACCGCGCTGTCCATCCCGCGCGACCTGATCACCGACATCCCGGCCTGTCCGACGAAGCAGCCGGACGGCTCGACGAAGGAGATCAAGGGCACGAAGGGCACCCGCTTCAACAACAGCCTGGGCCAGGAGGGCCGCGACGCGGGCTGCACGATGCGCACCGTCAAGGAGCTCACCGGGATAGAGGTCGACAACTTCATGATGGTCGACTTCAACGCGGTGAAGACCCTGAGCACGGCGGTCGGCGGGGTGCCCGTCTGCCTGGAGAAGGCCGTCGACGACGAGGACTCCAAGCTCAAGCTGCCGCAGGGCGAGCACCGGCTGTCGGGCGAGCAGGCGCTGGCCTTCGTCCGGACCCGGCACGCCTTCGGCAACGAGAGCGACCTGGACCGGATCAAGACCCAGCAGCAGTTCCTCGGCTCGATGATGCGCGAGATGAAGTCGAAGGAAACGCTGACGAGTCCGAAGAAGTTCTTCTCGCTCGCGGAGGCGGCCACCAAGTCGCTGACCGTGGACCAGGGCCTGGGATCCATCGACAAACTCACCGATCTCGCGGGTGAGTTGAAGGACATCGACCTCAAGAACATCACCTTCACGACCCTTCCGGTGCTCGACAACCCGGCGGAGAAGGTCAAGGCCACCGTCGTGGTCAACCAGTCTCTGGCCGATCCGCTGCTGCAGATGATCCGGGGGGACGTCTCGCTCACGGAGGTCGAGAAGAAGGAGCAGGCCGCGAAGGAGGCGGCCGACGCGGACGCGAAGGCCAAGCAGGACGCGCTGCTCCAGGGCAACAAGGCCCCCGCGGCGGACGTACGGGTGAACGTGTACAACGGCGGCGGCCCCAAGGGCGCGGCCTCCACCACCCTGAACTGGCTGCAGAACACCAAGGGCGTGCCCAAGGCCAGCAACCTCGGCAACGCCCCCGCGAAGGTCGGTGCCACGCAGCTGGAGTACGCGCCCAACCAGGCCGACCAGGCGCGGGCGCTGGCGGAGATGCTGGGACTCCCGGCGACCGCCATGAAGATGGGGACGGCGGACGCCTCGGCGAGGACGCCGATGAAGCTGACGCTGGGCCCCGACTTCCAGCAGCCGGGCACACCGCTGGCCGCTCCCGTTCCGCAGGAGCTGCCCAAGGACGTGCAGCAGGCGCAGGCCGACAAGGCGATCTGCGCCAAATAACGGGCTTTTGCCGGTGATACCGGCAGATTTTTGACCAAAAGGGATTTCGAGGGGGACGTGTGAGGCACAGCAACGTGCGGGAGGAGGGGGCGACCGCCCAGAACGCCGACGGCATATCCGGCGGCGATGCGGACGCACCCGGCACCGTACCCCGGCCTCGGGGCGGCGGCTCTCGCCGCGGCCACCGGGCGGGCGGCACCCGTACCAGGCGGGGCCGTCGGCGCGTGCTGCGCTGGGTGTCCTGCGTGCTGTCCCTGCTCATACTCGGCACGGCGGCCGGCGGTTACCTCTACTACCGCCACCTGAACAACAGCATCAAGACGGACCCGCTGAACCTCGGCGAGACCAACCTGGGCGGATCGAAGCCCAATTCCTTCGGGCAGATCCCGCTGAACATCCTGCTCATCGGCTCCGACGCGCGCGACGGCGAGGAGAACCAGTCCCTCGGCGGGGCCACCGAAACCTTCGGCGGCCCGGCGCTGGCGGACGTGCAGATGCTGCTCCACCTGTCGGCCGACCGCACCAACATGTCCGTGGTGTCGATGCCGCGCGACACGATTCTGATGATGCCCAAGTGCACCGAGCCGAACGGCAAGGTGCACCCCGCCAGCAAGGGCCTCGTGCAGACGAACGAGTCCCTCCAGCGCGGCGGACCGGGCTGCACGGTCGCCGCCTGGACCGAGCTGACCAAGATCCCCATCGATCACTTCATGATGATCGACTTCAAGGGCGTGGTCTCGATGGCGGACGCCATCGGCGGCGTCCCGGTCTGCGTCGAGCAGAACGTCCACTCCCGCACCCGCGACGGCAAGGGCTCCGGCCTGAAGCTGCAGAAGGGCGAGAACATCATCCAGGGCGAGACGGCCCTGCAGTGGCTGCGCACCCGCTACGGGTTCGAGGACGGCACCGACATCGCCCGCACCCACGCCCAGCACCAGTACATGAACTCGATGGCCCGCGAGTTCCGCAAGAACGCCAAGCTCTCCAACCCGGTGAAGCTCAACAGCCTGGCGCAGGCGGCCATCGACGCCATGGTCGTGGACCCCGGCCTGAAGAAGATAGACAAGCTCTACGACCTCAGCATGGAGCTCAAGAAGGTCCCGCCGGGGCGGATCACCATGACCACCATGCCGTGGGTGTACAGCACGCGCCCCGGCATGGACGGACGGGTCGAGCCCATGGCGGGCGAGGCCGAGGCCCTGTTCCGGATGGTCCGCGAGGACATCGCGCTCGACGGCAAGGGCTCCGGCACCCCGGCGGACGGCGCCTCCCCCTCGCCGGGCGCCCCCGCGACGCCCTCCGCTCCGGCCCAGCCGACCACCGCGGCGAGCACCGCCCCGGCCTCGGCGCCCGCGAAGATCGCGGTCTCCGTCCGCAACGCCACCGGCGGCAAGGACGGCGCCGAGGCCAAGGTCAAGCTCCGGGCGACCGACGTGGCCACGCTGCTGAAGGGCAAGGGCTTCACCAAGGCCACCGCGGACACCCAGACGGGGGCCGAGGACGCCACGGTGGTCCGCTTCGCCACCGACGCCGAGGCGGCCGACGCCGCGGCCGTGGCCACCGCGCTCGGCCTGCCGGCCACCGCGGTGCAGAAGTCCGCCGAGGTCCCCGGGATCGTCCTGTTCGTCGGCAAGGACTGGCGCACCGGCAACGCGCCGACCCCGCCGCCGCCCGCCCCGACCGTGGCCCCGACGTCCGCCCACGCCCTCAACGGCGACAACGACAAGGCCTGCATGGCGATCCAGGAAGGCTTCACCTGGTAACGCGTCACGCGTAGTTCGTACGCACGAGGGCCCGGCGCAGCGGCTGCTCCGATCACAGCCGCCGCCCCGGGCCCTTTCGCGAGTTGCCCGCAGGGCTACGCTCGAGGCATGGCCGGCCGCTTCGATCCACTCAACCGCACCACCGTGCGCGGCGGCCGCACCCCCGTGCCCGCCGGGCAGGGGCAAGCGGGCGGGGCAGGGGCCAAGGCCCGGCGCTGGGTCCCCGACGGCCCCGTCGACCTCGGCCTCACCCTCGGCCCGCTCCGGCGCGGCCCCGCCGACCCCGCCTTCCGCGCCACCCCCGACGGGTCGGTCTGGCGCACCAGCCGGACCCCGCAGGGCGCCGCGACCCTCCGGGTCTCCCGCTCCGGCACCGAGATCACCGCCGAGGCGTGGGGCCCGGGCGCCGACTGGCTCCTGGAGCAACTGCCCGCCCTCCTCGGCTCCGGCGACGACCCCGCCGCCTTCGTCCCGCGCCACCGCCTCGTCCACGCCAGCCACCGCCGCCGCCCGGGCCTGCGCCTCACCCGCACCGGGCTGGTCCTGGAGTCGCTGGTCCCGGTCATCCTGGAACAGAAGGTCACCAGCGACGAGGCGTACCGCGCCTGGCGCCGCCTCGTACGCCAGTACGGCGAGCCCGCGCCCGGCCCGCACGGCCTCGGCCTGTACGTCATGCCCGACGCCCGCACCTGGGCCCTGATCCCGTCCTGGGACTGGCACAAGGCCGGGGTCGACGCCAAGCGCTCCGCCACCATCGTCCGCGCCGCCCGCGTCGCGCACCGCCTGGAGGAGGCCGCCGCCATGGCGCCCGCCGCCGCGGCCGCCCGGCTGGAGGCCGTCCCGGGCATCGGCCCGTGGACCTCCGCCGAGACCCTCCAGCGCAGCAACGGCGACCCCGACGCCGTGACCACCGGCGACCTGCACCTCCCCGGCATCATCGGCTACGCCCTCGCCGGGGACCGCGACGCCGACGACGCCGCCATGCTGGAGCTCCTGGCCCCGTACGCCGGCCAGCGCCACCGCGCCGCCCGCCTCGTCCTCCTCGCGGGCCACGCCCCGCCCCGCCGCGTCCCGCGCATGCCGCGCACCGACATCGGCCGGCTCTGAGCGGTCCGGCAGAGCGCCCGGCCCGGTCAGCGGACCCGGATGAACTCCTCCGCGGACCGCGCGGGCCGCTCCCGGGGCGGCTCGGCCGCGTGCCCCACCGCCACCGCCCCCATCGGATCCCAGTCGCCGGGCAGCCCCAGCACCTCGCGCACCACGTCCTGGCAGAACATCGTCGAGGACACCCACGCCGAGCCGAGCCGCTCCCCGGCCAGCGCGACCAGGAAGTTCTGCACGCCCGCGCCCATCGCGACCACGAACATCTCGCGCTCCGCCGTGTCCCGCCGCGCGTCCCCGTAGTCGTGCGCGCCGTCCGCCACCAGACAGGGCACCACCAGGTAGGGGGCGGCCCGCAGCAGGTCACCGCGCCGCACCCGCTTCGCGATGGACTCCTCCGATGCGCCGTCCGCCCGCAGGTCCGCGACCCACGCGTCCCGCATGGCGTCCAGCAGCTCCAGCCGGGCCGTCGCGGACTCCAGCAGGACGAACCGCCACGGCGTCGTGTGGTGCGGAGCCGGGGCCGTCACGGCCGCCGCCACCGCCCGCCGCACCGCGCCCGGGTCCACCGGCTCGGCGGTGAAGGCCCGTACGGTGCGGCGCTGCGTCACCGCCTCCCGTACCGCCTCCGAGGTGCCCAGCCGGAACATGTCGTCGGCCGGGGTGCGCACCAGGTCCCGCGCCGACGAGCCCTCGCCGAGCACGTGCGCCAGGCCGCGTACGACGGCCACCGGCAGCCCGGCCGCCTTGCCCTTGACCAGGTCGCCCGCCGCCGCCAGTTCGTCCGCGGTCGCCACCACCGTCGCGCTCAGCGGATTGCCGTGCGCGTCCGTGCCCCCGCGCAGGTCGTCCAGGACCCGCACCCCGGCCGAGCCGATCGCCACGTCGGTGAGCCCGGTGCGCCACGGCCGCCCGAAGGTGTCCGTCACCACCACGCCCACGTCCACGGAGAGGATGTCGCGCACCCCTTCGCGGATCGCGGCGGCCGAGGCGTCGGGGTCCTCGGGCAGCAGCAGTACCGTGCCGGGCGCGGTGTTGGAGGCGTCCACCCCGGCGGCCGCCATGACCAGCCCCTGCCGGTTCTCGACGATCCGCAGGGGACCGCGGCGCGCGACCACCCGTACGGTCTCCGCGTCTATGGCCGCCTCGCGCGAGTCCGCCTCGACGAGGCGGCCCTCGGCCTTCGAGACGATCTTCGAGGTGACCAGCAGGACGTCCCCGTCGCGCAGGCCGGGCGCGGCCACCGCGATCAGCTTCGCCAGGTCGTCGCCCGGCCTGACCTCGGGGATCCCGTCGACGGCCCGCACCTCGTACGAGGGACTGTGCTCGCGAGAAGCGTGTGCGGCGGCGGTCACCGGGAGGCCTCGGCCAGTTCCAGCGCGGCCCGGGCCATGTCGGCGGTGGCGGCCAGGTCGGTCATCATCAGCGGCACGGCGCGGCAGGTGATCCCGGCGGCCTCCACCTCGGCGACGGCGTGCGCGTCGGCGGTGTCCACCAGCCAGCCGTCGAGCAGTTCGGTCCCGTAGTGCAGGGCGACGGCGGCGGCCGTGGACTCGACGCCGACCGCGGCCAGCACCTTGTCGGCCATCCCGCGCACGGGCGCGCCCCCGACGATGGGGGAGAGGCCGACGACCGGCGCCTGGGCGGCGGCCACGGCGTCGCGGATTCCGGGGACGGCGAGGATCGTCCCGACCGAGACCACGGGGTTGGACGGCGGGAAGACGATCACATCGGCGGCGGCGATGGCCTCGAGCACCCCGGGCGCGGGCTTGGCCTGCTCGGCCCCCACGGGGACGATCGCCTCCGCGTCCACCGCGGCGCGCAGCCGGACCCAGTACTCCTGGAAGTGGATGACCCGGCGCTCCGCGGAACCGGCCTGCCCGGTGCCCGCCTCGGTGATCGCGACGTGGGTCTCGACCCGGTCGTCGGACATGGGCAGCAGCCGCACCCCGGGCTGCCAGCGGTCGCACAGGGCCTCGGTGACGGCGCTCAGCGGGTAGCCGGCGCCGAGCATCTGCGTACGGACGATGTGGGTGGCGAAGTCGCGGTCGCCGAGGCCGAACCAGGACGGTCCGACCCCGTACGCGGCGAGCTCCTCCTTGACGGTGAAGGACTCGTCGGCACGGCCCCAGCCCTGGTCCTCGTTGATGCCACCGCCGAGGGTGTACATCACCGTGTCCAGATCGGGGCACACCTTGAGCCCGAACAGGTGAATGTCGTCACCGGTGTTGCCGATGACCGTGATGTCCGCGTCGGGCACTGCCGACTTGAGTCCGCGGAGGAACCGGGCGCCGCCTATACCGCCGGCCAGAACAACAATGCGCATGCGGACAGTCTGTCAGCCGCAGGCGGTCGTTCGAGGGGCGGTGGCCGGGCGACGGGCGGGCCCGGCAGGCGGGTGCCGGTGTTACGCGGGGACGGACTCCGGCGTGGCCGGCGAGCAGCTGTGCATCGGCATCTCGGTCAGGCCGGGGAAGTAGACGTGCAGGCTGACCGCGCCGTCGAGCGCGTCGTTGACGACCTCGTGCGCGTAGCCGGGGGCGAAGACCCGCTGGGAGCCGGCGCCGAGGGTGAGCCGCCCGCGCGTGTTGCGCTCGGTGAGCTCGCCTTCGAGGACGGTCAGGACGCCGGAGGAGGGGCCGTGGTCGTGGTGGCCGCTGCCCTGGCCGGGCACCCAGCTGAGCAGCCAGACCTCGTAACCGGGGCCGGTGCGCAGCCGGTGGTACCAGCGGGTGGTGGCGTCGTACTGGACCAGGTGCTCCCACGAGGCGCGGTCCTCGGCGATGGAGCGGGCGAGTCCGGCGAACTCGGCGACGGTGGCCGGGTGTTCGCGGGCGGGCTGGAGGAGGTGCTGGACGGCGAGGATGTCGCCGGCGATCTGGAGGTCGCTCTCGACGGTGATCGGGGCGATCGGTGCGATCGGGGTGCTGTTCATCGTGGGAAGTCCTCGACGGATGTCAGTGGTGCTGGCGGTTGCGGGTCCGGCCGGAGCTCTGGGGAGCCGAAGCTCCGAAGGCATCAACAGCAGCAACAGCAGCAGCGAACCTGGGCAGCGCTCAGGAACCCACGAATGGGGGTCCGGGTGAGTGCTGCGGGCGCTGACATGGGAACAAGGAGAACGGGTGGGGGGTCGGACTGTCAACCCAATGTCCGGTTTACGGCAAAACTTTCACCTCATCCGGTTACCGTGCACGGAGAAAGGTTTGTGCAGTCCGCGCCGGGGGATGTGGCGCCCATGTGCCACCCAAACCCGAACCCGCCATCTCGTGACCGGACTGTGATCTCCGCCGCTTCTTTGGCCGGATCGCAACCCCACCCCCGAGTGACGCGTGATTCGCAGGTGGAGGCGCGCCTCGCAGGGCGCCTGTGGCATGTGTCACGATTTTTGGCGATATGAACACTTTCTGCATAGGCTTGGTTCCGCAGAGTGAATAAGGGGCCCAATAGCAGACCTCGGCTTGACTGCGCCGGAGCCACGCACTTGTAATTTCACTCGTGTCGTTACGTAGCGATCAGTAACGGCATCACCACGGGGACGCACAGACAGAGCGAGGGGCGCACATGACCGAGCTGTTTCAGGAACTGCTGGTCGAGGAGGCGGACGAGGAGCTCGGATGGCAGGAGCGCGCTCTGTGCGCCCAGACCGACCCCGAGTCCTTCTTTCCCGAGAAGGGCGGCTCCACCCGCGAGGCGAAGAAGGTCTGCCTCGCCTGCGAAGTCCGCTCCGAATGCCTTGAGTACGCCCTCGCCAACGACGAGCGATTCGGCATCTGGGGCGGTCTGTCCGAGCGTGAGCGCCGCAGGCTGAAAAAGGCAGCGGTCTGATATCGAACTGCGCGACCGACAGGGCAAATCAGGCAAACGGCACAGCAGACAGCACGACGGAGAACATCGCCAAGAGCACGGCACACGGTCCGCCTCCTGCACCTTCCCCGCAGGAGGCGGACCGCTGCTTTGCCAGCCGTTAGGGTGGGGCGCTGTCCAGCAGCCTCCGAGGGCACACCACCCCCGGACCCTCCCCCGTGACCCGGTCGCGGGGGACCCCCAGGCCGGAGGGCCAGTAGCGCGATGTCCCTGCACAGCCAGTCGGCGGCCTCCCAGCAGGCCCCCGCCACACCCGAGTTCCCCCGGCACGTCGTCACCGCGGTCCTCGTCGCCCACGACGGCGCCCGCTGGCTGCCCAGGACCCTCGCCGGCCTCCTCGGCCAGGAACGCCCCGCGCAGAACCACGTGGCCGCCGACACCGGCAGCGCCGACGAGTCCGCGCGACTGCTCAACCAGGCCTTCGGCGACGACCGCGTCCTGCACCTCGCCCGCCGCACCGGCTTCGGCACCGCCGTCGACGAAGCAGCCCGCACCGCCGGCACCCTGACCCCCGAGGACCTCCCGTACCTCAAGCGCCCCAGCGGGTGGGATCCCGTCAGCCGCACCTGGCGCGACGACACGTACGACCTCCCCGAGCTCCCGCACGGCGAACCCGTCCAGTGGCTGTGGCTCCTCCACGACGACAGCGCGCCCGAGCCCGACGCCCTCACCGAACTGCTCCGCGTCGCCGACGAGAACCCCGAAGCGGCCGTCATCGGCCCCAAACTGCGCGGCTGGTACGACAAGAAGCAGCTCCTCGAAGCCGGCGTCACCATCGCCCGCAGCGGCCGCCGCTGGACCGGGCTCGACCGCCGCGAACAGGACCAGGGCCAGCACGACCAGGTACGCCCCGTCCTCTCCGTCTCCACCGCCGGCATGCTGGTGCGCCGCGACGTCTACGACGCCCTCGGCGGCTTCGACAAGCGGCTGCCCCTCATGCGCGACGACGTCGACCTGTGCTGGCGCGCCCAGAGCGCCGGCCACACCGTCCTCGTCGCCCCCGACGCCGTCATGCGCCACGCCGAGGCCTCCGCCCGCGAACGCCGCACCGTCGACTGCGCCGGCCGCACCAGCGCCAGCCCGCACCGCGTGGACAAGGCCGGCGCCGTCTACACGATGCTCGCCAACAGCTCCGGCCGCGCCCTGCCGTACGTCCTGCTGCGCGTCCTGCTCGGCACCGTGCTGCGCACCCTCGCCTACCTCGTCGGCAAGGCCCCCGGCCAGGCCGTCGACGAGTTCACCGGCCTCCTCGCCACCCTGCTGCGCCCCGGCCGCCTGCTCGCCGCCCGCAAGGCCCGCCGCCGCCCCGCCGTCCCCGCGGCCGAGCTGCGCCCGCTCTTCCCGCCGCCCGGCGCCTCCCTGCGCGCCAACGCCGAACAGCTCGCCGGATACTTCGGCGACGTCCGCGCCACCGACGCCGCCCCCGCCGGCCGGCACGGCGGCGGCAGCATCCTCAACGCACCCGGCGAGGACGGCGACTACCTGGTGGCCGAAGAGCGGTTCGCGCGCCTCAAGCGGATCGCCCGCAACCCCGCCCCCGTCCTCTTCGGCCTGCTCCTGCTCGTCTCCCTCGCCGCCTGCCGCGCCCTCATCGGCGGCGGCTCCCTGATGGGCGGCGCCCTGCTCCCCGCCCCCGACAGCGGCCCCGACCTGTGGCGCGCCTACACCGGCGGCTGGCAGGCCGTCTCCACCGGATCCACCGCCGAGGCACCGCCCTACCTGGCCGTCCTCGGCGCGTTCTCCACCCTCCTCTTCGGCTCCACCCACGCCGCCCTGACCCTGCTGCTCGTCGGCTCCGTCCCGCTGGCCGGACTCACGGCGTACTTCGCCTCCCGGCCGCTCGTCGAATCCCGGCTGCTGCGCGCCTGGGCCGCCATCGCCTACGCCTTCCTGCCCGCCGTCACCGGAGCCCTCGCCGGAGGCCGCCTCGGCACCGCCGTCCTCGCCGTCCTGCTGCCGCTGACCGCCCGCTCCGCCGTCGCCGCCTTCGGGCTCGCCGACAGCGACCGCAGCAGCTGGCGCGCCGTGTGGACGTACACCCTGCTGCTGACCCTGGCCACCGCCTTCACCCCCGTCGTCTGGCCGCTCGCCGCCGTCCTCGGGACCGGCGCTCTCGTGCTCCGCCGCGCGCAGTGGAAGACGTACGGGCCGCGGCTGCTCGCCACCCTCGCCGTCCCGCTCCTCGTGCTCGCCCCCTGGTCGCTGGGCCTGCTCACGCACCCCGGCCGCTTCCTGCGCGAAGCCGGACTGCCCTACGGAACCGGCTCCGCCTCCGCCCTGGACCTGCTCGGCATCAGCCCGGGCGGCCCCGGCGCCGCCGGCGGCCTGCTGCTCCTCGGCGTCGTCCTCGCCGCGCTCGCCGCCCTGCTCCGCACCGACCGGCAGTTCGCCGTCCGCACCGCCTGGGCCACCGCCCTCGCCGCCCTGCTCCTCGCCGTCCTCCTCAACCGCGGTGCGTGGGCCGGACCGGCCACCCTCGTCTACGGGCTCGCCCTGCTGGCGGCCGCCGCACTCGGCGCCGACGGAGCCAAGGAGCGAGTCGCCGCCCGCAGCTTCGGCTGGCGCCAGCCGCTCGCCGCGCTGATCGCCCTCGTCGCCGCGGCCGCACCGCTGATCGCCGCGGCCTCCTGGCTCGTCGCCGGCGCCGACGGCCCGCTCCAGCGCCGCGACCCGGTGCAGGTGCCCGCCTTCGTCGCCGACGCGGGCGGGGACGACAACCAGACCCGCACCCTGATCCTCGACCTGGACCCGCCCGCCACCGTCTCCTACAGCCTCGTCCGAGGCTCCGGCGGCCGCCTCGGCGACGCCGAGGTCGCCGCCCGCACCGGCAGCGACCCCCGCCTCGACAAGGTCGTCTCCAACCTGGTCGCCGGCTCCGGAGCCGACCAGTCCAGCCAGCTCAGCGCCTACGCCATCCGCTTCGTCATGTTCCGCCCCGGCGGGCCCGAGGAGATCCGCCGCGTCCTCGACGCCACCCCCGGCCTCAGCCGCCGCCACCAGCAGGACGGCACGGCGCTGTGGGGCGTCGAACCCTGGCTGCCGCGCGCCGTCATCGTCTCCGGCAAGCAGGGCGAGGCCCCCATCCCGGTCGCCGCGGGCCCCGTCGAGGCCCACGGCAAGATCCCGGCCGGTGAGGCCGGCCGCGTGCTGCGCATCGCCGACCGCGCCGACGCCGGCTGGCAGGCCACCCTCGACGGCAAGCCCCTCAAGCCCAAGACCCTCGACGGCTGGGCGCAGGGCTTCGAACTGCCCGCCGCCGGCGGCCGCCTCGACCTCGTCCACGAGGACTCCCTCCTGCGCACCGGCTGGCACTGGGCGCAAGGACTCCTCGCCCTGGTGCTGCTGGTGATGGCCCTGCCCGGCCGCCGCGAGCGGCTCGACGACGACCTCCCCGAGGACGAGGCCGCCGCCGCGGCACCCACCGGGGCCCCGCCCGGCCCGGGCGAGCCGGGCGAGGGCCGCCGCGCCCGCCGGCTGCGCGCGGAGGCCGAGCCCGCCCCCGCCCCGGTGGAGGCCGCGGTGGCCGCCGACCCGTACGCGGGGATCCCGGCGCAGCCGGTCTACGGGGAGGAGACGTACGCCTACCAGGCCTACCCGGACCAGAGCGGCTACGCCTACGAGCCGCAACCGCAGCAGCCCTACCAGCAGCCCGCGGGGTACGAGCAGTACCCGTACCCGCAGCAGCAGGCCGAGCAGCAGTACCCCTACCCGTACGAGCCGTACGACCCCCACACCAGCCACGACCCCCACGCGCAGTACGACCCGCGTCCGGACGGGAGCCCCCAGCAGTGAAGCAGCGCGCACCCCTCACGCTGGCGGCCGTCACTGCGGCGCTGGCCGCCCTCACCGGCATCGCCGCCCTCACCGCCCCCGCCGCCGGGGGCACCGCGCCCGACGGCAAGGCCGCGGCCGGAGCCCGGATGCCGGTGGAACGGTCCCTCCTGGTCTGCCCGGCGCCCAGCTCCTCGGACATCGCGGACACCACGTACACGGCGTTCACCCCCGGTGCGGCCGGATCCGCCGAGGGCAAGGGCTCGGCCCGGCTGCTCGGCGCCACCAAGGACGCCAAGCCGGTGCTGGAGCCCAAGGAGGTGGGCAAGCCCTTCGGGGCCACCGCCTCCGGCGCCGACGCCCCCGCGCTCACCGGCAGCGCCGACGGGGTCCTCGCCCCCGGCTGGACCGCGCAGCTGACCACGAAGGTCTCCGTCGGCCGGGCCCGGGGCCTCCTCGGCGCCTCCTGCACGGCGCCGGGCACCGACTTCTGGTTCCCGGCCGTGAGCACCGCCAAGGGCCGCGAGGACTACCTGCACCTCACCAACCCCGACGACGCCGCGGCCGTCGTGGACATCAAGCTGTTCGGCCCGGACGGAGCGGCCAAGCCCGACGCGGGCACCAGCGAGAACATCCGGATCGACCCCAAGTCCAGCAAGTCGGTCCTGCTCTCCTCCCTGGTCCCGAACAGCCAGCTCGCGGACGCCACCGCCCACGTGACGACCCGGGCGGGCCGGGTCGGCGCCTCGGTCCAGGTCGCCGAGGAGGGCGTCGGAGCCGACTGGCTGCCGGCCGCCGCGGACCCGGCGGGCTCGCTGGTCCTGCCGGGCATCCCGGCCGACGCGGTCTCCGTCCGGCTGGTGGCCTTCGTACCCGGCGACGAGGACGCGGACCTGAAGGTCCGCCTCGCCGCTCCGGGCGGCGCCATCACCCCGGCGGGCAACGAACAGCTGCACGTCAAGGCCGGTATGACCGCGAGCGTCGACCTCAAGGACGTGACCCGCGGCGAAGCCGGCTCGCTGCTGCTGACCCCGGCGGACCCCAAGAAGGCCGCCCCGGTCGTCGCGGCGGTACGGGTGGTCCGCGGCAGCGGCGCCAAGCAGGAGCTGGGCTTCGTCCAGGCCGTCGGGCCGGTGGGCACGCGGGCGACCGCGGCCGACAACCGCCCCGAGGAGAACGCGACGGTCCTGTCGCTGACGGTGCCGGGCGACCAGGACGCGAAGGTCAAGGTGACGGCCTCACCGGGCACCGGCGGCGGGGAGGCGGCCTCCCAGGAGGTGACCGTCAAGGCGGGCACCACGCAGGTGGTGGCCGTGGCCCCGGCGGGCGGCAAGGGCTCCTACGCGCTCACCGTCGAGACCCTCTCGGGCGGCCCGGTCCACGCGGCCCGCACCCTGAACCTCCCGCACGAGGGCATCGCGATGTTCACCGTCCAGACCCTGTCCGACGACCACTCCACGGTCTCGGTCCCCAGGGCCGCCGAGGACCTGTCGGTCCTGACCCGCTGACCTGCCGACCCGCTGACCTGCCGACCCGCGCTACGGCCCGTGGACCTAGTCCTGGCCGTAGCGCGGGTCCACCGTCTCCGGCGACAGCCCCAGCAGCTCCGCCACCTGCTCCACCACGATCTCGTGGACCAGCAGGGCCTTCTCGTCCCGCGTCTTGGTACGGATCTCCACCGGCCGCCGGAAGACCACGATCCGGGCCGGCCGGCCCTCGCGCGGCTCCTGGACCCCGCCCAGCGGCACCGCCTCGTCGTTCCAGCCGGCGTCCGGTCCGCCAGGCGGCCCCGGCACGTCGCCGACCAGGAACTCCACCTCGGCCAGCTGCGGCCAGCGCCGCTCCAGCCGCTCCACGGAGTCCCGTACGAGGTCCCCGAACATCTCCGACCGGCTCGCCGACAGCGGCACCTGCGGCGGTGCCACCGGCCCGCGCATCCCGCGCCCGTGCCGGTCCCGCCGGCGCGGGCGCGGCTCGGCGGGGGCCCCGGCGGGGGGTTGGGCGGGACGGGGAGGCAGCGGGCTGTCGGTCACCCCCGCAGGGTAGCTCTCGGCACGACACGGGGGAGTGAGCGGCGGGAGAGTCGTCGCGGCCCGGTCAAGAGTGCGGTACCGTCCAACGTCGTGAGCCTTGTACGTCGTTGTTCGCGCACCGCGTGCGGCCGCCCTGCCGTCGCGACACTGACGTACGTCTACGCCGATTCGACCGCAGTTCTCGGCCCGCTCGCCACCTACGCCGAGCCCCACTGCTACGACCTGTGCGCCGAGCACTCCGAGCGCCTGACCGCCCCGCGCGGCTGGGACGTCGTCCGCCTGTCCGACGGCTCCGGGCCGTCGCGCCCCAGCGGCGACGACCTCGAAGCCCTCGCCAACGCCGTCCGCGAAGCGGCCCGCCCGCCCGAGCGCGCGGCTAAGGCCGGAGGATCCGGCTCGGGGGGCCCGGTCACCGGCGAGACCCGACGCGGACACCTGCGTGTTCTGAGATCGCCCGATTCCTGACGCTCCGTTCATCTGAAGAGCGGGTACCGGTTCAAGGTAGGTTGGCCGGACCGCACGGAACCTTCAGGAGGGCAGGCAGTGGCCGCAGATCTTTCGAACATCGTCAAGGCGTATGACGTACGCGGCGTCGTACCGGACGAGTGGGACGAGCCCCTGGCGGAGCTGTTCGGTGCCGCGTTCGTCGAGGTCACGGACGCTTCGGCGATCGTGATCGGTCATGACATGCGGCCTTCGTCGCCGGGTCTGTCGGCGGCGTTCGCACGGGGTGCGGCCGCGCGTGGTGTGGACGTGACGCTGATCGGGCTGTGCTCGACGGACCAGCTGTACTACGCGTCCGGCTCCTTGAACCTGCCGGGTGCGATGTTCACGGCCTCGCACAATCCGGCGAAGTACAACGGAATCAAGCTGTGCCGGGCGGGCGCGGCCCCGGTCGGCCAGGACACGGGTCTGTCGCAGATCCGTGAGCTGGTGGAGAAGTGGTCGGACCAGGGCGCTCCGGCGATCGCGGCGGGCACGGTCGCGGGCACGGTCACCGAGCAGGACACCCTGACCGGCTACGCCGAGCACCTGCGGGGCCTGGTCGACCTGGCCTCGATCCGCCCGCTGAAGGTGGTCGTGGACGCGGGCAACGGCATGGGCGGCCACACCGTCCCGACCGTGTTCGAGGGCCTGCCGCTGGACTTGGTCCCGATGTACTTCGAGCTGGACGGCACGTTCCCGAACCACGAGGCCAACCCCCTCGACCCGAAGAACATCGTGGACCTGCAGGCCCGTGTGCTGGCGGAGGGCGCGGACCTGGGCATCGCGTTCGACGGGGACGCGGACCGCTGCTTCATCGTGGACGAGCGCGGTGAGGGTGTTTCCCCCTCGGCGATCACCGCCCTGGTGGCGGCCCGTGAGCTGGCGCGCAACGGCGGCACCGGCACGGTGATCCACAACCTGATCACCTCCTGGTCGGTGCCCGAGGTGGTCCGGGAGAACGGCGGCACGCCGGTCCGCACCCGTGTCGGCCATTCCTTCATCAAGGAGGAGATGGCGAAGACGGGTGCGATCTTCGGTGGTGAGCACTCGGCGCACTACTACTTCAAGGACTTCTGGAACGCGGACACCGGCATGCTCGCCGCGCTCCACGTGCTGGCGGCCCTCGGCGGTCAGGACGGCCCGCTGTCGTCTCTGGTGGCCTCCTACGACCGCTACGCGGGTTCGGGTGAGATCAACTCGACGGTCGCGGACCAGGCGGCCCGCCTGGCCGCGGTCAAGGCCGCGTACGGGGCCCGCGAGGACGTCGCACTGGACGAGCTGGACGGCCTGACCGCCACCGGCGGCGACTGGTGGTTCAACGTCCGCGCCTCCAACACCGAGCCCCTGCTGCGGCTGAACGTCGAGGCCCGCGACGAGGCCACCCTGGCCAAGGTCCGCGACGAGATCCTCGCCCTGATCCGCGCCTGATGGCGGGAGGGCGGCGGGGGCTGTTCACAGCCCCCGCCGCGCATCCGGCTCCGCCGGGCGGCGCTTTCGAGTGCAGCCGAGCCACACCCAGCCCCGCCGGCGTTCGAGGCGCGGGTCCGGGCGGAGCCCGGTGCCCGGCGGAGCCGGGTTCCCCCGGGGCGGAGCCCCGCAACGGCGCCGCACCGGACCCACGTAGGGCCGCACCGCAGGTGACTCGGCGGTACGCTGACCACGGCCCACCGTCATCCCCGAAGGGAACCCGCCCCATGCCGCTCGAAGCCGGTCTTCTGGAGATCCTCGCCTGCCCCGCCTGCCACGCGCCCCTCGAGGACAAGTCGGCCGACGAGACGGCTCCCGAGCTGATCTGCACCGGCCAGGACTGCGGCCTCGCCTATCCGGTCCGTGACGGAATCCCGGTCCTCCTCGTGGACGAGGCCCGCCGCCCCGCCTGACCCCACCCGCGCCGACACCGCCGGAGGCCGCCATGCTCGACGAGTCGCTCCTCGACGCACCGGACGATCTCGCCCGCGCCGACCGGCGGGGCCTGCTCCGAGGTGCCGCCGAGGCCGGGGCCAGAGTCCGTACCGCGGCCCGGCACGCGGCCGAGGCGGGCCTCGGCGACCTGCGCCCGGACGGCCGCCCCCGCGCCGTCATGATCGCCGGTTCCGGCACCGCCGCCACCGGCGTCGCCGACCTGCTCGGCGCCCTCGCCGGAGCCTCCGCGCCCGTCATCCGCCTGGACCCCACCGGCGTCGCGCACGCCTCCGGCGCCCTGCGCTGGGCCCTGCCCGGCTGGGCCGGCTCCGTCGACCTGCTGCTCATCGCCACCACCGACGGCACCGAGCCGGGCCTCGCCGTACTCGCCGAACAGGCCTACCGGCGCGGCTGCAACGTCGTTGCCGTCGCCCCCGAGCGCTCACCGCTGAGCGAGGCCGTGGACGGCGCGCACGGGCTCCTCGTACCGATGGCCAAGGCCCCGTACCAGGAGTACGACGAGTCCGCCGCGGCCGGACCCGGCGCCCTGTGGGCCCTGCTGACGCCGCTGCTGGTGCTCCTCGACAAGGTCGGCCTGATCAGCGCCGCCCCCGACGCCCTCCAGCTCGTCGCCGACCGGCTCGACCGCACCGCCGAGCGCTGCGGGCCCGCCATCGCCACCTACTCCAACCCGGCCAAGACCCTCGCCGCCGAGCTGGCCGACACCCTCCCGCTCATCTGGAGCGAGGGCACCGGCGCCGGCCCCGCGGGCCGCCGCTTCGCCGCCACCCTCGCCGAGCTCGCCGGCCGGCCCGCACTGGCCGCGGCCCTCCCCGAGGCGCTGCCCGCCCACGGCGTGCTGCTGGCCGGATCGTTCGCCGCCGGGGCCGATCCCGAAGACTTCTTCCGCGACCGGGTCGAAGAGCCGCAGGCTCTGCGCGCCCGCATCGTCCTGCTGCGTGACCGGCCGGCAGGCGGGCTCACCGCCGCCCCCGCCGCACGCGAGCTCGCCCTCAGCCACGACACGGCCGTCAGCGAGCTCGAACCGGAGGAGGGCGTGGAGCTGGAACAGCTCGCCGAACTCCTCGCCGTCACGGATTTCGCCACCGCCTACCTGGCGTTGGCTTCCGGGGGACACAGCTGAGGTACACGTCCGTGCCCGGCTCTATCCAGGAAGACGACGATGGACCGTCTGACGAACACGATCCGCCCCTACGCCTGGGGATCGACCACCGCCATCCCCCAACTGCTCGGCGTAGAGCCCACCGGTGAGCCCCAGGCCGAGATGTGGATGGGTGCCCACCCGGGCGCCCCGTCCCGCATCGACCGCGGAGCCGGTGAGAAGGCCCTCTCGGACGTCATCGCCGCCGACCCCGAGGGCGAACTGGGCGCCGCCGCCGTCGCCAGGTTCGGCCCCCGGCTGCCCTTCCTCCTCAAACTCCTCGCCGCCGGCGCCCCCCTCTCCCTCCAGGTCCACCCCGACCTCGCCCAGGCCAAGGCCGGCTTCGAGGACGAGGAGCGGCGCGGCGTCCCGATCGACGCGGGCCACCGCAACTACAAGGACCCCAACCACAAGCCCGAGATGCTCTGCGCGCTCACCCCGTTCGACGGGCTGTGCGGCTTCCGGCCCCCGCTCCAGTCGGCCGATCTGCTCGAAGGGCTCGGGGTCGGTTCCCTCAAGCCGTACGCCGACCTGCTGCGCGCCCATCCCGAGGACGCCGCGCTGCGCGAGGTGCTCACCGCCGTACTGACCGCCGACCGCGAGCAGATGGCCCAGACCGTCACCGAGGCCGCGGCCGCCGCCGAGCGCCTGGGCGGCCCGTACGCCCCGTACGCGCACCTCGTCCACGACTACCCCGGCGACCCGGGCGTCATCGCGGCCATGCTGCTCAACCACTTCCGACTCCAGCCCGGCGAGGCGGTGTTCCTCGGCGCCGGCGTCCCGCACGCCTACATCGGCGGCCTCGGCGTCGAGGTGCTGGCCAACTCCGACAACGTGCTGCGCGCCGGACTCACCCCCAAACACGTGGACGTGCCGGAGCTCCTGAAGATCGTGGCGTTCGCGTCCGGCGACCCGCACGTGCTGCGCCCCGAGGGCGACGGCGAGGAGGTCTACGAGGCCCCCATCGACGAGTTCCGGCTCTCCCGCTTCCTCCTCGCGCCCGGTGCGGCCTCCCGCGTGCTCCCCGAGGACGCCCCGCAGATCCTGCTCTGCACGGCCGGTTCACCCCGCGTCGGCGAACTGTCCCTGACTCCCGGAGAGTCGGTCTTCGTACCGGCGGGCGAAAAGACCGAACTGTCCGGAACGGGCACCGTCTTCCGTGCCACCGTGGTGGTCTGACGCAGCGTCCGCCGCAGCAGCTGCAACAATGTGCGGCCGGAAGCCAGCGGCAAGGAAGGACACCCAGCACCCATGAGCGCGTCGGGCGGTACCAAGGCGATCGTGGCGGCACTCGCCGCCAACCTCGCCATCGCTGTAGCCAAATTCGTGGCATTCCTCTTCAGCGGCTCCTCGTCGATGCTCGCGGAAAGCGTCCACTCGCTGGCGGACTCCGGGAACCAGGGCCTGCTGCTCCTCGGCGGGAAGAAGGCCCAGCGCGAGGCGACCCCGCAACACCCCTTCGGGTACGGGCGCGAGCGCTACATCTACGCGTTCCTCGTCTCCATCGTGCTGTTCTCGGTCGGTGGCATGTTCGCCATCTACGAGGGCTACGAGAAGATCAAGCACCCGCACGCGATCGAGGCCTGGTACTGGCCCGTCGGCGTGCTCGTCTTCGCGATCATCGCCGAGTCGTTCTCGTTCCGTACCGCCATCAAGGAGTCGAACGAGATCCGCGGCAACCTGTCGTGGCGCGAGTTCATCAAGCGGGCCAAGGCGCCCGAACTGCCCGTGGTCCTGCTGGAGGACCTCGGCGCGCTCGTCGGCCTGGTGCTGGCCCTCGGCGGCGTCGGCATCGCCCTCATCACCGGCGACGGCGTCTGGGACGGCATCGGAACCCTGTGCATCGGCATCCTGCTCATCGTCATCGCGATCGTCCTCGCCGCGGAGACCAAGTCCCTGCTGCTCGGCGAGGCCGCGGGCACCGATGAGGTCGACAAGATCAACGCCGCGCTCGTCGACGGGGTCGTCGTCACCCGGGTGATCCACATGCGGACCCTGCACCTCGGCCCCGAGGAGCTGCTGGTCGCCGCCAAGATCGCCGTCGAGGGCAACGACACCGCGACGCAGGTGGCGGAAGCCATCAACGCCGCCGAGGACCGCATCCGCGCGGCCGTCCCGATCGCCCGGGTGATCTACCTGGAGCCGGACATCTACCGTCCGGACGGGGCCAAGTAACCCTCGGGCGTACGCGTACGAAGGCCCCCCCGAGCCGTTCCCGGCTCGCGGGGGCCTTCGGCGTTCCCGGCTCGGTACTCAGGCCGCGGGCCAGACCGGCGCGACCGGCTCCGGACGCCGCCGGCGCACGACCAGCGCCCAGACCCCCAGCACGCCCCCGCCCAGGAACGCGACGGCCCCGACCATCATGGCCCCGCCCGCGACCAGGAGACCCGTCGGGCGCGGGACGTCCTCGCCGATCACCGACGACTTGGGGAGAGTGCCCTGGTCGTTCTCGGGGCGAAGCGAGGAGTCGAACGAGTTCATGCGGTTGTCGCCCATCAGGAACATCCGCCCCTGGGGCACCGTCACGTCGAAGGGCACGCTCGACGGCCGCGACCGGTCCAGGATGTACGGCTCGTCCAGGGGCGCCCCGTTGAGCCTGAGCGTCGTCTCGCCCCGCCGGTACTCGATCCGGTCGCCGCCGACCGCCACCACGCGCGACAGCAGGGGCCCGTCCGGCACCCACTCCGGAACGTCGACGAGCACCACGTCCCCACGCGAAACCTCGAAGTTGCCACCGTCGGTGCCCATGGAGAACCAGGCGGTGTCGCCCGGCTCGTACGTCGGCCGCATGTTCTCGCTCGGGATGGTCCTCTTGTCGTAGACCACCTCCGAGTGCTGGTCCGTCATCGCGCCCCGGATCGCCCCGCCGAGCACCAGCAGCCCGCCGGCCACCAGCAGCACGATCGCCCAGATGCCGCGTCTGCGGCCCCGCCTGCGTTCCATCAGCCCGTCCCCCTCAGAAGCACCGTGTGAGCGGGCAGCGTACGGAACGCCGTCGGGCCCGTCACCGCCAGGGTGATGACGGGCCCGACCTGTTCAGGTGGGCTACCGGATCTCGCGCAGCACGTCCAGGATCGCCGTCTCGTCCGGAGCGCTCTGCAGGCGCTCCCGGAAGCCGCCGTCCATCAGCTTGCGCGACAGCAGCGCCAGGATCCGCAGGTGCTCGTCACCGGCCGCCGCCTCCGGCACCGAGACCATGAAGATCAGCCGGGCCTTCGTCCCGTCCAGGGCGCCCCACTCGATGCCCTCGCCGGACCGGGCGAAGCCCACCGCGGGCCGGGCCACCGCATCCGTCTTGGCGTGCGGGATCGCGATCGACTCGCCGAGGCCGGTCGTACCCTGCGCCTCGCGCGCGAGAGCGACCCGCACGAGCTCGTCCACGTCCCGGACGCTGCCGGTGGAGGCCAGCATCTGCGCCATCTCGCGGATCGCCGCCTCCTTGTCGCCGGCGGCCAGCTCCGTCCGCACCGTCTGCTCCGTCAGGTACCCGGAGAGCACCTCGGGCTGCCCGGCGGCCGGGGCGGCGGCCGCCGCCGAGGGCACGGCCTGCGCCCGTACGGCCGTCCCGCCCACACCGGCGCCCGCACCGCCGCCCACGTCGGCACCCGCGCCCACACCGGCCGGCACCGGCTCGGGGGCGAGCACCTGCGGCGCGCTCCCGCCCTCCCGGCGCTGCTTGATCTCGATCAGCGCGTTGGTGGTCAGGGCGGTGACGACCGTGCCCGCCGCGATGGCGACGAAGAACATCGCGACCCCGCTGACGGCGCCGAACAGCGAGACGATCGGACCGCCGTGCGGCACCGAGTCCTCGACCCCGGACAGGCCCGCGATGGCGCCGGCCACCGCGCCGCCGAGCATGTTCGCGGGGATGACCTGCGCCGGCCGTGCGGCAGCGAACGGAATGGCCCCTTCTGAGATGCCGAAGAAGCCCATGAACAGCGCGGCGATGCCGGTCTCCCGTTCCTGGCCGGAGTAGAGCTTGCGGCGCAGCAGCGTCGCCAGTCCCTGGCCGAGCGGCATGACCGGGATCGCGGCGGCGGCCATGCCCATGACGGCGTTGTTGGTGCCGATGAGGCCGACAGCGACGAGGAAGGCCGTCTTGTTGACCGGGCCGCCCATGTCGAAGGCGATCATCAGGCCGATCAGCGCGCCGAGCACGATCGCGCTGGAGCCGGTCATCCCGTTCAGCCAGTTGGTCAGGTGCGTGAACACCCAGGAGATGGGCCGGCCGATCACGTAGATGTAGAACAGGCCGAGCGCGACCGTGGACAGGATCGGGATCACGATGATCGGCATGATCGGCTGGACGAACTTGGGGACCTTGACCTTTTTGATCCAGACGACCAGATAGCCCGCCAGGAAGCCGGTCGCGATCGCCCCCAGGAAGCCGGCGTTGGCATCGGCCTTGTAGATGGCCGTGGCATTGGCGGCCAGGAAGCCGCCGATCATGCCGGGGACGAGCGCGGGCCGGTCACCGAGGGCGAAGGCGATGTACCCGGAGAAGATCGGCAGCATCAGCGTGAAGCCGAGGGCGCCCAGGGCGTTCACGTAGAACCAGAACGACCCCTCGTCGAAGACGATGCCCTCGGACGTCGAGCGCCCGCCGAGCGCGATCGAGACGGCCAGCAGCAGACCGCCCACCACCACGAACGGAATCATGTGCGAGACGCCGTTCATCAGCGCCTTGTACGCGGCACTGCGCTCGTGCCCGTCGCCCCCGGCCCCGCTCCAGCTCCCGCCACTGCCCGCGCCCGCGGCCGCGGCCGTACCGGCCTGCACGGGCGCGCTCTGCACGCGCTCGATCAGCTCCTCCGGCTTGTGGATGCCGTCCGCGACACCGGTGGACAGGACCCGCTTGCCCGCGAAGCGCTCGCGGTCAACCTCCTTGTCGGCGGCGACGATGACGCCGTCCGCCTCCCTGACATCGTTGTCAGTGAGCACGTTCTCGGCCCCGATCGAGCCCTGCGTCTCCACCTTCATGTCGATACCGAGGCGATCGGCGGCCTGCTGGAGCTTCTCCGCGGCCATGTAGGTGTGCGCGATCCCGGTGGGACACGCGGTGACGGCGAGCAGCTTCAGGCGCTTCCGCCCTGCCCCGGACGTCGTCTGGGAGGTGCCCCCAGCGCCCCCGCCCGCGGGCGGGCCTGCCGGACTGGTCACGTGAAAGCTCCTTACGCCGTGGGCGGCCTGCGGGATCGCACGGTCGTGCACGTGCTCCGATTCCGATCCACCGGCATCCTTCCCCCGGTGGGGGATGGATCAAAAGTCCGAAAGGCCCCGAACGGCCCGCCGGAGGACCCGAATCCCACCCGCGACTTGCCCCCGGCCCACTGGGGGACGCTGGGCCGATCGGTGTAGATTCGTCATCAGTGTCAGGCGTCGCTGCTGATGGCGGTCGGGCGGTCCTCGTGACCGGCCGAGGGGAGAGAGGGCCCCCGACGGACTGTGCTCGGTGCGCCGCTTCCTGCTCACGCACGGCAGGCGCACGGCTCAGCCGTACCCACCCTCTCGAACCATGAGGAGCAGCACCCATGGACTTCAAGGTCGCAGACCTTTCCCTCGCCGCCTTCGGCCGCAAGGAGATCACGCTGGCCGAGCACGAGATGCCGGGCCTGATGTCGATCCGCGCGGAGTACGCGGAGGCCCAGCCGCTGGCCGGCGCCCGCATCACCGGCTCCCTGCACATGACCGTGCAGACCGCCGTGCTCATCGAGACCCTCGTCGCCCTCGGCGCCGACGTCCGCTGGGCCTCCTGCAACATCTTCTCCACCCAGGACCACGCGGCCGCCGCCATCGCGGTCGGCCCGAACGGCACCCCGGAGAACCCGCAGGGCGTCCCCGTCTTCGCCTGGAAGGGCGAGACGCTGGAGGAGTACTGGTGGTGCACGGAGCAGGCTCTGACCTGGCCGAACACCCCCACCGGCGGCCCGAACATGATTCTCGACGACGGTGGTGACGCCACCCTCCTCGTCCACAAGGGCGTCGAGTTCGAGAAGGCCGGCGCGGCCCCGGACCCGTCCACCGCGGACTCCGAGGAGTACGCCTACATCCTCACGCTCCTCAACCGCACCCTCGCCGAGGCCCCGCAGAAGTGGACGCAGCTCGCGTCCGAGATCCGCGGCGTGACGGAGGAGACCACCACCGGTGTCCACCGCCTCTACGAGATGATGGCCGAGGGCAGCCTGCTCTTCCCGGCGATCAACGTGAACGATGCCGTGACGAAGTCGAAGTTCGACAACAAGTACGGCTGCCGCCACTCCCTGATCGACGGCATCAACCGGGCGACGGACGTCCTGATCGGCGGCAAGGTCGCGGTCGTGTGCGGGTACGGCGATGTCGGCAAGGGGTGTGCGGAGTCGCTGCGCGGCCAGGGCGCGCGGGTGATCGTCACGGAGATCGACCCGATCTGCGCGCTGCAGGCGGCGATGGACGGCTACCAGGTCGCCACGCTGGACGATGTGGTGGAGACGGCGGACATCTTCATCACCACGACCGGCAACAAGGACATCATCATGGCTGCGGACATGGCCAAGATGAAGCACCAGGCGATCGTGGGCAACATCGGCCACTTCGACAACGAGATCGACATGGCGGGTCTGGCGAAGATCGAGGG
>NZ_JBIXJQ010000012.1:0-191171 GCF_052871255.1 Streptomyces sp. LARHCF249
GGCTCGCCGCGCTCATCGGCCCGCTGCTGGCCGATCCGGACCGGTTGGCGTCGATGGCCGGCGCCGCCGACCCCGGCCCGCACGCGCGGGCCGCCGCCCAGCGGGCCGCGGAGGTTCTCCGCGTGGCCGGGGGGGGGGGCGCCCCCCCCCCCCCCCCCGCCCCCGCCGCCCCCCCCCCCCCCCCCCCCCGGCGCCCCCGCGGGGGGCCCCCCCCCCCCCCCGGGGGGGGGGCCCCCCCCCCCCGGCTCTTGCGCGCGCCCGCGTTCACTCGTCCTCGATGCCCAGCAGCTCCAGGAATGCCGCGGCGGCCGGGGTGCGGCTCTCCCCGCCCCAGATCACGTACTCGGCGCGGGCCGGTGCGTCCGTCACCTCGATCGTGGCCATCCCGGTCAGACCCGCGACGTACGCGGGCGGGAGCAGGGCCACGCCCAGGCCCGCGCCGACCAGGCGGGCCAGGTAGTCCGCGTTGGTCACCTCGAAGGCGACCTCGCGGGTGAGGCCGGCGGCGGTGAACGCCAGATCGGACTGGGCCCGGCCGGCGGTCTTCGCCGGGAGGTCGACGAACACCTCCGAGGACAGCCGGCGGAGGTCGACCGAGGTCTCGCCGGCGAGCGGGTGGTCCGGGGAGACCACGGCGACCAGCCTCTCCCGGGCCAGCTCCCGGGCGTTGACGCCCCGGGGGCGGGCCGTGACGGGGATGCCGAGGAAGGCCACCTCGATCTCGCCCTCCTTGACCCGTTCGACGAGCTCGTCGCTCGCTCCCACGCTGAGGCTGATCCGGGCCTTCGGGTGGCGCTGGTGGAAGTCCCTGAGGACGGCGGGAATGTCCACGGCGGCGACGGTGGGGATCAGCCCCACCGCGAGGCGTCCGCGCACCTCCCCCACGGCCGCCGCGACTTCGGCGGCGGCCCGCTCCGCCGCGTCCAGGCACTGGCGGGCGGCGGGCAGGAAGGCCGCGCCCGCCGAGGTCAACCGGACCCGGCGGCTGGTGCGTTCGAAGAGCCTCGCACCCAGCTCCTTCTCCAGGCGCGCGATCTGGTGGCTCAGCGCGGACTGGACCACCAGGCAGCGTTGGGCGGCCCTCGTGAAGCTGTTCGTCTCGGCCACGGCGATCACGTACCGCATCTGCTGGAGCTCCATGGATCCATCGTGATACGTGATCCATCGCGTGACAAGCATGTGTTGGACTCATCGATACCCCGGGCCCGACACTGGTGGAGACCGCACACGGCAGGAACGTCCTCGGGCCGACTCCCCCGGGCGGGCCCTCGATCGGGGCCCTCCGGCATGCCCGCGAGCCGCGTCTCCGCTGCCTCTTCCCTCCCTCCCGCACCTGGGCGCACACCGCCGAGGCATGCCTGCGCGCGCCCTCGTGCCCGCGACACCGAAAGGACGAGCGACCGCCATGAGCACCACGCCATCGCGTTCCGAGGCGACCATCGCCGACATCTGGGTGGACCCCCGCTGCCCCTGGGCGTGGATCACCTCACGCTGGATGCTGGAGGTGGAGCAGGTCCGGCCGCTGGAAACCCGATTCCACATCATGAGCCTGTCGGTCCTCAACGAGGGCCGCGAGGTCCCGGAGAAGTACCGCCAGGGCATGATCGACGGCTGGGCCTGCGTGCGGGTGTGCATCGCCGCGCAGCAGCGGCACGGCGACAAGGTGCTGCGCCCCCTCTACAACGCCATGGGCCGTCTGATCCACCTCGAGAAGGCCGGGCTCGGCCACGACATGATCCGCGCCGCGCTGCAGGAGGCGGATCTGCCCGCCGACCTGATCGAGGCCGCGGACGACTCCTCCTGGGACGAGCCGCTGCGGGCCGAGCACCACGAGGGGATGGACCCGGTCGGTTCCGAGGTCGGCACCCCCGTGATCCACGTGCCCGGCCCGGACGGGAAGCCGCTGGCGTTCTTCGGCCCCGTGCTCACCCCCGCCCCCCGTGGCGAGGCCGCCGGAACGCTCTGGGACGGCGTGCTGGCCGTGGCGGGCACCGACGGCTTCTTCGAGCTGAAGCGCGGCCGCGACCGCGACCCGATCTTCGACTGAGCTGGCCGGACGGACGTCGGGAGCCACGGTGATTCCCGCGGGATTGAGGCAAGATGAAGAGCAGACAGAACGTACTCACGGCAGCCCTGACCGGCCTGGCTCCGGCGGTCTGGGGCAGCACCTACCTGGTGACCACCGAGCTGCTGCCACCGGACCGGCCGCTGCTGGCGACCACCATGCGGGCCCTGCCCGGCGGCCTGATCCTGCTGGCCCTCGGCCGGAAGCTTCCGGTCGGCGTCTGGTGGTGGCGCGCGCTGGTGCTGGGCGTTCTGAACATCGGCGCCTTCAACTTCCTGCTCTTCGTGGCGGCTTACCGGCTGCCGGGCGGCATCGCCGCCATGATCATGTCGGCCCAGCCGATGTTCGTCGTGGTCCTCGCCGCCCTCTTCCTCAGTGAGCGGATCAGAGCCATCCACGCCCTGGCCTGCGTCATGGGTACGGGGGGCGTGGTGCTGCTCGTCTTCAGGGGCACGGCGTCCCTCGACACCGTCGGAGTCCTCGCCGCGGTCGGCGGAGCGCTGTGCATGGCCTCGGGCATCACGCTGACCAAGCGGTGGGGCCGGCCGGAGGGCGTCGGCCTGCTCACGTTCACCGGGTGGCAACTCACGGCGGGCGGCCTGGTCCTGCTGCCGTTCTGGCTGTCGCTGGAAGACCTTCCCGACGGTCTCACCGGTTCCAACGTCATCGGGTTCGCCTACCTCATCACCCTGGGCGCGGTCCTGAGCTACATGGTCTGGTTCCGGGGCATCGAACGCCTGCCGGCCGTGGCGGTCTCCTTCCTCGCCCTGGGCAGCCCGGTCGTGGCGACCCTGCTGGGCTACTTCTTCAGGGACGAGACGCTGTCGCTCCTCCAGATCGTCGGAGTGGTCGTCATCTTCCTGGCGGTCGTGCTCGGCCAGCCGCGCCCGCCCAAACCGAAGTCCGAGCAGATCCCCTCGGCTCCACCCCGCACGACCGTCCCGCAACTCCCCGACCAAACCGCTCTTGAACAGGAACGCAGCGGATAACGCCGGGCGCACCTCCCCACGCCATGACCTCCTCGTCGGACACCAGCGCCATGAGGCATTCGCGTACCACGCCTGACCACATCCGGAGAGATGACATGACCATTCAAGAAGAGACAAACGTCCCCGCCACGCCACAGAAGCAGCTGTCCCCGACCCGGGGATGGCTGGGTGTGGCTGCCATCACCGCCAGTCTGTTCGTCTTCCTCACCACCGAACTGATGCCGATCGGCCTGCTCACCCCGCTCAGCGAGAGCCTCGGCGTCTCCGTGGGCTCGGCCGGCCTCATGGTCACGGCACAGGGTGTCGCGGCCGGCCTCGGCGTGCCGTTCATCGTGGCGTGGACCCGGCGCGTCAACCGGCGCCGGCTGCTGACCACGCTGCTGGCCGTGCTGGCCGTCGGCAACCTGATCACCTCGATCGCCCCGAACTACCCGCTGATCCTGGGCACCCGCCTGATCATGGGCTTCGCCAGCGGCGTCTTCTGGGCCATCGGCGTCAGCATGGCCATGCGCATCGTCCCGGAGAAGCACGCCAACCGGGCCGCCGCCGTCGTGATGTCCGGCATCTCGATCGCCACCGTCGTCGGCATCCCGCTCGGCACCCTGCTGGAGAGCGCCAGCGACTGGCGCACCACCTTCCTGATCTGGGCCGGCCTCAGCGCTCTGGTGTTCCTCGCGGTCGCCTTCACGATCCCCTCGCTGCCGTCGGCCAACGCCGTCTCGGTCCGCGAGGTCTTCGGACTGCCCGTCAAGAACGTGTCGCTGCGCGTCGTCCTGGTCATGGTCGTGTTCTTCGTCCTCGGCCACTTCGGCGCCTACACGTTCGTCCGGCCGTACCTCGAGGAAAGTACGTCCGCCACCGTCGGCTTCATCACCGTCGTCCTCATCGTCTTCGGCATCGGCGGCGCGGTCGGCAACTTCATCGGCGGTCAGACCGTCAACAAGAGCCTGCGGGGCAGCTTCATCGCGGGCGGCCTGGCCATGATCGCCGCACTCGTCATGCTGCTGACCATCGGCACGAACGACGTCGGTGTGATCGCCGCCATGGTCCTGTGGGGCCTCGCCTTCGGCGTCGTCCAGCTCAGCCAGATCAACATGACGCTCTCGGCGGCCCCCGACACCTTCGAGGCCGCGATGTCGCTCAACACGATGGCCTACAACACCTGCATCGCCCTGGGCGCCCTCATCGGCGGCCTGTTCGCCGACCACGTGGGCGTCTCGAGCGTCGTCTGGTTCGGCATCGTCCTGGTGGCTCTCGCCGTGATCCTGCGCGCCGCCACCGGCCGCCGGACCACGCCGGCGAGCTGACCCCTCCCGACCACCGAAGCACGGAGCGGACGTCGCGCACTCCCCCGCCGTGACGATCCGCACCGTCTCCGGTGCCGTGGGCGCGTGTTCCGGCCAGCGATGGCCGAGCACGCGCCCACTTCGCGCTCCCTGCGGGAACTCCCGCTCCGCACCGTCCGCCGTGCCGCTACCGCGGCCCGGCGCTCACGAAAGGCCACGGCACCTCCCATGAGGACCCCCACCGACCGCACCACCCACGCCGACCTCACCGAGACCGCCGCCTCCGTCGGCGGGCTGGCCCGGGACCTGGCCGACGACCTGGCCGCGGGCCGTTGGACGCCGACCCACCTGGACCGGCGCCTCGCCCGGTTCCTCGCCACCGCGTCGGCGGGCGACGGGCGGCTCACGGCCGAACGGCTCCGTACGGCGTTGTGGGAGGGCGGCGAGCCCTTCCTCCGGCAGCCGGACAACCGCTTCGCGTCGCTGCTGGCCCAGTTGGTCCCCGGCACGGCGTCCGTCCTGGACGAGGCGACGGTCCACGCCCTGCTGCAGCGCCTGACCGCACACGTGTGACCCGTCGCCCCGGCGCCGCACCCCGGCCGCGTCCCCGCACTAGGCCGGGTCGACCAGCGGGAGCAGCTCGCCCGCGGGGTGGGGGCGGGTGTGCTCGCGCTGCTCGAGGCCGAAGGTGGTGAAGGCGGTGCGGGCGGGCTGGGGGTAGGGGTTCTTGCCCGTGAGGGTGTTGAGGATGGCGGCGCTGCGCCAGGCGGCGAGGCCGAGGTCGGGGGCTCCGACGCCGTGGGTGTGGCGTTCGCCGTTCTGGACGAAGATGCTGCCGGTGACGGCGGGGTCGGTGATCATCCGGTAGCGGTCGTCGATGCGGGGGCGGCCGGAGGAGTCCTTGCGCAGGTAGGGGTCGAGGCCTGCGAGGAGGCCGGTGAGGGGCCGTTCGCGGTAGCCGGTGGCGAGGACGACGGCGTCGGTGGTGAGGCGGGAGCGGGTGCCCTGGTCGAGGTGTTCGAGGTGGAGTTCGACCTTGGTGGTGGCGACGCGGCCGGCGGTGCGGACGCTGACCCCGGGGGTGAGGACGGCGTCGGGCCAGCCGCCGTTGAGGGTGCGGCGGTAGAGCTCGTCGTGGATGGCGGCGATGGTGTCGGCGTCGATGCCCTTGTGGAGCTGCCATTGGGCGGGGACGAGCTTGTCGCGCACGGGTTCGGGCAGGGCGTGGAAGTAGCGGGTGTAGTCGGGGGTGAAGTGCTCGAGGCCGAGCTTGGAGTACTCCATGGGGGCGAACGAGGGGGTCCGGGCGAGCCAGGTGAGGCGTTCGCGGCCGGCGGGGCGGGCGCGCAGGAGGTCGAGGAAGACCTCGGCGCCGGACTGGCCCGATCCGATGACGGTGACGTGTTCGGCGGCGAGGATGCGCCCGCGGTGGTCGAGGTAGTCGGCTGAGTGGACGACGGGGACGGCGGGGGCTTCGGCGAGGGGCCGCAGGGGTTCGGGGACGTAGGGGGCGGTGCCGATGCCGAGGGCGAGGTGGCGGGTGTAGGTGCGGCCGAGGGCTTCGGCTTCGCCGTCGGAGTCGAGTTGGGTGAAGTCGACTTCGAAGAGGTCGCGTTCGGGGTTCCAGCGGACGGCGTCGACCTGGTGGCCGAAGTGGAGTCCGGGGACGCGGCCGGCGACCCAGCGGCAATAGGCGTCGTATTCGGCGCGCTGGATGTGGAACCGCTCGGCGAAGTAGAAGGGGAACAGCCGTTCCTTGTGCTTGAGGTAGTTGAGGAAGCTCCAGGGGCTGGCCGGGTCGGCGAGGGTGACCAGGTCGGCGAGGAAGGGGACTTGGAGGGTGGCCCCGTCGAGGAGGAGTCCGGGGTGCCAGCGGAAGTCGCGGCGCTGGTCGTAGAAGGCGGTGGCGAGTTCGCCTGCTCCTTGGT
This sequence comes from Streptomyces sp. LARHCF249, assembly GCF_052871255.1. Lineage (NCBI taxonomy): Bacteria > Bacillati > Actinomycetota > Actinomycetes > Kitasatosporales > Streptomycetaceae > Streptomyces > Streptomyces sp. LARHCF249. The sequence continues at coordinate 6,269 of NZ_JBIXJQ010000012.1, forward strand.
GCGGCAGGCCGTGGGCGAGGGCCGCGAGGGACAGGTTGAAGGGGCCGATGCCGATTCCGACGAGGTCGTGGGGTGCATCGAGCTGGGCGGTCATCGGTGGGTGCTGCCTTCCAGGAGGGCGATGAGGTTGTCCAGGTCTGCCGCGGTGGTGTGCGGGTTCAGCAGGGTGGCTTTGAGCCAGAGGCGGCCGTCGGCGCGGGTGCGGCCGAGGACGGCGCGGCCTTCGTGCAGGAGGGCGCGGCGCAGGGTGGCGACCTGGGTGTCATCGGCGTGGGTGGGCCGGAAGAGCACGGTGGTGAGGGTGGGGGGTGCGTGGAGGACGAAGCCGGGGTGGACGTCGAGGCGTTCGGCGAGGTGCTGGGCGAGTGCGCAGGTGTGGTCGATGAGGCGGGTGAGGCCGTCGCGGCCGAGTGAGCGCAGGGTCGTGGCGATCTTGAGGGCGTCGGGTCGGCGGGTGGTGCGCAGGGAGCGGCCGAGGAGGTCGGGCAGTCCGGCTTCGGTGTCGTCGGTGGCGTTGAGGTAGTCGGCCTGGTGGGCGAGGGGGGCCAGGAGGGCGGTGTCGGGGACGGCGAGGAGCCCGGCGGCGACCGGCTGCCAGCCGAGTTTGTGCAGGTCGACGGTGAGGGATGCGGCCCTTTCGAGGCCGGCGACCTTGTGGCGGTGTCGGGGGCTGAGGGTGAGGAGTCCCCCGTAGGCGGCGTCGATGTGGAGGTCGGCGCGGTAGCGGTCGCAGAGGTCGGCGATGCGGTGGAGGGGGTCGATGAGCCCGGCGTCGGTGGTGCCGGCGGTGGCGGTGACGAGGACGGGGCCGGGGGTGGCGGCGAGGGCCTGGGCGAGGTCGGCGGGGTCGAGGGTGCCGGCGGGGGTGGGGAGGGCGGTGGCCGGGCGGAGGCCGAGGAGCCAGGCGGCCCGGGGGATGGAGTGGTGGGCGTTGGCGCCGTGCAGGACGGTGAGGCGGGGGCCGTGGCGTTCGCGGGCCAGGAGCAGGGCGAGTTGGTTCGCTTCGGTGCCGCCGGTGGTGACGAGGGCGTCCGCGTGCGGGGTGTCGTAGAACTCGGCGGCGAGCGCACGGGTGACGAGGGCCTCGATGGCGGAGGCGGCGGGGGCCTGGTCCCAGGAGTCCAGGGACGGGTTGAGGGCACTGGCGGCGAGGTCGGCGGCGGCCGCGGCGGCGAGGGGCGGGCAGTGCAGGTGGGCCGCGCAGAGCGGGTCGGCGGGGTCGGCGGCGCCGGCGGCGAGGGTGTGCACGAGGGTCCGGAGCGCTTCGTGGTCCCCGGTTCCCTTCGTGGGGAGTACGTCGCCCAGCGCGGCCCGGACGCGGGCCGCGAGCGGTTCCGGCCCGCCGGCCGGAAGCGGCCCGCCGCGCTCCTCGGCTCCGGTGCGCAGGGCGTCGAGGACCGTGTCGAGGAGGGGCCGCATGGCTTCGGCGCCGTGGGCTCCGCCGGCGAGCGGGGGCAGTGTGCCGGGCGGCGCGGTCATCGGGGGCCTCCGGGGCTGGGAGGGGTGCGGGGCGGGGCACCCTGCCGGTACAACGATCCGACCCGAATGGGGTAACCGCCGGGGTTTGTCCGGGATCGATTCCCGGCTGGTTCCCTGGCGGGGCCTCGGCCCGACGTGACGGAACTCCGCCCCGGACCCCGACCCCCGACCCCGCCCGCCCCGCCCCGCCCCGCCCCGCCCCGCCCCGCCGGAGGCTAGCCGCGGACCCGCAAGGCGCGGGCCAGGTCGTCGAGTTGGTCGACCAGCTTGCGGCGCAGGAGCGGGAGGACGTCCGGGTCGGCGAGGCAGGCGTGGCCGGCCTGGAGGTGGGCCTCGTCCACGGCGTACACCGGGAAGGCCCAGCGGCCGGCGGCCTCGCCGATGGCCGGGCCGCGGCGGGCGGCGAGGGCGACGGCATCCGGGTAGAAGCGGGGCACGTACTCCCGTACGAGGTCGGCCTGTTCGGGCTGCCAGAAGCCCTGGGCGGTGGCGCTGAACAGGTAGTTGGAGAGGGTGTCGTCGTGGAAGAGCCGGTCCCAGGCGGCGGCCTTGGCCTGCGCCGTGGGGAGCGCGGCGCGGCAGCGGGCCGCGCCCTCCTGGCCGGTGGCACTGGGGTCGGCGGCGAGGGCTGCGTCGATGTCGCTCTCTTCGACGGCGCCGAGGACGGCGAGGCGGGACAGGATGCGCCAGCGCAGCTCCGGGTCGAGGGCGGGGCCGCCGGGGACGGCGTCGGCGGCGAGCCAGGCGGCGGGGGTGTCGGGCTGGGTGGCGCTGTCGATGAGGGTCCGTACGGCGGTCAGCCGCAGGCCGGGGTCGGAGCCGTCCTCGGTGCGCCGCAGCAGGTCGCGCGCGATGGCGGTGACGGTGGCGAGGGCGGCGGTCCGCCGTTCGGGGGCGACGTAGCGGGTGGCGACCTGGGTGCGGGCGAAGGTGAGGACGCCCTGGACGATGGCAAGGTCGCGTTCCGCCGGCAGGTGCGCTTCGGCGGTGGCCAGGTAGTCGCCGGGGTCGAGTTCGCCGTCGCGGACCATGTCGCGCAGGGAGTTCCACACGACGGTGCGGGTGAGGGCGTCGGGGATGCCGGAGAGGCCGCGCAGGACGGTTTCGACGGAGGTCTCGTCGAGGCGGATCTTGGCGTAGGAGAGGTCGCCGTCGTTGAGGACGAGGAGGGCCGGGCGGGGCCCGCCGACGGAGAGGACCTCGTCGGAGGGCACGTCGAGGTGGAGGAAGTCGGTGCGTTCCAGGGTGCGGCCGCCGGCGGGGTCGCGGTGGTAGACGCCGGCCGCGATGCGGTGGGGTCGGCTGCCCTTGCGGTCGACGGTGAGGGTCCAGCCGCCGGCGCCTTCGGCGCCGTCGGGGCTCGCCTCGATCTGCGGGGTGAGGGTGTCGATGCCGGTGGTGCGCAGCCAGACCCGGGCCCAGGCGTGGACGTCGCGTTCGGTGTGGGCGGCGAGCGAGTCGACGAAGTCGGCGAGGGAGGCGTTGGCGAACTTGTGGCGGGCGAAGTGGGTGTTGATGCCGGCGAGGAAGTCCTTCTCGCCGAGCCAGGCGACGAGTTGGCGCAGGGCGGAGGCGCCCTTGGCGTAGGAGATCCCGTCGAAGTTGAGGAGGGCGGAGGCGGTGTCGGGGACGTCGTCGGGGTCGGGGGCGACGGGGTGGGTGGAGGGGCGCTGGTCGGCGTCGTAGCCCCAGGCCTTGCGGGTGACGCCGAACTCGGTCCAGGTGTCGGTGAAGCGGGTGGCTTCGGTGAGGGTCTGGTAGCCCATGTATTCGGCGAAGGACTCGTTGAGCCAGATGTCGTCGAACCAGGCGAGGGTGACGAGGTCGCCGAACCACATGTGGGCCATCTCGTGGGCGATGACCATGGCACGGGTCTGGCGTTCGGTGTCGGTGACGGCGGAGCGGTAGATGAACTCGTCGCGGAAGGTGACGAGGCCGGGGTTCTCCATGGCTCCGGCGTTGAACTCCGGTACGAAGGCCTGGTCGTAGGAGTCGAACGGGTAGGGCTCGGTGAACTTCTCCTGGTACCGGTCGAAGCAGTCCGTGGTGAGGGAGAGGATCTCGTCGGCGTCGGCGTCCATGTGGGGGGCGAGGGACTGGCGGCAGTGGATGGCGAAGGGCAGTCCGGCGTGCTCGGTGGTGACGCTGTGCCAGGGGCCTGCGGCGACGGCGGCGAGGTAGGTGGAGATGGGGGGCGTGGGGGCGGAGGCCCAGATGCCGGCGCCGTCCGCCTCGCGGACCCCGGTGCGGGTGGTGATGCCGTTGGCGAGGACGGTCCAGTGTGCGGGGGCGGTGACGGTGAACTCGAAGACGGCCTTGAGGTCGGGCTGGTCGAAGGCCGGCAGGACGCGCTGGACGTCGTCCATGAACATCTGGCTGTAGACGTACGCCTCCCCGTCCGCGGGGTCGGTGAAGCGGTGCAGGCCCTCGCCGGTGCGGGAGTAGCGCATGCGGGTGTCCAGGCGCAGCTCGTGGGGGCCTTCGGCGAGGCCGGTGAGCGGGAGGCGGTTGTCCTCGAGGGTGGCCGGGTCGAGGGGGTGGCCGTCGAGCGTGGCGGAGCGCAGTTCGTCCGGTTTCAGCTCCAGGAAGGTGTCTCCGGCGGTGCGGGCGGTGAACCGGATGACGGTGGTGGAGCCGAAGGCCGCGTCGCCGACGGTGAGGTCGAGGGCGACGGCGTAGTGGTGGACGTCGAGGAGCTGGGCTCGGAGCTGCGCTTCTTTGCGCGTCAGTGCGGACATGGGGCCCATGCTGCCGCACGGTCCGGCCGGGCCCCAGTGCGCTTCGCCGCCTGGCCGAGCGGTCTTCGGGGACCGGGTCTTCGGGGACCGGGCTCAGGCCTGGTCTTCGCCCGCCGCGATCGTCTCGTGGTGGCGGATCACCTCGGCGATGATGAAGTTGAGGAGCTTCTCGGCGAAGGCGGGATCGAGCTTGGCGTTCTCGGCGAGCTGGCGCAGCCGGGCGATCTGGCTGGCCTCGCGGCCCGGGTCGGCCGGGGGGAGCTGGTGCCTGGCCTTGAGGTGGCCGACCTGCTGCGTGCACTTGAACCGCTCGGCGAGCATGTGGACCACGGCCGCGTCGATGTTGTCGATGCTGTCGCGCAGGCGGGCGAGTTCGGCGGCGACGTCGTCATCGATGCCGTTGCCGTTCCCGCCGCCGAACCCGTTGTCGATCTCGTCGATGTTGTTCATGGTCACCGAGAATACGTGGCGGGGGCGGGTGGTTCCCCGGACAGCCGATCAGTGAGACGGGAACCGGCCGCCTGCCGGTCGAGTGCTGGTCACAGGGGCAGGATCGCGGTGACGAGCCGGCCGCCTTCGGGGGTGGGCCGGACGGCCGAGGCGAACGGCGTCGGCGGTGTGGGGGTGGCGCCGGGCCCATCCCGCCAGGGGGCTCACCGGGGGGCTCCCTGGGCCGCAGGGGCTCGACCCAGCCCCTCCGGCGTTTGAGGCGCGGAGCCCGGGGCAGAGCCCCGGGAACGGCGGCCCGCCCGCACGTGGCCCGGCCGAAGCGGTCTTGACCGTGGACAGGGAGGCGTAGGGCTCGGCGGCGATCTCGGCGTTGGTGAGCCCGCGCGCGAGGCACCGTACGACGTCCCGTTCCCGATCCGGCGGCGGGCCTGGACGGCCGGGTTCCGCGGGGCCATGTCGCGCAGCAGCCGCACGGTGATGGCGGGCGAGACGAGCGAGTCGCCGACGGCCGCGGCGCGTACCGCTTCAACCAGCACGGCCGGGCTCGCGTCTTTGAGGAGGAAGCCGGACGCTCCGCCGTGGAGCCCGGCGTGGACGTATGCGTCGAGGTCGAAGGTGGTGACGATGACGATGCGCGGGATGTCCCGGCCGGAGAGGCGGCGGGTGGCTTCGAGGCCGTCGAGCTTCGGCATCCGGATGTCGCGGAGCAGGACGTCCGGCCGGTGCTCGGCCGCGGCCGTCTGGTCGTCCGCGATGACCACTCTGATGCCCATGCGCTGCCTGCCCCGCTGTCGCCCGGTGCCGGCTCGGCTTCCTTCCCCTGGGACCGGTGCGCGCGCGGGCCCGCAACCGCATACGTACGTACCGTCGGGCGGTACTCCTGCCGACGGTACGCACGTATGCGGCGCGGGGCCTCGTCCTTCCGGCCGGTTCCCACCGGGCCGGAAGGACGAGGGGGTGGGGCGGGTGCGGGCGGGGGTGCTACATGCTTGCCGCGGCGCTCTTGATCGCGGCGGCGAAGGTGGAGACCTCGGTGTAGACGCCGGGGTAGTCCGGCCGTGCGCAGCCCTCGCCCCAGCTGACGATGCCGACCTGGATCCAGGCGTTGGCGCTGTCGCGGCGGAACATGGGGCCGCCGGAGTCGCCCTGGCAGGTGTCGACGCCGCCCTGGTCGAGGAATCCGGCGCAGATCTCCTCGCCGGGGACGAGGGAGCTGCCGTACGCGGCCTGGCAGGCGGCGTCGGAGACGAAGGGGACGGTGGCCTTCATGAGGTAGCGCTGCTGGCTTCCGCCTTCGCGGGTGGCGCCCCAGCCGGCGACGGTGAAGGTGCCGTTGTCGTACTGCTTGGTCTCGGCGATCTTGAGGGTCGGCAGGTTGATGGGCTGGGCGAGCTTGATCAGGGCCCAGTCCTTGCCGGTGCCGTTGTAGCCGGGGGCCTGGAGGACCTTGGTGGACCTGACCTTGATGGCGCTGGAGCTGCGCAGGTCGACGACTCCGGCGGTGGCGGTGATGGAGGTGTTGTTCCCGGAGCCGCTCACGCAGTGGGCGGCGGTGAGGACGATCTGCTGGGTGTAGAGGGCGCCGCCGCAGCCCATGGAGAGGCGGACCATGAAGGGGAATTCGCCCTGGGCGGCGCGGGTGCCGCCGACGACGGGGGCCGGGCCGGCGCTGGCGGTGCTGGGCTGGAGGCTGACGGCCGCGAGGGCGACGGCGCCGACGGCGAGGGTGCGCTTGAGGAACCGCACGAGGGTGGACACAGTCAACACACTGCCTTTCGTGGGGGGTTGGGCCGTGCGCGTCATTGGGTGAATGACGAGTCCATGACACATCCGATGTATGGCGGGCATCAAGAACGTGTTTTCGGACAACTTCCCGCCGGGGGGACGGCATGACGGAGAACAGCAGGCACAGCAGCCCGGTCGAGCACGGATTTCCGCACCTGGAGACGGTCCGCGCCTCGGTCACGGCGCTGTTCCGCCGACTGACCCCCGACGGGATCCGGGCCTACGACACGAGCTTCGCCCCGGCCGACGCGGCCTTCGGCGGCGACGAGGACCTGCACCTGGGGGCCCACCGGGTGGCCTCCGCGATGGTCCGCGCCCTGCGGCTGCCCGACGCGCGCCTGGTGGTCGCCTTCCGGCCGATGCGGGACGCGGCCTCAGTGGAACTGGCGGCGGGTCCGGAGTACTTCGTCGAGGTCAACGACCGCTTCCGGGTGCACCGCCGCGACCTGGCGGCCGCCCTGGCGCACGAGGTGGCCCACGTCCTGCTGCACCGCCTGGACCTGCACTTCCCCACCACCGCGGAGAACGAGATCCTCACCGACACCGCCGCCGCCCTCCTCGGCGCCGGCTGGCTGCTGCTCGACGCCTACCGCGAGGACGCGCTCACCCACCAGAAGCTGGGCTACCTCACCCCGGAGGAGTTCGGCTACGTCCTGGCCAGGCGGGCCGCCCTGTTCGGCGAGGACCCCTCCACCTGGTTCAGCAGCCCGCAGGCGTACGAGGCCTACGTGCGCGGCCGCGGCCTGGCCGAGCGGGAGCTGCGCCGGCCCCCGCTCGCCGCGGCCTCCCCGGGGGCCCGGCGCCGGTACGCGAGGGCCCGGCGCACCGGGACTCCCCCGGCGGACGGGTCGGCGTACCGCTTCGAGCGCAACGACGCCGGGCTGCTGGTGAGTTTCCCCTGCCCGGTGTGCGGACAGCGGCTGCGGCTCCCGGCGCGCGGTCCGCTCAGGGCGCGGTGCGGACTGTGCCGCACGGTGCTGGACTGCGACACCTAGGGTCTGCCCAGGCGGAGTTCGCCTCGCTCCACCGTGATCCGCGTTGATTCATCGCCCGGCCACGAAAAGTTTCCTACCGGCCAGTAGACACAGGGGCGGATCCGGCCAATCCTGATCGCGTACATGCCAACTGCGATCCAGGAGCGCCCCCACATGCTCACGACCCGCCGCACCCGCACGACCCGCACCGCCGCCGCCGGCGCGGCCGTCGCGGCCGCCGTCCTGACCCTGCTGCCCGCCACCGCCGCCGAGGCGGCGCCGGTCCAGGCCGCCGCCACCGCCGCCACCACGTCGGTGTCGGCCTCCGCGCCCGGCGGCAACGCGGCGGTCCTCGGCATCGACTACGCCACCTGGCAGCGCGACGTCGCCACCGTCATCGACGCGGTCCGCCCGACCATCGAGCAGCGCATCGCCGCCTCGCCGGCGGGCGAGAAGCCCGCGATCGTCCTCGACATCGACAACAGCTCGCTGGAGACGGACTTCCACTGGTTCTGGACCCTCCCGACCCCCGCGATCTCCAAGGTCCGCGAGCTGACCCGGTACGCCAACGACCGCGGGGTGGCGATCTTCTTCGTCACCGCCCGCCCCGGCATCATCTACTCCCTCACCGAGTGGAACCTCAAGTCCGTCGGCTACCCGGTCTCGGGCCTGTACGTGCGCGACCTGCCCGACCTGTTCGACGAGGTGAGCGCGTACAAGACCGCCAAGCGCGCCGAGATCGAGGGCCGCGGCTACACGATCATCGCGAACATCGGTAACAACGCGAGCGACCTGGTCGGCGGCCACGCCGAAATCACCGTCAAACTGCCGGACTACGACGGCCAGCTGTCCTGACCCGAGGAACAGAACGGGAACGGGAACCCGTACGTGCCCCGGTCGGCGACCGCGGCCCGTACGGGTTCCACCGATCACGCCGCCACGGCCGCACCCGCTAGCCGGCCGCCCCGTACGCCGGCGGCGGCGGGTGCGCGGCGGCGAGGAGTTTCAGGGTGGCCTCGCCCGCCTCCGCGGGGGTCCAGCGGGCGGCCCGGTCGGCGGTGGGGCCCGGTCGCCAGCCCTCCATCACCGTGATGCGGCCCCCCTCCGCCTCGAACACCCGGCCCGTCACACCGGCGGAGCCGTCCGCGCCGAGCCACACCACCAGCGGGGAGACGTTCTCCGGGGCCATCGCGTCGAACTCCCCCGCGGCCGGCGCCGCCATGGTCTGCGCGAAGGCCTCCTCCGTCATCCGGGTCCGCGCCGCCGGGGCGATCGCGTTGACCTGGACCCCGTACCGGCCCATCTCCGCGGCCGCGACCAGCGTGAGCCCCAGGATCCCCGCTTTGGCCGCGCTGTAGTTGCCCTGCCCCACCGAGCCCAACAGGCCTGCCCCCGAAGAGGTGTTGACCACCCGCGCGGCCACCGGCCGGCCGGCCTTGGCCTCCGCCCGCCACCACGCGGCCGCCGCCCGCAGCGGCAGGAAGTGCCCCTTCAGGTGCACCCGCACGACGGCGTCCCAGTCGTCCTCGTCCAGGTTCACCAGCATCCGGTCCCGCAGGAACCCGGCGTTGTTGACCAGCGTGTCCAGCCTCCCGAACGCCGAGAGCGCGCACTCCACCAGCGAGGACGCCCCCTCGCCCGTCGCGACGTCCCCGCCGTGCGCCACCGCCTCTCCGCCCAGCGCACGGATCTCGGCGACGACCAGGCCGGCCGGGGAATCCGGCCCCGGCACCCCGTCCAGCCCCACCCCCAGATCGTTGACGACGACCTTGGCCCCCTCCGCCGCGAAGGCCAGCGCGTGGGCCCGTCCCAGCCCCCGCCCCGCGCCCGTCACGATCACGACACGCCCCTCGGCGATACGGGTCATCTCAGCCCTCCTTGTTGACGGTTGCCGCATCCAGAAACGCGGGGCGCTCGCCGCCCCCGTGCACGAGCAGGCTCGCCCCGCTCACGTACCCCGCCCGGCCGGAGGCCAGGAACACCGCCGCGTCCCCCACGTCCGAGGGTTCCGCCAGCCTCCCCAGCGGTACGGTCGCGCCGACCGCCGCGATCCCGGCCTCGTCGCCGTAGTGCAGGTGCGACAGCTCGGTCCGCACCATGCCCAGGACCAGCGAGTTCACCCGCACCTCGGGGGCCCACTCCACGGCCATGGAGCGGGCCAGGTTCTCCAGTCCCGCCTTCGCCGCCCCGTACGCCGCCGTCCCCGGGGAGGGCCGTGTGCCGCTGACGCTGCCGATCATGACCACCGAGCCGCGCGCCTCGCGCAGCCACGGGTGGGCGGCGAGGGAGGCCGTCATCGGCGCCAGCAGGTTCAGCTCGAGGACCCTGGCGTGCCGCTGCGCCCCGCCCTCCCCCAGCAGCCGGTACGGGGTGCCGCCCGCGTTGTTGACCAGGCAGTCCAGGCGCCCGTACCGCCGGGCGACCGCCGCGAAGAAGTCCTGCACGGCCGCCGGTTCGCGCAGGTCGACGGCGGTGAAGGACGCGGTGCGGCCGTCCGCCGACACGGGTTCCTCCGGCGGCCGCCGCGCACAGACGACGACCTCGGCGCCGGCCGCGAGGAACGACCGGGCGATCCCCGCGCCGACGCCCCGGGTTCCTCCGGTGACGACGACGACCCTCCCGTCGAGCTCCATGGGCTGCTACCTTCCTCACCTAACAAATGTTTGGTGGAAAGGTAGCTGATCCTCTCATGGGTGTCTCCACCTCCAGCCCGGACAAGGGCATCGCACTCGTCACAGTCGACTTCCCACCCGTCAACGCGCTTCCCGTGCAGGGCTGGTACGACCTCGCCGACGCCCTGCGGACCGCCGGCCGAGACCCCGAGGTCCGCTGCGTCGTCCTCGCCGCCGAGGGCCGGGGCTTCAACGCGGGCGTCGACATCAAGGAGATGCAGCGCGACGCCGGCCACGCCGCGCTCATCGGCGCCAACCGGGGCTGCTACGAGGCCTTCGCCGCCGTGTACGAGTGCGAGGTGCCGGTGGTCGCGGCCGTGAACGGGTTCTGCCTGGGCGGCGGCATCGGGCTCGCCGGCAACGCCGACGCGATCGTGGCGAGCGAGGACGCGACCTTCGGCCTGCCCGAGCTGGACCGGGGCGCCCTGGGCGCCGCCACCCACCTGGCCCGCCTGGTGCCCCAGCACCTGATGCGCGCGCTGTACTACACCTCGCGCACCGCGACCGCCGCCGACCTGCACGCGCACGGCTCGGTCTGGAAGGTGGTCCCCCGCGAGCAACTGCGGGCCGCCGCCCTGGAGCTGGCCGCCGAGATCGCGCGGAAGGACGGCTACCTGATCCGGCTGGCCAAGGCGGCGATCAACGGCATCGACCCGGTCGACGTGCGCCGCAGCTACCGCTTCGAGCAGGGCTTCACCTTCGAGGCCAACCTCAGCGGGGTCGCCGACCGGGTCCGCGACACCTTCGGGAAGGAAGCGCGTTCATGACCGACAAGACCATGACCCCCGAAGAGGTGGTCGGGCAGCTGCGCAGCGGGATGACCCTGGGCATCGGCGGCTGGGGCTCGCGGCGCAAGCCCATGGCCCTGGTGAGAGCGCTGCTCCGCTCCGAGATCACCGATCTCACGGTGATCTCGTACGGCGGCCCCGACGTCGGGCTGCTGGCCGCCGCGGGCCGGATCCGCAAGCTGGTCGCCCCGTTCGCCACCCTCGACTCGATCCCGCTGGAGCCCCACTTCCGGGCCGCCCGCGAGCGCGCCGCCCTCGCCCTCACCGAGCTCGACGAGGCCATGTTCATGTGGGGCCTGCACGCCGCCGCCAACCGGCTGCCCTTCCTCCCCGTCCGGGCCGGCCTCGGCTCCGACGTGATGCGGGTCAACCCGGAGCTGCGGACCGTCACCTCCCCGTACGACGACGGCGAGGAGCTCGTCGCCGTCCCCGCCCTGCGCATGGACGCCGCCCTGGTCCACCTGAGCCGTGCCGACCGGCTCGGCAACGCCCAGTACCTGGGCCCGGACCCGTACTTCGACGACCTGTTCTGCGAGGCCGCCGACGCCGCGTACGTCTCCTGCGAACAGCTCGTGGAGACCGCCGAGCTCACCAAGGCGGGCCCTCCGCAGTCCCTCCTCGTCAGCCGCCACTCCGTCACGGGGGTCGTCGAGACCCCGAACGGCGCGCACTTCACCTCCTGCGTGCCCGACTACGAGCGCGACGAGGCCTTCCAGAAGCTCTACGCGACCACCCCCTGGCCCGAGTTCGCCGAGCGCTTCCTCTCGGGGGCGAGCGAGCACGACTACCAGTGCGCCGTCCGGACCTGGCACGAGGAGCAGCAGTGATCAGCCGAGCGGAATACTGCGTGATCTCCTGCGCCGAGGCCTGGCGCGACAACGGCGAGGTCCTCGCCAGCCCGATGGGCCTGGTCCCCGCCTTCGGCGCGCGCCTCGCGAAGCGGACCTTCTCCCCCGACCTGCTGCTGACCGACGGCGAGGCCATGCTCGTCGGGCTCGACGGCACGGCCGAGGGCTGGCTCCCGTACCGGCGCCACCTGACCATGGTCACCGGCGGCAGGCGGCACGTGATGATGGGCGCCAGCCAGATCGACCGGTTCGGCAACCAGAACATCTCCTGCATCGGCGACTGGGCGCAGCCCGCCCGCCAGCTCCTCGGGGTGCGCGGCGCACCAGTCAACACGCTGAACAACCCGGTGAGTTACTGGGTCCCCAAGCACTCCACCCGGGTGTTCGTCGAACGCGTCGACATGGTCAGCGGGGTCGGCTACGACCGTGCCGAGGCGGCCGGGGTGACCCGCTACCACCGCCTGCCCCGGGTGGTCAGCGATCTCGGGGTCTTCGACTTCACGGGTCCCGGCCACGCGATGCGCCTGGTCTCGGTCCATCCCGGGGTCACCGTCGACCAGGTCCGGGCGGCCACGGGCTTCGACCTGGCCGTCGCCGGCGAGGTGCCGTACACGCGCGAGCCGACCGCCGAGGAGCTGCGGCTGATCCGCGAGGTCATCGACCCCGAGGGTCTGCGCGACCGCGAAGTGCGGGCCTGATCCGATGGTTCCGACGGTTCCGATGGAGACGGCGTTCACGAAGCTGGTCGGGGTCCGGTACCCGATCGTGCAGACGGGCATGGGCTGGGTCGCCGGGCCCCGCCTGGTGTCGGCGACGGCCAACGCGGGGGCCCTGGGGATCCTGGCCTCGGCGACGATGACCGTGGAGCAGCTGCGGTCGGCGGTACGGGAGGTCAGGTCCCGGATCCCGGACGGGACCCCCTTCGGGGTCAATCTGCGCGCGGACGCGGGGGACGCGGCCGAACGCGTCCGGCTGATCATCGACGAGGGGGTGCGGGTGGCGTCCTTCGCCCTCGCGCCGTCCAAGGAGCTGATCGCGCGGCTGGGGGACGCGGGGGTGGTCGTCATCCCCTCGATCGGTGCCCGGCGGCACGCCGAGAAGGTGGCCGCCTGGGGCGCCGACGCGGTGATCGTGCAGGGCGGCGAGGGCGGCGGGCACACCGGGGAGGTGGCCACGACCGTGCTGCTGCCCCAGGTCGTCGACGCCGTGGACATCCCGGTGGTCGCGGCGGGCGGTTTCGGCGACGGCCGCGGTCTGGTCGCGGCCCTGGCGTACGGGGCCGCCGGTATCGCCATGGGCACCCGCTTCCTGCTGACCTCCGACTCCACCGTGCCCGACGCGGTCAAGGCCGAGTACCTGAAGGCCACGGTCAAGGACGTCACCGTCACCACGGCCGTCGACGGGCTGCCGCACCGCATGCTGCGCACCGGGCTGGTCGACTCCCTGGAGCGGGCGGGCCGCGCCCGGGCGCTGGCGCGGGCGGTGCGGCACGCGGCGGGCTTCCGGAAGCTGTCCGGCCTGAGCTGGCCGCAGATGGTGCGCGACGGTCTGGCGATGAAGCACGGCAAGGACCTGTCGTGGAGCCAGGTCCTGCTCGCCGCGAACACCCCCATGCTCCTCAAGGCGTCCATGGTCGAGGGCCGTACGGACCTCGGCGTCATGGCATCGGGCCAGGTCGCCGGCGTGATCGAGGATCTGCCGTCCTGTGCGGAGCTCGTCTCCCGCGTCATGGCCGAGGCACAACAGGCACTCGAAGCACTGCACTCGCTCCGCACCCTGCCACAACCAGGGTGATCCCCCTTCTCCGTCACGGGAGTTGCCTCCATGAGCCGTGCCCGAATCCGACTGGCGACCGCGGCGGCCGCCGCCGCCCTCGCCATCGGGACCCTGCCCGCCGCCACGGCCGCCACCGCGGCCCCCACGACCAGCGCGAGCTTCCGCCACCACCCGTGGGAGGCGGAACCGATCCGTCAGATCCCCCTGCAGGGCGCCGTCAACGTCCGGGACATCGGCGGCTACTCCACCTACACCGGCGGCCGGGTCCGCCAGGGGCTGGTCTACCGCGCCGACGCGCTGAGCAAGCTGACCGCCGCGGACATCACCACCGTCTCCGGTCTCGGCCTCACGAAGGCCGTCGACTTCCGCATCCCGATGGAGCTCCAGTACGACGGCGCCGACAAGCTGCCGCCCGGGCTCTCCCCCACCTCGCGCCCGGTCAGCGACCTCGGCCTGTACGGTACCCTCGTCGGCGCGATCTCCAGCGGCGACCCCGTCAAGCAGGAGCAGATGCTCGGCGGCGGCCGTGCCGAGGCCTACATGCGCGACATCTACCGCACCTTCGTGACCAGCCCCGAGAACCGGGCGCAGTTCGCGGCGACGCTGCGGGAGATCGCGGACGGCGGGCAGGGCCCGCTCCTGTACCACTGCACCTCCGGCAAGGACCGCACCGGCTGGATGACGTACGTCCTGCTGCGCGCCCTGGCCGTCCCCGAGTCCGCCGCGGCGCGCGACTACCTGGCGTCGAACACCTTCCGCGCCACGTACGACGCCCAGCTGCGGGCGGGCCTCAAGCAGTCCGGGCGGATGCAGAACCCCGACCTGCTGATCCCGCTCCAGGAGGTCCGCCAGGACTACCTGGACTCCGCGACGTCGCAGCTGGAGGCCGACTACGGCAGCTTCTACGGCTACTTGACGGACGGCCTCGGCCTGGACCTGCGGACGCTGGCGCGGCTCCACGACAAGATGGTCCGCTAGCGCACACGACTACGCCGGGCAGCCCTTGAAAGCGCTGCCCGGCGTAGGGGTATGGACGTGCGTACGGTCAGACCGCGCGGCGGCGGCCCTGGCCGCCGGAGCCGACCCGGCTGCGCGCGGACGCGGCCGCAGCGCCGCCGGAGGCGCCGCCCCCGGTACGCCGGCCCTGTCCGGCGGAGCCGCCGGCCCCGCCGCCGCCCTGGCCGCGACGGGCCTGGCCGGAACCGGAGGAGGCCGCCGGGGCCTGCCCGGAGCCGGCGCCACCGGAGCGGCGGCCGCGGCCGCCTGCTGCCGGAGCGCCGCCCGTGGCGGAGCCGGTGCGCGGCCCGCCCGAGCGGCGGCGCGAGCCGGAGCCCGAACCGGAGCCGGTGCGCTGCTTCGGCGCGGGCGGCTGGGGCACCTCGAGGACGATCGGGATGCCCGAGGGCTCCTTGGCGCCGGTGAGGCGGGCCAGTTCCGCGTCGGAGGACTTGATCTGCGCGGTGCGCGGGGAGATCCCGGCGTCCGACATGAGGCGGGTCATGTCCCGCTTCTGGTCGGGCAGCACCAGGGTGACCACACTGCCGGACTCACCGGCGCGGGCGGTGCGGCCACCGCGGTGCAGGTAGTCCTTGTGGTCGGTCG
Source organism: Streptomyces sp. LARHCF249 (assembly GCF_052871255.1). Taxonomy (NCBI): domain Bacteria; kingdom Bacillati; phylum Actinomycetota; class Actinomycetes; order Kitasatosporales; family Streptomycetaceae; genus Streptomyces; species Streptomyces sp. LARHCF249. Next base: position 21,381 of record NZ_JBIXJQ010000012.1, read on the forward strand.
GCGGGTCCACGTTGACGACGAGGTCGAGGTCGTCGATGTGGATGCCGCGGGCCGCGACGTTGGTGGCGACCAGGGCGGTGACCTCGCCGGTCTTGAACCAGTCGAGGGTGCGGTTGCGCTGCGGCTGCGAGCGGCCGCCGTGCAGGCCGGAGGCGCGGACGCCGTCCGCCAGAAGCTTCTTGACCATGCGGTCCACGCCGCGCTTGGTGTCCACGAACATGATCACCCGGCCGTCGCGAGCGGCTATACGCGTCGCCACGGCCTTCTTGTCGGTCTCGTCCAGGACGTACAGGACGTGGTGCTCCATGGTGGTGACCGCGCCGGCCGACGGGTCGACGGAGTGGCCGACCGGGTCGTGAAGGAACATCTTGACGAGCTTGTCGATGTTCTTGTCCAGCGTCGCGGAGAACAGCATGGTCTGGCCCTCGGGCCGCACCTGCTTGAGCAGCGCGGTGACCTGCGGCATGAAGCCCATGTCGGTCATCTGGTCGGCCTCGTCCAGGACGGTGATCGCGACCTGGGAGAGGTCGGCGTCACCGCGGTCGATGAGGTCCTTCAGGCGGCCGGGGGTGGCGACGAGCACCTCGGCGCCGCGGCGCAGGGCGCCCGACTGCCGGTTGATCGACATGCCGCCGACGACGGTCGCGATGCGCAGGTTGACGGCCGTGGCGTACGGGGCCAGGGCGTCGGTGACCTGCTGCGCGAGTTCACGGGTCGGTACGAGGACCAGCGCGAGCGGCTGCTTGGGCTGCGCGCGGTGGCCGGCGGTGCGGGCCAGCAGCGCGAGTCCGAAGGCCAGCGTCTTGCCGGAGCCGGTGCGGCCGCGGCCGAGCAGGTCACGGCCGGCGAGGGAGTTCGGCAGCGTGGCGGCCTGGATCGGGAACGGCTCGGTGACGCCCTGGGCGGCGAGGGTCTTCAGCAGCGCCTCGGGCATGCCCATGTCCTCGAACGCGGCGACCGGCGGCAGCGCCGGATCGATCGGCTCGGGCATGGTGAATTCTTGGGGCCTGGCGACGGGGGCGGACTTCTGCCGTCCCGCGCCAGCCTTCGGACGTCCCTGAGCCGCACCTCGACCCCGTGTGGGGCGACGGCTGGGTCGTGCGGAGCTGGAGCTGGTCATGCGAGAAAGCCCTCCTGAAACCGGCAGGTAAAACAAAGGTCGAGACAGCAGACAAGCCGGGGCCCGCACCTCGCGGTGCGGACCCCGGCATGCTGAAAAAATTAGGCGGGGAGGATGTTCTCCGCCTGGGGGCCCTTCTGGCCCTGGGTGACGTCGAAGGACACGCGCTGGCCCTCGGTGAGCTCACGGAAGCCCTGGGTGGCGATGTTCGAGTAGTGGGCGAACACGTCCGGACCGCCACCGTCCTGCTCGATGAAGCCGAAGCCCTTTTCCGAGTTGAACCACTTCACGGTGCCAAGTGCCATTTTGAATCTCCTGAATAGGCGGCAAGGGCCCCATCCGGAGATTCCGGTAAAAAACAATAAAAGCGCCTGAGGAACATTCCCGTCAGGCGCACATAAAGTTCATGGGTACCACAACTGCAACGAGCTCTAAGCTAGCACACCTCGGCGCGTCCGTGTCGATCAGTGGGTGTGACCTGCACCAAACGCCCGGAAGGCCCGTCCCGTCCCTGCACGGCCCGAGCCCTTCCCGACCGGTCCTAGAGCCGCTCGATGATCGTCACGTTGGCCTGGCCGCCGCCCTCGCACATGGTCTGGAGGCCGTAGCGGCCCCCCGTGCGCTCCAGCTCGTGCAGCAGCGTGGTCATCAGCTTCACGCCCGTCGCGCCGAGCGGATGGCCCAGGGCGATGGCGCCGCCGTTGGCGTTGACCTTCTCCGGGTCGGCGCCCGTCTCCTTCAGCCAGGCCAGGACCACCGGGGCGAAGGCCTCGTTGATCTCGACCAGGTCGATCGCGTCCAGGGTCAGGCCGGTCTTCTTCAGCGCGTACGACGTCGCCGGGATCGGGGCCGACAGCATGCGGATGGGGTCCTCCCCGCGCACCGACAGGTGGTGGATGCGGGCCCGGGGCGTGAGGCCGTGTTCCGCGACCGCCCGCTCGGAGGCGATCAGCAGGGCCGCCGCGCCGTCGGAGACCTGGGAGGAGACGGCCGCCGTGATGGTGCCGCCCTCGACGACGGGCTTCAGGCCCGCCATCTTCTCCAGGGTCGTGTCCCGCCGCGGGCCCTCGTCGGCCACCACGTCCCCGTACGCCACCGTCTCCCGGCCGAAGCGGCCCTCGTCGATCGCGCGGATCGCCCGCTGGTGGGACCGGAGCGCGAACTCCTCCATGTCGAGCCGCGAGATCCCCCACTTCTCGGCGATCAGCTGCGCGCCGTGGAACTGGTTCACCGGGGCGTCGCCGTACCGGGCCCGCCAGCCCGCCGATCCCGCGTACGGGCCCTCGGTGAGGCCGAGCGGCTCCGCGGCCTGCCGGGAGGCGAAGGCGATCGGGACCATCGACATGTTCTGGGTGCCGCCCGCCACCACCAGGTCCTGGGTTCCGGAGAGCACGCCCTGCGCCGCGAAGTGCACCGCCTGCTGCGAGGACCCGCACTGGCGGTCGACGGTGACCCCCGGCACCTCCTCCGGCAGCCCGGCCGCGAGCCACGCCGTGCGGGCGATGTCCCCGGCCTGCGGCCCCACGGTGTCGAGGCAGCCGAACACCACGTCCTCGACCGCGGCCGGGTCCACTGCGGACCGCTCGACCAGCGCCTTCAGGACGTGCGCGCCCAGGTCGGCGGGGTGCACCTGGGACAGGCCGCCGTTCCGGCGCCCCACGGGGGTGCGGACGGCTTCGACTATGTAGGCCTCGGGCATGGGGACTCCTTGACGGTTCAGGGGCGTACGGCGATCCCGTCCAGCACCATCGAGAGGTACTGCCGGGCGATCTCCTCGGGGCTGTGCTGGCCGCCCGGCCGGTACCAGGAGGCCGCCACCCACACCGTGTCGCGTACGAAGCGGTAGGTGAGGCGGATGTCGAGGTCGGCGCGGAAGACCCGCGCGGCGACCCCCCGCTCCAGCGTCCCCAGCCAGGCCTTCTCGAACTTCTGCTGCGAGTCGGAGAGGTAGTGGAAGCGCGGCTGCGCGGAGAGGGTGCGGGACTCCTTCTGGTAGATCGCGACGGCGGCGCGGTGCCGGTCGATCTCCCGGAAGGACTCGGTGACGAGGGCCTCGATGGTCTCCCGGGGGCCGAGGCCGGCGGCCAGGACGGTGTCGTAGCCCTCCCAGAGCTCGGTCAGGAAGGCGGAGAGGATCTCGTCGAGCATCGATTCCTTGGAATCGAAGTGGTAGTAGAGGCTGCCGGCGAGCATCCCGGCGGCGTCGGCGATCTTGCGGACGGTGGTGGCGTTGTAGCCCTGGGCGGCGAAGACCTCGGCCGCCGTGTCGAGGAGCTCACGGCGCCGCTCGGGCGAGGGCGTCACCTGCGGCTTCTTCTTCGGGGCCGGGTCGGCCGCCGGCTGGTTCGTCGACTTGTTCGTAGGCACGCGCCCATTCTCGGGCCAGGGGGTGTCTTGTGGATCAGGCCGGACCAGGGAGCGGCGTCTGGCGCCGTGCATCGCACGGCCGAGGAGGGAGCCACTGCGGTGGGGGCACCCCCAGCGGTAGCTGGGGGACATTGGCGACCGACGAGAACGCGGCGAGGCGCGGTGCCAGACGCCGCGAGCCCGGCCTGATCCACAAGACACCCCCCTAGGCGCGCTGACTGCTGACCGACACGGTCTCGCCCGTCATGTACGACGCGTAGCCGCTGGCCAGGAAGACGATGACGTTGGCGACCTCCCAGGGCTCCGCGTACCGGCCGAAGGCCTCTCGGGCGGTGAGTTCCGCCAGCAGCTCCTCACTCGTCACCTTCACCAGGTGCGGGTGCATCGCCAGGCTCGGCGCGACGGCGTTGACCCGTACGCCGAATCCGGCGGCCTCCAGCGCCGCGCAGCGGGTCAGGGCCATCACGCCGGCCTTGGCGGCGGCGTAGTGGGCCTGGCCGGTCTGGGCGCGCCAGCCGACGACGGACGCGTTGTTGACGACGACCCCGCCGCGCCCGGAGGCCTTCAGCGAGCGCAGGGCGGCGCGGGTGCAGCGGAAGGTGCCGTTCAGGGTGACGTCGAGGACGCGGGACCACTGGTCGTCGGTCATGTCGACGAGGTCGGCGGTGCCGCCGAGGCCGGCGTTGTTGACGACGATGTCGAGGCCGCCGTGGGTCTGCTCGGCGTGTGCGAAGAGGGCCCGTACCTGTTCCTCGTCGGTGACGTCGCAGGGCAGCGAGGTGACCCGGTCGGCCCCGAACTCGGCGGCGAGCGCGTCCTCGGTCTCCTTGAGGCGGCGGGCGTGGGCGTCGCCGATGACGATGCGGGCGCCCTCCTCCAGGAAGCGGCGGGCGGTGGCGCCGCCGATCCCGGCGCCGGCGGCGGCGGTGACGACGGCGGTGCGGCCTTGCAGCAGGTGGTGGCCGGCGGTGTACCGGGGCTCGTTCATGCGAACTCCTCGACGCTGCTCATGGCCGTACGTTAACCTACCAAACACTTGTTAGGGAAGCGTCCACGGGGAGGCGTCTCGTGGCGTTCCGTGGCGTTCCGTGGCGCTCAAGGAGGCGGGCACCCGATGGACCTGACCCAGACGGCGGAGGTGGCGGCCTTCCGGGCCGAGGCCCGGGACTGGCTGGCCGACCACGTCCCCGCGTCCCCCCTCCCCTCCCTGGAGACGGCGGAGGGCTTCGCGGCGCACCGGGAGTGGGAGCGGCAGCTGCACGCGGACCGCTGGTCGGTGGTGTCCTGGCCCGAGGAGTACGGGGGCCGGGGCGTGGACCTCGTCACGTGGCTGGTGTTCGAGGAGGAGTACTGGGCGGCGGGCGCGCCCGGCCGGGTCTCGCAGAACGGCATCAGCCTCCTCGCCCCCACCCTCTTCGACCACGCGAGCCGGGAGCAGCGGGCGCGGGTGCTGCCGTCGATGGCGAGCGGCGAGGTCATCTGGGCACAGGCCTGGTCGGAGCCGGAGTCGGGCTCCGACCTGGCCTCGCTCACCTCCCGCGGGGTGCGCACCGAGGGCGGCTGGCTGCTGTCCGGGCAGAAGACCTGGTCCTCGCGGGCGGCCTTCGCGGACCGCGCCTTCGGCATCTTCCGCACGGACCCGGAGGCGCCGAAGCCGCACCAGGGGCTGACGTATCTGATGTTCGACCTGCGGGCGCCGGGGGTGACGGTGCGGCCCATCGGCCGCCTGGACGGCAAGCCCGCCTTCGCGGAGCTCTTCCTGGACGAGGTCTTCGTACCGGACGCGGACGTGATCGGCGAGCCCGGGCAGGGCTGGCGGATCGCGATGTCGACGACGGGCAGCGAGCGGGGGCTGACGCTGCGCGCCCCCGGCCGGTTCCTGGCGGCGGCCGACCGCCTGGTCGCGCTGTGGGAGGCGGCCGGGGACCGGGCCGACACGGCGCTGCGGGACCGGGTGGCGGACGCGGTGGTCGGGGCGCGCGCCTACGAGCTGTTCACCTGGGCCGGCGCCGCGCGCTTCGCGGCCGGCGAGAGCAGCGGCGCCGAGTCCAGCCTGAACAAGGTGTTCTGGTCGCAGTACGACATCTCCCTGCACGAGACGGCGCTGGACCTGCTGGGGCCGGAGGCGGAGCTCGCCGGGGGCGCGTGGGCCGAGCCGTGGGTGTTCTCGCTGGCCGGGCCGATCTACGCGGGGACCAACGAGATCCAGCGCGACATCATCGCCGAGCGGCTGCTCGGCCTCCCGAAGGGCCGCCGCTGATGCGCTTCCTGCCGACCGACGAGCAGTCGGACTTCGCGCGTACGCTGCGCTCGCTGCTGGGCGCGGCGCAGGTGCCGGACGTCGTACGGGCCTGGGCGGGCGGCAGGCACGGGCCGGGGCGGGCGCTGTGGTCCCGCCTCGCGGGCACGGGCCTGTTCGCGCTGGCCGCGCCGGAGGACTGCGACGGCGTGGGCCTGCTGCCGGTGGAGCTGTCCCTCGGCTTCGTGGAGCTGGGCAGGGCCGGGGTGCCGGGGCCGGTGGTGGAGACGGCGGCCGCTTCGGTGCTGCTCGCCGAGCTGGGGGACGAGGGGCTGGCGAAACGCTTCCTGCCGGGGCTGGTGGCGGGCGAGGCCTCGGCCACGCTGACGCTGCCGGGCGGGAGTCCGTACGCCCTGGACGCGGACGCGGCGACGTACTGCTTCACGGTGTCGGCGGCGGGCGGACTCCGGCTGTCGCAGGGCGCGGCGGACGGCCCCGCGCTGGCCTCCCTGGACCCGGCCCGCAGGCTCTCGGCCGTCCCGGCGGGCGGGGAACTCCTCGCGGCGGGCCCGTCCGTGACGGCGGCGGCGGAGACGGCCGCCCGCTGGGCGCGGCTGCTGACGGCGGCCCAGTGCCTGGGCGTCGGCGAGGCACTGCTGGCCAGGACGGTGGAGTACGCGAAGCAGCGCACGCAGTTCGGCGCGCCGATCGGGTCCTTCCAGGCGGTCAAGCACCGGCTGGCGGACACCCTGCTGGGCCTGGAGTTCGCCCGGCCCCTGCTGTGGGCGGCGGCGCTGTCGACGGCCCCCGGCGACGTGGCGGCGGCGAAGCTCACGGCGGGCGAGGCGGCGTACGCGGCGGCGCGGACGGCCCTCCAGCTGCACGGCGCGGTCGGCTACACCGAGGAGCTGGACCTGTCGTTGTGGCTGCGCAAGGCCCGCCCGCTGCGGGACGCGTGGGGCACGCCCTCGGCGTGCCGGGCGGCGGTCCTTCAGGCGCGGGGTGAGCCGGTGCGGGCGACGCGCAGGGTGACCACGTAGGACTCCTCGACCGTTCCGTCCGGGAAGAGCGGCAGCAGCCGCTCCCGCTCGGCCGCCATGAACCTGCGGGTGCCGGCCTCGCCGAGGAGCAGGAAGGCGGAGTGGCTGGCCTGGTTGGCGAGATGGGTGTCCAGCGGGATCCGCCGCGACCAGCGGAGCTCCCGGGTGGTGAGGTCGAGCCCCTCCAGGGATTCCCGGGCGGGGAGCCCGATCACTTTCAGGTGCTCGCGGATCCGGGCGTCCTGCGCGGCGATCCAGGGGACGGAGAGGTCCAGGTCGTTCCACCAGAGCGCGAGCGCGCCGCCGGGGCGCAGGACGCGGCGGGCCTCGGGGACGGAGCGCGCGGGGTGGGTCCAGTGCCAGGCCTGGGCGTACGTGAGGAAGTCGAACGCGGCGCTCGCCAGCGGCAGCCGGTCCCCGTCCCCGCGCACCAGCGGGATCCCCGGGTTCGCCCGCCGGAACTCGGCGGCCATCCCGTCCCCCGGCTCGACGGCGACGACCTCGGCCCCGCGGGCCCGCAGCAGCGCGGTGGCGATCCCGGTCCCCGCCCCTACGTCGGCCACCCGCGCCCCGGCGAGCGGCCGCCCGGCGAGCTCCTCGACGGCGTCGAACAGGGCAGGGGGGTAACCGGGCCGGTTCGCGCCGTACAGCGCGGCGGCGGCGTCGAATGACCGGGCACGGTTCGTCATGCGGCCATTGTTTTCGGTCACCTGCCCCCGGGGCCAGCGGGGCGGCGCAGGGAGAGGCGGGCGAGGGCGGCCGTCTGGAGCAGGAGGAGCGCGCCGGTGCCCGCGGCCTCCCCGAGCGGTTCGGCCGGGCGCGTGCCGAGGGACCAGACCGTGCTGTCGGGATCCACGGTCACCGCCAGCCGCGCACCGACCGGCAGGTCCATCGAGACCGGGCCGGGGAGGTCGCGGCCGGCCTCGGTGCGCAGCCGCAGGGACGGGGAGGAGACGGAGCCGTCCTCCACCATGGCGCGTTCCGCGACCACCGCCGTCTCCTCGCGGCCGCGGTCGTGGAGGGTCTGCCGCTCCCAGGTGATCCAGCCGAGCACCGCGACCCCGACCGCGGCGAGGGCGACGGCCGTGCGGGCCACGAACTCCGCGTCGGTGCCGTGCGGTACGGCCGCGCCGGCGACGAACACGGCCAGCAGGATCGGGACCCAGAAGCCCTCGGAACCGCGGAGCAGCAGGATCGCACCGAACTCGGCTGCCAGGAGGAGGCAGTTGCGCAGCAGCGCGCCCGCGAGCCGCCGCATCAGGTGAGACATGGACACATCATGCCCGGGGGGAGGGGGAGGCCGGTCAGCGGGCTGCTGTCATCCCGCGGTCGACCCGCCGTCCACCGTGAACTCCGCGCCCGTCACGTACGAGGACGCGTCCGAGCAGAGGAAGAGGACCAGCTCCCCGACCTCCTCCGGCCGCCCCATCCGCCCCAGCGGCACGTGCGACCAGTCCCGGCCCGCGACCGCCTCGGCCACCATCGGCGTGTCGATGGCGCCCGGGTGCACGGAGTTGACCCGGATCCGGTCCGCCGCCAGGTCCAGCGCCGCCGACCGCGTCAGCCCGCGCAGCCCGAACTTGGTGGAGCCGTAGGCCGCGTGGCCCGGTATCCCGGTCAGTCCCGCCGTCGAGGAGATGTTGACGACCGAGCCGCCGCCACCGGCCCGGAGCACCGGCGCCACCGCCTGGATGCCGAGGAACGGCCCCAGCAGGTTGACCCGCAGCAGCGCCTCGAACTCGTCGAGCCGCTGCTGTTCGACGTGGGCCGTGCGCCACAGGGCCGCATTGTTGACCAGGGCCGAGATCGTGCCGAAGGCCGCGACCGCCGCCCGGACGACCTCCGCCCAGCTGTCCGCGTCGGCCACGTCGTGCCGTACGTACAGCCCCTGGCCGCCGAGTTCCGCGGCAACCGCCCGGCCCTCGTCCTCCCGTACGTCCGTGACGACGACGCGCGCCCCCGCCTCCGCGCACAGCCGGGCCTCGGCCGCGCCCTGGCCGCGCCCGGCGCCGGTGATGACGACGACCTTCCCCTCGAGGGAGACGCCCACGGTTCCCACCCCCTGTGCGCATGTCTTTCAATGAGGCATATCTCTAACAGTCATGGTCCGCGGAAGGAAGGGCCGTGCGTGCCTGACCGGCGCCCGCCGGTGGCACGCGCTTTGATGGACGCATGACGACGAACAACTGGGCAGCATTCGAGAAGGCGGAGCCGGAGTTCGCAGCGGCCGTCCGGGCCCGCTTCGCGCAGTACCCGCACCATGTCCTGGCCACCCTCCGCAAGGACGGCTCCCCTCGCGTGGCCGGGCTGAACGTCGACATCCGGGGCGGGGAGCTGTGGCTCGGCATGATGCCGGGCTCGATGAAGGCCAGGGACCTCCAGCGCGACCCGCGCTTCGCCTTGCACACCAACCCGGGCGAGGGCGAGACGATGCCGGACGGCGACGTGCGGATCTCCGGGCGCGCGGTGGAGCTGGTGGATCCGCCCGAGCTGCACCGGTACGCGGAGGAGACGGAGACCCCGCACCCCTTCCACCTGTTCCACGCCGAGCTGACGGAGGTCGTCCGCGTCGGTGTCGAGGGCGATGACCTGGTACTGCGGTCGTGGACCCCGGCCGGCGGCCTGCGCACCATCCGCCGGGGCAACGACGACGAGCCCCCGCGCGAAGAACCGCGCGAGGACCCGCCGGCCCCCGCTAGCTGAGCGGGACGACGCTGCCGGTCCCGAGCTCGGACGGGTCGACGTCGACCCAGTTGCGGTCGATGTTGATCGTCACCCCGCCGTAGGCGGCGTTGTGGTCGCCGCGGAACTGGTGGGCGCGGCGCCGGCCGGCCCACTGCGGGGTGCCGGCGGGCAGGCCCATGTCGGCGTCGGTGACGGAGGCCGCGCCGTTCCAGCGGGCGACCCACAGCACGTCCGGCATGGCCTCGGGGGCCTGGTGGTGGTGGGCGCTCAGCGCCTTGGCCCCGGAGCCCGCCGACACGTAGGCGGCGGAGCGGTAGCCGAGCTCGTGCAGCCGGACCGTCCAGGCGGTCAGGTAGGCGACGACCGGGGCGTCCCACGTCTCGCGGTCGGTGTAGTTCTCCAGGTCGTTGTAGAGCACCGTGCCCGTGGGCAGGCCCAGCGCCGCGGCGGCGGCCACCGCGCCGTCGGCGGCGGACCGGCCCTGCCCGTCGGCCTCGGAGGGGTCGGTGGACAGGCCGGTGGAGGCGCTGTGCCAGGGCTGCGGGCCCACCCAGATCGGCATGAGGTGCCAGCCCGCCTCGGCCTGGCGCCGTACCCACTCGGCGGTGAGCCGCGGCTGGGCGCAGGCCCGGGCGCGGCCGCCGATGTAGATGCCGACCGCCCGGAAGGGGGAGTCGGCCCGCCAGGTGTCCATGGACGCCTGGGTGGGGGCGGTGCAGGCGTCGAACCCCTCGCCGGTGAAGGGCTCCTGGGCGTTGCGCGGCTCCGTGCCGTCCGCGGCCAGCGCGGGCTCGGCGGGGGGTGTGGCGGGCGCGCCGGGGACACCGCCGGACACCGCGCGGGCGCGTGCCAGGACACGGCGTACGGCGTCGGGTGCGGCCCCGTAGGAGACCGTGGCCATGACTCCGGACCGGAGCAGCGCGTACCGCAGTTCGTTGCTGTCGGTCCGCGGCGGGGCATCGGGGAGCGCGGTCCCGGAGTGCACGGAGAGGGTGGGGATGTCGGCGCGCTGCGGGGCCCCGTCGAGGGGCTCGAGGTGCAGGGTGTCGGCGCGGCCGGCGGCTGCCCGGCCGGTGCATTCGGTCTGGGTGCCGGCGTGGCCGAGGTACAGGGTGGGCAGGTCCAGGCGCAGGCACGCGCCGGGCTCGCGGTCGAGGTCGACGACCCGCCAGTCGGCGGGGACGGCGAGGCGCAGTCCGAGGTAGTCGACCGTCCGCGCGTCAAGGGCCCGCGCGTCAGAGGTCCGGGTGTCGGCTGCGCCGATGGCGTGGGCGCCGGGCAGGACGGGGAGCAGCAGGGCGGCGCCGAGGAGGCCGCTGAGCAGCGTACGGGTGGGGGCCATGGAGCAGATGGTTACCAGACGGCGGGGCCCCTCAACTGCACGGAGGGGCCCCGCAGATGGTCCGTACGGCGGTATGGGCGCGGGCTCTGCCCCGAGGGGCCTGTCCCCGGTCCTGGACGGCGGGCAGGTCGAAGGGACGCGGCCTGCCCGCGCCCCACAGCCCGGTCGCCACGACGGCCCGTACCACCCCGGCCGGCACCCGCGGATCACGCAGGGGCTCCAGCCGGGCCGCGGCGGGCCGGTCCTCCTCGCCGAGCAGGGCGACCAGCAGCAGCAGCGTGTCCCGGAGCCCGGCTTCGTGCGTCACCCGCACGAGTGAGGCCGGCCCGGGCCCGTCAAGGCGTGCGGTGAGCCGGGCGATGCGTCGCGGGTGGCAGAGCCTTCTTCCCGCGCCGGCGAACAACTGGGCCATATCCCTGCGCGACGGGTCCGGGGTGCCCCAGGATGTGCGTGTCGGGTGCGAGGGGGGACCGCGGGCGGTCCCGGAGCCATGGGGGGCGTGGCGGACGTGGCAGGACAACTGATCGCGATGGCGCTGGAGGACGGCGGCGACGAGACCGCCGTCGTGTTCGAGGTCGACGGGGACTTAGCGGGATCCGACCTGGAGCTGGCGGCCGGGGACGGACTGGTGGGACGGGCCCGCGTCTCGGTGCAGGACGCCCTGGACCAGGTGAAGCCCACCCTGGCGAAGGTCGCCCGGACCGTACGCGAACTGGGCCCGGACGAGGCCGAGATCGAGTTCGGGCTGAAGATGGGCGGCGAGACCGGCGTCATCGTCGCGAAGGGCACGGCAGAGGTGAACTTCGCCGTCCGTCTCGTCTGGCACCGCGCCTGAGCCGGATGGGGGCGCGGCGCGACGGGTTCGTCGTCAAGATCAGGCAGGGCACCTCCGACGTTCCCGTCGGGGTCGGCTTCGTCGTGGGCGACAAGCACATCGTGACCTGCGCGCACGTGGTCAACGTAGCCCTGGGCCGGCAGAAGGGGGCCGCCGACCGGCCGGGGGACGAGGCGCGCATCCAGGTCGAGTTCGTCCTGCTCGGCGATGCCGAGGGCGGTCCTCTGCGCAACTGCCGGATCACGGCGTGGGATCCGCCTCCGGGGCCCGGGCGGCCGGGCCGCGACATCGCGGGACTCGTCCTGGTGGGCGGGGACACCCTGCCGGTGGGGGCCGGCCCGGCGCGGCTCGTCGACCCGAGGAACGGCCTCGCGGAGAGCACCGAGGTGTCCGTCTTCGGCTACCCGGGCAGTCCCCCGCGCAAGGCCAACGGCGCCTGGAGCAGCTGCGTCCTGCGCGGCGCGGTGGGCGGCGGCCTGGTCCAGCTCGACACGTCCGCCGAGTCCGCGCTGCGCGCCCAGCCCGGCTACAGCGGCTCGCCCGCCATCATGTCGGACCGCTGGGGGGACGCGGTGATCGGCATGCTGGCCGTCGCGAGCCGGGGCGGCGAGCACGAGGACGCGTACGCCGTGCCCCTGTCGGAGATGGCCTCGGCCTGGCCGGAAGTACTGGAACGCAGCGTGCTGCCCCCGTGCCCCTACCGGGGCCTGCAGGCGTTCACCGCGGCCGATGCCCGGGCCGGGGTGTTCGTGGGCCGGGAGAGGGAGATCGAACGGCTCGGGGCGATGCTCGGGAACCAGCCCTGCGTCGTGGTCGCCGGGCCTTCGGGGGTCGGCAAGTCCTCCCTGGTCGCGGCCGGCCTGGAGCCGGCCCTGGCCGCCGACGGGTGGACCGTGGCGAGCTTCCGGCCCGGATCCAGCCCGTACGACTCGGTGGCGCGTGCGCTGCTGGATCTGGAGGACCCCGGCGCCCACCACACGCTGGAGCGGCTGGAGAGCCGGGCGCGCTCCCTGCGGGAAGAGGGGTTCTGGCCGGTCGCCACCCGGATCGCACTGCTCACCGGCCGCCGGCTCGCCCTCGTCGGCGACCAGTTCGAGGAGGTGCTCAGCAACGGCGCGTCCGGGCCGCGGCAGGAGTTCCTGGAGCGGATGTTCCCGGAGCCGGACACCATGGACGACGTACCGGTCCGGCTCGTCTGCACCCTGCGGTCCGACTTCCTGCCGGACCTGCTGGACCTGCCCACCGTCGGTCCGCGCATTCAGGACCGCCAGCTCAACGTCTCCCCGCTGGACGAGGCGGCGCTGACCCGGGTGATCGTGGAACCGGCCGCCGCGGCCGGAGTCGTCTACAGCCAGGGCGTCGCCGAGGCCATCGCCGCCGAGGCGGCCAAGGCTCCGGGCAGCCTTCCGCTGCTCGAGTTCGCGCTCACCGAGCTCTGGCCGATGCAGCAGGAACGGAAGATCACCTTCGACGGGTACCACGCGCTGGGCGGCGTCTCGGGGGCGCTCAACCGGCACGCCGAGAAGGCCTTCCAGTTCCTGGTCCGGCAGCTGGACGAGGCCCGGATCCGGCGGGTGCTGCTGTCCATGGTGCGGGCCCGCGGCGGAGCGAGCAGCGCGGTCCGGGTGACGGCCCTGAAGGCGCACCTGGGCCAGGACTGGCACGTCGCCCAGCTCCTGGCCGAGCCCTACCGGCGGCTGGTGGTGCTCGGGACGACCGGACCGGGGACGGCGGAGATCGCCCACGAGGCGCTGATCCGGGAGTGGAACAGACTCGCCGACTGGGTCGACGCCGACGCCGACTTCCAGCAGTGGCTCGCCGTCATGGAGGAGCGGGCCGCGGACGGGGACCTGCTCTCCGCGACGCGGGTGTCGGAGGCGGAGCACTGGCTGCGCGAGCGCAGTACGGACGTGCCCACCGTGGTGGGCGAGTTCATCGAGCGCAGCACGGCCGCGGTCCTCGTCCAGCGGCACAACGAGGTGCTGCTGACGAAGTCGCAGGAGCTGACCGAGCAGTGGCGCGAGCGGTCCACGATGCTGGAGAACCGCCAGGGCGCGCTCCAGGCCGCCAACCGGCAACTGGAGGAGAAGGCGGCGCGGCTGGCCGACAAGAACAGCGAGATCGAGGAGCAGTTCGCCCGGATCGAAGAGGCGCGGCAGGCCCTGCAGGAGCACAACGAGCTGCTCGCGGTGTCGATCCGGCACAAGAGCGAGTTCCTGGCGAACATGTCGCACGAGCTGCGCACTCCGCTGAGCTCCCTGCAGCTGCTGGCGCAGGAGCTCGCCGACAACGCCGGCGGGACGCTCACCGCGAAGCAGGTCGAGTACGCCCGGGCCATCCAGGGGGCGGGCCACGACCTGCTCCTCTTGCTGGACGACATCCTCGACCTGTCCGACGCGGAGACGGGCCGGATGGAGATCGTCCCGGTCCGGGTGCCCCTGCTCCAGGTCGCCGACCACCTCGACGCGGCGTTCTCGCCGCTGGCGGAGGAGAAGGGGCTGGGTCTGCACGTGCGGGTGGCGCCCGAGCTGCCGCAGACGCTGTACGCGGACGAGCGGCGGCTGCTCCAGATCCTGCGGGGCCTGCTGGCCAACGCCGTGAAGTTCACCGACCGCGGCGAAGTGCGGCTCGACATCCAGCCCGCCGGCCCGGACGCACCGCCCTCCGTCCACGGACGGCTCGCCGACATGAAGGCCGCGGAGCTCATCGCCTTCTCGGTCGCCGACACGGGCATCGGCATCTCCGACGGCAGACTGAAGGTCATCTTCGAGGCGTTCACGCACGCCGGCGACCCGACCGACACGCAGCACGTCGGGACGGGCCTCGGGCTGTCCATCAGCCGGGAGATCGCCCGGCTGATGGACGGCGAGATCCATGTGGTGAGCGAACGCGGCCTCGGTTCCGTGTTCACCCTCTACCTGCCGCTGATACCCGGCGGCCCGTTGCCCCACCCGGAACCGCGGGACGTACCCGCTCCCGAGCAGCCGCATCCCGCATCGGCCCCGGCGTACGGCTTCTCGGGCCAGAAGGTACTGATCGTGGACGACGACGTCCGCGCCGCGTTCGCGCTCACCACCGACTTCGAACGCCACGGCCTGGAGGTCCTGTGGGCCGAACGGGTCCCCCAGGCGATCGCCGCCGTCACCGCCGACCCGGAGGTGGCCCTCGTACTCCTCCGACTGCCCACCCAGGGCATGGGCGCCGGCTCGGCGGCCGCCTCCGTCATCGCCCACCTCACGGGCCCGTCCCTGCGCCCCCTCATCGCCCTGGCCCGCAAGGCCACTCCCATGGGCCGCGAGAAGGCCCTGTCCGCGGGCGCCTCCGACTACACGGCCGACCCCCTGGACGGCGAACAGCTCCTCCCCCTGATCCACCGCTGGCTCCAGGAGGATCCCGAAGACCCTGAGTGATCGTTTCAGAACGCCTTCCGGAGTCCCGCGGGCTGCTGTCGTCGTCGGTGATCTCCGGAGAGCTTCAGCGCAACGGCGCTGACGGGGACGGTGGCGATCATCAGTGCACCGCAGCCGACGAGGACGGCAGGGGCGCTGGTCCGGTCGAGGAGGAAGCCGCCGAGCGCCGCTCCGAGGGGGGAGGCCGTCAGGAGCACGGCGCTGCGTGCGGCCAGAACCGTGGTGAGTGACCCGGCGGGTGCGCGGCCCTGGATCAGGGTGAGGGAGAGCGCGGAGTAGGGGCCGTAGACGAGTCCGGCGAAAGCGAAGCCGATCACGGAAGGGAGGGAGCTGTGCGTGAGGGCGAAGGGGAGCATGCCGACGCCGTGGCCCGCGATGATGCCGAGCATGGCGGGCCACAGCGGCAGCCGTCTGGCCGCGCTCAGCGCGAGGGCGCCGACGACGGCTCCGACACCGAAGGCGGCCCAGTAGGCGCCGAGCAGCCCCGCGCCGGCATGGAGGTCGTCCGCGACGAACAGGGGCAGGGCGACTTCGACGGGGCCGAACGCGAAGTTGAACACCCAGGTCACGGCGAGCAGCCCGAGGAGTTCCGGCCGGCGGAGCAGAATGCCCAGCCCCCGCTGTGCACCGCCGGTCACCGGTACCGGTACCGGTTCGGGTGGGGGAGGCAGGGTGGTGCGGCCGGTCTGGAGGGCGAGCACGGCGAAAGTGGCGGCGTTCAAGCCGATGATCCATGCCGGGGACGCCACTCCCACGAGCAGGCCCGCGAGAGCAGGACCCGCGATGGTCGCGCTCCACAGGCTGGTGCTGAGCACGCCGTTGGCCGTCAGACGCTGGCCGTCGGAGAGCAGGGGGACGAACAGGGCGTGTTTGCCCGCCTTGCCCCAGGCGTGCAGCAGCGAGGAGGCGCCGAGGAGCCCGACGTACACGGCCGGTGTGAGCAGTCCCGCCACGTGCGCCAGGGGGACCGCCCCCAGCAGTACGGCCCGCAGCGAGGAGTCGGTGATCAGGAGCCGCCGTGCGGGAAGCCGCCGCATCCACCTTCCCAGGATCAGCGCGCCCAGCGCACCGGGAAGGACGTAGGCGGCAACGGCGATGCCGGCCAGCGTGCCCTGGCCGCCGTCGGGCCCCAGCGCGAGCGCCAGCCACGCGACGGCGACGACGGTCATGCCATCGCCCAGGTCGGACAGCGCGAAGACCGGCAGCATCCGCCGAAACGTCCGGTCGGCGAACAGCAAGCGGTAGGGGCCGGGCACCAGGCGTCCCGGATCAGCTGAGAACATGCGGGTCACAGTCGTCCTTCAAGCACGCTTGAAGTCAAGGCCGGACAAGGAAGAGGGCTGGCATGCGGTACCTGCCCATCGGTGAACTCGCGGACAAGGCCCGCGTGCGCGCTTCGGCCCTGCGCTACTGGGAAGAGCGCGGTCTGCTGCCCGGCGCTCGCCGCGAACGCGGCCGCAGAGTGTGGCCCGCGACCACCGTCCGCCGGGTCGCCCTGATCAAGATGGCGCAGCGGGCCGGGTTCACCCTCGCCGAGATCACGCAGCTGCTGGCCGGCAGCACCACACCGTCTGCCACCCGCCAGTGGCGGGACATGGCCACGCGCAAGCTCCCCGAACTCGACCGCCGCATTGCACAAACCCAGGCCTTACGGCAGGCGGTCGCGAACTGTCTGGAGTGCGGCTGCATGAACTTCGACCAGTGCGTCCTACTGGAAACCACGAACACGCCACCATGACGGCCGGCCCGACGGTCGTGCAACTGCCTGACCCCTCACGCCTCGAAGGCAACCCAGGCGGTCTTGCCCACCGCCTCATCGAGCACTCCGAACTCGTCTGCGACCTCCCTCACCAGCCACAGCCCCCGCCCGGCGGGAGCGTCCGGCGCGGTGCACTGGATCACCGGAAGCCCCGGACCGCTGTCACGAACCTCGATCAGTACCCGGCCGGGCTCACGCACGAGGCGAACGCCGAAATCCCTGCCGGGAGGAGCACCGTGAAGTACCGCGTTCGCGGCGAGCTCCGAGGCACAGAGCCGCATGTCTCCGAGTTTCCGAGACCACACAGACCGTAGCGCTATTCGCGAAAAGCGGCAAGGTTTGCGAGAAGAGACACCTCGTGTCGCATAACGTGGGTCGGGATACCGCCCCCTGACGGAGAACCGGGAGGACGATGTGGGCAGCAGCGGATGGACCAGTACGTCGATGCCGTACCTGGCGCCCCGTGCCGCCGGGCAGTCCGACGCCTGGAGCGACGAGGCCAAGGCGAAGGGACGCCGAGGTGGGCAGCGCATCGTCGAGGCACGGCAGACGCCCGCCACTCCCGAGGTCGCCGCGCTGCTCGGCCTACCGGAGGGCCAACCGGTGGTCATCCGGCGCCGCGTGATCGAACTCGACGGCGAGCCGTGCGAGTTGACCGACACCTACTACCCCGCCGGCATCGCGGCGGGCACGCCGCTCGCGGGGACCGCGAAGATCCCCGGTGGAGCGGTCACCCTGCTGGCAGCGCTGGGGCACGTGGGCGTGCGCGTCACCGAGCACGTGACCGCCCGCATGCCGAGCACCGGGGAGCGCGAACAACTGCGTCTGGCTGAGGCCGAACCGGTTCTGCTGCTGTCCCGTGTCACCTACGACGCGACAGACCGGGCCATCCAGGCGGACGTGATGCTCATGCCGGCGGCGCGCCAGCAACTGCGGTACGAGATCAGGATCGGATGACCTTGCCCACCGACGACCCCGCCCTCGATCCCCGGCCCCTGCACGCACGCATCGCCGCCGACCTGCGCGACGAGATCATGAGCGGTGACCTGGCACCTGGGGCCAAGTTGCCGTCCACGGCACACCTCAAGAGCCGGTTCGACGCGTCCAACGCCACGATCCAGAAGGCCGTCCACCTCCTCAAGGGCGAGGGGCTCGTCGTCGGCCGGGCAGGCGCGGCGGTGACGGTACGGGCGAATCGTCAGCGGACGGTCCGGCCCGCCGGCTCCCTCAACCGCGCAGCCTCCGGGGCGGTGTACCCCTGGCTTGCCGAAGTAGCCGGCCAGGGCTCACGGGCCTGCAGCATTCTGATCGCCGTGGAGGAAGTGCCGGTGGTCGGGGACATCGCCGCCGCCCTCGGGTTGCCGGAGGGGGCACTCGCCGTGTGCCGTCGACAGCTGATCAGTGTCGATGACGAGCCCGCCGAGCTGGTCGGCACGTACTACCCGCCGGACATCGCCCGCGGTACCGCTCTTGCCGCGCCGCTCCGCATCAAGGGCGGCACCCCGACCCTGCTCGCGGACCTCGGCTTCCCGCCCCGCCGCAGCGTGGACCGGATCTCCGCCCGGGTCCCGACGCAGGAGCAGTACGGCGCCCTGCGACTGCCAGGAGACCTGCCGGTCCTGCGGACCCTCCGCACGGTGTACGGCGAAGGCGAACGCCCCATCGAGGTCACCGTCATGGTGAAGGCCGGCCATTTGTATGAGCTCCGGTACGAGTTCACCCCTGAATAGACCGCCCGCACGCCACAGCGCCCGCCATCCCTGGTCGGGGACTATGGCGGGCGCTGCGTCAGGTTTCCGTACGCCGTTGTACGGACCGTATGAGGGGTCTCCCCGAGGGGAGGGTGACGGGGTTACACCGTCAGGGAGCGGTCCGTCGGCTTGACCGGGTACGGGAGCGCGCTCGCGCCCGTCAGGAAGCGGTCCACGCCGCGGGCGGCCGAGCGGCCCTCCGCGATGGCCCAGACGATGAGCGACTGGCCGCGGCCCGCGTCGCCGGCGACGAAGACGCCGTCGACGTTGGTCGCGTAGGAGGCGTCGCGCTCGATGTTGCCCCGCGCGTCCATCGCCAGGCCGAACTGCTCCACCAGGCCGTTGGCCTGGTCGGTGCCCGTGAAGCCCATCGCCAGGGTGACCAGCTGCGCGGGGAGGACGCGCTCGGTGCCGGGCTTCTGGACGAGCTTGCCGTCGGCGAACTCGACCTCGACCAGGTGCAGGGCCTTGACGTTGCCGTCCTCGTCGCCCTCGAAGTGGGTGGTGGAGACGGAGTAGACCCGCTCGCCGCCCTCCTCGTGGGCCGAGGTGACCTTGTAGAGCATCGGGAACGTCGGCCACGGCTGGTTGGCGTTGCGGTCCTCGCCCGGCTTCGGCATGATCTCCAGCTGCGTGACCGAGGCCGCGCCCTGGCGGTGCGCGGTGCCCACGCAGTCCGCGCCGGTGTCGCCGCCGCCGATGACGACCACGTGCTTGCCCTCGGCCGTGATGGGGGGCGCCATGAAGTCGCCCTCCTGGACCTTGTTCGCGAGCGGCAGGTACTCCATCGCGAAGTGGATGCCGTTCAGCTCGCGGCCCGGGACCGGGAGGTCTCGGGAGACCGTGGCGCCCGCCGCGATGACCACCGCGTCGAACCGCTTGCGCAGGTCCGTGGCGGTGATGTCGCGGCCGACCTCGATGCCCGTACGGAACTTGGTGCCCTCCGCACGCATCTGCTCGATGCGGCGGTTGATGTGCACCTTCTCCATCTTGAACTCGGGGATGCCGTAGCGCAGCAGGCCGCCGACGCGGTCGGCGCGCTCGTACACCACGACGGTGTGCCCGGCCCGGGTCAGCTGCTGGGCCGCGGCGAGACCCGCCGGGCCGGAGCCGATGACGGCGGCCGTCTTGCCGGACAGCCGCTCCGGCGGCTGCGGGGTGACGTTCCCGTTGTCCCAGGCCTTGTCGATGATCGAGACTTCGACGTTCTTGATCGTGACGGCCGGCTGGTTGATGCCGAGCACACACGCCGACTCGCACGGAGCCGGGCACAGGCGGCCGGTGAACTCCGGGAAGTTGTTCGTGGCGTGCAGCCGCTCGGAGGCCGCCGACCAGTCCTCGCGGTACGCGAAGTCGTTCCACTCGGGGATCAGGTTCCCCAGCGGGCAGCCGTTGTGGCAGAACGGGATGCCGCAGTCCATGCAGCGGCCGGCCTGCTTGCTGATGATCGGGAGCAGCGAGCCCGGAACGTAGACCTCGTTCCAGTCCTTGAGGCGGTCGGCCACAGGACGGGAGCAGGCGGTCTCGCGCGGGGTGGTGAGGAAGCCCTTCGGGTCAGCCATGGGTCGCCGCCTCCATCATCTTCTCCGTGGTCTCGGATTCCGAGAGTCCGGCGAGCTCAGCGGCGTCCTTGGCGGCGAGCACTGCCTTGTACGTGGTCGGGATGATCTTGCTGAAGCGGTCCGCCGCGACGGACCAGTCGGCCAGGAGCTTCGCGGCCACGGTCGAGCCGGTCTCCTCCTCGTGGCGGCGCACCACATCGTGCAGCCACTGCTTGTCGGCGTCGGACAGCACGGTCTCGACGGCACCGACGTTGCCGACGTTGACGTTGTCCGGGTCGAGGTCGATGACGTACGCGACGCCGCCCGACATGCCGGCCGCGAAGTTGCGGCCCGTCTCGCCCAGGACGACCGCCGTACCGCCGGTCATGTACTCGCAGCCGTGGTCGCCCACGCCCTCCGAGACGACCAGGGCGCCGGAGTTGCGGACGCAGAAGCGCTCGCCGGTGCGGCCGCGCAGGAACATCTCGCCGCCGGTGGCCCCGTAGCCGATGGTGTTGCCGGCGATGGTGGAGTACTCGGCGAGGTGGTCGGCGCCGCGGTCCGGGCGGACCACGATCCGGCCGCCGGAGAGGCCCTTGCCGACGTAGTCGTTGGCGTCGCCCTCCAGGCGGAGGGTGACGCCCTTCGGCACGAAGGCGCCGAAGGACTGGCCGGCGCTGCCGGTGAAGGTCAGGTCGATGGTGTTGTCGGGCAGGCCCGCGCCACCGAACTTCTTGGTGACGTGGTGGCCGAGCATCGTGCCGACGGTGCGGTTGATGTTGCGGATCGCGACCTGGGCGCGGACCGGCAGGGCGGCCTCGGCGGAGTCGGCGTTCAGCGCGTCGGCCGCGAGCTCGATGAGCTCGTTGTCGAGGGCCTTCTCCAGACCGTGGTCCTGCTCGATCAGGGCGTGGCGGACCGCGCCCTCGGGCAGCTCGGGCACGTAGAAGAGCGGCTCGAGGTCGAGACCCTGCGCCTTCCAGTGCGTCACGGCCTTGGTGGTGTCGAGCAGCTCGGCGTGGCCGACGGCCTCCTCGATGGTGCGGAAGCCCAGCTCGGCGAGGATCTCGCGCACCTCCTCCGCGATGAACTCGAAGAAGTTGACGACGAACTCGGGCTTGCCGGAGAACCGGTCGCGCAGGACCGGGTTCTGCGTGGCGATGCCGACCGGGCAGGTGTCCAGGTGGCAGACGCGCATCATGACGCAGCCGGAGACGACGAGCGGCGCGGTCGCGAAACCGAACTCCTCGGCGCCGAGCAGCGCGGCGATGACCACGTCGCGGCCGGTCTTGAGCTGGCCGTCCGTCTGGACCACGATGCGGTCGCGCAGGCCGTTGAGCAGCAGGGTCTGCTGGGTCTCGGCGAGGCCGAGCTCCCAGGGGCCGCCCGCGTGCTTCAGGGACGTCAGCGGAGAGGCGCCCGTACCGCCGTCGTGGCCGGAGATGAGGACGACGTCCGCGTGGGCCTTGGAGACACCGGCGGCGACCGTGCCCACGCCGACCTCGGACACGAGCTTCACGTGGATGCGCGCGGCCGGGTTGGCGTTCTTGAGGTCGTGGATCAGCTGAGCCAGGTCCTCGATGGAGTAGATGTCGTGGTGCGGCGGCGGGGAGATCAGGCCGACACCCGGGGTGGAGTGCCGGGTCTTGGCGACCCACGGGTAGACCTTGTGGCCGGGCAGCTGGCCGCCCTCGCCGGGCTTGGCGCCCTGCGCCATCTTGATCTGGATGTCGTCCGCGTTGACCAGGTACTCGCTCGTGACACCGAAGCGGCCGGAGGCGACCTGCTTGATGGAGGAGCGGCGCGCCGGGTCGTACAGGCGCTCCGGGTCCTCGCCGCCCTCACCGGTGTTGGACTTGGCGCCCAGCTGGTTCATGGCGATGGCGAGGGTCTCGTGCGCCTCCTTGGAGATGGAGCCGTACGACATGGCGCCGGTGGAGAAGCGCTTGACGATGTCGGCGACCGACTCCACCTCGTCGATGGAGATCGACGGGCGGTCGCTCTTGAAGCCGAACAGGCCGCGGAGCGTCATGAGGCGCTCGGACTGCTCGTTCACGCGGTCCGTGTACTGCCGGAAGATGTCGTACCGGCGGTTGCGGGTGGCGTGCTGGAGGCGGAAGACCGTCTCCGGGTCGAACAGGTGCGGCTCGCCCTCGCGGCGCCACTGGTACTCGCCGCCGATCTCCAGCGCGCGGTGCGTGGCCGCGATGCCGGAGACCGGGTACGCCTTGGCGTGGCGCGCGGCCACCTCCTTGGCGATGACCTCCAGGCCGGCGCCGCCGATCTTGGTGGCGGTGCCGCTGAAGTACGCGCCGACGAACTCCTCGTTCAGACCGACGGCCTCGAAGACCTGCGCGCCGCGGTAGGAGGCCACGGTGGAGATGCCCATCTTGGACATGACCTTCAGGACGCCCTTGCCGAGCGCGTAGATCAGGTTCTTGATGGCCTGCTCCGGCTCCAGGCCGGACAGGAAGGTACCGGCGCGCAGCAGGTCCTCGACGGACTCCATGGCGAGGTACGGGTTGACCGCGGCCGCGCCGTAGCCGATGAGCAGCGCGACGTGGTGGACCTCGCGGACGTCGCCGGCCTCGACCAGCAGGCCCACCTGGGTGCGCTGCTTGGTGGCGATGAGGTGGTGGTGCACGGCGGAGGTGAGCAGCAGCGAGGGGATCGGCGCGTGCTCGGCGTCCGAGTGGCGGTCCGAGAGGACGATCAGGCGGGCGCCGGCCGCGATGGCGGCGTCGGCCTCGGTACGGATCTCGGCGATCCGCGCGGCCAGTGCCTCGGCGCCGCCCGAGACCCGGTAGAGGCCCGAGAGGGTGGCGGCCTTCATGCCCGGCATGTCGCCGTCGGCGTTGACGTGGATGAGCTTGGCCAGCTCGTCGTTGTCGATCACCGGGAACGGCAGCGTGACGCTGCGGCACGACGCGGCGGTCGGCTCGAGCAGGTTGGACTCGGGGCCGATCGAGGACAGCAGCGAGGTGACGAGCTCCTCGCGGATGGCGTCCAGCGGCGGGTTCGTGACCTGCGCGAAGAGCTGGGTGAAGTAGTCGAAGAGCAGCCGGGGGCGCTCGGACAGGGCCGCGATCGGGGAGTCCGTACCCATGGAGCCGAGCGGCTCGCCGCCGGTACGGGCCATCGGCGCGAGGATGACGCGCAGCTCTTCCTCGGTGTAGCCGAAGGTCTGCTGGCGGCGGGTGACCGAGGCGTGGGTGTGCACGATGTGCTCGCGCTCGGGCAGGTCCGACAGCTCGATCTCGCCGGTCTCCAGCCAGTCCGCGTACGGGGCGGCGGCGGCCAGCTCGTCCTTGATCTCGTCGTCCTCGATGATCCGCTTCTGGGCGGTGTCGACGAGGAACATCTTGCCGGGCTGCAGGCGGCCCTTGCGGACGACCTTGGCCGGGTCGATGTCGAGCACGCCGACCTCGGAGCCGAGCACGACGAGGCCGTCGTCGGTGACCCAGTAGCGGCCGGGGCGCAGACCGTTGCGGTCGAGGACCGCGCCGACCTGGGTGCCGTCGGTGAAGGTGACGCAGGCCGGGCCGTCCCAGGGCTCCATCATCGTGGAGTGGTACTTGTAGAACGCGCGGCGGGCCGGGGCCATGGAGGTGTGGTTCTCCCACGCCTCCGGGATCATCATCAGCACGCTGTGCGGCAGCGACCGGCCGCCGAGGTGGAGCAGCTCCAGGACCTCGTCGAAGGAGGCCGAGTCGGAGGCGTCGGGGGTGCAGATCGGGAAGATCCGGTCCAGCGCGCCGTCGCCGAAGACGTCGGACGCCAGCTGGGACTCGCGGGCCTTCATCCAGTTGCGGTTGCCCTTGACCGTGTTGATCTCGCCGTTGTGCGCGACGAAGCGGTACGGGTGGGCGAGCGGCCAGGACGGGAAGGTGTTCGTCGAGAACCGGGAGTGGACCAGGGCCAGCGTCGAGGCGAAGCGACGGTCGGAGAGGTCCGGGAAGAAGGGCTCCAGCTGGCCGGTGGTCAGCATGCCCTTGTAGACGATCGTGCGGGCGGAGAGCGACGGGAAGTAGACCCCGGCCTCGCGCTCGGCGCGCTTGCGCAGCACGAAGGCCTTGCGGTCCAGCTCGATGCCGGTGCTGCCGTTGCTCACGAAGAGCTGCGAGAAGGCCGGCATGGTGGCGCGGGCGCCGTTGCCGAGCAGGTCCGGCGTCACCGGAACCTCGCGCCAGCCGAGGACCGTCAGGTTCTCCTCGGCGGCGATGGCCTCGATCTGCTCCACGGCGACGGCCTGTGCGGTGCCGTCGGCGGGGAGGAAGGCGATGCCGACGGCGTACGCGCCGGCCTCGGGAAGGGCGAATCCGGCCACCTCGCGCAGGAACGCGTCCGGCACCTGGCAGAGGATTCCGGCGCCGTCGCCCGAGTCCGGCTCGGAGCCGGTGGCGCCGCGGTGCTCGAGGTTCCGCAATACGGTCAGGGCCTGCTCAACGAGGGTGTGGGTGGCCTCGCCGGTGAGGTTCGCCACGAATCCGACGCCACAGGCGTCCTTCTCGTTGCGCGGGTCGTACATGCCCTGCTGGGCGGGGCGACCGTCCATGGGCGACCAGGCGGTGGTGCTGGGGCCGGTCGCGGAGTGCGTGGATGCGGAACGCATCGGCTCTCCCGTCGTCGTCGTGGCATATGTGCATAGCCGAGGGACGACGTTGGCCCTCTGCGAAATTTCGTGCAGATTACATGATGACGACAATCCCGCGAAGCGGATATGCCATTCCAACATGCGGACACTGCGGGGCAGAAAAGAGGGGACCTTCGCCGTGTTCTCAAGGCGGCTCTCACGACACGATGACGGGCCGAAGGTCCCGGCGGGGGCGGGCATCGTTGCCCGCAGCCCTGTTCTGGTACCCGGCGGACACGCGAGCGAAACCGCCGAGTAACGGACTACTTATGTGGTGCGCTGCATAGTGTCTCACTCCAAGCCCGGTCAGCCTATGGCTCCGCCGATCCAGGTTCCCAGGATGTACGTCACACCCGCGGCCGCGCCACCCAGGGCCAGCTGGCGCAGCCCGCTGTACCACCAGGACCGGGCCGTGACCCGGGAAACCACCGCACCGCAGGCGAAGAGCCCCGCCAGCGCCAGCACCACCGCGGGCCACAGCGACGCGGCTCCGAGCAGGTACGGCAGTACGGGGAGCAGCGCGCCCAGCGCGAAGGAGCCGAAGGACGAGGCGGCGGCGACGAGCGGCGAGGGCAGGTCGTCGGGGTCGATGCCGAGCTCCTCGCGGGCGTGGATCTCCAGCGCCTGCTCCGGGTCGCGGGACAGCTGCATGGCCACCTCGCGGGCGAGCGGGGGCTCGACGCCGCGCGAGACGTAGAGCTCGGCCAGCTCCTCCATCTCGTCGACGGGGTGTTTACGCAACTGCTGGCGCTCTACGTCCAGTTCGGCGAGGACCAGCTCGCGCTGCGAGGCCACGGAGGTGTATTCGCCGGCCGCCATGGAGAAGGCGCCGGCCGCGAGGCCGGCCAGGCCGGTGATCACGATGGCGTGCGGGGCGACGGCGCCGCCGGCCACACCGGTCATGAGGGCGAGGTTGGAGACGAGCCCGTCCATGGCACCGAAGACCGCCGGCCGCAGCCATCCGCCGTTGACGTCCCGGTGGGTGTGGTTGTCACGGTGCGCGGTGTGCAGCGGTGCTTCGATGTCGATGATGGACATGCGGCCTATCTCCCCTTTTGTGCGAACGGGCGCCATACGGCCTCCCGCTCCCCCGGAACACCTCGAAACTACGCACGAATTCAGCTCCCCGCCAGCAAGGAAGGCCGTACTTACCTGCGGTTTTGCGGGTCGGCGACCGGGTGACGAGGGTGCGCGCGGGGTGTTTCGCGACGAGCGACAAACCTCATGCCATGGCACAAATCCCCCAAGGGCTCAATATGAGTCCCATCAAGTGGAGAGGCGCGCCATGGAGCTGATTGCATGCAATCCGCAGGTCCTCCTCGAACGGGCCAGGGGCGCTCTTCTGGGACTCGCGGTGGGTGACGCGCTGGGCGCCCCCGCGGAGAACATGAAGCCGTCGGAGATCCGGGCGAAGTGGGGCCGCATCGAGGGCTTCGTGTCGGAGGACCCGGCGGGCACGGACGACACCGAGTACGCGATCTTCTCCGGGCTGCTGCTGGCCCGGCACGGCTCCGCGCTCACCGTCTCCCACGTGGAGCGGGCCTGGCACCACTGGATCGCGGACCTGGACGAGGGCCCCTTCCGGGGCGCGGGCTTCTCCGAGCGCGGCACCCTCGAGAACCTCCGGCGCGGTCTGGCGGCCCCCATCTCGGCCCAGCACCGGCACGCCTGGTCGGACGGCCTGGCCATGCGGGCGGCGCCCTTCGGGGTCTTCGCGGCGGGCCGCCCGGCGGAGGCCGCGCGGCTCGTCGCGATCGACGGCTGCGTCAGCCACGACGGCGAGGGCATCTACGGCGGCCAGGCGGTCGCGGCGGGCGTGGCCGCGGCGATGGCGGGCGCCGGCCCGCCGTCGGTGATCGCCGCCGCCCTGTCGGTGATCCCCGCCGACTCCTGGACGGCCCGGTCCCTGCGCAGGGCCGTCACCGCCGCCCCGCGGGGCGAACGGGCCGTGCGCTCGGCCGTGGTCATCGGCGGCTACCCGTGGACGGACCTCGCCCCGGAGGCGGTGGGGCTGGCCTTCGGGGCGTTCGCCGCCTGCGGGGGCGACTTCCCCTCCTCGGTCCTCACGGCCGTGAACATGGGCCGCGACGCGGACACCACGGCGGCGGTGGCCGGCGCCCTGTCCGGGGCCCTGTCCGGCGCCGCTGCGATCCCCGCCGCCTGGTCCTCGGCCATCGGCCCGGTCCGCGGCAGCTGCCTCCCCTCGATGCGGGGCTACCACGTCCTGGACATCGCGGACCTCCTCACCCCGGAATACGAGGCCCCCCGATGACCCCGTCCCCGTACACCCCGTACACGACGCCGGACACCGAACCCCCCTCACCCCCGCCCCCCATCCCCATGACCCCGGCGAGCCCGGGAATCCCGGAAAGCCCGGCCGGCCGTGGAAGCCCGGGCAGCACAGCCGGCACGGCCGGACCCGCGGGACCGGCGAGCGCGGGCAGTACGGCGAGACC
The DNA here is from genome assembly GCF_052871255.1 of Streptomyces sp. LARHCF249. Lineage (NCBI taxonomy): Bacteria > Bacillati > Actinomycetota > Actinomycetes > Kitasatosporales > Streptomycetaceae > Streptomyces > Streptomyces sp. LARHCF249. The sequence continues at coordinate 48,559 of NZ_JBIXJQ010000012.1, forward strand.
CGCCGGCACAGCGAACCCGACGGCCGGCACGACGGGCACGACGGGCACGGCGAGAGCCGCCGGCGCGGCCGGCACGGCGCGCCTGGTACGCCCGGTGACCCCGGCGAGAACGGCGAGACCGGTAAGCCCCGCGCCACCGGCGGACCGGGTAGCTCCGCCGAGCCCGCCGCAGGCGGCCCGGCGGATCGAAGGGCTGCTCATCGGGCTCGCCGCAGGCGACGCGGCCGGGTGGCCCGCGGCGCGCCACCGCGCCAGCCGGATGCCCGAGTGGACCCGCCGCCTCACCCGCGAGCTCGACACCTTCGCCGAGCAGAACGCCACCACCACCCTCCCCGTCCCCATCGCCCTCAACCAGCCCCCCGAACCGCTGCGCCTGGGCCCCTCCGACGACGCCGAGTGGGCCGCCTTCGTCGCCGAGTCCGTACTCACCGCCTCCGGAGTCCTGCTCAGCGACCTGTCCCGGTCCCGCCGCATGCGCGCCGCCATCGACCTCGCCTGGAACGCGCTCGCCTCCGAGGTCGCCGCCGCGGCGGAACGCGCCCCCGAGGTCGAGTCCGCCGTACTGCCCCTGAGGGCCCGGATCTCCGTCCGGGCCGGCCTCGGCAACCTCGCCACCGGCCTGCGCCCGCCCGCCACCGGCCACGACAACCCGCACTTCTTCGACGACGCCGCCTGCGTCCGCGCCTGCGTCCTCGCCGTCGTCTACCCCGGCGACCCGGACGCCGCCGCGGACCTCGCCGAGTTCGACGCCCGCTACACCCAGGACGGCGACGGCGTCCACGGCGCCCGCGCCATGGCCGCCGCCGTCGCCACCGCCCTGGCCGGCGCCGACGTCGACACCGCCGTCGAGGCCGCGCTCGCCCAGCTTCCGGAGGCCACCGAGATCGGCCGCAACGCCCGGCACGCCCTCAAGCTCGCCCGTACCCAGACGGACGCCGGCGGCGGCGCCTTCGCCATCGTCCCCACCCTCGAGCACGAGATCGTGGACCACGTCTACAGCTACGGGATCGCCGCCGCCGAGACCGTGCCCGTAGCGCTCGCCCTCGCGACCGCCGCCCGCGGCAAGGTGGCCGAGGCCGTCCCGGCCGCCGCCTGCCTGTCCCGCGTCGCGGACTCCGCTCCCGCCCTGGCCGGCGCCCTCACCGGCGCACTCGGCGGCGGCGATTCGATCCCCGCCGCCTGGCGCGAGGCCTGCCGCACCCTCTCCGGCTGCGCCCTCCCCCGCCTCGCCGGCACCGATCTCGTGGAACTCGCCGCGCTCCTCGCTCGCACGGAACTCACCTCGCACAAGGGATGATCCAGACATGACGCTCACGCTCACGTTGGAGGAACGGGCCGCAGGCGCTCTCGTCGGGGCCGCCGTCGGCGACGCGCTCGGCGGGCCGGTGGAGGGCTGGAGCCCCGACCAGATCGTGGAACGGCACGGCGGCCGGGTGCACGGCATCGTCGGCCCGTGGTACGAGGACTGGCGCACGGCCCGCCCGATCGCCCCGTACCACAAGGGAGACGGGCACGTCACCGACGACACCCTCATGACGCACGCCCTGGTACGGGTCTACGAGGCGGTACGGGACCACCTCGACGCCTATGCGGTCGCCGAGCACCTGGTCCCGGACCTGATGACCACACCCCGCTGGATCCCGGAACTGGAGGCGGAGGCCCTCCCCCTCCAGCGGATCTTCCTCGCCGAGAAGTGGATCGTCACCCGCCTCCACTACGCGCACGTCGATCCCCGCGAGGCCGGCAGTGGCAACATCGTCAACTGCGGTGCGGCGATGTACATGGCCCCGGTCGGCATCGTCAACGCGGGCAACCCGGCGGGCGCGTACGCGGAGGCCCTGGACGTCGCGGGGGCGCACCAGTCCTCGTACGGACGGGAGGCGGCGGGGGTGTTCGCGGCGGCGGTGGCGGCCGCGTGCCTGCCGGGGGCGACGGCCGCCTCGGTGGTGGACACCGCCCTCGCCCTGGCCAAGGACGGCACGCGCGCGGCCATCGCCGCCGTCGCGGACGTCGCCTCCCGCCACCGGGACTTCGAGTCGGCGCTGGCCCCGCTGCGGGCCGCGGTCGCCCCGTACGACACGGTGGGCCCCGACTACCGCGCCCCCTCCCTCGGCGCGCGGCGCCCTTCCCGCCTCCACTCCATCGAGGAGCTCCCGATCGCGCTCGGGATGCTGCTGATCGCGGACGGGGCGTACGAGACCTCCGTGCTCGGCGCGGTCAACTACGGCCGGGACTGCGACTCCATCGCCACCATGGCGGGGGCGGTCGCCGGGGCCCTGGGCGGCGAGTCCGCGATCCCGGCGGCCTGGTCCAAGCAGGTCGCCGAGGCCAGCCGCCTCGACCTGCACGCCCCGGCCGGGGCGCTGGCCGCCGTGGCCCGCGAGGTCTTCGCCCTGGACCGCACCCGCCGCCGCGCCCACGAGTCGGCCTTCACCGCGATCTCCACTCCCCGATGACCCCGCCGGCTCCCGACACCCCGGTACGGCTCACCTGGGCGCAGCCCGAGGACCTCGTCGGGCACGAGCTCCGCCAGGCGGCCGAGGACGGCCGGGACCCCGCCCCCGCGCTCCGTACCTGGCTGGCCGCGGGCGGCCGTCCGGCCCCGCCCCGCGCCGGCGCCTCCCCGGCCCCGGCGCCGCCGGAACTCCGCGCCCTGGCCGCGCGCCTCCTGGACGAGCTCGCGGAACTCCCGTCCCCCAAGGCCGCCGACGAGCCGCAGTCCTGGCCCGCGATCCGCGCCACCTGGCCCCCGGCCGGACGGGGAGGATCCGCCCGGACCTCACAGGCGCCGCACGGGGACCGCGGCCCGTCCGCGGAACGGCGGCCCGCCGGGCCGGCGCCGACGGACCCCGCCCACGCACCCGCCCTGGCAGCGGAGCGTCCGCCCACCACCCCCCTCCCGCCCAGCCCCGGCCCCGGCCCCGGCCACCCGGACCCACGCCCCCGGGAATCCGCACCGCACAGCCCGGACCCGGGGGAGCCGTGCGGGTTCCCACAGGCGCCGCACGGCGGCGGCCCCGCCCCGTCCGCGGAGCGAGAGACCGCCGCGCCCGCACCGACGGACCCCGGGATCCGGCAGCCGGAGGGGACCGGCCCCCACCCGGGCGTCCCGGTTTCGGGGCCCGCCGCCCCCGCGGCGACCGCGGCCGCGCGCCCCCAGCGGGAGCAGGACCCCGCGCTGCGCCGCAGGCTGGAGGCCGCGTGGGTGGGGCGGGCGGTTGGGTGTCTGCTCGGGAAGCCCGTGGAGAAGCTGCCGCTCGGCGGGATCCGGGCGCTGGCCCGTGCCGCCGGGAACTGGCCGCTGAACGACTGGTTCAGCGCCCGCGGCGTCCCGCCGCGGCTGCTGGCCGCGTACCCCTGGAACCGCCGCTCCGCCCCCACCTCCCTCGCCGAGAACATCGACGGCATGCCCGAGGACGACGACCTCAACTACCCCCTCCTCGGCCTGCTCCTGCTCCAGCGGCACGGCAGGGCCTTCACCACCGCCGACGTCGCCCGGCTCTGGCTCGACGAGCTGCCCGCCGGCCGGACCTTCACCGCCGAGCGCGTCGCCTACCGCAACCTCCTCCTCGGGCTGGAGCCGCCCGCCACCGCCACCCACCACAACCCGTTCCGCGAATGGATCGGCGCCCTCATCCGCGCCGACGTCCACGGCTGGACCAACCCCGGCGACCCGGCCGCCGCCGCGGCCCAGGCCTACCGCGACGCCGCCCTGACCCACACCGGCAACGGCGTCTACGCCGCCCTGTTCATCGCCGCCGCCACCGCCACCGCCGCCACCGGCCGGGCCGACGTCCACACCGCGCTGCGCTCCGGGCTGGCCGTCGTACCGCCCCGCTCCCGCCTCGCCGAGGCCGTCCGCTCCGGGATCCGGGCCGCCCGCGAGGAGCCCGACTTCGACCGGGTCGCCGACCGCCTGCACGCCCGCTACGGCCACTACCACTGGGTGCACGCCGTCCCCAACACCGCCCTGATCGCCGCCGCCCTCACCCACGCCGACGGCGACTTCACCCACTCCGTCTGCCGCGCCGTGTCCGGCGGTTGGGACACCGACTCCAACGGCGCCACCGCCGGCGCCCTCTGCGCGTTGATCACCGGGGAGGTCCCGCACCGCTGGGCCGCGCCCCTGAAGAACCGGCTCGCCACCAGCGTCCCCGGCTTCGACGGCATCGGCTTCGACACCCTCGCCCACCTCACCCACCAGCTCACCGCACAGGAGGCAGCACGCTCATGACGGCCATCGCCGTGCTCGGCAGTACGAACATGGACCTCGTCGCCTACGTCCCCAAGGCCCCCCGCCTCGGGGAGACCGTCACCGGCCGCGCCTTCCGCACCGTCCCCGGCGGCAAGGGCGCCAACCAGGCCGTCGCCGCCGCCCGCTGCGGCGCGCAGGTGGTGATGATCGGCGCGGTCGGGGCCGACGAGTTCGGCGTACGGCTGCGCTCCGCGCTCACCGCCGACGGGATCGACACCGCGGCCCTGCGCACCGTCGAGGGCGCCAGCGGCACCGCCCACATCACGGTGGACGACGAGGGCGGCAACAGCATCATCGTCATCCCCGGCGCCAACGCCCGCGTCACCGGCCTGGAGGCGGGCGACGAGACGCGGATCGCCGCCGCCGACGCCCTCCTCCTCCAGCTGGAGCTCCCCCTGGAGGCCGTCCTCGCCGGCGCCCTCGCCGCCCGCGCGCACCGCGTCCGTACGGTGCTCACCCCGGCCCCCGCCCAGCCGCTGCCCGCCGGACTCCTCGCCGCCACCGATCTGCTGGTGCCCAACGAGCACGAGGCCGCCGCCCTCACCGGGCTCACCGACCCCGGCCAGTGCGCGGCGGCCCTCCTGGACGCCGTACCCGAGGTGGTGATCACCCTCGGCGCGGCCGGGGTCCTGTACGCCGCCCGCGGCCGGGAACCCCTGACCGTGCCCGCGCCCCGGGTGCGGGCCGTGGACACCACCGCCGCCGGGGACACCTTCGTCGGCGCCCTCTCCGTGGCCCTGGGCGAGGGCCGCCCGATGCCCGACGCACTGCGCTGGGCCTCGGCGGCGGCCGCGCTCTCCGTCCAGCGGCCCGGCGCCCAGGACTCGATGCCGACCCGCGCCGAGACCGACGCCCTTGCCCTGGCCGGGCGGAGTGCCAGAACCGGGCAGCACCCCGGGCCGGCGGCCGGGGACGCACCCGGGTCCGCCTCGTGAGCCCCGACGCGGCACCGGGCACGGCCCCGGGGGACGGGCCCGCCGTTGTCGGCGCCCGGCCGGGGCAGGGGCAGGGGCCCCTGCGGGGACTCCGCGTCCTGGACCTCGCCACCCTCTTCGCAGGACCGCTCGCCGCCACCCTCCTGGGGGATTTCGGCGCCGAGGTGGTCAAGGTCGAACACCCCGGCCGCCCCGACCCCTCCCGCGGCCACGGCCCCGCCAAGGACGGCATCGGCCTGTGGTGGAAGCTGCTCGGCCGGAACAAGCGGACGATCACCCTCGACCTGTCCACCCCCGGCGGCCGGGACACCCTGCTGCGACTCGCCGCCACCGCCGACGTGGTCATCGAGAACTTCCGCCCCGGCACCCTGGAGAAATGGGGCCTGGGCTGGCCCGAGCTGTCCGCCGCCAACCCGCGCCTGGTCCTGACCCGCGTCACGGCCTTCGGCCAGCAGGGCCCGTACGCCCACCGCCCCGGCTTCGGCACGCTCGCCGAGGCGATGAGCGGCTTCGCCGCGATCACCGGGGAGCCGGACGGGCCGCCGACCCTGCCGCCGTTCGGGCTCGCGGACTCGATCGCCGCGCTGACCACCGCGTACGCGGTGATGACCGCCCTCGCGGGCCGCGACCGCACGGGCCACGGCCAGGTCGTGGACCTGGCCATCATCGAGCCGATCCTCACGGTGCTCGGCCCGCACCCGCTCTGGTACGACCAGCTCGGCTACGTCCAGCCGCGCACCGGGAACCGCTCCACCAACAACGCCCCCCGCAACACCTACCGCAGCGCGGACGGCCGCTGGCTGGCGGTCTCCGCCTCCGCCCAGTCCGTCGCCGAGCGGGTACTGCGCCTGGTGGGGCGGCCGGAACTGATCGCCGAGCCCTGGTTCGCCACCGGTTCCGGGCGAGCCGCCCACGCGCACGTGCTGGACGAGGCGGTCGGCGCCTGGATCGCCCGCCACAAGGCCGAGGAGGTCGTCGCCGCCTTCGAGGAGGCCCAGGCCGCCGTCGCCCAGGTCTACGACGTGCGGGACGTGATGGCCGACCCGCAGTTCGCGGCCCTGGACACGGTCACCGAGATCGAGGACCCGGAGCTCGGTCCGATCCGGATGCAGAACATCCTCTTCCGGCTCTCCGAGACCCCCGGCGGGATCCGCTGGGCCGGCCGCCCGCACGGCGCGGACACCGACGAGGTGCTGACCGAGCTGGGCCTGACCGCGGCCGAGATCGGCGCGCTGCGGACCGAGGGGGCGCTGTGATCCTGACCTGGCTGTACGTGCCGGGCGACCGCCCCGCGGTGGTGGCCAAGGCCATCGGCTGCGGGCCCGACGCCGTGATCGTGGATCTGGAGGACGCGGTACCGGCCTCCCGCAAGGAGTACGCCCGCGCCGCCACTGCCGAGCTCCTGGGCGAGCGGCCCCCGCTCCCGGTCCACGTCCGCGTCAACGCGCTCGAGTCTCCGTGGGGCGGCGCCGACCTGACCGCCCTCGGCGGGCTGCGCGGGCTCGCGGGGCTGCGGCTGCCCAAGATCAGCGCTCCCGGGCAGGTCGTGGCGGCCGCGGACCGCACCGGCGGGGTCGGGCTGCACGCCCTGCTCGAGTCGGCGCTGGGCGTGGAGCGCGCGTACGAGATCGCCCGCGCGCACCCCGCGCTGCGCGGGCTCTCCCTCGGGGAGGCCGATCTGCGGGCCGACCTGGCCGTCAGCGCGGAGCCGGGCCTGGACTGGTGCCGGTCCCGGGTCGTGGTGGCGGCCCGCGCGGCCGGGCTGGCGCCTCCGGTCCAGTCGGTGTTCCCGGACATCCGGGACCTGGAGGCGCTGGCCGTCTCCTGTGCGCGGGGCCGCGCCCTCGGCTTTCTGGGGAGGGCGGCGATCCATCCCCGCCAGCTGCCGGTGATCGAGCGGGCGTATCTCCCCGCGCCGGAGGAGGTGCACGCGGCGCAGGAGGTCCTGAGCGCGGCCCGCGCCACTCCGGGTGCGCTTGCGCTGCCGGACGGGCGCTTCGTGGACCCGGCGGTGGTGGCCGCTGCCCACCGCACCCTTGCGCTCGCCGCGCGGATGGCCGGGCGATGACCGAGCTCGGCTCCGTGTCCAGGGGCTCCGCCCCGGACCTCGGCCGGCGCCGCCTGCCCAGCACGAAGGGGGGCGCCGCGCGGTGCGCGGCGCCCCCCTTCGAACCGTTCGGTCAGCGCTTCCCGGCCTCCGGGGCCTCGCCCCCGGCCTCCGCGGCGGGCGCGTCCTTCGTCAGGACGGCGGCCTTCGCCTCGGCGGCCTTGCCCTCCTGCGGCACGGAGTCCTTCGGCTCGGCCGCGGCCTCCTTCGGCTTCGCGGCAGCGTCCGCGTCGGCCGGAGCCGCACCCTTACCGCCCTCGCCGCCGGAGGCGACCGGTTCGACGACTTCCTCGCGGCCCGGCCGCAGCTTCGCCGACAGGACGAAGTAGACGACGGCCAGGACGAAGACCACGATCGAGGTCCACACGTTCAGCCGCAGGCCCAGGATGTGGTGCGCCTCGTCGACCCGCATGTACTCGATCCAGCCGCGGCCCACGCAGTACGCGGCCACGTACAGGGCGAAGGCCCGGCCGTGCCCGAGCGTGAAGCGGCGGTCGGCCCAGATGACCAGTACGGCGACGCCGATGCACCACAGCGACTCGTACAGGAAGGTCGGGTGGTAGGTGCCGGCGTCCCGGTTCGGGCCCGCGCTGATCTCCACCGCCCACGGCAGGTCGGTCGCCCTGCCGTACAGCTCCTGGTTGAACCAGTTGCCCCAGCGGCCGCAGGCCTGGGCCAGCGCGATGCCCGGGGCGAGGGCGTCCGCCCAGGCGGGCAGCGGGATGCCGCGCAGCCGGCAGCCGATCCAGGCGCCCACGGCGCCGAGCGCGATCGCGCCCCAGATGCCGAGGCCGCCCTCCCAGATCTTGAAGGCGTCGACCCAGTTGCGGCCCTCGCCGAAGTAGAGCTGGTAGTCGGTGATCACGTGGTAGAGGCGACCGCCGACCAGGCCGAACGGCACCGCCCACACGGCGATGTCCGCGACCGTGCCCGGCTTTCCACCGCGCGCGACCCACCGCTTGTTGCCGAGCCAGACGGCGACGAAGACGCCGATGATGATGCAGAACGCGTAGCCGCGGAGCGGGATCGGTCCGAGATGGATCACGCCGGTCGACGGACTGGGGATGTAAGCAATGTCCATGGCAGACATGACGCTACCTTGCCGGGCGGTGCACACCGCAACCCGCCCGGCAAGCCGATACCGAATCCACACACGGCCCAGGCGTCGCTCAGTGCTCCGCGGCCCCGGCCGAGGCACCCTTCGACGGGGTGCCCGAGGGGCTCTTCGAGCCCGCCTTCGATGCCCCCCTCGACGCGCTGGACGACGGTGAGGCCGAGGAGGAGGCCGAGGAGGAGGCCGACGGAGAGGCATCCCCCGCCCCCTTCTGCGTCCCGCCGCCGGAGGCGCCCTTGGCCGCCGCCTCCACCCGCTCCTTCAGCTTCTGCGGGGTCAGCGGATCGGCCTGGTCGGAGAGGACGTCCTTGCCGTCCAGCAGCACGGTCGGCGTGCCCCGGAACTTTCCTTCGCGGAACGCCGCGTGCGATTTGGCCACCCAGCTGTTGTGCGTGCCGTCCTCGACGCACGAGCGGAAGGCGGGGGTGTCCAGCCCGTCCACCTTGGCGGCCAGTTCCAGCAGCTTCGCGTTCTTGCCGTAGGCGTCGTCGACCTCCTGCGGCTGGTTCTGGAAGAGGATGTCGTGGTACGCCGGGAACTTCCCGGCGTCCTGCGCGCAGGCCGCCGCGTTGGCGCCCTTCAGCGAGCCGCTGCCGCCCATGTTCCCGTCGATGAGCGTGACCAGGTGGTAGTCGACCTTGAGCAGCCCCCTGGCCTCGAGGTCGTGGATGGTCTCCCGGTAGTTGTCCTCGAAGTTCTTGCAGGCGGGGCAGCGGAAGTCCTCCCACACGGTCAGGGTGGACTTGGCCTCGTCCTTGCCCGTCCGGATGGCCAGCGCGTCCTTGCCGGTGGCTCCGGAGGGGGCGACCACCGGACCCGCCTTGTCGGCGCCGCCGTCCTTTCCGGTGTTGGCCGCGATCAGGCCGACGACCGCGGCCAGGCCGAGTACGCCGACCACCGCCGCCGACACGATGAGCGTCCGCCGACGCTTGTCCCGGGCCTTCTGCCGCTCGCGCTCCACCTGGAGTCGCTCGCGGGCCGATCGTTTCGTCGCATCGCGGTTCGCACCGTCGTTCTTCTCGCTCACGTTCGGCCAAACGAAGCGGGGAGGCACTCGCGTGCCTCCCCGCTCCCGGTTCCACCCGATCGGGCTACAGAACCCGTTCAGGTGTCCGCATTGCCGATCGAATGCGCCCGTCAGCTCCTGCGGACGCCTTCCGCCAGCTCGCCCGCCAGCGACCGTACGGCGGCCAGCCCGGCCGGCAGGTCCGGCGCGTCCAGCAGCAGCTTCACGAAGGCCGAGCCGACGATCACGCCGTCCGCGAAGCCCGCCACCTCCTTGGCCTGCTCGGCGTTGGAGACGCCCAGGCCCACGCAGACCGGCAGATCGGTGGTCCGGCGGGTCCGCCCGACCAGCTCCTTCGCCTCGGCGCCGACCGAGGCGCGGGTGCCGGTGACGCCCATCAGCGAGGCCGCGTAGACGAAGCCGGAACCGGCCGCCGTGATGGTGGCCAGCCGCTCGTCCTTGCTGCTGGGGGCCACGACGAAGACGGTCGCCAGACCGTGCTTGTCCGCGTGCTCGCGCCACAGCGCGGACTCCTGGACCGGCAGGTCGGGCAGGATGCAGCCGGCGCCGCCGGCCGCCGCCAGCTCGGCGGTGAACCGCTCGACGCCATAGCGGTCCACGGGGTTCCAGTACGTCATCACCAGGACCGGGGCCCCGGTCGCCTCGTGCGCCTCGCGGACCGTCCGGATCACGTCGGCGATCTTGACCCCGCCGCGCAGGGCGATGTCGTCGGCGGTCTGGATGATCGCGCCGTCCAGGACCGGGTCGCTGTGCGGCAGGCCGACCTCGACCACGTCCGCGCCGCCCGCGATGACGGCCTTGACCGCCTCGATGGCGCCGTCGACGGTCGGGAAGCCCGCCGGGAGGTAGGCGACGAGGGCCGCGCGGTCCTCGGACTTCGCCTTCGCGAGGACGGCCGAGAGGAGTTCGATGTTGCCGCTCACTTGGTCTCCCCCTCGGAGGCGTCGTACAGGTTGAAGTAGCGCGCGGCGGTGTCCATGTCCTTGTCGCCGCGACCGGACAGGTTGACGATGAGCAGCCCGTCCTTGCCCAGCTCCTTGCCCAGGTCGAGCGCTCCGGCGAGGGCGTGCGCCGACTCGATCGCCGGGATGATGCCCTCGGTGCGGGAGAGCAGGCGCAGGGCCTGCATGGCGGCGTCGTCGGTGACCGCGCGGTACTCGCCGCGGCCCGTGTCCTTCAGGTACGCGTGCTCCGGGCCGATGCCCGGGTAGTCCAGACCGGCCGAGATGGAGTACGGCTCGGTGATCTGCCCCTCCTCGTCCTGGAGGACGTACGAGCGGGAGCCGTGCAGGATCCCGGGCTCGCCCGCGGTCAGCGTGGCCGCGTGCTCGCCGGTCTCGACGCCGTGCCCGGCGGGCTCGAAGCCGACCAGGCGGACCTCCGCGTCGGGGATGAAGGCGTGGAAGAGGCCGATGGCGTTGGAGCCGCCGCCGACGCACGCCGCGACGGCGTCGGGCAGCCGTCCGGCGCGCTCGATGATCTGCCGGCGGGCCTCGACGCCGATGACCCGGTGGAAGTCGCGGACCATGGCCGGGAAGGGGTGCGGGCCGGCGACCGTGCCGAAGAGGTAGTGGGTCCGGTCCACATTGGCCACCCAGTCGCGGAACGCCTCGTTGATGGCGTCCTTCAGGGTCCGGGAGCCGGACTTCACGGCGATGACCTCGGCGCCCAGCATCCGCATCCGGGCCACGTTCAGGGCCTGGCGCTGGGTGTCGATCTCGCCCATGTAGACGGTGCACTCGAGGCCGAAGAGCGCACAGGCGGTGGCGGTGGCCACCCCGTGCTGGCCGGCGCCGGTCTCGGCGATGACGCGGGTCTTGCCCATGCGCTTGGTCAGCAGAGCCTGGCCCAGCACGTTGTTGATCTTGTGCGAGCCGGTGTGGTTCAGGTCCTCGCGCTTGAGGAAGATCCGCGCGCCGCCGGCGTGCTCGGCGAACCGGGACACCTCGGTGAGCGCGCTGGGGCGGCCGGTGTAGTTGACCATCAGGTCGCCCAGCTCGGCCACGAAGGCCGGGTCGCCCTTGGCCTTCTCGTACTCGACCGCGACCTCGTCCACGGCGGCGACGAGCGCCTCCGGGATGAACTTGCCGCCGAAGTCACCGAAGTAACCTTCGGCGTTCGGGACGTGACCCTCCGGGTCCGGGATGAAGAATTGGCTGGACATGCCAGTGCTCCTACGGGAACGGGATGCGACGAGTGGTTTTCACCGTATTGCGCCGCCCGCCCGCGACACGCGCACGCACGCACCCCAGGGGGGTCGCTCTGCGCTGTCTGCGGGACGGAGGACCCGCCGCCCCGAGCCGTGGGGCCCCGGGCAGCAGGCCGTACGGGACCACCGCGACGCGGCACGGTACGTCTCGTACCGCCCGCTGCGGGTCCTCGTTACGGCGCGCCTCCGGGGCGCCATCGCATGCCGTTGACCTGACCGGGCTCGGAGCCGATCACGTACCGGACCCGCCGTCCGTGCACGCGTCGGGCCGGAGCGCGGCAGCCGCGGGGGCGGCAGCCGCGCGCCAGGGGCGCGTGCGCCGTCTGCACGCCGGCCGGGCCGCGACGGCCGGGACGGGTGCTGACGGAGGGACGGTGGCGGTCCATGGGAGCGGTCAGCTCCGCCCGTGGCGCAGGGCGGGGTGGGCGCCGGCGGCGACGAGGTCGGCCACGGCCGCCTTCGGGTCGCGGCCGGTCACCAGGGACTCCCCGACGAGGACGGCGTCGGCGCCCTCGTTGGCGTAGGCGATGAGGTCGTGCGGACCACGGATGCCGGATTCGGCGATCTTGACGATGTGGGCCGGGATCTCGGGGGCGACGCGCTCGAAGGTGGAGCGGTCGACCTTGAGGTCCTTGAGGTTGCGGGCGTTGACGCCGATGATCTTGGCGCCGGCGGCGACCGCGCGCTCCACTTCCTCCTCGTCGTGGACCTCGACGAGCGGGGTCAGGCCGATGGACTCGGCCCGCTCGATGAGGGAGACGAGGGCCTCTTGCTCCAGGGCCGCGACGATCAGCAGCACGAGGTCGGCGCCGTAGGCACGGGCCTCCCAGAGCTGGTACGCCGTGACGATGAAGTCCTTGCGCAGGATCGGGATGTCCACGCGGGCGCGGACGGCCTCCAGGTCGGCGAGCGAGCCGCCGAAGCGGCGCTGTTCGGTGAGGACGGAGATGACTGCCGCACCGCCCGCCTCGTAGTCGGCGGCGAGCCCGGCCGGATCGGCGATCGCGGCCAGCGCGCCCTTGGACGGGCTGGAACGCTTGACCTCGCAGATCACCTTGACGCTGTCACCGCGCAGTGCGGCGACGCCGTCCTTGGCCTGGGGCGCCTTGGCGGCACGCTCCTTGAGCTCGTCGAGGCTCACGCGGGCCTGCCGTTCGGCAAGGTCTTCGCGGACCCCTTCGATGATCTCGTCGAGCACACTCACGCGAGCGGCCCCCTTCCGGGTCGATGACGGTCGGCCGCCTTGCAGACACGTACAACTGCAAGGTCAGCAATTCAAATGGTATCCGCAGGAGGCCTTGCCCTCCGCACGCGGTTGACGCCGTCCCAGTAACTGGACATTCGGAATCGGGGCTTCATCCGGGCCCCGTACGGGCCTCAGGGGGCCAGTGCGGAGCCGAAAGAAAGATTTCGGACGACGGCGAACACCAGGGCCGCCCCGCCGATCGCCCACCAGTACAGCGGGCGCAAGGCCAAGCGGGGCACGGGCCCGCCGCGGACGGCGCGGATCAGCCACAGGAACATGAATCCCGCGAAGGCGAAGTAGCCCGTGACGGCCAGGGCATTTGCCCCGAAAGCCGTGATCAGATCGCCGTGGGCGAACGCGTGTGCGCTGCGCAGGCCGCCGCAACCGGGACACAGGATTCCGGTCAGCCGCAGCAGCGGACAGACCGGGTAATGGCCCGGTTCGTTCGGATCCACGGTGCCTACGTAAGCAAACGCCGCGGCTGCCGCGGCCAGGGTGAGCACCGGTGCGCGCAGCCGCCGGGCCCGGCTCACCGGTACGGCGGGCGCGGGCTGCGGCGGCAGGGCACCGGGGGTGCGAAGGGCGTCGGGGTCGTCCACCCGCTGATTCTCACCGGTCATGACAAAAGGCGCAGCCCGACGGGCCGCGCCTTTCGGATCCTGCGTGAGCCGCGCTCAGACCTTGGCGGGCACCTTGGCGGCCGCGATGGCCTCGGCCAGGTCCTTGTGGGCGGCCTTCGGCGCACCCATGCCCGCAGCCTTCATCGCCATGCCGACGACACCGCCGATCGCGACCACGACCAGGCCGGCCCAGAAGCCGAGCGGGTTCGCGAGCACCATGAAGGCGCCGGAGATGCAGAAGCCGATGAAGGCGATGATGACACCGGTCCAGGCGGCCGGGGTGTGTCCGTGGTCTGTGCCCGCCATGAGTTGCTCCTCGTTGCTCTGTCGCGGTGCTCTGTCGAGCGCGCGGTGTGTCGCGGTGCGTGTCGAACGCTCGGTGCCCATTGTCCCGCACCGGGCCGGGCCGCCGTCACACGGGGGTCCGTCAGCCGGTCGGGTCCTCGCCGCGGTCCAGAGCCTTCCACAGATCCTCGGGCCGGTCCGGATCCACCACGGCCGGCTTGCGCGTGCGGGGGCTGCCGCCCCGCTCGTAGCGGCCGCCCATGGCGGGCCAGCCGCGGCCGAAGCGCAGGGCCAGCAGCCCGGCGGCCAGGATCAACACCGCCCCGGCGGCCGTGACGTACGGCCAAGCCGTCTGGGTCAGCCCCGCCACATGGGCCGCGGTGTCCGCGGTCGTACGGGCGGCCTCCGCGTCCAGGGCCCGGCGGCCGTCCGCGGCGAGGACCGCGGACAGCGCGGCGCCCAGGCCGCTGAGGGCCAGCAGTCCCGACACCAGCAGCCGGCCCTTGCCGCGTACGGCGAAGACGGCGACCAGCGCGGCGAGGCCGACGATGGCCAGGGCGGCGGGGAGGCCGGTGACGGCCTGCCCGTCCGCGGCCACCGGGAGCGAATCGCCGCCGATGGCCGTGGTGCCCCGGGCCCAGACCCGGCCGGAGGCGAGCAGGACGACGGTGGAGCCGAGGGTGCCGAGCAGCAGGGCGACGGCCACGCTGCGGCGGCTGCTCCTGCTCTCGGGGACCTCGGTATCGGTTCGGGGCGGGGGTACGGCACTCACGCACCCCACTATCCCCTACGCCCTCAGGAGCCGTGGAGGCGGTTCGCCGCTGCCACCGCGCGCAGCACGGCGGCCGCCTTGTTGCGGCACTCGTTGTCCTCCAGCTCCGGCACCGAGTCGGCCACCACCCCGGCGCCCGCCTGCACGTACGCCGTGCCGTCGCGCAGCAGCGCGGTGCGGATGGCGATGGCCGTGTCGGAGTCGCCCGCGAAGTCCAGGTAGCCGACGCAGCCGCCGTACAGGCCGCGGCGGGAGGGCTCCAGCTCCTCGATGATCTGCATGGCGCGGGGCTTGGGCGCGCCGGAGAGGGTGCCCGCGGGGAAGCAGGCGGTGAGCACGTCGAAGGCGGTCCGGCCCTCGGCGACCCGCCCGGTGACGGTGGAGACGATGTGCATCACGTGGGAGTAGCGCTCGATCGACATGAAGTCGACGACCTCCACCGATCCCGGCTCGCAGACCCGGCCCAGGTCGTTGCGGCCCAGGTCGACCAGCATCAGGTGCTCGGCGCGCTCCTTGGGGTCGGCGAGCAGCTCCTCGGCGAGGTCGTGGTCCTCCTGCGGGGTGGCGCCGCGGTGCCGGGTGCCGGCGATGGGGTGGACCATGGCCCGCCCGTCCTCGACCTTGACCAGCGCCTCGGGGCTGGACCCGACCACGTCGAAGCCGTTCTCGAAGCGGAAGAGGTACATGTACGGGGAGGGGTTGGTGGCCCGCAGCACCCGGTAGACGTCCAGCGCGGAGGCCTCGCAGGGGGTCTCGAACCGCTGCGAGGGCACCACCTGGAAGGCCTCTCCGGCCCGGATGCGCTCCTTGATGTCCTCGACGGCGGCCTGGTACTTCTCGCCGCCCCACAGCGCGGAGAACTGCGGCAGCTCGGAGGCGGGCAGCGGGGTCGGGGTGTACGGGGCGGGCCGCGCGAGGTCCGCCTCCATGGCGTCGAGGCGGGCCACGGCGTCGGCGTACGCCTCGTCCACGCCGGTGTCGAGGTCGTTGTGGTTGATCGCGTTGGCGATGAGCAGGACGGTGCCGTCCCAGTGGTCCATGACCGCCAGGTCGGAGGTGAGCAGCATGGTCAGCTCGGGCAGTTCGAGGTCGTCGGCCGTGTGCTCGCCGATGCGCTCCAGGCGCCGGACGATGTCGTAGCCGAGGTAGCCGACCATGCCGCCGGTGAAGGGCGGCATCCCGCCCGCGAGGTCGCGGGGAGTGTGCAGGGCCCCGACGGTGGCGCGCAGCGCGTCCAGGGGGTCGCCGCCGGTCGGTACGCCGACGGGCGGGGTGCCGATCCAGTGCGCCTCGCCGTCCCGCACGGTCAGGGTCGCGTCGCTGCGTACGCCGACGAAGGAGTACCGGGACCAGGAGCGGCCGTTCTCGGCGGACTCCAGCAGGAACGTGCCGGGGCGTTCGGCGGCCAGCTTGCGGTAGAGCCCGACGGGGGTGTCCCCGTCGGCCAGCAGCTTGCGGCTCACGGGGATGACGCGGCGGTCGGCCGCGAGCTTGCGGAACGTATCGAGATCCATGTGCGTGGGCCTACCTAGTCGGCGTCGCGGAGGAGGACATCGTCGTCGAAGCAGGTGCGGGCGCCGGTGTGGCAGGCGGCTCCGACCTGGTCGACCTTGACGAGCACGGTGTCGGCGTCGCAGTCGAGGGCGACGGACTTCACGTGCTGGAAGTGGCCGGACGTGTCCCCCTTCACCCAGTACTCCTGGCGGCTGCGGGACCAGTAGGTGCAGCGGCCGGTCGTCAGGGTGCGGTGCAGGGCCTCGTCGTCCATCCAGCCGAGCATGAGCACCTCACCGGTGTCGTACTGCTGGGCGATGGCCGGTACCAGGCCGTCGGCGGAGCGCTTGAGGCGCGCGGCGATGGCGGGATCGAGGCTGCCGGGGCGGGGGGACGTACTCATGGGGCCATTGTGCCGGGCCGCGGTGCCCGGCACGGATCCTTGTCCGCCTGATGAGCGGGCGCGCGCCGCCTTCCGGCCGTAGGCTGGCCCGTATGTCTACCCATGCGAAGCGCGAACGGCTGCTGCTGGCCGACCTGTTGGAGGCGGCCGGGCCGGAGGCGCCCACGCTGTGCGACGGCTGGACCTGCCGGCAGCTGGCGGCGCACGTGGTCGTCCGGGAGCGCCGCCCGGACGCGGCGGGCGGCCTGCTGCTGAACGTGCTCAAGACCCGCCTGGACGCGGCGATGGCGGAGTACACGGCCAAGCCGTACGAGGAGCTCATCCAGCTGATCCGCACCGGCCCGCCGAGGATGTCGGTGTACGCGCTGAAGCAGATCGACGAGGCGGCGAACGCGGTGGAGTTCTTCGTGCACGCGGAGGACGTCCGGCGGGCGCAGCCGGACTGGTCCCCGCGGGAGCTGGACCCGGTGTTCTCGGACGCCCTGTGGTCCCGCCTGGAGAAGCTGGCCCGCCTGACGGGCCGCCGCTCGCCGGTCGGCCTGGTCCTGCGCCGCCCGAACGGCCAGACGGCCGTGGCGCACAAGGGCGCGCCGGTGGTCACGGTGACGGGCGAACCGGGCGAGCTGACGCTGTTCTGCTTCGGCCGGCAGGACGCCGCCGCGGTCACCCTCGACGGGGAGAAGGAGGCCGTCGCCAAATTGACGACGGCCAAACTGGGCATCTAGTGCTGTGGCCGGAAAGGTTCACCGACCTTTCCGGCCACAGCACTAGCCGCAGCTCACTTCCAGCCGGCGGGGCGGCTGTACAGCGCGCCCGTGGCGGCCTCGGTGACCGTCTCGGGCAGCTGGCTGTTGCGCAGCGCTGCCTCGTTGATCGTGAACGCGCCGACCGAGCGGAAGTGCGGGCTCGGCCGCGCGTAGCCGGGCGGCAGGGCGAGGTAGATCTTGCGCAGCGGGTCCAGGCGCTGGGCGGCTTCGACCGCGGGCACGAGGTCGGAGTCCGCGGACACGATGAGCGCGATGTCCGAGGCCCGTCGCGCGGTGTCCTCGACGAGGCGGGCGCCGATGGCCACGTCGGTCCGCTTCTCCTCGAACCGGCGGAATCGGCGCGGCGGGGTGCAGCCGCACCGGTAGCCCTGACGGCACGAGGCGCAGCGCGGCTTCTGCACGGTGTAGTGCCCGAGCTCGGTCCGCACGTCCCGGGGGCGGTGCGCGGCGAGGGCGTCCAGGTGCGTCTTCTGGTCCGCGAGTGCCGCGGGGTCCTTGACGACCAGGGTGGTGCAGTACTGGACGCGCTCGAGGGTGTCGTCGGGCCGCAGCCGCTCCACCAGCGCCGCGAGGTCCAGCCAGAGGTACCGGTGGCCGAAGGTCGCTCGGATGGAGTAGTCGAGGTTGGGCCCGTCGACGTAGGCGATAACGCTGCTCACTGGTTCTCCCGGCGGGAACGGCCCGCCTGTTAAGGTGCCGTCATACGAGTTCGGCGGTCACGCCGACAGGAACGGCCCCGGCGACGGGGCCGTTTTTTCGTGCTGTCCCTCCTGCCGGAGGCCGTTCAGACCGCCGGTGAGACCGGCTCCCCGCGGACGACCCCGTAGGCAGGGTTCGCGGGATCGCTCAGGGCCCCGAAGACGGCGTACGCGGACTGCTTGGGCCCGTTGATCGTGTACTTGCCCTGCGGGGTCTTCGTCAGGGCTGTGCCCAGCCAGTGGTCGCCCTTGCGCCAGTCCACCTTCTTGAGGCTGGCCAGCTGCTCCTCAAGGCGGTCCGCCCGGTCCTCGCCGGGAGCCTCCAGGATCCCCCGGCCCATGGCTCCGACCGCAGCCAGGACGCTGCCCATCGCGGCCACGCAGTGCTCCCGGTCGGCGATCTCCTCCGCGAAGGCCTCGGAGTAGGCCGCCAGCCAGTCGCGGCCTGCGGACTCGAGGTCGGCCAGGTCGACGTGGTCGACGGGGGCGGGCTTGGTTCCGTACTGGACGCCCGCGATGCCGTGCACCATGTTGACCACGAACTGCCGCAGGTCCTGGAGTTTGACCACCTTGGGGCTGTTCTTCTTGATCTGTCGGGAGATCCGCTCGACCTTCCCCCGGAAGAACGGGATCTCCTCCGAGAGGCGGCCCACGACCTCCATCAGGGGGTCGGCCGTGTCCATGCTGAGCGCGATGGCCGAGTTCACCCTGACGCCCAGCACGTTGAGGTCGTAGAAGAACTGGCGGGCCTCCAGCGGAGTCCTGTTGTCGTGTACCACCGCGCTCAGATATGCGGTGGCGTGCTGCTCCCGGGCCTCCTCCTGGCCGGCGAGGGACCGCTCCAGGTGGTAGTGGCTGGCCAGCTGGGTCTCCCCGTCGATGGCGATCAGCTTCAGGCCGTGAGGGACGCAGAGGAAGTTCTGCAGCGCGCCCTGGTGCGTGGACTGCACGATGGACAGCGGGTGCTCGGTCCACAGGTGGATGGGGGGCAGCACGGCGGCGCGCTCGCGGGTCACATGGCGCTGGATGTAGGCGGCGTACTTGGGGATGTTCGTCTTCTTCCCCAGCTCCAGGCCGCGCTGCACCAGAGAGTGCAGCTCGATGTCCTCGTCCGTGACGTCCGTGGGCCGCTGCTTGGCGTTTCCCGACTGGAGCACGACCGGGTCGTGGGTGATCACCTTCAAATGCTTGAAGGGGACCCGGATGTGTGTCGTCCAGTCGTCGACCGGCAGGCAGCGGATGAACATCCCTGCGGAAAGGTCGATCTCATCGGTACTCAGCTTCGCCACGGTCCCCACCCATCTCCTCAGCCTCATTGCTGATGTGAACCAGGGTAGGGGTCAACTCCAGTTCGCCGCAGGGCTTTCTCGAGAAAGGACTTTCGTCATCTTGAGAGGGCCCTGCGGCGGAACCGGCACAGGCTCAGCGGACCGGGTGGCCCGCTTCGCGGAGGGCGGCCTTGACCTCGGAGATCCGCAAGTCGCCGAAGTGGAACACCGAGGCCGCGAGCACCGCGTCGGCACCCGCCGCGATCGCCGGCGGGAAGTGCTCGAGCTTGCCCGCGCCGCCCGAGGCGATCACCGGGACCGTGACGTGCGCGCGTACGGCCTCGATCATCTCGGTGTCGTAGCCGTCCTTGGTGCCGTCGGCGTCCATCGAGTTCAACAGGATCTCCCCGGCGCCCAGTTCGGCGGCCCGGTGGGCCCACTCGACGGCGTCGATGCCGGTGCCCCGGCGGCCGCCGTGCGTGGTGACCTCGAAGGAGCCAGAGGCGGTGCGGCGGGCGTCCACCGACAGGACCAGTACCTGCCGGCCGAAGCGCTCCGCGATCTCCTGGATGAGCTCGGGGCGGGCGATGGCGGCGGTGTTCACGCCCACCTTGTCCGCTCCGGCGCGCAGGAGCTTGTCGACGTCGTCCGCCGTGCGGACGCCGCCGCCCACGGTCAGCGGGATGAAGACCTGCTCGGCGGTCCGCCGCACCACGTCGTACGTGGTCTCGCGGTTGCCGGAGGACGCGGTGATGTCGAGGAAGGTCAGCTCGTCGGCGCCCTCGGCGTCGTACAGCTTGGCCATCTCCACCGGGTCGCCGGCGTCGCGCAGGTTCTGGAAGTTGACGCCCTTGACGACCCGGCCGTTGTCCACGTCCAGGCAGGGGATCACCCGTACGGCGAGGGTCATGCCGCGTCTCCCTTGTACGCCTCGACCTCCACCTCGACGACCATGCCGGGGTCGACGAAGCCGGAGACGATGATCATGGATGCGGCCGGTCGGACCGCGTCGAACAGCTCCTTGTGGGCGCGGCCCACGTCGTCCACGTCCCGGGCGTGGGTGAGGTACATCCGGGTGCGCACCACGTGCTCGGGCCCGAGACCGGCCTGCGCCAGGGCCTTGAAGGCCACGCCGAAGGCCGTGATCGCCTGGTCGTACGGGCCTCCGCCGTCGGCCGCGGTGCAGCCGGAGACGAGGACGAGGCCGTTGGGGAGCTGGACGGCGCGCGAGTAGCCGATGACGTCCTCGTAGGGGCCGCCGGAGGAGATGCGGCGCACTTCGGAAGGGCTGCTCATGCGTTGACCACCTTCAGGGCTTCTTCCAGGGTGAAGGCCTTGGCGTACAGGGCCTTGCCGACGATCGCGCCCTCGACGCCCAGCGGGACCAGCTCGGACAGGGCCCGCAGGTCGTCCAGGGAGGAGATGCCGCCGGAGGCCACGACGGGCCGGTCGGTGGCGGCGCAGACGCTCCGCAGCAGCTCCAGGTTGGGGCCGGTCAGCGTGCCGTCCTTGCCGATGTCGGTGACGACGTAGCGGGCGCATCCCTCGGAGTCGAGGCGGGCGAGGGTCTCGTAGAGGTCGCCGCCCTCGCTGGTCCAGCCGCGTCCCTTGAGGGTGGTGCCGCGGACGTCGAGGCCGATCGCGATCTTGTCACCGTGGTCGGCGATGGCCTTGGCGGCCCACTCGGGGGTCTCCAGGGCGGCGGTGCCGAGGTTGACGCGGGTGCAGCCGGTGGCGAGGGCCGCGGCGAGCGAGGCGTCGTCGCGGATGCCGCCGGACAGCTCGACCTTGATGTCCATGGCGCGGGTGATCTCGGCGACCAGGGCGCGGTTGTCACCGGTGCCGAAGGCGGCGTCGAGGTCGACGAGGTGCAGCCATTCGGCGCCGGAGCGCTGCCAGGCGAGGGCCGCCTCGAGCGGGGAGCCGTAGGAGGTCTCGCTGCCGGACACGCCGTGCACGAGGCGGACGGCCTGGCCGTCGCGGACGTCGACCGCGGGGAGGAGTTCCAGCTTCGCTGCGGGCTCGGTCATCACAGGGTCTCGATCCAGTTGGTGAGGAGCTGGGCTCCGGCGTCGCCGGACTTCTCGGGGTGGAACTGGGTCGCCCACAGGGCTCCGTTCTCCACCGCCGCGACGAACGGCTCGCCGTGGGTGGCCCAGGTGACGCGGGGGGCGCGGATCGCCGGGTTGGTGACCTCCAGGGTCCACTCGCGCGCCGCGTAGGAGTGCACGAAGTAGAACCGGGCGTCGGCGTCCAGGCCGGCGAAGGCCTGGCTGTCGGCCGGGGCCTCGACGGTGTTCCAGCCCATGTGGGGGACGATCGGGGCCTTGAGCGGGCCGACGGTGCCGGGCCACTCGTCCAGGCCCGAGGTCTCCACGCCGTGCTCGATGCCGCGCTCGAAGAGGATCTGCATGCCGACGCAGATGCCCATGACCGGGCGGCCGCCGGACAGCCGGCGTCCGATGATCCAGTCGCCGCGGGCGTCCTTGAGGCCCCGCATGCAGGCGGAGAAGGCGCCGACACCGGGGACGAGGAGCCCGTCGGCGTCCATGGCCTTGTCGTAGTCGCGGGTGATCTCGACGTCGGCGCCGACGCGGGCCAGGGCGCGCTCGGCGGACCGGACGTTGCCGAAGCCGTAGTCGAAGACCACGACCGTCTTGCGTGCTGCGCTCATTCCCAGATTCCTTGGATTCGCAGGACTCCGGCGGCGAGGCACATCGCGGAGCCGATGGCGAGCAGGATGACGACCGACTTGGGCATCTGCTGCTTCTGGAAGGAGTAGACGCCGCCGGCCAGGAACAGGCCGAGGACGATCAGGATCGTGTTGAGCCCGTTCACGCTAGAGGGCGCCCTTCGTCGAGGGAAGGATGCCGGCCGCGCGCGGGTCGAACTCGGCGGCGTACCGCAGGGCCCGCGCGAGGGCCTTGAACTGGCACTCCACGATGTGGTGGGCGTTGCGGCCGTACGGGACGTGGACGTGCAGGGCGATCTGGGCCTGCGCGACGAAGGACTCGAAGATGTGCCGGGTCATCGTCGTGTCGTAGGAGCCGATCATCGGCGCCATGTTCTCGGGCTCGGTGTGCACGAGGTAGGGGCGGCCGGACAGGTCCACGGTCACCTGGGCGAGGGACTCGTCGAGCGGCACGGTGCAGTTGCCGAAGCGGTAGATGCCCACCTTGTCGCCGAGGGCCTGCTTGAAGGCGGCGCCGAGCGCGAGGGCGGTGTCCTCGATGGTGTGGTGGGTGTCGATGTGCAGGTCGCCGTCGGTCTTCACGGTGAGGTCGAAGAGGCCGTGGCGGCCGAGCTGGTCGAGCATGTGGTCGAAGAAGCCCACGCCCGTCGACACGTCGACCCGGCCGGTGCCGTCGAGGTTTATCTCGACGACGACGGAGGTCTCCTTCGTGGTCCGTTCGACCCGTCCGATGCGGCTCATGCGTGCTGCTCCTTCTTCAGTGCGCGAACCGCTTCCAGGAACGCGTCGTTCTCGTCCGGGGTGCCGGCGGTGACCCGCAGCCAGCCCGGTACGCCGTTGTCCCTGACCAGGACACCCTGGTCGAGGATCTTCTGCCAGGCGGTGTGCGAGTCCTCGAACCTGCCGAACTGGACGAAGTTCGCGTCGGACTCGGTGACCTCGTAGCCGATGGCCCGCAGTTCGCCGACCAGGCGGTCGCGCTCGGCCTTGAGCTGCTCGACGTAGCCGAGCAGGGTGTCGGTGTGCTCCAGGGCGGCCAGCGCGGTCGCCTGGGTGACGGCCGACAGGTGGTACGGCAGGCGCACCAGCTGGACGGCGTCGACCACGGCGGGGTGCGCGGCCAGGTAGCCCAGGCGCAGCCCGGCGGCGCCGAAGGCCTTGGACATGGTCCGGGAGACCACCAGATTCGGCCGTCCCTCGATGAGGGGCAGCAGCGAGTCGCGGTGGCTGAACTCCACGTACGCCTCGTCCACGATCACCAGGGAGGGCTTGGCCGCCTGGGCGGCCTCGTAGAGGGCGAGCACGGTCTCGGCCTCGACGGCGGTGCCCGTGGGGTTGTTCGGCGAGGTGATGAAGACGACGTCCGGGGCGCTCGAAGCGATGGCCTGCCGGGCCGCCGCCACGTCGATGGTGAAGTCGTCCCGGCGCGGGCCGGAGATCCACCCGGTGCCGGTGCCGCGGGAGATCAGCGCGTGCATCGAGTACGAGGGCTCGAAGCCGATCGCCGTGCGTCCCGGCCCGCCGAAGGTCTGCAGCAGCTGCTGGATGACCTCGTTGGAGCCGTTGGCGGCCCATACGTTCTCCCGCGCGACCGGGTGCTTGGCCGTACGGGTGAGGTAGGCGGCCAGCTCGGTGCGCAGCTCGACCGCGTCCCGGTCGGGGTAGCGGTTGAGGGTGCGGGCGGCGTCGGCGACGCGCTCGGCGATGCGCCGTACGAGCGGCTCGGGGAGCTGGTACGGGTTCTCGTTGGTGTTCAGCTGGACGGGCACGTCGAGCTGCGGGGCGCCGTACGGGGTCTTGCCGCGCAGCTCGTCCCGGATGGGAAGGTCGTCGATGCCGGTCATGCCGTCGGAACCTTCCAGCCACTGTGCTTGTCTGGTACGGCTCCGCCAAAACGGGCCTTCAGCGCGGCGCCGTGCGCGGGCAGGTCCTCGGCCTCGGCCAGCGTCACCACGTGGTGGGTGACCTCGGCGAGGGCCTCGCGCGTGTAGTCGACGATGTGGATGCCGCGCAGGAAGGACTGCACGGACAGGCCGGAGGAGTGGCAGGCGCAGCCGCCGGTGGGCAGCACGTGGTTCGACCCGGCGCAGTAGTCGCCGAGCGAGACGGGGGCCCACGGGCCGACGAAGATCGCGCCGGCGTTGCGCACGCGGGCGGCCCAGGCGGCCGCGTCGGCGGTCTGGATCTCCAGGTGCTCGGCGCCGTACGCGTCGACGACCTTGAGGCCGTCCTCCAGGCTGTCGACCAGCACGATCGCGGACTGCTTGCCGGCGAGCGCCGGCTTGATCCGGTCGTGGACGTGCTTGGAGGCCGCGACCTGCGGCTCCAGCTCCCGCTCGACGGCGTCCGCGAGCTCCGGGGAGTCCGTGACGAGGACGGCGGCGGCCAGCGGGTCGTGCTCGGCCTGGCTGATCAGGTCGGCGGCCACGTGCACCGGGTCGGCCGTGGAGTCCGCCAGGACCGCGATCTCGGTCGGGCCGGCCTCGGTGTCGATGCCGATCTTGCCGGTGAAGTAGCGCTTGGCGGCGGCGACCCAGATGTTGCCCGGGCCGGTCACCATGTTCACGGGCAGGCAGTCCTCGGTGCCGTACGCGAACATCGCGACGGCGACGGCGCCGCCGGCCGCGTACACCTCGTCCACGCCGAGCAGCGCGCAGGCGGCGAGGATCGTCGGGTGCGGCAGGCCCCCGAACTCCTTCTGCGGCGGGGACGCGAGCGCGATCGACTCGACGCCCGCCTCCTGCGCCGGTACGACGTTCATGACGACGGAGGACGGGTACACCGAGCGGCCGCCCGGGGCGTACAGCCCCACGCGCTCCACCGGAACCCATTTTTCGGTCACCGTGCCGCCGGGGACCACCTGGGTGGTGTGCTCGGTGCGGCGCTGGTTGCGGTGCACGATCCGGGCGCGCCGGATCGACTCCTCGAGGGCGGCGCGGACCGCCGGGTCCAGCTGCTCCAGGGCGGCCGCGATGGCCTCCGCGGGCACCCGGACCTGCGAGAGCTCGACCCCGTCGAACTTCTGCGCGTACTCGATCAGCGCCGCCGTGCCACGATGATGGACGTCCTCGCAGATGGGCCGCACCTTCTCCAGGGCAGCTTCTACGTCGAACTCGGCACGGGGCAGCAGATCGCGCAGGGCGCCGCCCTCGGGGAGGGCGTCACCGCGCAGGTCGATACGAGAGATCACCCCCCAATTCTCTCAGACCGCCTCACGCCACCGTCCGCCCGTATCACTGGCTGATACACGCCCCGGATGTCACAGGCCCCCGATAGCGTTCACGTACACGCAAGTGACAGCCACATACGTGACAGCGGAGGGGGGCCGCCATGACCGAGGCACGCGCGGACGAGGAGCCGGCCGACCTCACGGCCCCCGAGCGCCGCATGTGGAGCGCGTACCGCACGGGCAGCGTCTGCGATCTGAGCTCCCCCGGCCACCTCCCCCGGACTCCGTCCGGGGGGACCCCCAGGGAGGTGCCCCCGGGCGCCGCCGACCGGAACGATCCGCACACCGAGCACGTCTGGGGCCCCGAGCGCAGCGTCCGCGCCCAGGTGGTGGCCCTCTTGCTGCTGCACGGGCCGCCCCCGGTCCCGGGCCGGGTGGCCTCGCTCAAGCTGCGCGGCGTACGGATCACGGGGCGGCTCGACCTGTCCGGGGGCACGGTCAGCCCGTACGTGGAGCTCCAGTCCTGCCGTTTCGACAGCGAGATACAGCTGTCCGAGACCCGCTTCGGCACCCTGCGCCTGGTCAACTGCGCGATCCCCCGGCTGGAGGCGGCCCGGCTGCACACCGAGGGCGATCTGCACATGCCGCGCTGCCGGGTGGCCCGGGGCATCCGGCTGACCGACGCGCAGATCGGCACCGACCTGCTGATCAGCCAGGCGGTGGTGCAGCGGGACACCAAGGGCCGGGCGATCACCGCCGACGGGATGTCGGTGGCGCAGGACTTCCAGGGCGAGCTGCTGGAGACGTACGGGGAGGTGAGCCTGCGCGGCGCGACGGTCGGCGTGTCGATGAACATGCGCGGGGCCCGCCTGCGCAATCCGTACGGGAAGTACGCGCTGAACGCCCCGCAGCTGACCGTCGAGCGGACCCTGTACCTGACCTCGATCGCGCTGGACTACGTCCCCGGCTCGAACTCCTCCACTCCCCCGTACGGCCTGGGCCTGACGCCGGCGCGCGGGCAGCGCGCGCAGCGCTTCGAGTGCCGGGGCGGGATGCGGCTGGACGACGGCCGCTTCGGCGACGCCATCGACTTCTTCGGGGCCCGGTTCGTGCTCACGGAGGAGCAGGAGATATCCCTGCGCAGGATCCAGACCCCCGAGTTCCGCTTCGTGGGCGAGCGGCCGGAGCGCGGGCGGGTCGTGGTGTCGGGGGCCAAGGTGGTCAAGCTCGTCGACACCTCCACGAGCTGGCCGGGCCCGGGCGGGGTGTCCATCGAGGGGTTCGTCTACGAGAACCTCGCCCCGCGGGGTCACTTCCCCCTCTCCCGCCGGCTCGAGTGGGTGGAGGCGGCGACCCCCGAGTACTCGCCGGAGCCGTACGAGCGCCTCGCGGCCGTACTGCGGGCCAGCGGTGAGGACGCGGACGCCCGCGAGGTGCTGCTGGCCAAGCAGCGGCGCCGCCGGGAGACCCTGCCGCCGGCCGCCAGGGCCTGGGGCTACGTGCAGGACTGGACGGTGGTCTACGGCTACCGCCCGGGCCGGGCCGCGCTGTGGATGGCGGTGCTGTGGGCGGCGGGCGCGCTGCTGTTCTCCCAGCACCGGCCGCCCCCCATCAAGGAGAACGAACACCCCGAGTGGGATGCCGCCCTGTACGCCCTGGACCTGCTGCTTCCGGTGATCGACCTGGGCCAGGAGTCCCAGTGGAAGGTGGACGGCGGCTGGCAGTGGGGAGCGGCCGCGCTGGTCCTCCTGGGGTGGATCCTGGCCACGACGGTGGCGGCGGGGGCGTCCCGGCTGCTGAGGCGAGGGTGACGGCCCGAGACCGCTTGGGCCCGGCGGCCACTACCCTGTGCCTCGTGACCACCGTTCGCCTGCCCCTCTTCCCGCTGAACTCGGTGCTGTTCCCGGGACTCGTCCTCCCGCTGAACATCTTCGAGGAGCGTTATCGCGCCATGATGCGCGAGCTGCTGAAGACGAGCGAGGACGAACCGCGCCGTTTCGCGGTCGTCGCCATCCGCGACGGCCGCGAGGTCGCGCCGACCGCGCCCGGCCTGC
Organism: Streptomyces sp. LARHCF249; assembly: GCF_052871255.1. Classification (NCBI taxonomy): domain Bacteria; kingdom Bacillati; phylum Actinomycetota; class Actinomycetes; order Kitasatosporales; family Streptomycetaceae; genus Streptomyces; species Streptomyces sp. LARHCF249. The sequence goes on from NZ_JBIXJQ010000012.1 coordinate 75,674, forward strand.
CCGACCAGACCTCCCTGCCCGAGCGGGGCCCGGCCGCGGGCTTCGGCGCGGACCCGGTCCAGGCCTTCCACCGCGTGGGCTGCATCGCGGACGCGGCGACGATCCGGGAGCGGGAGGACGGCAGCTTCGAGGTCCTCGCGACCGGTACGACGCGGGTCCGCCTCCTCTCGGTCGACGCCTCCGGCCCGTTCCTCACGGCGGAGCTGGAGGAGCTCCCGGAGGACGCCGGCGAGGGCGCGGGCGCCCTGGCCGAGGGGGTGCTGCGGGCCTTCCGCACCTACCAGAAGCGGCTGGCCGGGGCCCGCGAGCGGTCCCTGACGGGTGCGGAGCTCCCCGACGACCCGTCGGTGGTCTCGTACCTGGTGGCAGCGGCGATGGTGCTGGACATCCCGGCCAGGCAGCGGCTGCTCCAGGCCCCGGACACGGCGACCCGGCTGGCGGAGGAACTCAAGCTCCTGCGCACCGAGACGGCGGTGATCCGCCACCTCCCCTCGCTGCCGGCGGTGGACCTGACCCGAGCTCCGACGAGCCCGAACTGATGGCGAAGAAGCCCAAGCAGGCGGCCGGAACCCCGGCGATCGCGGCCCTCACGGCGGCGGGCGTCGCCTTCGCGACGCACGCGTACGAGCACGACCCCGCGCATCCCTCGTACGGGGAGGAGGCGGCGGAGGCGCTCGGGGTCTCCCCGGCCCAGGTCTTCAAGACACTGGTCGCGGACGTGGACGGCGTCCTGACGGTGGCGGTGGTCCCGGTGTCGGGATCGCTGGATTTGAAGGCCCTCGCCACCGCCGTCGGGGGCAAGCGGGCGGCGATGGCCGATCCGGCGGCGGCGGAGCGTACGACCGGCTACGTGCGGGGCGGCATCTCCCCGCTGGGACAGCGGCGCCGCCTGCGGACGGTGCTCGACGCCTCTGCCGCGGCGCACGCCACCATCTGCTGCTCGGCGGGCCGCCGGGGCCTGGAGATCGAGCTCTCCCCGTCCGACCTGACCGCCCTGACGAACGCCACGGTGGCCCCGATCGCCCGCCCGTAGCCTGCGGCGCGGCCCGGGGCCCGCCCGAGCGGCGGCGGGTCAGGGGCGCGGGGGCTCCGGCTGCGTCGGGTGGCCCGTCCAGCCGGGGGGCGGGCCCGGGTCCGGGTCGCGGGGGGACCACAGGGCCGTGAGGGCCAGGTGGACCAGGACCGCGGCCATCGGCCAGACCAGCAGCGCCCCGTGCGCCAGCAACTGCAGCGGCGCGTCGAACGGCACGCCCTTGCCCGCCTTGGCAGCGGCTGCGGCCAGGTCCGACGACGACCCCAGCCACAGCCCGAACCGCCATCCCACCAGCGCCGCGAACAGCGACCCGACCGCGAGCCCGATCACCAGCGGCACACCGCCGCCCCGGCGCCACAGGAAGGTGCCGACGGCGCTGACCACGCCCAGCCCGGCCGAGAGCAGGAAGAAGGTCCCGTCGGATCCGATCCGCGCTTCGCTCTCGCTGTTGCGCAGGAACACCGACTCCCCGTTGGAGACGTACTGCACGCGCGGCGCGAGCCACACCCACAGCAGGCCGAGGAGCACTCCGGCCACGCCGACCGCCAGGGCGACGGCGGCCCCGTCCCGGACCTCCTCGGGGGTGACGGCCGCGGCGGGCGCCTCCGGCTTCTCGGGCGGGAGCGACGGCGGGTCGAATGGAGACGGCGGGGTCACGGCTTCGGTCACCCCCACATCGTGCCAGGTCTCGGAGAAGGAGGATCGCCCGGCACCGGCGTCAGCGGACCGCGGCCCGCCGGTAGGCCCAGGTGGCGACGGCCAGCGACAGGACCCCGACCGCCCCGCAGACGCCGAGGTCGAGGGCGACGACGGCCCAGTCCGGTTCGGGGGCGAAGGTCTGCGCGAACGCCTCCACGCCGTACGTGGACGGCAGCAGGTCCCTCGCCCACACGATCACCTCCGGCATCCGCTCGGGCGGCAGCACCCCCAGCAGCAGAGCGGCCGACATGCCGAGCTGCCCGGCCAGCGTGGCCAGCTCCTGCCGCGGGGCCAGCAGCCCCAGCGCCGCGCCGAGCCCGGCCAGCGCCGCCCCGGCCAGCGGCACCACCGCGGCCAGGATCCACAGCCCGCCCATCGGCAGTCCGAACAGCACGCACCCGAACACGGCGGTGACCAGCGTCCCCGGCAGGGTGAAGGAGGCGTACGCGGCGGCCGCGCCGAGCACCACCGAGGCGGGCGGCACCGGCAGCGTGGCGTAGTGGTCGAGACCGCCGCTCGCCCGCAGCTGACCGAAGTACTGCGCGAGCAGGTTCAGCGCGACGAAGGCGACGACGAGGACGGAGGAACCGGCCACGACGGCCCGGGCCTCCGAGCCCCCGTCCACCACCCCGCGCATCAGGACCATGATCCCGACGGACTGGAAGGTGGCCACGAACAGCAGCGGGATCCGCGCCACCCGCGCCCGGGACAGCTGCGCCCGGTAGACGGCGGCCAGCGCGGGCAGGAACCGGGCCTTCGGTGCCAGCGGCGCGGCGACGGCGACGGCCGTTCGGTCGCTCACGACTTCACCAGCCCCTTCGTCTTGCCGCCGAGCGCGAGGTAGACGTCCTCCAGGCTCGGCGTGGCCAGGGTGAAGTCGTCGAGGGCGGCGAAGGCCGGGCCGCCGGTGACCGCGGCCACCGCGGCCCTCGCCTCGTCCGGCGGCAGCCGCAGCACCCAGCGCCGTCCCGACTCGACGGCGTCCGCACGCAGCCGGGCGACCTCGGGCACACCCAGCGGAGCGCTCTCGCGCCACACCAGTTCCAGCCGGACCGCGCCCGAGACCTTGGCCTTCAGCCCGGCCGGGGTGTCGCAGGCGATGACCTTGCCCTGGTCGATGACGGCGACCCGGTCGAGGACGGTCTCGGCCTCGATGACGTTGTGGGTGACGAGGACGACGGTGGCTCCGTGCCGCTCGCGGCGCCGGTCCACGGCCGACCACACGGCGCGCCGGGCCACGGGGTCCATGCCGGTGGTGGGTTCGTCGAGGATCAGGACCGGCCGCTCCCCCACCAGCGCGGCGGCGAAGCACGCGAGGCGCCGCTGCCCGCCGGAAAGCTTCTTCAGGGGCCGCCCGGCGATCCCGGTCAGCCCGAGCTCCTCCAGTACGGCGTCCCGCGCGGCCCGCGCCGCACCCGCGTCGAGCCCGCGCAGCCGCCCGGTGGTCTCGGCGGCCAGCGACACGGTGAGCTCGTCCAGCGCGGTCGACTCCTGCCCCAGGTAGGCGAGCAGCCGAGCGGCCCGCTCGGGGTGGCGTACGAGGTCGTGGCCGAGCAGGGTCACGGTGCCGGCGTCGGGGCGCATCAGCCCCGTGAGCTGGCGGACCAGCGTGGACTTCCCCGCGCCGTTGGGGCCGAGCAGTCCGAAGATCTCGCCGCGCCGGACCTCGAGGCAGACGCCGTCGTTGGCGCGGGTCTCGGGCAGGGCCGGAGCCCCGCGCCGGCCGCGCACGGCGGGATAGGTCTTGACCAGGTCACGCACCGCGCAGACGACGTCGGAGCCGGCTTCCGCGGCCGCCGCTGTGCCGTTCTGCTCTTGTGCTGTGCCCGTACTCACGAGGGAGCAGCCTACGCGGCTCCCGCCCCTACTCGGCCCCCGGGGTCGCGGGGGCGCTCGCGTTCAGGGGCGCGGATCCGGGGGCCGCGGCGGGTACGGCGGCCACGTGTTCGGCGGCGGCGCGGACGTCGATCTCCCGCCAGAACCCGGCCCGGATGGCGTAGCGGTCGTGCTCGTCGATCTGGTCGTCCTTGTGCGCGAGCAGGCCGAACCGGGCGGCGTAGCGCAGCAGCTCGCCGTCGATCCGGTGCGGGATGCGCGGGTACATGGTGGCCAGCTTCTGGAGGTGCACGGTCTCCGGGAGCCGCTCCATCCAGCGCCGGGCGAACACCTGTCCCACCTCGAACGGGTCGCCGCCGACGGTGGTGATGTCCTCCTCCCGGTCGGCCCAGCGCTGCTCGGCGCTGGTGAGTTGGGCGAGGGTGGGCAGGGAGGCGGTCTCGGCGGGTTCGCCGAGCGGTCCGGCCCGGTCGATCCAGCCCTTGTCGGAGGACCAGCGCAGGGCGCTGCCGGCCGGGGCCTGCCCGCTGTGCTGCCCGTTCGGCGGCGCGGCCTGCTGGCCGGGGGCGCGCAGCGAGCCGGCGAGGTCCTTGGGCGTGGGGACGGCCCTGCCGCCGGCGGTGGCGGGCGCGGGCACCGGGAGGCCGTCGCCTTCGTCGTTCCCGGCGGGGGCGGAGCTGTTGCGGGCGGCCTCGGCGAGGGCGGCCTCGGGCAGCGGGGCGGAGAGGATGGCGGCGATGTCGGGGCGGGGCGCGGGCGGCGGGGAGCACAGGCCGGTGAGGTCCTTGGCGCGGACGGCCCGGGTGATCCAGGCCCGGTCGAGGACGCGGCGCTCGTCGGCTTCGGCGACGAGGTCCTCGGACTGGTTGTAGTCCCCGTCGGCGGCCTGTACGGCCCACAGGTGGACGGCGACCCCGTGCTCCTTGGCGGACATCAGGCCGGGCAGCAGGTCGCCGTCGCCGGTCACCAGGACGACGTCGGAGCAGGCGCGGTTGCGGGCCAGCTCGGTCAGCTCCGCGTGCATGGCGGCGTCGACGCCCTTCTGCGCCCAGCGGCCGTCGCTGCGGGTCAGGGCACCGAGGCGAACGGTGACGCGGGGCATGACGCGCAGCCGCCGGTGCTCGGGCTGGGGCACCCGGTCGGGTGCTCCGTCGAACCAGTAGATCCGCAGCAGGGGCTGCTCGGTGTCGGCCTCGGCCCGCTCGCGCAGGCCCTGGATGAGGGCGGCATGGTCGACGGTGATGCGGGAGCGGGAGGGCTCCCCTGCGAGAAGGCTCGCGGCGGCGCCCAGCAGATAGCCGGCGTCCACCAGGACGACGCAGCGGTCCACGCGTTCCACCCTCTTCCCTGGGGGTCCTCTGTGTTTTTCGTCGGGTGCCCCGAGTCTGCCCGACCGCAAGGGCGTTGACGGCCGGAACTCGATCATCGGCGTGGCGGATCTCACAAAGGGGCGGGAGAGGGGTCCCGACTACGCGCGGTAATGATCCAAAATGCGCGGTTTCTGGCGTTGTGTGAGTGTGAAGGCGGTCCTGGCCCCTAGACCCCATCACGGAGGCTCCACCATGGCCAAGAACAAGCAGCAGAAGCAGCCCAAGCAGCAGACCCGCTCGTCCTCGCAGGACCCGTCGAGGAGCTCGGCGCAGCCCTCGCCCGAATCGTCCTCGCAGGCGCCGAGTCCGATGGATCTGGCGCACAAGAGCAAGTCGAAGAAGTTCGGCCACAACTGACGCGGCCGCTTGCGAATGAACGCAAGGGCCTGCCCGGTGTCCCGGGCAGGCCCTTCACGCGCGGTACGGCGGGATCATCCGGCCAGGCAGGACGGGCCGAGCAGCACCTTGAGGTCGCCGAAGAGGGCGGGGTCGGGCTGGACCCGGTGCTTGTCGAGGCGCAGCACGGTGGTGGTCCGCGGGCCCTGGAGCTTGATCCGCACCTCGGTGTTGCCCTTGTGGTGGCGCAGGATCTCCCCCAGCCGGGTCACCATCGGCGGGGTGACCTTGACGGTGGGGATGGTGAGGACGACGGGGGCGTTGGTCCCGGCCGAGGACAGGTCGGGGACCATCATCTCCATGGCGACCAGCCGGGGCACGTCCTCGCGCTTGTCGAGGCGGCCCTTGACGAAGACGACGGTGTCCTCGACCAGCTGGGTGGAGACGAGCTGGTAGGTCGCGGGGAAGAACATGCACTCGATGGAGCCGGCCAGGTCCTCGACGGTGGCGATGGCCCAGGCGTTGCCCTGCTTGGTCATCTTGCGCTGGAGGCCCGAGATGATGCCGCCGATGGTGACGACGGCGCCGTCGGAGTGCTCGCCGCCGGTCAGCTGGGAGATCCCGGCGTCGGTCTTGTCGGAGAGCACGTGCTCCAGGCCGAAGAGCGGGTGGTCGGAGACGTATAGGCCGAGCATCTCGCGCTCCTGGGCGAGCAGGTACGACTTCTCCCACTCGACGTCGGAGAACTCGACGTCGAGGCCGAAGCCCGGCTCGTCGCTCGCGCCCTCGTCGCCCATGCCGCCGAAGAGGTCGAACTGGCCCTCGGCCTCCTTGCGCTTGACCGCCACCACGTTGTCGATCATCGACTCGTGGTGGGCGACCAGGCCCTTGCGGGTGTGGCCCATCTCGTCGTAGGCGCCGGCCTTGATCAGCGACTCGACGGTCCGCTTGTTGCAGACGACGGCCTCGACCTTGTCCAGGAAGTCGGGGAAGGAGGAGAACTTCCCCTTGGCCTTCCTGGTCTTGATGATCGAGTCGACGACGTTCTGGCCGACGTTGCGCACCGCGGTGAGGCCGAAGAGGATCACGTCGTCGCCCTGGGCGGCGAAGTTGGACTCCGACTCGTTGACGTTCGGCGGGAGCACCTTGATGCCCATGCGCCGGCACTCGTTCAGGTAGATCGCGGACTTGTCCTTGTCGTCCTTGACCGAGGTGAGCAGGCCCGCCATGTACTCGGCCGGGAAGTTCGCCTTGAGGTAGGCGGTCCAGTAGGAGACCAGGCCGTACGCGGCCGAGTGGGCCTTGTTGAAGGCGTAGCCGGCGAAGGGGACCAGGACGTCCCACAGGGCCTGGATGGCCTTGTCGCTGTAGCCGTTCTTCTTCGCGCCCTCCTGGAAGATGACGAAGTTCTTCGCCAGCTCCTCGGGCTTCTTCTTGCCCATGACGCGGCGCAGGATGTCGGCCTCGCCGAGCGAGTACCCGGCGATGATCTGGGCGGCCTTCTGCACCTGCTCCTGGTAGACGATCAGGCCGTAGGTGACCGCGAGCACCTCTTCGAGGGGCCCTTCCAGCTCCGGGTGGATCGGGGTGATCTCCTGCTGCTTGTTCTTGCGCAGGGCGTAGTTCGTGTGCGAGTTCATGCCCATCGGGCCCGGGCGGTAGAGCGCGGACACGGCGGAGATGTCTTCGAAGTTGTCGGGCTTCATCAGGCGCAGCAGGGAGCGCATGGGCCCGCCGTCGAACTGGAAGACGCCGAGGGTGTCGCCGCGGCCGAGGAGCTCGAAGGTCTTGGGGTCGTCGAGCGGGAGGGCCAGGAGATCGATGTCGATCCCCTTGTTGGCCTTCACCATCTTGACGGCGTCGTCCATGATCGTGAGGTTGCGCAGGCCGAGGAAGTCCATCTTCAGCAGGCCGAGCGACTCGCAGCTCGGGTAGTCCCACTGGGTGATGGTGACGCCGTCGGTGTGCCGCACCCAGACGGGCACGTGGTCGGTGATCGTCTCGCTGGACATGATCACGCCGGCGGCGTGCACGCCCATCTGGCGGACCAGGCCCTCGACGCCGCGGGCGGTGTCGATGACCTTCTTCACGTCGGGCTCGTTCTCGTACATCCCGCGGATCTCGCCGGCCTCGCCGTAGCGCGGGTGCGTCGGGTCGAGGATGCCGGAGAGCGGGATGCCCTTGCCGAGGACGTCGGCGGGCATGGCCTTGGTGAGGCGGTCGCCCATGGCGTACGGGTAGCCCAGGACGCGTGCGGAGTCCTTGATCGCGTTCTTGGCCTTGATGGTGCCGTAGGTGCCGATCATGGCGACCTTGTCCTGGCCGTACTTCTCCGTCACGTACCGGATCACCTCGACGCGCCGGCGCTCGTCGAAGTCGATGTCGACATCGGGCATGGAGACGCGCTCGGGGTTCAGGAAGCGCTCGAAGATCAGGCCGTGGGTGAGCGGGTCGAGGTCGGTGATGCCCATGGCGTACGCGACGATCGAGCCGGCCGCGGAGCCTCGGCCGGGGCCCACCGCGATGCCCTGGTTCTTGGCCCACATGATGAAGTCGGCGACCACGAGGAAGTAGCCGGGGAAGCCCATCGAGATGATCGTGTCCATCTCGTACTCGGCCTGCTTCATCCGGTCCTCGGGGATGCCCCCGGGGTAGCGGCGGTGCATGCCGCGCATGGTCTCCTCGCGGAACCAGCTGACCTCGGTGTGGCCCTCCGGGATGTCGAACTTCGGCATCAGGTTCCGGAACTGGAACATGCCCTCGGTATCGACCTGGTCCGCGACCAGCTTGGTGTTGGCGCAGCCCTCCTGCCAGGCGTCCGAGGAGTCGATCGCGTACATCTCGTCGGTCGACTTCAGGTAGTAGCCGGTGCCGTCGAAGCGGAAGCGGTCGGGGTCCGAGAGGTTCTTGCCGGTCTGGATGCACAGCAGGGCGTCGTGGGCGCCGGCCTCGCTGGCGTACGTGTAGTGCGAGTCGTTCGTGACCAGCGGCGGGATGCCGAGCTTCTTGCCGATCTCCAGCAGGCCGTCGCGGACCCGGCGCTCGATCTCGATGCCGTGGTCCATCAGCTCCAGGAAGTAGCGGTCCTTGCCGAAGATGTCCTGGTACTCGGAGGCCGACTTCAGGGCCTCGTCGAACTGGCCGAGGCGAAGGCGCGTCTGGAGCTCCCCGGACGGGCAGCCGGTGGAGGCGATCAGGCCCTCCGACCACTTCGAGATGGTCTCCTTGTCCATGCGCGGCCACTTGGTGAGCCAGCCCTCGGCGTACGCGTCGGAGGACAGCCGGAAGAGGTTGTGCAGGCCGGTGGCGTTCGCCGCCCAGATCGTCTTGTGGGTGTAACCGCCGGAACCGGAGACGTCGTCGCGCTTCTGGTGGGGCTGGCCCCACTGGATGCGCCGCTTGTTGCGCCGGGACTCCGGAGCGACATACGCCTCGATGCCGATGATCGGGGTCACCCCGGCCTTCTTCGCCGAATGGAAGAAGTCGTAGGCGCCGTGCAGGTTGCCGTGGTCGGACATGGCGATGTGCGTCATGCCCATCTCGTTGCACGCGTTGAACATGTCCTTCAGCCGCGCGGCACCGTCCAGCAGGGAGTACTGGGTGTGGACGTGCAGGTGCGTGAACGGCGGCTTGGTCACGGTGGGGGTCCTCCGGTGGGGAGAGAGGGGCGGCAGCTACGAATCCTACGTCGACCGGGTGACAGATCCCGGGCACCGGCGGGTACGGTCATCCGTTGCAGAGCCAAGGACACACCCGTCCTGAATGCGATCCCGGCAGATCCACCCCGCACCACCAGGAGGCACCCGCCATGGCGGTTCCCGAGACGACCGACGAGCAGCGCGCCGAGCAGATACTCGACGTGTTCGACACCGCCTTCGGTGAACTGCTCGCCTCCGACCCCGCTGCCTTCCAGGTCAAGTTCCGCAAGATGGCCGCCTCGGCCTTCGCCTTCTACCGGGGCACGGCCTGCCTCTTCTACGCGGACCTGGAGCGGGACCGGCACGGCGGCCCGTACCTGGACGAGCGAACGGGCCGGGTGTGGATCCACGGCGATCTGCACGCGGAGAACTTCGGCACGTACATGGACTCCAACGGGCGGCTGATCTTCAACGTCAACGACTTCGACGAGGCGTACGTCGGCCCCTTCACCTGGGACCTGAAGCGGTTCGCCGCCTCCGTGGCCCTGATCGGCTACACCAAGGCGCTCAGCGACGACCAGATCAGCGAGCTGGTCCGGGTCTACGCGGGCGCCTACCGGGAGCGGATCCACGCCCTGGCCACGGGGGCCAAGAATGACGAGGTCCCGTCCTTCAGCCTGGACACCGCCGAGGGCCCGCTGCTGGAGGCCCTGCGCTCGGCCCGTTCCCGCACCCGCTTCTCCCTGCTGGACTCGATGACGGAGATCCGCGACTTCGAGCGCCGCTTCGCGCCGGGCCCCGGCACCATCGAGCTGGACGCGGCCACCCGCTACAAGGTGCTGGCCGCCTTCGACGGCTACCTGGAGACCCTGCCCGACGAGTCCCTGGTCCGGCCCGACTCCTACCGGGTCAAGGACGTGGTGGGCCGCCGCGGCGTCGGGATCGGCTCGGCCGGCCTGCCCTCGTACAACATCCTGCTGGAGGGGCACAGCGACGCACTGGAGAACGACGTCGTGATCTACCTCAAGCAGGCGCAGACCCCGGCGGTCTCCCGGCACATCACCGACCGCGCCGTGCGGGAGTACTTCGAGCACGAGGGGCACCGCACGGTGATCTCCCAGCGCGCCCTGCAGGCGCACGCCGACCCGTGGCTGGGCTGGACGGAGCTGGACGGCTCCGGGCAGCTGGTGGCGGAGGTCTCCCCGTACGCGGTGGACCTGGACTGGTCGGACCTGGACGAGCCGGAGGAGATCGCGGCCGTCGTCGCGGACCTGGGCCGGGCGACCGCGACCATGCACGGTGCGGCGGACGCGGACGAGAGCGGCCAGACCCTGGTCCCCTTCTCGACCGAGCGGGCCATCGACGCGGCCATCGCGGCCGACGAGGAGGGCTTCGCGGCGCTGCTGGTGGACTTCGCCCACGCCTACGGGGCCCGGGCGCGCGCCGACCACCAGATCTTCGTGGACCTGTTCCGCAACGGCCGGCTCACGCCGTAATCCGGCGCGAAGAGGACCTGCGGGCCGCTTCCACAGGGACGCATGGCACACTCGCGGCGATGGACATATCAGGGGTGGGACTCCGGGGGCTGCGGGCCGCGCTGTTCAGCGCTGTCGTCGTGCTGCTCTCGGCGGGCTCGCACGTCCTCATGTCCCGGGTGCCGCTGCCGCCCGCCCTGGTGGGCGGGGCCTTCGCCGCCGTCTTCGTGATCGCCTACGCGCTCGCCGGCCGCGAGCGGGGCTTCGGCCCGATCGCCGGGCTGCTCGTCCCGCTGGAGCTCGCCGCCGACACCGTCTTCACCGCCGGACAGCACGTCTGCTACGGCCCGGCGGGCGGCCCTGTCTCGGGCCCGCTGCGCGCGCTCGGCCTGGAGGAGCTGTGCGGCGGCCCCGCGGTGGGCGGGCCGCTGGCCGAGGTGGCCGGGCCCGCCGCCGATCCGGCCGCGCTGCTGTCCTCGCCCGGGCCGTGGACGCCCTGGCTGCTGCTCGCCGCCCACGTCTCGGTCGGGCTGCTCGCCGCCGGATGGCTCCGCCACGGCGAGCGGGCGCTGGGCCGGCTGCTGCGCGCGGTGGCCGCCTTCGCGTTCCGGCCGCTGCTGCTGACCCGGGCCTCGGCGGCGGTGGCCGCGGGTCCCGCGGAGCGGATGCCGCGGCCGGTCCTTCCGGGCACGGGGGCCCGTACGCGCTTCCCCGCACACTCCGTGGGACGGCGGGGACCTCCCGTGCGCGGCGCGCTCGCAAGCGCCTGACGCACGTACGGCAATCCCTTTCACACGTCACACCCCACCACGGAGATCACGATGAGTTCACGCAACAGCCAGGCGAACAAGGCGGCGGCCCGCGAGCGGCTGCGCGCCGAGCGCGAGGCGCAGGCCAAGAAGGACAAGGTGCGCCGCCAGGTGATCGTGGCCGGCGCGGTCGTCGCCGCCCTCGCCCTGGCCGGCGGCGTCGGCTACGGGATCATGCAGGCCAACCAGCCGGGCCACTGGGACAAGGCCGCCAAGGCCGAGCTGGTCAAGCCGAAGAACACCGAGGGCGAGGACGGCACCACGGTCGTCGTCGGCAAGGCCGAAGCGAAGAAGACCCTCGAGGTCTACGAGGACGCGCGCTGCCCGGCGTGCGCCGGGTTCGAGCAGGCGGTCGGCGGTCAGATCAAGAAGGACGTCGACGCCGGGAAGTACAAGCTCCAGTTCTTCGGCGCCACCTTCATCGACAACGGCGTCAAGGGCGAGGGCTCGAGGAACGCGCTGAGCGCCCTGGGCGCGGCGCTCAACGTCAGCCCCGAGGCCTTCCTGGACTACAAGGCGGCGCTCTACTCCAAGGAGCTGCACCCCGAGGAGACCGTCGACAGCTTCGCCAAGGACGACTACCTCCTGAAGGTCGCGGACACGGTCCCGGCGCTCAAGGGCAACGCCGAGTTCAAGAAGGCCGTCGAGGGCGGCACGTACGACCGGTGGGCGCTGGAGATGTCGAAGGCCTTCAACAAGTCCGGCGTCACGGGTACGCCGACGCTGAAGATGGACGGCAAGAAGATCGACACCCCGGGGACGCCGGAGGCGTTCACGGCCGCGATCGACAAGGCCCTGCAGGGCTGAACCCCGGCCATTCCGGAGGCCTGATTTCCGGACAAGGCACGCCAACGGGCGGGCGGACTCCCAGAGTTCGCCCGCCCGTTGCATTTCCGGTTCTGTTCCCGCGGCCATACCCGCCAGTAATATGATCATCCGTGACCAGTCATCTCTCCTCCTCTGCGACCGCGGCAAACCCCCGCCGTCGCACGGTCGTTCTCGCTGCCGCGGCCACGGCCGCCCTGGCGCCCCTCACCTCGCTGGGTGCCTCCGCCGCCCATGCCGCCGAGAGCGCACCGGCCTTCCTGCACGGCGTCGCCTCGGGCGATCCGCTGCCCGACGGGATCCTGCTGTGGACCCGCGTCACCCCCACCGCCGAGGCCGTGCCCGGCTCCGGCCTCGGCCCGGCCGTCCAGGTCGGCTGGGAGGTGGCCGCGGACAAGAACTTCTCCGGCGTCGTCGCGAGCGGCACCGTCACGGCGAGCGCCGCCACCGACCACACGGTCAAGGTGGACGTGCGCGGACTGCAGCCGCAGACCGCGTACTGGTACCGGTTCACCGCCGGGACCGCGGTCTCCCCCGTCGGACGCACCCGGACCACCCCCGGGAACGACGTGACCACCTCCGGGGTCCGCTTCGGCGTGGTGTCCTGCGCCAACTGGGAGTCCGGCTACTTCTCCGCCTACCGGCACCTAGCCGCCCGCACCGACCTCGACGCGGTCCTGCACCTCGGCGACTACATCTACGAGTACCAGTCCGGGGGGTACCCGGAGGGCAAGTACACCGTCCGCGCGCACGAGCCCCGGCACGAGATCGTCTCGCTCGCCGACTACCGCATCCGGCACGGCCGGTACAAGACGGACGCCGACCTCCAGGCGCTGCACCACGCGCACCCGGTCGTCGCCATCTGGGACGACCACGAGTTCGCCAACGACGCCTGGTCGGGCGGCGCCGAGAACCACACGGCGGGCGCCGAGGGCGAGTGGGCGGCCCGCGCGGCCGCCGCCAAGCAGGCGTACTTCGAGTGGATGCCCGTCCGCACCTCCATCGCGGGCACCGTCTACCGGCGGCTGCGCTTCGGCACCCTCGCCGATCTGCACCTGCTCGACCTGCGCTCCTTCCGCTCCCAGCAGGTCAAGGTCGGCAGCGGTTCGGTGGACGACCCCGAGCGCACCCTCACCGGGCGCGCCCAGCTCGACTGGCTGAAGTCGGGCCTCGCGAGCTCCACCGCGACCTGGAAGCTGGTCGGCACCTCGGTGATGATCTCGCCGGTGGCCTTCGCCTCGCTGCCCGCGCACCTGCTCGGCCCGCTCGCCGAGCTGCTCGGCCTGCCCGGGGGCGGCATAGCGGTCAACGTGGACCAGTGGGACGGCTACACGGACGATCGAAAGGAACTCCTGGGCCACCTCAAGGACCGGGGCGTCAAGAACACGGTGTTCCTGACCGGCGACATCCACATGGCGTGGGCGAACGAGGTCCCGGTGAACATGGCCACCTACCCCGGTTCGGGGACGGCGGCGACCGAGTTCGTGGTCACCTCGGTGACCTCGGACAATCTGGACGACATCCTGCACGTGCCGGCGGACACCGCCTCACTGGTCGCCGAGTCGGCCGTCAGGGCCGCGAACTGGCACGTGAAGTGGCTGGACATGGACGCGCACGGCTACGGCGTGCTCGACGTGACGGCGGAGCGCTCGCAGATGGACTACTACGTGGTGTCCGACAAGCGGCGCCAGGACGCCTCGGCCGCCTGGTCCCGCTCGTACCGCACCCTGAACGGCACTCAGAAGGTCGAGCGAGCCTACCAGCCGGTCGGCTGATAGACCGTCAATTCTCCTGCGATACGGGGCGCCTGGTACATACCAGGCGCCCCGTGTGCGTTTTCGGCAACAAATCTTTTACGCAAGGCTCTTGACCTGAAGATGTCATGCACACATAAGCTTCGCGCCAGCTGAAGAGATCCTTCACGCCATTAACCCCCCACCGCGAGGAGCACACGTGCGCGCAATTGCCCGCATATCCCCCCTTCTTCGCCGCCGCCTGATGGGCACGGCGGTTTTGGCCGGAACCTTGGCATTCACCCCGCTGGCCGCCCCCACCACGCTGGCGGCAGCGAAGACCCCTGCCGAGGTCTGCGCCGAGGAGGGTACGACCGGGGCAGCCGCCAACGCCCGCGTCGCCCGCGGCCACGAGGAGCACGCGGACGAGCCCAACGAGGTCACCGAGGCCCAGGCGAAGGCCATGGACGCCGACCTCAAGGCGAAGCTGGACAAGGCCCTCAAGAACCAGCCGCAGCGCAGCCTCGCCGCGGCCGAGGCCGTCGTGAACATCCCGGTGTACTTCCACGTCGTGCACTCGGGCACCACCGGCAAGCTCTCGGCCACGGACATCAACAACCAGCTGTCGGTCCTCAACGCGGCCTACGGCGGCCAGGGCACCGGCAATGTGAACACGAACTTCCAGTTCACCCTTGCGTCGACCGACTACACGGACAACGCGACCTGGTACAACCTGGCCTCCGGCTCCCAGGCCGAGAAGGACATGAAGAACACCCTGCGCCAGGGCGGCCCGGGCGCGCTGAACTTCTACACGGCCAAGCTCTCCGGCGGCCTGCTCGGCTGGGCGACCTTCCCGACCTCGTACAACTCCGCCCCCAAGATGGACGGCGTGGTCGTCCTGGACAGCTCGCTGCCGGGCGGTTCCGCGGCGAACTACAACGAGGGCGACACCGCGACCCACGAGGTCGGCCACTGGCTCGGCCTCTACCACACCTTCCAGGGCGGCTGTAACGGGAACGGCGACTACGTCTCCGACACCCCGGCCGAGAAGAGCGCCGCGTACGAGTGCCCGACCGGTCGCGACAGCTGCGCCAGCAAGCCGGGCGTGGACCCGATCCGCAACTTCATGGACTACACGTACGACTCCTGCATGTACCAGTTCACCGCCGGCCAGGTAGCCCGCATGTCGAGCACCTGGACGGCCTACCGGGCAGGCTGAAGCACCGGATACAACCGGGTCTTCTCGCCTACCCTGGCGCCATGAGCGCGCCGGGGGACGTGATCGACGGACGGTTCGAGCTGGTTGAGAAGCTCGGCAGCGGGGGCATGGGCACGGTCTGGAGAGCGCTGGACCGTGTCCTGCACCGCGACGTGGCCCTCAAGGAAGTCCGGCCGCCCGTCGGTCACGAGGAGGACGGGGCCTCGCGCCGGTTGCGCGCACGCGTACTGCGCGAGGCCCGCGCCCAGGCCCGGATCAACCACCCCCACGTGGTCACCATCCACCACATCGTGGACGAGGACCCGCACCCGTGGCTGGTGATGGAGCTGCTGCCCGGCTCATCCCTCCAGCACCTCCTGGACCGGGGCCCGCTGGCCCCGGCCGAGACGGCCCGGATCGGCCGCGAGGTCCTCGCCGGACTCCGCGCGGCCCACGCCGCCGGGATCCGCCACCGGGACGTGAAACCCGCCAACGTCCTGCTGCGGGCCGACGGTTCCGCCGTCCTGACCGACTTCGGCATCGCCGCCATCCAGGACGCGCCCCCGCTGACACCGGCCGGGGACATCATCGGGACCCCCGAGTACCTGGCGCCCGAGCGGATCCGGGGCGACGACCTGCCCGCCTCCGACCTGTGGTCGCTCGGCGTGATGCTGTACGTGTGCGTCGAGGGGGTCAGCCCGATGCGGCGGGCCACCAGCCTGGCCACGCTGGCCGCCGTCCTGGACGCACCCGTCCCGCCCGCCCGACGGGCCGGCGCCCTGGGCCCCGTACTGACGGACCTGCTGGTCCGCGATCCGGCCGCCCGGCCCACCGCCGAGGAGCTGGACGAACGGCTCGCGGCGGTCTCCGCCGGCGCCGCCCCGCCGCGCACCCTGGCCGACCGGATCCCGCCGCCGTCGTCTCCGTCGTCGCCGTCGTTCCCGGCCCCGTCCGCTCCCGCCGGCTGCCGTTTCGGCCCTCCGCCGCCGCTGCCCGGGAAACCGGCACCCCGCGGCTGACCTCCCCCTACAGCGTGCCGAGGAACCCGATCGCGACCTTCCACGCCTGCTCGGCGGCCTCGGCGTCGTAGTCGTCCAGCCCCGGGTCGGTGAACAGGTGCCCGGCGCCCGGATAGCTGTGGACCTCCACATCGGCCCCGGCCCGCTGCATCCGCAGGTACCAGGCCGTCAGCCAGTCGTGCGGCTCGAAGGGGTCCGGGTCGGCGACGTGCAGCTGCACGGGCAGCGCGTCCACCGAGGCGTCGTCGTCCAGGTCCGCCGTCCCGTGCAGGAGCAGCAGCCCGCGCGCCTTGTCGTCGGCCAGCGCCAGGTGCTGGGCGAGGGAGCCGCCGAAGGAGAAGCCCGCGTAGACCAGACCCTGCTCGGAGTGGGGGGCGGAGGCCAGCACCGCGCGCTTGAGCAGCTCGTCCCGGCCGACCTCGTCCTGGTGGGCCATGCCCTCCTCGACGGTCCCGAAGGTGCGCCCGTCGAAGAGATCCGGGACGTGCACCTGGTGCCCGGCCGCGCGCAGCCGGTCCGCCGCCTCGTGCACCGCGGGCCGCAGCCCGTACGTGGAATGGAAGAGCATGATGTTCATACCCCCCATCGTGCCAGTTTCCGATCGCCCCTTCCGGTTACGTTCATACGCATGGAGATGGACACCGTCCTACGCCCCGTCCTGTTCATCAGCGGCACGCTGGTCGTCACCCTGATCGCCGGATGGCTGCTGGACCTGCTGCTGCGCCGGGCCGACGCCCGGCACCCCGAAACCCCTTTGTGGGGCCTGCTGCGCCGCTGCCGCGTGCCCTTCCAGATGGTGCTCTGCACCTCACTGCTGCGCGGGTCCCACCGCCAGGCCGGCATCCTCCCCGACCACGCCTTCGTCGTCGGCCGCCTGCTCACCCTGGTCCTGATCGCCTCCACCGCGTGGCTGGCGGTACGCATCGCGACGGCCGCCGTCGACTCCACGTACGCGCGCTACGCGGCCGTTACGGCGGACGACGCCCGGGTCCGCCGGGTGCGCACCCAGGTCACGCTGATCCAGCGGGTGGTCACCGCGGTGGTGGTCGTGGTCGCCGCGGCGGCCATGCTCCTGACGTTCCCGCCGATGCGGACGGTCGGCGCCTCGATGCTGGCCTCCGCGGGTGTGCTCGGCATCGTGGCGGGCATCGCCGCGCAGTCCTCGCTGGGCAACCTGTTCGCCGGCCTGCAGATCGCCTTCGGCGACACCGTGCGCATCGGCGACACGGTCGTGGTCGACAAGGAGTGGGGCACGGTCGAGGAGATCACGCTGACCTTCCTGACCGTCCGCACCTGGGACGAGCGCCGCATCACGATGCCGGTCTCGTACTTCACCAGCAAGCCGTACGAGAACTGGTCGCGCGGCGGCGCCCAGATGACGGGCACGGTCTTCTGGCACCTGGACCACAGCGCCCCCGTCGACCTGATGCGGGACCAGCTCCAGAACGTCCTGCAGGACATCCCGGAGTGGGACGGGCGCGGGGCGAGCCTCGTGGTGACGGACACCACACCGCACACGGTCGAGGTACGGGCGGTGGTGACGGCGAAGGACGCCGACGACGTGTGGACGGTCCGCTGCGCGGTCCGCGAACGCCTGATCGCCTGGCTGGTGGCCCACCACCCCTACGCCCTCCCCCGCATCGCCACCTCGCAAGCCACCCTCCCCCCACCGCCCTGACCCCGGGCCCGGCCCTGCCGCCGCCCCGGGGCTCCGCCGTCGGCAAACGGGCCGCAGCGGGTCAGAACGTCAGGCGGAACAGGGCGCCGCCGCCCGGGGCTGCTTCGGCCATCAGCTCGGCCCCGTGGGCGCGGGCGATCTGGCGGGCCATCGCCAGGCCCAGCCCCGACCCCGGCAGGGCCCGGGCGGCCCCCGCCCGGTAGAACCGGTCGAAGACGTACGGCAGGTCCTCCGCCGAGATCCCCGGCCCGTGGTCCCGCACCGTCAGCTCCGGCCCCGCGGCGCCCGGGCGCACCACCAGTTCCACCTCCACCGGCAGCCCCGCGCCGCTGAACTTCGCCGCGTTGTCCAGCAGGTTCCCGATCAGCCGGCTCAGCCTCGCCGGCACCCCGGGCACGACGGCACGGTCGACCCGCACGTGGAACGGAATCCCCGGCCAGTGCGCCCGCGCCGCCTCCGCCCCGTGCTCCACGAGCCGGTCGAGCCGGACCTGTTCCACCAGCGGCTGCGGCTCCTCGTCCCGCGCCAGCTCGATCAGGTCGTTGACGAGCCCCGTCACCTCCCGCAACTGCCGCCCCAGCGCGGCCGACGCCCGCTCCCGCTGCTCCGGCGTGAGCCGTTCCGCCCGCGCCAGCAGCTCCGCGTTGGTCCGCAGCGCGGTCAGAGGGGTCCGCAGCTCGTGCGAGGCGTCCGCGACGAGCCTGCGCTGCGCGGTGACCGACTGTTCCAGCTCCCCCAGCATGGTGTTGAAGCTCCCGGCCAGCCGCGTGATCTCGTCCTCCCGCCCGGAAGGCCCCGGCGGCGGGAGCTCGATCCGGTGCCGCGGGTCGCGGGTGGCGGCGATCCGCTCGGCCGTCGCCGTCAGCCGGGTGACCGGGGCCAGCCCCGTCCGGGAGACCCAGTAGCCGAGGACGGCGGCGAGCAGCACCCCGGCCGCCGCAGTCAGCACCAGCCACCACGCGGCCTCCTCGATGCCGTCCTCGACGGTGTCGGCCCGCAGCGCGACCTGGAGCGCCCGCCCCTTGGCGTAGTCCGTGGTGAGCATCCGGGCGGGATGTCCGGCCAGCGTGAAGTCGGTGTGGTACGGCGCCCGGGTGCCCGCGGCGACCTCCCGCGCGGCCGGGGCCACGGGCAGCAGCCCCGGCGTACCGGGATCCTTGGCCGGGTCGGCCGCCACCACTTCCGCACACGCGGGCGCCGCCAGGAAACGGCACTCCCCGGCCAGTGTCCCGGGCCCGGCCCCCGGGTTGCGCTGCGCGGCGAGCCGGGCGGACTGGACGAGGCTGAGGTCGAGCTGCCGGTAGAGCGCGGACCGTACGACGAGGAACGCCGCCGCGCACACCCCCAGCGCCACCAGGGCCACGGCCGCGGTGGCGGCCAGCGCCAGCCGGGTCCGCAGCGGCCGCCGCCGGCGCCAGGCCGCGCCGAGCCTCCGGCGCCCCCGCCTCTCGGATCCGCTCACGCCGCGTCCAGCCGGTAGCCGACCCCGTGCACGGTGTGGACCAGCCGGGGCTCGCCCGCCGCCTCCAGCTTCCGGCGCAGGTAGCCGACGTACACCGCGAGGGAGTTGGAGTCCGGCCCGAAGTCCCGCCCCCACACCAGCTCGAGGACGAGCTCGCGCGGGAGCACCTGGCCGGGGTGGCGCAGCAGCAGTTCCAGCAGCGCGGCCTCGGTCCGGCTGAACTCCAGCGGACGCCCGCCGCGCCGCCCGGTCCGGGTCGCCGGGTCCAGGACGAGGTCGGCGTAGGCGAGCGGGGCGGCGCCCGGGGGCTCGGGCGCCGCGCGCCGCAGCAGCGCCCGTACCCGCGCGACCAGTTCGTCCAGGGCGAACGGCTTGACGAGGTAGTCGTCGGCCCCTGCCTCCAGCCCGTCCACGCGTTCGCTGACGGAGTCCAGGGCGGTCAGGACGAGTACGGGCGTACGGTCGCCCAGCGCGCGCAGCTGCCGGCACACGCCGAGCCCGTCGAGCACCGGCATCATCACGTCCAGCACGAGCGCGTCGGGCTCCCAGGCCGCCACCTCCGAGAGCGCCGCCAGCCCGTCCGCGGCGCCCCGCACCTCGTACCCCTCGACGGCCAGCCCGTCCTCGACGGCGGCCCGCACCTCGGGCTCGTCGTCCACCACCAGAATCCGATGCCTGTTCAGGGAGCTCATGGGCAAAGCCTGCCAAAGGCGCCGGTGCGAACCTCTTAGAACCTTCTTAGGGCGCACCGGGAGTGTGCGCCCATGACCACTCGAAGCACTCGACACACATCCGCGGCGCTCTCCGTCGTGATCGGTTCGGGCGGCACCGGCGGCCACATCTACCCGGGGCTCGCCCTGGCCGAGGCGCTGCGCGCGGCCGTCCCCGGCGCCGTGGTCTCGTTCATCGGGACCGAGCGGGGCCTGGAGACCGAACTGGTCCCGGGCGCCGGCTACCGCCTGCACACCGTCGACATGATCCCCTTCGATCCGGCGCTGGGCGCGAAGCGCTACCTGCTGCCCGCGGCGCTGCTGCGTTCGGCGCACCAGGCCCGGTCGGTGATCCGGGCGCAGGGCGCGCACGTGGTCGTCGGCATGGGCGGCTATCCGAGCGCGCCCGCCGTGCTCGGGGCGCGGCTGGCCGGGCTGCCCGCCGTGATCCACGAGTCCAACGCGGTGCCGGGACGTGCCAACCAGTTCGCGGCCCGGCTCACTGCGCACGTCGCCGTGGCCTTCGACCGCAGCCGGGGCCACCTGGCGGGCGGGGCGCGGGCGCTGACCACCGGAATGCCGATCTCCGCGGCCCTGTCCGGTCTCGCGGAACTCACCCGGCCGGACCGGGCGGCGCTGCGCGCCGAGGCGCGGCGGGCCCTGGGCGTCCCCGAGGGGCGACGCCTGGTCGTCTTCAACGGCGGCAGCCTGGGCGCGGTCCGCCTAACCCGCGCCGCGGCCGCGCTGGCCGGGCTGTGGCAGCACCGGGACGACGTACAGCTGCTGGTCAAGACGGGTCCGGCGGCGCTGGCGGACACCGTCGCCGAGCTCGCGGCGTCCGGCGGTCGGCGCATCGCGCGGGCCCTGCCGTACCTGGACCGGATGGACCTGGTGTACGCGGCCGCCGACCTGGTGGTGTGCCGGGCCGGTTCGGCGACGGTCGCCGAGCTGGCGGCGACCGGGGTCCCGGCCGTGCTCGTGCCCTACCCGTACGCCCCGGGCGACCACCAGACCCACAACGCCCGGGTGCTGTCCGACGCGGGCGCCGGGCTGCTGCTGCCCGACGCCGAGACCACCGCCGAACGGCTCGCCGCGCTCATCGGCCCGCTGCTGGCCGATCCGGACCGGTTGGCGTCGATGGCCGGCGCCGCCGACCCCGGCCCGCACGCGCGGGCCGCCGAACTGCTGGCCGCGGAGGTTCTCCGCGTGGCCGGCCTCCCCCTCCCCCTCCCCCTCCCCACCCTGGAGCGCATATGAACAGCTGGACCGACCGCACCGTCCTCGTCACCGGCGCCGAGGGCTTCATCGGCTCGACGCTGGTGGACCTGCTGGTGGCGCGGGGCGCGCGGGTGCGCGCCTTCGTGCACTACAAGCCGTACGCGGAGAAGGGCCACCTGGCGCGCTACCTCGCCGACCCCGACGGCCCGGTGGAGATGTGGGCGGGCGACATCCGCGACGCGGGCCGGGTCAGCGACGCGGTGGCGGGCTGCGACACCGTCTTCCACCTGGCGGCGCTGATCGGCATCCCGTACAGCTATGCCTCGCCGGGCGCGTACGTGCAGACGAACGTGACGGGCACGCAGAACGTGGCGGAGGCCTGCCGCCGCCACCGCGTGCGCCGCCTCGTGCACACCTCCACCAGCGAGGTCTACGGCACGGCCCGCACCGCGCCCATCTCCGAGAGCCACCCGCTCCAGCCGCAGTCCCCGTACTCGGCGTCGAAGATCGGCTCGGACATGATGGCGCTCTCCTTCCACCACGCCTTCGAGCTGCCGGTGACGGTGGTGCGCCCCTTCAACACGTACGGGCCGCGCCAGTCGGCGCGCGCGGTGATCCCGACGATCCTGGCCCAGCTGCACGCCGGCTCGAGGGAGGTCCGCCTGGGTTCCCTGGCCCCGACCCGGGACTTCACGTACGTGGCGGACACCGCCGCGGGATTCCTCGCGGTGGCGGAGTGCGACCGGGCGCTGGGCGAGGTGGTCAACCTCGGCACGGGCGAGGAGATCTCCATCGGCGACCTGGCGCAGGAGCTGATCGCCGCGTCGGGCCGGGACGCGGAGGTGGTGGTGGACCCCTCCCGCCTGCGCCCCGCGGGCAGCGAGGTCCACCGGCTCCTGTCGGACAACTCCCGCGCCCGCGACTGGGCGGGCTGGAAGCCGGAGGTCTCCCTCACGGAGGGCCTGCGCCGCACCTCGGACTGGATCGCGGCGAACCTCTCGCTCTTCGCACCGGACCGCTACCAGGTCTAGGGCCTGTCTTTCGGATCAGGCCGGGCCGAGCGCGAGCAGCGCGGCGGCGCTCGCCTCCGCCAGTTCCTCCGCGTACGGCGGCATCGTGTCGCCGGCCCGCAGATGCCGGCGGACCACGGTCAGGGGCAGGTCGACCAGGGCCAGCGCGACCCGCTCCCGGTCCAGGGGCCCGGTGGCGCCGAGGGCGGTGCCGAGCTCGCGGAGGGAGGCGAAGACGCGGCGGTTGCCCGCGTCCGCGCGGTCCCGGTGCTCCTCGGACCACTCGGACTGCCCGAACTCCTCGGCGCCGTAGAGGAGGAGCGAGGCCTCGTGCGGGTGGGCGCGGCTCCACACGACCACGTGCCGGGCGGCCGCGCGGGCGGCGCGGCGCGGGTCGGGATCGCTCTGGAGCGCGTCGAAGTAGCCCGCCTGGAACCGCTCGACGGTCCGCAGCCACACCTCGGCGAGCAGGGCCGTACGCCCGGAGAAGCGGTGGTACACGGATCCGCTGGGCGCGCCGACCGCCTGCGCGACGGCCGACATGGTCACGGCGCCCGGTCCGGCGGCGGCGAGGCGGACGGCGGCGTCGAGGATCTGGTCGCTGTCGAAGCGGGGTGGTCTGGCCATGAATCAGAGAGTACCCTCTAATTTATTGGAGAGACATCTCCAATACCATGGGAGGGAAGACGCATGGCCGTCTACAACGTGCACGAACGCCTGCTCGCCGCCAAGGGGAGCGAGGTGGGGGCCCTCGTCGACACGATCTCCGGGGGACCGGCGGACCTGCTCTGGCCGGGCGCCGCCTGGCCCGCGGTGAGCTTCGACGGCGGCCTGGCCGTCGGCTCCGCCGGCGGTCACGGCCCGATCCGCTACACGGTCTCGTCGTACGTGCCCGGCACCTGGGTCCGCTTCACCTTCACCGGGCCGCGCGGCTTCCACGGCTTCCACGAGTTCGCCGTGCTGCCGGTCGACGGGGACCGCACCGTCCTTCGCCACACCCTCGCGATGCGCACCACCGGCCTGGCCCGCGTGACCTGGCCGCTCGTGTACCGCCCGCTGCACGACGCCCTGATCGAGGACAGCCTGGACCGGGGGGAGCTCGGCTGCACCGGCACCCTGGCCCGCCGTGCCCGCTGGAGCCCGTACGTCCGCTTCCTCCGGGCCCTGCTGCGCTAACGCGCGGAGCACCTCGCGGCGGGCGGCCGGCATCGCGCGCCGACACCGGGCGCGGGCAGCCGGAGCCGGCCTCGCGTCCCGCGGCGCGCGGCTACGGCAGGGGGCGCCGCATCGCGCGGTGCGGGATGCCCGCGTCCTGGAATTCCGGGCCGTAGGGCACGTACCCGAGCCGCTCGTAGAAGGCGAGCGCATGCGTCTGCGCCCCCAGGTCCACGGCGGCCAGGCCGAGCCGAGCGGCCTCCGCCTCGATCGCGCGGACCAGCGCCGCGCCCACGCCCAGCCCGCGCGCGGCCTTGCGCACCGCGAGCCGCCCCAGCGAGCCGACGCCCTCGGACCCCGTCTTGGCGAGCGCGGCAGGCCCGTGCAGCAGCCGCCCGGTGCCCAGCGCCCCGCCGTCCGCGCTCACGGCCAGCACGTGCACCGCGTCCGCGTCGTACGCGTCGTACTCGATCGATTCCGGTACGGACTGCTCGGCCACGAAGACCTCGGTGCGGACCGCGAAGCACGCCGCCATGTCGGCCTCGCCGGATACGACCCGGACCTCGAAGCCGACGGACGTCACTCGCTCTCCGCCCGGATCACGTCCAGCGCGTGCTGCAGGTCCGCCGGGTAGGTGCTCTCGAACTCCACCCACTGGCCGTCCGACGGGTGCTCGAAGCCCAGCCGCACCGCGTGCAGCCACTGGCGGGTCAGCCCCAGCCGCTTCGCGACGGTCGGGTCGGCGCCGTACGTCAGGTCGCCGACGCACGGGTGCCGGTGCGCGGACATGTGCACGCGGATCTGGTGCGTACGCCCGGTCTCCAGCTTGATGTCCAGCAGCGAGGCGGCCCGGAAGGCCTCGATCAGGTCGTAGTGGGTGACCGAGTCCTTGCCGTCCTGGGTCACGGCCCACTTGTAGTCCGCGCTGGGGTGCCGCCCGATCGGCGCGTCGATCGTGCCGCTCATCGGGTCCGGGTGCCCCTGGACCAGCGCGTGGTAGCGCTTGTCCACGATCCGCTCGCGGAACTGGTTCTTCAGCGAGGTGTACGCCCGCTCCGACTTGGCGACGGCCATCAGTCCGGAGGTGCCGACGTCCAGGCGGTGCACGATGCCCTGGCGCTCGGACGCGCCGGAGGTGGAGATCCGGTAGCCGGCGGCGGCGAGGCCGCCGATGACGGTGGTGCCGGTCCAGCCGGGGCTCGGGTGGGCGGCGACGCCCACCGGCTTCATGATGACGACGATGTCGTCGTCGTCATGGACGATCTCCATGCCCGGGACGGGCTCGGCGACGACCTCGACCGGCCGCGGCGGCGCGGGCATCTCGACTTCGAGCCAGGCGCCACCGTGCACGCGCTCGGACTTCCCGACGACACTGCCGTCGACCGACACCTTCCCCGCGGCCGCGAGGTCGGCCGCCTTCGTCCGGGAAAATCCGAACATACGGGCGATCGCGGCGTCGACGCGCTCGCCCTCGAGGCCATCGGGAACGGGCAGGGTGCGGATCTCGGGAATCGTACTCACCTGTCGAGTATGCAGGACTCGGCAGAGGAGCTTTCCCGCGATCAGTCCTTGTGGACGGTCCCGTCCGGGTCCAGACCCCGGAAGGACAGCAGGACGATCAGGATGCCGCCGCACACGATCGCCGAGTCCGCAAGGTTGAACACGGCGAAGTGCGACGGCGCGATGAAGTCGACGACCGCACCCCGGAACACGCCCGGCGAGCGGAAGATCCGGTCGGTCAGGTTGCCCAGCGCACCACCGAGCAGCAGGCCAAGCGCGATCGCCCACGGCAGGCTGTAGAGCTTGCGCGCCAGCCGCACGATCACCACGATCACCACGGCCGCGATGCACGTGAAGATGATCGTGAAGGCCTCGCCGAAGCCGAAGGCGGCTCCGGCGTTGCGGACCGCCTCGAACCTCAGCACGTCGCCGATGATCTCGATCGGAGGCTGGTGCTCCAGCTTCGCCACGACCAGCATCTTGCTGCCGAGGTCCAACAGGTACGCCAGGACGGCCACGACGAGCAGCGCCGCGATCCGCCGGTGCCCCTTGGGCTCGGCGGACTCGGGCTGGGTGTCGTCCCCGACGTCCGGCGTACCGATGATGCGCTCCGCCTCTGCCACGTGAGTCCCTCGAACTGGTTCGGACCAGGCTCCTGCTGGACCCTGACGAGACACGAGGGTACGTCAGGCCCCCCGTTCCGCGCCTGCCCCCCGCCCCCCTGATGCCGGCGCTAGTGCCGGCGCTCCTGCTTCTGCTTGCAGTCCACGCACAGCGTGGCCCGCGGGAAGGCCTGCATCCGGGCCTTCCCGATGGGCTTGCCGCAGTTCTCGCAGATCCCGTACGTACCCGCCTCCAGGCGTTCCAGGGCCCGCTCGGTCTGCTCCAGCATCGAGGTGGCGTTCGCCGCGAGGGCCAGTTCGGACTCCCGGGTGATGTTCTTGGTGCCGGTGTCGGCCTGGTCGTCGCCCGCGCCGTCGCCCGAGTCCCGCATCAGGCCCGAGATGGCCACCTCCGAGGCGTCGAGCTCGGCGCGCAGTCTGAGCACCTCGCCCATCAGCTCGCTGCGGGCCTCGTCGACCTCGCCCTGCGTCCAGGGGTCCTCCCCGGGCCGTACGGCGAGCTCACCGGGCGTGGTGGCCGCCGTGACCCTCGTCTTGGGCAGCCCGCTCGTGGCGACCGCCGCCGTCTTCCTCGCCGTACCGGTGCTCTTCTTGGCAACCACTTTGCGGACTCCCGTCTTCTTCGCGGCCTGCGCCGCCCCCTCGGCCCCGGCCGATTTGGCCGTGGCCTGCCGCTTCGCGACGGCAGTCGCCTTCTTGACGGCGGTCGCCCCCTCGGACGGCGCCTTCTTGGCCGGCGCCTTCTCGGCCGCCGTCTTCCCGGCCGCCGTCTTCCCGGCCGCCGTCTTCCCGACGGTCGCCTTGTCGGCCGGCACCGCGTTCTTGGCCGGTGCCGCCTTCCTCGCGGGTGCCTTCTTCGCCGGTACCGCCTTCTTCGCCACCGCCTTCTTCGCAGCGGCCGCCGCCTTGACGGCGTTCGCCCTCTTCGCCGGCGCCTTCTTCACGGGTGCTTCGGCCAGCGCCTCTCCGGCAGTACCGGCGATCTTCTTCGCCACCATGGCCGCGGCCCCTTCACATACTGTGATCATTGCTCGCGAATCGTGCCGGAACGATAAATCGGCACCGGCCCCGCGGCAACGGGGCACGCATCCATCGAGGTCAACCTGCATCCGTTGTGCCCATCCGGAGGCCCGGTAACACGCCCCACGCGCCCCACGGGACTCCGTACCGGCGCGTACGCCCGTTCAGGGCACCCGGGAGGCCCGGCCGCGCCCCCGCCGCGCCGCGCCCACGGCCCCCGCGCGGGCGCCCGTAAACCGGTCTGCCGCGCGCCCCCCGGCCCCGTACACTGGGCCCAGCGAAAGGCATGGACGGGGACGAGTAGCGTCGGACGCAGCCAGGAGCGACCCGGGGACGGTGAGAGCCCGGGGGCGAGCGCGATGTGAAGGATCACCCCTGAGCCGCCGGAAGAAAGCCCGCACGGATCCCCGTACGGCGAGTAGAACCGGCTTCGCACCCCAATGAGGGGGCCACCGGATCCGTCCGGCGGCCAAGGAGGGTGGTACCGCGGGAGCAGCAGTCGGCTCTCGTCCCTCCGGACGGAAGTGACACCCCGCCGGAGGAAGAGTTCAGCCTCATGACCACACCGCCGCAGTACCGCCCGGTCCCCGCCCAGGTCGACCTGCCCGCCCTCGAGCACGCCGTGCTCGACTTCTGGCGCGAGAGCAAGACCTTCGCCAAGACCCTGGAGCAGTCCGAGGGCCGCCCCGAGTGGGTCTTCTACGAGGGCCCGCCGACCGCGAACGGCATGCCCGGCGCGCACCACATCGAGGCCCGCGTCTTCAAGGACGTCTTCCCCCGCTTCCGCACCATGCGCGGCTACCACGTGGCCCGCAAGGCCGGCTGGGACTGCCACGGCCTGCCCGTCGAGCTCGCCGTCGAGAAGGAGCTCGGCTTCAACGGCAAGCAGGACATCGAGGCGTACGGCATCGCCGAGTTCAACGCCAAGTGCCGCGACTCCGTGACCCGCCACACCGACGCGTTCGCCGAGCTCACGACCCGGATGGGCTACTGGGTCGACCTGGACGACGCCTACCGGACCATGGACCCCGAGTACGTCGAGTCCGTGTGGTGGTCGCTGAAGGAGATCTTCAACAAGGGCCTGCTCACCCAGGACCACCGCGTCGCCCCGTGGTGCCCGCGCTGCGGCACCGGCCTCTCCGACCACGAGCTGGCCCAGGGCTACGAGACGGTCGTCGACCCCTCGGTCTTCGTCCGCTTCCCGCTGACCAGCGGCCCGCTGGCCGGCCAGGCCGCGCTCCTGGTCTGGACGACGACCCCCTGGACCCTGGTGTCCAACACCGCCGTCGCCGCGCACCCCGACGTCACGTACGTCGTGGCCACGGACGGCAGCGAAAAGCTGGTCGTCGCCCAGCCGCTGCTGGAGAAGGCCCTCGGCGAGGGCTGGGAGGCCACCGGCGAGTCCTTCACGGGCAAGGAGATGGAGCGCTGGGCCTACCAGCGCCCCTTCGAGCTGGTCGAATTCCCGGCCGCGGCCCACTACGTCGTGAACGCCGAGTACGTCACGACCGAGGACGGTACGGGTCTGGTCCACCAGTCCCCCGCCTTCGGCGCCGACGACCTCGCGGTCTGCCGCGCCTACGGCCTGCCCGTCGTGAACCCGGTCCGCCCCGACGGCACCTTCGAGGAGGAGGTCCCGCTGGTCGGCGGCATCTTCTTCAAGAAGGCCGACGAGAAGCTGACCGCCGACCTCGACGCCCGCGGCCTGCTCTTCAAGCACATCGCCTACGAGCACAGCTACCCGCACTGCTGGCGCTGCCACACGGCGCTGCTGTACTACGCGCAGCCGTCCTGGTACATCCGCACCACCGCCGTCAAGGACGCGATGCTGCGGGAGAACGAGAAGACCAACTGGTTCCCGGACTCCGTCAAGCAGGGCCGCTTCGGCGACTGGCTGAACAACAACATCGACTGGGCGCTGTCGCGCAACCGCTACTGGGGCACCCCGCTGCCGATCTGGCGCTGCGAGGAGAACCACCTCACGTGCGTGGGCTCGCGCACCGAGCTGAGCGAGCTGACGGGCACGGACCTGTCCGGCCTGGACCCGCACCGCCCGTACATCGACGACGTGACCTTCACCTGCACCCACGAGGGCTGCTCGCTGGAGGCCGTCCGCGTGCCGGAGGTCATCGACGCCTGGTACGACTCGGGCTCGATGCCGTTCGCGCAGTGGGGCTACCCGTACAAGAACAAGGAGATCTTCGAGAAGCGCTACCCGGCGCAGTTCATCTCGGAGGCCATCGACCAGACCCGCGGCTGGTTCTACACGCTGATGGCGGTCGGAACCCTCGTCTTCGACAAGTCCTCGTACGAGAACGTGGTCTGCCTGGGCCACATCCTCGCCGAGGACGGCCGCAAGATGTCCAAGCACCTGGGCAACATCCTCCAGCCGATCCCGCTCATGGACCAGCACGGCGCGGACGCGGTGCGCTGGTTCATGGCCGCCGGCGGCTCCCCGTGGGCGGCCCGCCGCGTCGGCCACGGCACGATCCAGGAGGTGGTCCGCAAGACCCTCCTCACGTACTGGAACACGGTCGCCTTCCAGGCGCTCTACGCCCGTACGTCGAACTGGGCGCCCTCCGCCGCGGACCCGGCCCCGGCGGACCGCACGGTCCTGGACCGCTGGCTGCTCTCGGAACTCCACACCCTGACCACCGAGGTCACGGAGGCGATGGAGGCGTACGACACCCAGCGCGCGGGCAAGCTGCTCTCCTCCTTCGTGGACGACCTGTCCAACTGGTACGTCCGCCGCTCGCGCCGCCGCTTCTGGCAGGGCGACGCGGCCGCGCTGCGCACGCTGCACGACGTGGTCGAGACGGTGACCCGCCTGATGGCCCCCCTCACCCCGTTCATCACGGAGCGTGTCTGGCAGGACATGATCGTCCCGGTCACCCCCGGGGCCCCCGAGTCGGTGCACCTCTCCTCCTGGCCGGAGCCGGACACCGCCCAGGTGGACCCGGCCCTCTCGCAGCAGATGCTGCTGGTGCGCCGCCTCGTGGAGCTGGGCCGGGCGACGCGTGCCGAGTCCGGGGTCAAGACCCGCCAGCCCCTCTCCCGGGCGCTGGTCGGGGCCGTGGGCTTCGACGCGCTCTCGCCGGAGCTCCAGGCCCAGATCACGGAGGAGCTGAACGTCTCCTCCCTGGCCTCGCTCTCCGAGGTCGGCGGGTCCCTGGTGGACACCACGGCCAAGGCCAATTTCCGCGCGCTGGGCAAGCGCTTCGGCAAGGGCGTCCAGGACGTGGCGAAGGCGGTGGCCGCGGCCGACGCGGCGGCCCTGTCGCTGGCGCTGCGCTCGGGCGAGGCCTCGGTGGAGGTGAACGGCGAGCCGGTCACCCTCACCCCGGAGGAGGTCATCATCACGGAGACCCCGCGCGAGGGCTGGTCGGTGGCGTCCGACTCGGGCGCGACGGTGGCCCTGGACCTGGAGATCACCCCGGAGCTGCGGCTGGCGGGCCTGGCCCGTGACGCGATCCGCCTGATCCAGGAGGCCCGGAAGAACTCCGGCCTCGACGTGGCGGACCGCATCGCCCTGCGCTGGACCTCCGAGTCCGCAGAGGTCGTCACGGCCCTCACGGACCACGCGGCGCTGATCGCGGACGAGGTCCTGGCGACGGACTTCGCCCAGGGTCCGGCCGACGCCGCGTACGGCGACGAGTTCACGGACGAGCCCCTCGGCCTGACGTTCCGCCTCCGCAAGGCGTAACCCCCGGCCCGAGCGGCCCGTACCTCTCCTGCCGGGAGGTGCGGGCCGCTTCGTTTTCCCCACCCCGCCCCTTCCCGTAACCGGGGCTCCGCCCCAGACCCCCTACGGAGGCGGAACCCCCGGCAACAGCGCCGCGCCCACCGGGTACGCCAACGGGCCGGGCCCGGGTTCCGAAGGGAACCCGGGCCCGGCCCGTAAAGCGACTGCCGACAGGCGGCGCGGCGCCTAGTTGTCGTCCTCGTCGATCAGAAAGCCCCGCATGGGAGACGGCGCCTGCTGCATCGGCTGCGGCGCAGCCGGCCGCACCGGAGCCATCGGCTGGGTCATCGCCGGGGACATCTGCTGCTGGCCGCCGTACGACGGGCCGCCCATCGGGGAGGGACCGCCCATGGGGGACGGGCCACCCATCGAGGGACCACCCATGGAGTGCCCCATCGCACCGGCCGGAGCCATGGACGGGGACGGCGACGGCGGCAGCGCCGGACCGGCCGGGTTCCGCGGCGGGGCCAGGGAGTCGTCGGCCTGGGTCTCGAGCTGACGCAGCTGCGACTCCAGGTAGGACTTCAGACGCGTACGGTACTCACGCTCGAAGCCCCGCAGGTCCTCGACCTTGCGCTCCAGCGTGGCGCGGGCGGACTCCAGGGAGCCCATCGCGACGCGGTGCTTCTCCTGCGCGTCCCGCTCCAGCGCGTCGGCCTTGGCGCGGGCGTCCCGCTCCAGGCCCTCGGCGCGCGAACGGGCCTCGCCGACGATCTTGTTGGCCTCGGAGCGGGCCTCCGCGATCGCCTGGTCGGCGGTCTGCTGCGCCAGCGACAGGACGCGGGCGGCGCTGTCGCCACCGGGACCCTGCTGCGGCAGCTGCTGCGGCTGCTGCTGGTGCATCGGCTGACCCATGGGCTGCATCTGCTGGCCCATCGGCTGCATCTGCTGGCCCATGGGCTGCATCTGCTGGCCGAGCGGGTTCTGGCCGCCCATGGACTGCTGACCCATGCCCTGCGGTCCGCCCATGGGGTGCTGCTGCATGGGGCCGCCCATGCCCGGACCCTGCGGTCCGTGTCCGCCGGGGCCGGCGGGCAGCTGCGGCTGGCCGCCCGGCAGCTGCGGCGGGCCCATCTGCTGCTGCTGCGGCGGGCCGGATATGGCCGCGGGCACGGGGGCGCCGGGGCCACGCTGGTCCTGGGGTTCCGGCTTGCGCATGCCCTGCTGCTGCTGGTTCTGCGCGGCGGCACGCGTGGCGGCGGCCAGCTTGGCGCGCAGGTCCTCGTTCTCGCGCAGCAGGCGCGTCAGCTCGGATTCGACCTCGTCGAGGAAGGCATCGACCTCGTCCTCGTCATAGCCTTCTCGGAGGCGGACGGTCGTGAACTGCTTGTTCCGCACGTCCTCGGGAGTCAGCGGCATGTCTTCTTCACCTCTACGTAGTCGTCGGCAGTCGGCAAGACCGTATCGGGACTGTCCCCGCGCGCGCGGAGAAGTTCATCGTTCACACGCTTCTCGCAGCGGTGTTTACGAGATTGCTGAGGATGAAAACGATGATCATCAGAACGAAGAAGGACAGGTCGATTGCCACGCCCCCGAGACGCAACGGCGGGATGAGCCGCCGAAGAAGCTTGAGCGGTGGATCGGTGACAGTGTAGGTGGCCTCCAGAACGACCACCATCGCCTTGCCGGGTGTCCATGAACGTGCGAACTGGAACACGTAGTCCATGACCAACCGGAAGATCAGCACGATGAGGAAGCACATCAGCGCGATGTAGACCACCTGTAGTGCGACGCCCATCCCGCGCTTCCCTCTCCCCGTTTCCCGCTCTGTTCCCGGTCCCGTATCTGACGGATCGGTCTAGCTTTGGTTGAAGAACCCGCCCTCCGCGATGCGGGCCTTGTCCTCCGCCGTGACATCGACGTTAGCAGGCGACAGCAGGAACACCTTCTGTGTCACGCGTTCAATACTGCCGTGCAGGCCGAAGACCAGACCGGCGGCGAAGTCCACGAGACGCTTGGCGTCAGTGTCGTCCATCTCCGTGAGATTCATGATCACCGGAGTGCCCTCACGGAAGTGTTCCCCGATGGTACGGGCCTCGTTGTAGGTCCGGGGGTGCAGCGTCGTGATGCGGTACGGCTCCCGCTCGGAGACGACCTTGGGCATGATCACGGGGGCGTTCTTCTCCAGGTTCGTACGGTCAGGTGTGATGGATGCCACGGGGGCGATTCGCGCAGGGCGTCCGTTTTCCGCCGGAATTGGGATGGGTTCCCGCTGCGCCGGAGGCTGTACGGCTCGTACCGGTTCGTCCGATACGGGCGATTGGTGCACGGGCTGACGGTCTCGCTCCCGGGTCCGGTCCCGCACCCGCTCCGGTTCCGGCTCGGGCTCGAACTCGTCGTCGGGGTCGTACCCCGGGTTGTCGTACCGGTCGTCCTCCACGAGGCCGAGGTAGACCGCCATCTTGCGCATCGCGCCGGCCATTCTCCGAGTCCTCCGCTCTGTGGTGGATCGCCCTGTCGCAGGTGCCGCTGTGTCACGAATGTCACCAACTGCCCGCGATCCACGTGGTCTGTCCGCCCATCAGCGGTAATGACCATATTTTCTGCTGTGGTCCGACTTTCTTGGCGACGTTACCCGAGCCGGGGTCTCGCGCCGAGTACCGCAGTGCCGACGCGTACATGTGTCGCACCGGCCAAAACGGCCTGTTCCAGATCCGTGCTCATCCCGGCCGACACCATCGTGGCAGCCGGATGGTCCGCGCGCAGGCGGGATGACAATTCCACCAGCCGCTCGAAAGCGGCCTGTTCGCGTCCGGCGTACGGACCGGCCAGCGGGGCGACGGTCATCACGCCGTCGATCCGCAGTCCGGGCGCCCCGGCGATCAGATCCGCCAACTCCGCGAGCTGCTCGGGCGCCGCGCCGCCCCGCGATCCCCGCTCGCCCGACTCGGCGTCGAGGGCGATCTGCACGAGGCAGCCGAGTTCGCGGCCCGCGTTCGAGGCGGCCGCCGAGAGGGCGGTCACGAGCCGGGGGCGGTCGACCGACTGCACCACATGCGCGTATCCCGCCACGGAACGGACTTTGTTCGTCTGCAACTGACCGACGAAGTGCCAGCTGAGCGGCAGATCCGCGCAGGCCGCGGCCTTTGGGGCGGCGTCCTGGTCACGGTTTTCCGCAACATGACGGATGCCCAGCTCCGCCAGGAGTCGTACGTCGCTCGCGGGATAGGTCTTGGTGACCACGATGAGCGTCACCTCTTCCCGCTTGCGTCCCGCGGCCGCGCAGGCGGACGAGATACGTTCCTCCACCCGCGCCAGGTTCTCCGCGAGCTCCGACTTACGGTCCGTCATTTCCTATTCCAACCAGACATATCCGGCGAGCCGCCCGGTCACCCGGTCACGGCGGTACGAGAAGTGGTCCCGCGACTCCAGTGTGCAGACCGCCGATCGGAGCCGATGCGTCACCCCCGCCTCCGCGAGCTGGGCGTGCACCCCGGCGACCACGTCCACGGCCGGAGTCCCCCAGCTGGTCTCGGCCCTGGCGGCCGGCACCACCTCGGACACCGCGTCCCGCATCCCGGCCGGCACCTCGTAGCAGTGGCCGCAGACCGCGGGGCCGGTCCGGGCGACGATCCGCCCGGGCTCGGCACCGAGGGCGACCATGGCCTCCACCGCGGCGGGGACCACTCCGGCGACCAGTCCCGGCCGTCCGGCGTGGACGGCCCCGGCGATCCCGGCGACCGGATCCGCCAGCAGGACCGGCGTGCAGTCGGCGGTGAGCACGGCGAGGGCGAGCCCCCGGCGGGCGGTGACCACCGCGTCGACCGCGGGGACGTCCTCCCCGAAGGGCCACGGCCCGTCGACCACCGCGACGTCGCGGCCGTGCACCTGGTTCATCCAGACCACCAGGTCCGGGTCGAGACCCAGGGAGTGCGCCGCACGTGCCCGGTTCGCGCGAACGGCGGCCGGGTCGTCTCCGACCGCGCCGCCGAGGTTGAGCTCTTCGTACGGAACGGCGCTCACCCCGCCCCACCGGTCGGTGAAGGCGAAGTGGGCGCCGCCCACGTGGTGCTGCTCGGGTGTCACTTCAAGAAGTCCGGGACATCCAGTTCCTCGGCCGGGCTGTCCTGGTACGGCCGGGCCGTCGGGACCTGCGGCGCCGGGGCGTGGGCCTCGGCCGGGACCGCCTCGACCGGAGCCGGCGGGTCCTCGCGCGGCGGGACCGTGCCGAGTCCGCCGAAGGCCGGGCGGGCCGGCTCGGCGGCGCGGACCGGAGCCGGGGCCGGCTCCTCGCGCTTCGTGGACGCGGCGCCGATGACGTTGTCCCGGCGGGCCGGGGGCTGTCCGCCGTCGAACCCGGCCGCGATGACGGTGACCCGCACCTCGTCGCCGAGCGCGTCGTCGATGACGGCACCGAAGATGATGTTCGCCTCGGGGTGCGCGGCCTCGCTCACCAGCTGCGCGGCCTCGTTGATCTCGAAGAGACCGAGGTCCGAGCCGCCGGAGATGGAGAGCAGCACGCCGCGGGCGCCGTCGATGGACGCCTCCAGGAGCGGCGAGGAGATCGCCATCTCGGCGGCGGCCACCGCGCGGTCGTCGCCGCGGGCCGAGCCGATGCCCATCAGGGCCGAGCCGGCCTCGGACATCACGGACTTGACGTCGGCGAAGTCGAGGTTGATCAGACCCGGGGTGGTGATGAGGTCGGTGATGCCCTGGACGCCGGAGAGCAGGACCTGGTCGGCCGACTTGAAGGCGTCGAGCACGCTGACCTGGCGGTCCGAGATGGACAGCAGGCGGTCGTTGGGGATGACGATGAGGGTGTCGACCTCTTCGCGGAGCTCGGCGATGCCGTCCTCCGCCTGGTTCGCGCGGCGCCGGCCCTCGAAGGTGAACGGCCGGGTGACCACACCGATCGTCAGGGCGCCCAGCGAGCGCGCGATGTTGGCGACCACGGGCGCGCCGCCCGTGCCGGTGCCGCCGCCCTCGCCGGCGGTGACGAAGACCATGTCGGCCCCCTTGAGGACCTCCTCGATCTCCTCGCGGTGGTCCTCTGCCGCCTTGCGGCCGACGGCCGGGTTGGCGCCGGCGCCGAGGCCCCGGGTGAGTTCGCGGCCGACGTCGAGCTTGACGTCGGCGTCGCTCATCAACAGCGCTTGGGCGTCCGTGTTGATGGCGATGAACTCGACGCCCTTGAGACCGACCTCGATCATTCGGTTGATGGCATTGACACCACCGCCGCCGACACCGATGACCTTGATGACTGCGAGGTAGTTCTGCGGTGCTGCCACGTCGAAGGCCTCTCGCCTCGAGTTACGTGTCGCCGCCTCGCGGGCCTGCGTTGCGACGACTGATGCCGAAATGGGGCGGTCCGAACGCGCCGACCCGAACCCTCACCCTGAAGTTTAGGGTGAGGGGTGTGTCTGTTCTCTGGACTCTTCCGAACAGGACACTAAGTCGACAAGTAGCGCGTGTTCAACGAACACGCCGAACCTCCCGTTTTTCTTTTCACCCTATGTGATCACCCGTATCGCTGGCCAACCAGGGTGCGTCGCTGTTCGACCGGACGTCAACTCCCGGACACCGCAGGGGCGGTGGGAACGCTCACGTCGAAGTGGGCGGCCTTGGGCGCGGCTTTCAACAAAGCGGTCAGCGCGCGCCCCTTCGCCTCGCTCTGTTCACCGCTCCCCCACGCCACGGTCCGGCCCCGGGACAGCTCCAGCACCACCGAATCGTAGGAACCCACCGTGACCTGCAGGGTCTCCTTGGCGATCGGCTCCGGAAGGGATCCGGCGACGAGCACGGCCTCGTGCAGCAGCCGCTCCTCGTCGAAGCGGCGGGCGCTCGGAGACTGCTTCGCGTTCAATTCGAGGACCGGAACCCCCGCGGGTGCTTTCGGAACCGTGTCGAATCGCACACCCGAAGCGTCCACTTCCACGAAGTTGGCGTCCTTTTTGATGAGCAGGACGGGTTTGCGTTCCGTCACTTTCAGCCCGATCCCGTGCGGCCAGGCCCGCACCACATCGACCGAATCGATGCGGGACAGCCGCCCGCGGACACGGCTCTCGATCTCGTCGGTGTCCACGCCCGCCAGCGGCGCTCCGACCGGAACGGCCGCCGCGGACAGCACCTGCTCGGGGGTGAGCACCTCGGTTCCGGTTGCGGTGACCTTCTCGACGCGGAACCAGGAGGAGCCGTAGAACACCCACGCACCGCCCGCGACGAGGAGCACCGCGGCGGCCAGGGAGGCCAGCGCGGGGCCCCGGCGCAGGCGTGCGCCGGGGCCCCGCGAGCCGGATTCCCGGGGCGGCTTCGGGGCTTTGGGCGGCTTGGGCGAGCCGCCGCCCTTCCGGGCGGACGGGCCGGAGCCCGGGGTCCCACGCTGTGCGGTCGTCGCTCCGGCCACTCCTGCGCCTCCTGCGTCTGTGCGTCCCGCCTCAGCGGTTGCGGTGGGCCGCGATCGCCTCGTACACCATGCCGACCAGCAGCTCGTCGGCGTCGCGGCGGCCGAACTCACCGGCGGCGCGGGACATCTCGTACAGGCGGTGCGGGTCTGACAGCACCGGGACGACCTGGCTGAGCACCCACTCGGGCGTCAGTTCCGCGTCGTCCACGAGCAGGCCGCCGCCGGCCTTGACCACCGGCTGGGCGTTGAGCCGCTGTTCGCCGTTGCCGATCGGCAGCGGGACGTAGGCGGCGGGGAGCCCGACGGCGGACAGTTCGGCGACGGTCATCGCACCCGCGCGGCACAGCATCATGTCGGCGGCGGCGTACGCGAGATCCATCCGGTCCACGTACGGTACCGGCACATAGGGCGGCATCCCGGGCATGTTGTCGACACGCGGCAGTTCGTTCTTCGGGCCGACGGCGTGCAGGATCTGGATCCCGGAGCGCTGGAGGACCGGAGCGACCTGCTGGATCACCTCGTTGAGGCGGCGGGCGCCCTGCGAGCCGCCGGAGACCAGCAGCGTGGGCAGGTTGGGGTCCAGGCCGAAGGCGGCGCGCGCCTCGGGGCGGACGGCGGCCCGGTCGAGGGTGGAGATGGAGCGCCGCAGCGGGATGCCCACGTAGCGGGCGCCGCGCAGTTTGCTGTCGGGGGTGGAGACCGCGACGGCGTGCGCGTACCGGGAGCCGATCTTATTGGCCAGTCCGGGCCGGGCGTTGGCCTCGTGGACGATGATCGGCACCCCGAGCCGCTTGGCCGCGAGGTAGCCGGGCAGGGCCACGTAGCCGCCGAAGCCGACGACGCAGTCGGCCTTGGTGCGCAGCAGGATCTCCTCGGCGGCCTTGATCGTGCCGCGCAGCCGCCCCGGGACGGTGATCAGCTCCGGAGTGGGCTTGCGGGGCAGCGGCACGGCGGGGATCAGGCCCAGCTCGTAACCGCGTTCCGGCACGAGGCGGGTCTCAAGTCCGCGCTCGGTGCCGAGGGCGGTGATGCCCACTGAAGGGTCCTGCCTGCGCAGGGCGTCCGCGAGGGCGAGCGCCGGCTCGATGTGGCCGGCGGTCCCCCCACCGGCGAGTACGACATGCACCGAAATTCACCGCTCTCCGGACGGACGCTTCTTGACGCGCCGTCTCATCGACTTCCATCTCATCCCGGTCCGCCTCCAGCCGGTCTTCGGCTGTCGCATCGCGAGCGCCGCGCGCGCCGCCGGCTCCTCCCTCGCGAACGCGATGAGCAGTCCGACCGCGAACATCGTCGGCAGCAGGGCCGACCCTCCGTAGGAGAACAGCGGGAGCGGGACTCCGGCGATCGGCAGCAGGCCGAGCACCGCACCGATGTTGATCACGGCCTGGGCCGTGATCCAGGTGGTCACGCCTCCCGCGGCAAACCGTACGAAGGAGTCCTCCGTGCGTCCGGCCACGCGGATACCCGCATAGCCTAGAGCCGCGAACAGGGCGAGCACCGACAGCGTCCCCGCCAGTCCCAGTTCCTCCCCGGTGATGGCGAAGATGAAGTCGGTGTGGGCTTCGGGTAGTTGCCCCCATTTTTCCACACTGGCACCCAAACCGGAACCGAACCATCCGCCCGAGGCCAGGGCATAGATCCCGTGGACGGCCTGCCAGCACAGGTCGTTCTTGCCCGGGTCTGTCGCGCCGAGGCACTCCAGCCGGTCCATCCGGTGCGGGCTGGTCTTGATCAGCAGTGCGACGATCACACCCGCGAAGACCAGCACCCCGACGAACAACCGCGTCGGGGCACCCGCCAGCCAGAGCAGGCCGAACAGGATGGCACCGAGGATCATCGCGGTGCCCATGTCCCCGCCCAGCATGATGAGCCCGAGCAGCAGGAAGGCCACCGGGACCAGCGGCACCAGCAGGTGCTTCCACTGGCTGAGCAGCCCCTTGTCGCCCTTGCGCGCCAACAGGTCGGCGCCCCACAGGATCAGTGCCAGCTTGCCGAACTCACTGGGCTGCAACATGAACGGACCGCCAAGGGAGATCCAATTCTGGTTGCCGTTGATGGCGACCCCTATCCCGGGGACTTGGACCAGGACCATCAGGAACAGGGTGCCCGCGAGCACCGGATAGGACAGCGCCCGGTGCAGTTTGACCGGCATCCGGGAGGCGGCCAGCAGCAGTCCGGTGCCGATCAGGGCGGCCAGGAACTGCTTCTTGAAGAAGTACGCGTCACCCAGGCCGAGCTGGAGCGCCTTGATCATGGAGGCCGAGTAGACCATCACCAGGCCCAGCACGGTGATGAGCAGCGAGCTGCCGAAGATCAGGTAATACGCCGTGAGCGGACGGTCCCAGGCCTTGCGCAGTTGTTCCTGCGTACGCCTCAGGCGGGCCAGCGGCCCGCGCCCGGCGGGCCGCCTCACGCTCACCACGGGGCGTTTGCGGCCCTGTGCCTTGACGGCGGACGGCCGCCGCCCCGGCAGCATCTGCTTGGCCGGCATCTGTGATCTTCCCCTCCACTCGTACGAGGCGAGCCGCCGGCCGGCCGGAGGGAGGGAACCCGTCCCGGAACCTAGGCCTGGGCCGTGTCCGCACCGCTGTCGGCGGCCAGTTCGCGCACCGCGTCGGCGAATGCGTCCCCACGCTTGTTGTAGTTCGCGAACATGTCCATCGAGGCACAGGCAGGCGCCAGCAGGACCGTGTCGCCGGGCTCGGCCAGCTCGGCCGCTTCCCGGACCGCTGCGAGCATCGCCCCAGTGTCGGTCCGCTCGAGGTCGACGACCGGGACCTCGGGGGCGTGTCGCGCCAGCGCCTCGGCGATCAGCGCCCGGTCGGCGCCGATCAGCACCACGCCGCGCAGCCGCTTCGCGGACTTCTGGACCAGTTCCTCGAAGGTCGCGCCCTTGGCGAGGCCGCCGGCGATCCACACGACCGTGTCGAAGGCGGCCAGGGAGGCCTCGGCCGCATGCGTGTTGGTGGCCTTGGAGTCGTCGACGTAGGCGACCTCGCCGACGTCGGCCACGTGCGCCACCCGGTGGGCGTCGGGGCGGAAGTCGCGCAGCCCGTCGCGGACCGCACGCGGCTCCACGCCGAAGGCGCGGGCCAGGGCCGCCGCGGCGAGCGCGTTGGCGATGTTGTGCGGGGCCGGCGGGGTGACGTCCTCGACGTGCGCGAGCTCCTGGGCGTTCTTCTGCCGGTCCTCGACGAAGGCCCGGTCGACGAGGATGCCGTCGACGACGCCGAGCATGGAGGGGCCGGGGGCGCCGAGGGTGAAGCCGATCGCCCGGCAGCCCTCTTCCACGTCCGCGTCCTCGACGAGCTTCTCGGTGGCCGGGTCGGCGACGTTGTAGACGCAGGCCACCGTGTTGCCCTCGTAGATACGGCCCTTGTCGGCGGCGTACGCCTCCATGGAGCCGTGCCAGTCGAGGTGGTCGGGAGCCAGGTTGAGCACGGCCGCCGAGTGGGCGCGCAGCGAGGGCGCCCAGTGCAGCTGGTAGCTGGAGAGTTCGACGGCGAGCACGTCGTACTGCTGCTCGCCGAGCACCACGTCGATGATGGGGGTGCCGATGTTGCCGACGGCCGCGGTCCGCAGGCCGGCGGCCTTGAGGATCGACGCCAGCATCTGGGTGGTGGTGGTCTTGCCGTTGGTGCCGGTGATGGCCAGCCAGGGAGCGGCGTTCTCGCCGCGCAGCTGCCAGGCGATCTCCACGTCCCCGACGACCTCGACGCCGGCCTCCGCGGCGGCCGCGAAGAGCGGGCTGTCGGGCTTCCAGCCGGGCGAGGTGACGATCAGCTCCGTGCCCTCGGGGAGGGTCTCCGCATCGCCGAGGCGTACGGACACGCCCAGTTCGGCCAGTTCGGCGGCGCGGGCCCGGTGGCCCTCGCTGTCGCCCCCGTCGACGACGGTCACGACCGCGCCGAGGCCGGCCAGGGCGCGGGCGGCGCTGATGCCGCTCACGCCGAGGCCGGCGACGGTGATGTGCTTGCCCTGCCAGGAGGTCACTTGTCGGCTGCCCATCCCGCGTAGAAGAGACCGAGGCCCACGATCACGCACATGCCCTGGATGATCCAGAAGCGGACCACGACAAGGACTTCGGACCACCCCTTGAGTTCGAAGTGGTGCTGCAGCGGGGCCATCCGGAAGACGCGCTTCCCGGTCATCTTGAAGGAGCCGACCTGGATGACGACCGACATGGTGATGAGGACGAAGAGGCCGCCGAGCAGGGCGATCAGGAACTCCGTGCGGGAGCAGATCGCCAGGCCGGCGAGAGCGCCGCCGAGCGCCAGCGAACCGGTGTCGCCCATGAAGATCTTGGCCGGCGAGGTGTTCCACCACAGGAAGCCGAAGCAGGCGCCCATCAGGGCGGAGGCGACGACCGCGAGGTCCAGCGGGTCTCGCACCTCGAAGCAGGCACCCGGGTTGGTCAGGGTCTGCGCGTTCACGCAGGACTCCTGGTACTGCCACACGCCGATGAAGGTGTAGGCACCGAAGACCATCACCGCGGCGCCGGTGGCCAGGCCGTCCAGGCCGTCGGTCAGGTTCACGCCGTTGGACATCGCCAGGATCATGAACAGCGCCCAGACCACGAACAGCACCGGGCCGATCGACCAGCCGAAGTCCGTGACGAACGACAGCCTCATGGAGGCCGGGGTCAGCCCGCGCGAGTCCTTGAACTGGAGCGCGAGCACCGCGAAGGCGATGCCGACGATCAGCTGGCCGGACATCTTGGCCTTGGCCCGCAGACCCAGCGACCGGCGCTTGACGATCTTGATGTAGTCGTCCAGGTAGCCGACCAGGCCCATGCCCGCCATCAGGAACAGCACGAGCAGACCGGAGAAGGTCGGTTCGCTGCCGGTGATGACCTTCGTCAGGGCGTACGCGATGAGCGTCGCCAGGATGAAGGAGATGCCGCCCATGGTGGGCGTGCCCTTCTTCCCGGCATGGCCGCGCGGGCCGTCGTCGCGGATGAACTGGCCGTAGCCCTTGCGGGCCAGCAGCTTGATCAGCAGCGGGGTGCCGACGAGCGTGAGGAAGAGTCCGATGACTCCCGCGAACAGGATCTGCCTCATCGGTCGGCGACCTCGCCCCCGCGCTCCAGCAGCGCCAGCGCGACCCGCTCCAGACCGATCGACCTCGAAGCCTTCACCAGCACGACGTCACCCGGGCGCAGTTCACTGCGCAACAGGTCGACCGCCGCTTGCGCGTCGGACACGTGCACCGACTCCTCACCCCACGAACCCTCGTTATATGCGCCCAGTTGCAGCCAGGACGCTTCCCTGCCCCCGACTGCGACGAGCTTGCTCACGTTGAGCCGGACGGCAAGCCGTCCCACCGCGTCGTGCTCGGCCAGTGATGCGTCACCGAGTTCGGCCATGGGGCCGAGCACCGCCCACGTGCGTCCCCCGTTCGCCCTGGCGGCGCCTCCCATCGCGGCAAGCGCGCGCAGGGCGGCCCGCATGGACTCCGGGTTCGCGTTGTAGGCGTCGTTGACGATCGTCACGCCGTCGGCCCGCTCGGTGACCTCCATCCGCCACCGGGACAAGGTGCCCGCCCCGGAGAGCGCGGTGGCGATCTCCTCGACGGACATGCCCAGTACATGGGCCACGGCGGCCGCGGCGAGCGCGTTCGACACGTGGTGCTCACCGTACAGCCGCAAGGTCACATCACTGCACCCGGTCGGTGTGTGGAGTGTGAAGGCGGGCTGTCCCCCCGGGGCCATCCGTACCTCGGTGGCCCGGATCTCGGCGTCTTCGGCCTCGCCGAACAGGACCGTACGGGCCTTCGTGCGGGCGGACATGGCGCGCACCAGCGGGTCGTCGGCGTTGAGGACGGCGATCCCGCCCTCCGCCTCGGCCGGCAGGGCCTCGACCAGTTCCCCCTTGGCCTGGGCGATCTGCTCGCGGCCGCCGAACTCCCCGATGTGGGCGGTGCCGACGTTGAGGACGAGGCCGATGCGCGGCGGGGTCAGGCCGGTGAGGTACGCGATGTGGCCGATCCCGCGGGCCCCCATCTCCAGTACCAGGTGCCGGGTTTCCTCCGTGGCCCTCAGCGCGGTGAGCGGCAGGCCGATCTCGTTGTTGAGGGAGCCCGGGGTCCACACGGTGGGTGCGTGGGCCTGGAGCACCTGCGCGATGAGGTCCTTGGTGGAGGTCTTGCCGGCGGAGCCGGTCAGGGCCACCACATCGGTGCCCAGGCGCTCCACGACGGCCCGGGCGAGGGCGCCGAGCGCCTTCTCCACGTCGGGGACGACGACGGCCGGCACACCGACCGGCCGGGCCGCGAGGACGGCCGCGGCTCCGGCGGCGACGGCGCGTTCCGCGTAGTCGTGGCCGTCGACGTGCTCGCCCTCGAAGGCGGCGAACAGGCTGCCGGCCTCCACCTGGCGGGAGTCGATGACGACGGGACCGCTGATCCGCACGGACGGATCCGGTATGTCGTGGGGCCGCCCGCCGGTGATGTCGGCGATCTCGGCGAGGGAGAGGGCGATCACTGGTTCTCCTCGGCCTGTCGGGCATTGCTCTGCTGGGTCTCGATGGCCGCGCGGAGCACCTCGCGGTCGTCGAAGGGGCGTACGACGCCCCCGGTGTCCTGGCCCTGCTCGTGGCCCTTGCCGGCCACCAGCACGGTGTCGCCGGGCCGGGCGCGCGCGACGGCGGCGGCGATGGCCGCGGCCCGGTCGGCGTCGACGAGGACGGTGCCCCGCTCGGCGGGCGGCACGGACACGGCGCCTTCGAACATCGCGGCGAGGATCGCGAGGGGGTCCTCGGAGCGCGGGTTGTCGGAGGTCAGGACGGCCACGTCGGCGTACCGGGCGGCGGCGGCCCCCATCGGGCCGCGCTTGGTGGTGTCGCGGTCGCCGCCGCAGCCGAGCACGATGTGCAGCGTGCCCTCGGTGACCTGGCGCAGCGCGCGCAGGACCGATTCGACGGCGTCCGTCTTGTGCGCGTAGTCGACGACGGCCAGGTACGGCTGCCCCGCGTCGACCCGCTCCAGCCGGCCGGGGACCCCGGGGACCGCGGCGACGCCGTCGGCGGCGGTCTGCGGGTCGAGGCCGGCGGCGGCGAGGGTGACGATCGCGGCGACCGTGTTGGCCACGTTGAACGGGCCGGGCAGCGGCGCGGCGGCCCGTACGCGCTGGCCTTCGGGTCCCAGCAGGGTCAGGGTGGAGCTCGCCGGTCCGAAGACGACGTCCTCGGCGCGCCAGTCGGCGGCCGGGTCGCCCGCCGCGGAGAAGGTGACGACCGGGACCGTCGCCTCCTTGGCCAGGCGGCGGCCGTACTCGTCGTCGAGGTTGACCACGCCCAGGCGGGCGCGGCGCGGCGTGAAGAGCCCCGCCTTCGCCTGGAAGTAGTCGTCCATGTCGGAGTGGAACTCCATGTGTTCCGGGCTCAGGTTGTTGAAGACGGCGACGTCGAAGACGCAGCCGTCGACGCGGCCGAGCACCAGGGCGTGGCTGGAGACCTCCATGGCCACGGCCTCGACCCCGCGTTCGCGCA
Organism: Streptomyces sp. LARHCF249; assembly: GCF_052871255.1. NCBI lineage: Bacteria > Bacillati > Actinomycetota > Actinomycetes > Kitasatosporales > Streptomycetaceae > Streptomyces > Streptomyces sp. LARHCF249. The sequence goes on from NZ_JBIXJQ010000012.1 coordinate 119,596, forward strand.
TGACCGCGAAGAGGGCCTGGAGGTCGGTGGCCTCGGGGGTGGTCCGCTCGGACTTGATGCGCTCGTCGCCGATGCGCATCTCGACGGTGCCGACGAGCCCGGTGCTGCGGCCCGCCGCGCGCAGGCCGCCTTCGACGAGGTACGCCGTGGTGGTCTTGCCGGAGGTGCCGGTGATGCCGATCTGGAGCAGGTCCTCGCCGGGGCGCCCGTAGATCGCGGCGGCGAGTTCGCCCATCCGGCCGCGCGGGTCGTCCACGGTCAGGACCGGCAGGCCGGTCGCGGCGGCGCGCTCGGCGCCCGCGGGGTCGGTCAGCACGGCGGCCGCACCGAGGCCGGCCGCCTGGGCGGCGAAGTCGGCGCCGTGCGTCCTGGCTCCCGCCAGGGCCGCGTACAGGTCTCCGGGGCGCACCGCACGGGAGTCGTGCGTGATCCCGGTGATCTGCGCCGCGCCTGGCGCTCGGATGCCCAGCAGGGTGGCCAGCTCGCCCAGGGGGGTCGGGCGGGCGGACACGGGCCGGGGCGCTCCCGGCGGCGCTGCCGGGGCGTCTTTCTGGGTGGTTCTGGGCTGATCAGCGTGGGGCACGGCGGTGAGCGTACCGGGCGCGGCGGGGCGCCCGCGAAGCGAGGGCCCGGCCTCGGCGCCGCCGGCCGACTGGTTCCCGGGTTTCGGGGTGATCGTTGTCACGGATGGTGCCTCACGCGTTTCTGGCGGGCCGGCCGGGTGCTGGAGGGTCACTGGCCGGGCTGCGGACGGGGCTGCGTACTCGGCTGCGCACCGGGTTGCGCACTGGGCTGCGGGGCGGGCTGCGGGGCCGGCTCGAAGGTGACCGGGAGCCCTGCGGGGGCCGTGCCGGTGGGCGCGACCTGGAGGGTCTTCAGGGCGAACTCCATGACCTTCTTGTAGATCGGGCCGCAGATCTGGCCGCCGAAGTAGCTGCCCTTCGTGGGGTTCTGGATGGCGCAGTACACGGTGATGCGCGGGTTGTCGGCGGGGGCGAAACCGGCGAAGGAGGCGGTGTAGCCCTTGTAGCGGCCGGTGGCCGGATCCACCCGGTTGGAGGTGCCGGTCTTGCCGCCGACCCGGTAGCCGGGGATGCGGGCCTTGGTGCCGGTGCCCTCCTGGTCGTCGACCACCGATTCGAGCATCTCGGCGAGGGTCTTCGCGGTCTCCGGGCTGACCACGCGGCTGCGTTCGGGCGCCGGGGCCGGGGTGAAGCGGCCGTCGGGGCCCTTGGTGCCGCGGACCAGGGTCGGTGTGACGCGGACCCCGCCGTTGGCGATGGTCGAGTACACGGAAGCGGCCTGCATGGCGTTGAGGGACAGGCCCTGGCCGAAGGGAATCGTGTACTGCTGGGAGGTGGACCAGTCCTCGGGCTCGGCGAGGATGCCGCGGGACTCGCCGGGGTAGTTCAGCCCGGTGGGCCGCCCCATGCCGAACTTGGTCAGGTAGGAGTGCAGGACCTTGTTGGCCTCGGGCTGCGTGGCACCGAGCTGGCCGGTGGCCAGGATGGTGCCGATGTTGGAGGACTTGGCCAGGACCCCGTTCAGGGTCAGGTACCAGGTCGGGTGGTCGATGTCGTCCTTGAACAGCCGGTCGCCGCGGTGCAGCCGGTTGGGGACCTCGACGTGGGTCTCGGGGGTGGCCTTCTTCTCCTCCAGTACGGCGGCCATCGACATCACCTTGGCGGTGGAGCCGGGCTCGTACACGTCCTGGAGGGCGGCGTTGCCCATGGCGGCGGAGCGGGCCCGGGTCAGGTCGTTGGGGTCGAAGCCGGGGGCGTTGGCCATGGCGAGGACCTCGCCGGTGAGGGTGTCCTGGACGATGACGTAGCCGCGGTCGGCCTCGGACTTCTGGACCTGCTCGGCGATGGCGCTCTGCGCCGCCCACTGGATGTCGCGGTCGATGGTCAGCTCGATGTCCTCGCCGGGCACGGCGGGCTTCTCGCTGGAGCCTGCGGTGGGGACCTTGCGGCCGCCGGACTGGGCGTAGGTGACCTCGCCGTCCTTGCCGGACAGCTTCTTGTCCAGGGAGGACTCCAGGCCGCCGGCGCCCTTGCCCTCGGCGTTGACGTAGCCCAGTATCCCGGCGGCGAGGTCGCCGCCCGGGTACACGCGCTTGCTGCTGTTCTCGTTGAACACCCCGGCCAGGACGTTGGCGCCGGGGCCGTTGTTCTTCTTGTCGGCCGCCGCCTTCTCCGCGAAGACCCGCTTGAGGTCCTTGATCTGGTTCCAGACCTGGGGGGTCTGGCGCTGGGCCAGGACGACGTACCGGGTGTTCTTGGTCTTCAGCCGCTCGGTGATCTCCTTGACGTCCTTGCCGAGGATGGGCGCGAGGAGGGCCGCGGCCTGCTCGGGGGCGTCGGGGGCCTTGCTGTCCTGCGGGGTGAACATCTTCGGGTCGGCGGTGATGTCGTACGCGTCGACGCTGGTGGCGAGGGCCACGCCCTTGCGGTCGGTGATCTCCCCGCGTTCGGCGGCCAGCTTGACGCTGGTGTAGCGGTTCTTGGAGGCCTCGGCGGAGAAGGCCCGGGCGTCGACGGCCTGCACCTGGAGCAGGCGGACGACGAAGGCCAGCATGACGAGGGTGAGGCCGACGCTGACGAGGCGCAGGCGGGGGCGGGGGCTGCCGAGCCGGATGGTGTGCGTCCTGCGCTGCGGGGCGGGCCGGCGGGTCGCCGGCCGCGAGGCCGCCGGGCGCGCCGTGGCTCCGCCGCGGGGCCTTCCCGGTCCGGGCACCCGCCGCCGCGGCTCCCCTGCGGGGCTCACGAGGCCACCGCCGTCGCCTGGGCGGCACGCCCACCGGTTCGGCTCCGCCCGGGCCTCCTGGGGCTCCGCCCCAGACCCCGCGCCTCAAACGCCGGCGGGGCTGTGATTGCCCTGCGGGCAATCCAGGCCGCCGGCCCGCACCTGCGAGCGGAGCTCAGCCACAATCCAGCCCCGCCGGCGATTGAGGCGCGGGGCCGGGCGGAGCCCGGGGAACGGGGGAAGGGCGGGGTGGGGAAAGGCCCCGCAGGGCTGCGCAACGGCACCGCGGAACCGCCTGCCATCGGCGTCACGACGTCACCTGCCTGGGTTGGGGGTGGGCTGCTGCGGGAGCTGGGACTGGGGGGCGCCCCCCTGGGCCGGCGTGGCGGCCGGGGAGGCCGGAGGGACCGGGGAGGCCGGGGAGGCCGGGGACGCGGACGGCGGAGGCGACGGCGCGGGCGGCGGTTCGGCGGCGGCCGGGGTGCCGGCGACCTTGCCGTCCGGGCCGATGAAGACCGGGCTGCCGCCCGGCACGAGACCCAGCTCCTGCGCCCGCCGCTGCAGCGCGTCCGGTGCCGAGTAGCCGTCCACGTCGCGCTGCAGCGCCTGCTCCTCGTCCGTGAGCACGGTGGTCTCCTTCTTCAGCCTGCTCAGCTGGAAGGAGCCCTCGTTCAGCGCCGAGTTCAGCAGCAGCAGGCTGATCAGCCCGCCGGCCAGCAGCGCCACCACCAGCAGGACGAACGGCATCCGCGCCGCCTGCCCGCCGGGCCTCGGCCCCGGCCGGGGGCGGACGGGCCGCCCGCCGATCGCCCGGCCGAGGCGCGTGACGGCCTTCCCGGCCTTGGTCACAGCCGCGCCTCCCGGATGCGTTCGACCCCGCGGAACCTCGCCGGGGCGGCCCGCCGGTTCTCGGCGATCTCCTCCTCGGTCGGCAGCTCGGCGCCGCGCGTGAGCAGCTTCAGCTTCGGCTGGTACTTCTCCGGGACGACCGGCAGCCCCGGCGGGGCCGTCGAGGTCGCGCCCGCCGCGAAGACCTGCTTCACGAGCCGGTCCTCCAGCGAGTGGTACGAGAGCACGGCGATCCGACCGCCGACCGCGATCCGGTCCACCGCCGCCGGAATGGCCTTCTCCAGCCCCGACAGCTCCCCGTTGACCTCGATGCGCAGCGCCTGGAAGGTCCGCTTGGCCGGGTTGCCGCCGGTCCGCTTGGCGGCCTGCGGCAGGGAGTCGCGGATCAGTTCGACGAGCCGGGCGCTGTTGGTAAAGGGCTCCTTCTCCCGCTCCCGGACGATCGCGGACACGATCCGCTTGGCCTGCTTCTCCTCCCCGTACTGGCGCAGGATCCGTACGAGCTCGCCCGGCGCGTAGGTGTTGAGCACCTCGGCGGCGCTGATGCCCGTCGTCTGGTCCATCCGCATGTCCAGCGGAGCGTCCTGCGCGTACGCGAACCCGCGGTCGGCCTCGTCCAGCTGCATGGAGGAGACGCCGAGGTCGAACAGGATGCCCTGGACGGTCGGGATGCCCAGGTTGTCGAGTACCTCGGCGAGGTCGGCGTAGATCGCGTGGACGAGGGTGGCCCGGTCGCCGAAGGGGGCGAGCCGCTCGCCGGAGAGCCGCAGGGCCTCCTTGTCGCGGTCGAGGCCGATCAGGTGGACCTCGGGGAACCGGGTCAGCAGGGCCTCGCTGTGGCCGCCGAGGCCGAGGGTGCAGTCGACGACGACGGCCCCGGGCCTCTCCAGCGCCGGGGCCAACAGGTCCAGGCACCGCTGGAGCATCACCGGGACATGTCGGGACTCGCTAGTCAAAGCGCCCTCTCAGATAACGGCGCGGCCGGCATACGCCGCGCCGCGCACGCGGAGTGTTACCAAGGGGCCGGGCGGCCGGTCAGGGCCGGGCTCCGGCCGGTTCGCGTCACTTTAGTGCAACGGTCGCCGCGGTCAACGAACCGCCCCGCGCGGCGTGCGGACGGCTGCCGGCGAACCCGCAAATGCCGCGAATCACTCGGACGGCGGCCTCCTCCCCACTCCTGTGGGTTAGCTCACAACAAGGCTTGTTGACCTTCTTTGTCCACCCTCACTCGATGCCCGTACCGGCTGTGACCACTACCGTCGTATCCATGACGACTTCCGTACCCCTGCCCGCCGACTCCGCGCCCCTGGCGGCCGGCGCCGGCTCCGTCACCGATCGGCTGGTCGAGGCGAACCGGCGGTACGCCGCGAAATTCGCCGATCCCGGCATGGATGCCCGGCCCGTCCTCCAGGTGGCCGTCGTGGCCTGTATGGACGCCCGGCTCGACCTGCACGCCGCCCTCGGCCTGGAGCTCGGCGACTGCCACACCATCCGCAACGCGGGCGGCGTGGTCACCGACGACACCATCCGCTCGCTCACCATCAGCCAGCGGGCCCTCGGCACCCGCGCGGTCATACTCATCCACCACACCGGCTGCGGTCTCGAAAGCCTGACCGAGGACTTCCGGCACGAGCTGGAGGACGAGGTCGGCCAGCGCCCCGCCTGGGCCGTGGAGGCCTTCCGGGACGTGGACCAGGACGTCCGCCAGTCCATGCAGCGGGTGCGCACCAACCCGTTCCTGCCCCACAAGGACGATGTGCGAGGCTTCGTCTTCGATGTGCACACGGGCCTCCTGCGGGAGATCGATCCGAGCTCTTGAGTGACACAAGGCCGTAACGCCGTCAACAATGCGGGGAGACGCCCCCCGGGAACCCCCCGGGTCCGGTGTCCGTGTTTGGGGTGGGCCGGTCATGCGCCAAGGCGTCGGCCCTGGAAATGGGCCGAGGAGTACCAGGTGACGACGTATGACGACCGAGCGAGCCTCGCGGATCTGACGAGCACGGCGGAGCGGGTGCGCCACTCCGTCGAGAGCGTGATCGAGGGCAAGCCCGAGGTCGTACGCCTCGCGCTGACCGTGCTGCTCGCCGAGGGGCACCTGCTGATCGAGGACGTCCCCGGCGTCGGCAAGACCATGCTCGCCAAGACGCTCGCGAAGTCCATCGACTGCTCGGTGCAGCGCATCCAGTTCACGCCGGACCTGCTGCCCTCCGACATCACCGGCGTCAGCATCTACGACCAGCAGCGCCGCGAGTTCGAGTTCAAGCCCGGCGCGATCTTCGCGCAGATCGTCATCGGCGACGAGATCAACCGCGCCTCGCCGAAGACCCAGTCGGCGCTGCTGGAGTCGATGGAGGAGCGCCAGGTCACCATCGACGGGACGACGTACACGCTGCCGAGCCCGTTCATGGTCGTCGCCACCCAGAACCCGGTGGAGATGGAGGGCACCTACCCGCTGCCCGAGGCCCAGCGCGACCGCTTCATGGCGCGGGTCTCCGTCGGCTACCCGAGCCCCGAGGCCGAGCTCCAGATGCTCGACGTGCACGGCGGGCTCTCCCCGCTCGACGACCTGACGGCCGTCGCGCACGCCCACGAGATCGTCAAGCTCATCGAGGCGGTCCGCGAGGTCTACGTGGCCGAGCCCGTCCGGCGCTACGTCGTCGACCTGGTCGCCGCCACCCGCACCCACCCCGACCTGCGCCTGGGCGCCTCGCCCCGGGCCACCCTGCACCTGCTGCGCGCCGTGAAGGCCTCGGCCGCGCTGGCCGGCCGGGACTACGTCCTGCCCGACGACGTCCAGGCACTGGCCGGCCCCGTCCTCGCGCACCGGCTGCTGCCCACCGCCCAGGCCCAGCTGAACCGGCGCACCGCCGAGCAGGTCGTCGGCGAGATCCTCCAGCGCACCCCGGTCCCGGCCGCACACGCCCGGGGCGAAATGCCGCCCGGCGCGGGCATCCGGGGCTTCTGATGAGCGCCGGTGCCCCGCGCGGCGCCGGCGGCCGGGGCGATCGCGGCCAGGGCGGCAACGGACTGCGCGCGTCGCTCTCCGGCCTGACCACCCGCGGCCGCTCCTTCCTGGCCGCCGGGATCGCCGCGGCCGTGTGCGCGTACGTGCTGGGCCAGGGCGCACTGCTCCGGGTCGGACTGCTCCTCGCCCTGCTGCCGCTGCTGTGCGTCTACGCCCTGCACCGCACCCGCTACCGGGTCTCCGGCAGCCGCCGGCTGACCCCCGGGCGGGTCTCCGCGGGCGCCGAGGCCCGGGTGCAGCTGCGCATGGACAACCCCTCCCGGCTGCCCACCGGCCTGCTGATGCTCCAGGACCGGGTGCCGTACGTCCTGGGCCCGCGCCCGCGCTTCGTCCTGGACCGGGTCGAGCCCGGCGGCCGCCGCGAGGTGTCCTACCGGGTCCGCTCCGACCTGCGCGGCCGCTACCCGCTGGGCCCGCTCCAGCTGCGGCTGGCCGATCCCTTCGGGCTGGTCGAGCTGACCCGCTCGTTCAGCACCTTCGACACCCTCACCGTCATCCCGCGCACCGAGCCCCTGCCGCCGGTGCGCCTGTCCGGCGAGTCCTCCGGCTACGGCGACGGATCGCGCCGCTCGCTGGCGCTGGCCGGCGACGACGACGTGATCCCGCGCGGCTACCGGCGCGGCGACGACCTGCGCCGGGTGCACTGGCGCTCCACCGCCCGCTACGGCGAGCTGATGGTCCGCCGCGAGGAGCAGCCGCAGCGCAGCCGGGCCACCGTCCTGCTCGACACCCGGCAGCTGGCCTTCGAGGGCGCCGGTCCCGACTCCGCCTTCGAGTGGGCCGTCTCCGCGGCCGCCTCGAGCCTGGTCCACCTGCTGGAGCAGGGCTACGCGGTCCGGCTGCTCACCGACACCGGGGACTGCGTGCCCGGTCTGGGCGGTGGCGGGTTCTCCTCGGGCGGGCACGAGTCCGCGGAGGCCGCCGGGCTGATGATGGAGACCCTCGCGGTCGTCGGGCACTCGGACGGCGCCGGGCTCTCCCGGGCCTACGACGCCGTGCGCGGCAGTGGCGGTTTCGGCGGGGTCGGCGAAGCCGGCGGCGACGGGCTCCTCATCGCCTTCTTCGGCGACCTGGACGACGTACAGACCGAGCTGGCGGCCACGATGCGCCAGCGCACCGGGGGCGCGGTGGCCTTCGTACTGGACTCCGCGACCTGGGCCGGGCAGCCCGCGCGGGACCATGGCCTGCCCCCGGTGGAGCAGCGGCTGCGCAGGCTGCGCGACGCGGGCTGGACGGCGCTCGCCGCCCCGCCCGGGGTCGCCTTCGGCGAGCTGTGGCGGCATGCCGGGACCACCGCGTTCGGTACGGGAACCTCTGGAGGCCGGGTATGAGCGGGCGCGCGAGGGTGACGCTGTTCGCGGCGCTGGCGACGCTGCTCACCGCGTGGTCGATGGTGCCGCTGGTCGAATCGGCGGGCTGGCTGCTCCAGGCGGCGCTGCTGCTGGCCGTGCAGAGCGCGGTGGGGGCCGGCGCCCGGCGGGTGCCGCTGGCGCGGTCGCTGACCGTGGCCGTGCAGCTGCTGGCGTCGCTGCTGATCCTCACGGTCCTCTTCGCGGGGAAGGGCGAGTCGACCGGGAACGGGCCGCTGGCCTACCTGGTGACGGACTTCGGGGCGCTGTTCCAGCGGGGCGTGCAGGACGTGGGCGAGTTCGCGATCCCGGCCCCGCTGACGGACGGCATCCGGCTGCTGCTGGTGTCCGGGGTGCTGCTGATCGGGCTGCTGGTGGACGCCCTGGCGGTGACCCTGCGGACGGCCGCCGCGGCGGGGCTGCCGCTGCTGGCGCTGTACTCGGTGGCGGCCGGCCTGTCGGGCGGCGGGGAGGCCTCCTGGTTCTCCTTCCTGCTGGCGGGCTGCGGCTACCTGATGCTGCTGCTGGCCGAGAGCCGGGACCGGCTGGCGCAGTGGGGCCGGGTCTTCGGCGCGGCCCCGCGCGAGCGGGTGTCGGCCGCCTCGGGCCTGGGCGGCGGCAAGGAGGGCCGGCTCACGGCCCCGGTGCGGACCGGCCGGCGGATCGGCGCGATGGCCCTGGGCCTGGCGCTGGCGGTACCGGCGGCGCTGCCCGCGCTCGGCGGCGGGCTGCTGGGCGGGCCGGGCGACGGCGAGGCCGAAGGCGGTGTGGGCGGGACGATCTCGGCGGTGAACCCGCTGGTCTCCCTGCAGAGCAACCTGAACGCGCAGGACAACCGGGTGGTGCTCAAGTACCGGACGGACAATCCCCAGCAGGGTGAGCAGTACCTGCGGATCCTGGCGCTGGACGAGTTCAACGGGGTCAAGTGGGAGGCCTCCGGGCGGGCCCTGACCGACGTCCCGCCGCAGCTGCCGAATCCGCCGGGGCTCGGCGGGAACATCCGCCAGGCCGCGGCCGAGGTGCAGACCAACGTGTCGGCGGCCGACAACTACACCCAGCGCTACCTGCCCATGCCGTACCCGGCGACCTCGGTGGACATCAAGGGGAGGTGGCGGTTCGAGCCGGCCGGGCGGACCCTGGTCGGGGACCAGCTGGGCAAGGACAGGTTCCAGAACGTGCAGGGCGCGCAGTACTCCGTACGGAGCCTGCTGCTGAAGCCGACGGCGCAGCAGCTGCGGACCGCGCCCGAGCCGGATCCGGCGGTCCGCGCCGAGTACACGAAGCTGCCGGACAACCTGCCGCAGGTGGTCGCGGACACGGCGCGCCAGGTGACGCAGGGGGCGAAGGACGACTACACGCGGGCCGTGAAGCTGCAGGACTTCTTCGCGGTGAACGGCGGGTTCCGCTACAACACGAAGACGGCCTCGGGCACGGGGCCGGGGGCGGTCGCCCGGTTCCTCGCCGACAAGGAGGGCTTCTGCATCCACTTCGCGTTCTCGATGGCGGCGATGTCCCGTTCGCTGGGCATCCCGGCGCGGGTGGCGGTGGGCTTCACCCCGGGCGAGAAGCAGCCCGACGGCAGCGTCAACGTGTCGATGCGGGACGCGCACGCCTGGCCGGAGCTGTACTTCGAGGGCGTGGGGTGGACGCGGTTCGAGCCGACGCCCCGGGCGGGCATCAACGTGCCGGACTACTCGAGGGTGCAGGCCCCGGCGGCCCAGCCGTCCGCGCCGGCCGCGCTGCCGTCGCAGGGCGCGGCGCAGCCGTCTGCCGCGCCGTCGAAGACGGACGACTGCCCTCCGGAGCTGAAGAAGCTCGGCGAGTGCGGTGCGGCCGCGCCGAAGCAGAGCGCGTCCGGTGGCGGCGGGCCGTCGGTGCCGGCGCTGCTCGGCTGGGCCGGGGTGGTGGCGGCGGTGCTGGGTCTGCCGCTCCTGCCGATGCTGTGGCGCGGCCGGGTGCGGGCCCGGCGGCTGGGCTCCGGCGAGGTGCCGGCGGCGTGGCGGGAGCTGGGCGACGCCGCGTGGGACGTGGGCGTGCGGCCGGACGAGGCGCTGTCGCCGCGTCGGGCGGCCGTGCGGGTGGCTGAGCTGGGGCGGCTGGACGCCGAGGCCGCGGGCGCCGTGCACCGGGTCGCGGGGGCGCTCGAGCGGGCCCTGTACGCGCCGCCGGGCGCGGCCGGTGCGTACGCGGGGCTGGCGGACGACGTCCTGCTGGCCCGTGCGGGGCTGCTGGCCGGGGTCGGCCGCCTGGCCCGGCTCCGCGCCCTGCTGCTGCCGCGCTCGGCGGCCCGGCTCGCCTGGTCGGTGTCCCGCCGCTGGTCGGCCCTGGCCTCGGCCGTATCCACCCGGCTGGCCGCGATCCGCCTCCGCCTCCCGGCCCGGGGCCGCGGCTGAGCTTCCCTGCGGGGCTCTCCCCCACCCCGCCCCTTCCCGAAACCGGGCTCCGCCCGGGCCCCGCGCCTCAAACGCCGGCGGGGCTGAAATTGCCGCTCCGCGGCAATCCAGCCCCGCCGGGCTCAGGGTTGCGCTGCGCGCACTTCTGAGCCGGCGCCGGCCAAATCCAGCCCCGCCGGCGTTTGAGGCGCGGGGTCCGGGGCGGAGCCCCGATCTTTGAGGCCCGCCAGGGCACGACCTGGGCCGGGGTCCCCGCGGATGCGCGAACGCGGCGAGGCTCGATCCCCCCGAGCCCCGCCGCGTTCGCGTACCGCGTCACGGAGGAGGTACCCGGTCCGCTCCGCAGCCCCGTGTCGGCGGTGCGGACCGGGCCTCCTGTCCGTTGGCCCCCAGTCTGACGTCCGCGCAGGCGGGGGCCATCCGCGCGGGTACTCATCTCCGTGCCTAGGTACGGATACTCAGCCGCCCCGGCAGGCCCCACCAGTTGTACGGGCTCCGCCGCCCCGGCGGCACCGCCGACTGGGGGGTCAGTGTCCGCTGACCCGGCCCCGCAGCAGCAGCGACAGCGCCGAGTGCACGTCGTCGAGGGACCGCTCGCTCTGGAACGACTGCCAGTCCAGCGCGGCCACGAGCACCATCCCGACCAGCGCCGCCGCCGTCAGCGGCACGTCGATCTCGGCGCTCAGCTCCCCGCGCTCGACGCCCTCCCGCAGCACCGTCTCCACCACGGCCACCGCCTCCTGCCGGACCACCATCAGCGTGGACTGCCACGCCCGGTTGGTCCGCCACAGCTCGGCGACGTACAGCTGCGTGAAGGCCGGGTACCGGTCGATGAAGACGAGGCCGGCCCGGATCATCGCGTCGAGCGCCTCGACGCGGCTGCCGCCGCGCGCCTCCGTCTCCTCCGCGGCCGTCCGCAGCGAGACCGTCAGCAGCCCCACCCCGTGCCGCAGCAGCTCCTCGAAGAGGTCGTTCTTGCTGGCGAAGTTGTAGTAGACGGTGCCCTTCGCCACGCCCGCGCGCTCGGCGATCTCCTCGACCGTGGTCGCGGAGAAGCCCTGCTCGGCGATCAGGGTCACGGCCGCTTCGTAGAGCTTCTGGCGGGTCGCCTGCCGACGGCTGCCGACGGCGGCGGAGGTGCTGCTGCTTTCCATGGCGCTGATTCTCACAGGTCACCGGCTCCTAGAGGCTCAGTTCCGGGTGCAGCCGGTCCATGGTCCACACCTGCTTGCCGCGGGCGGCGAGCGCGGTGAGGGCGAGGGCTCCCACCGTGAAGGCCACCAGGACCGCGCCGCCCTGCCACACGGGGGCGAGGTCGCCGCCCGTGATGAGGCGGCGCAGGCTCTCGACGACGTACGACATCGGCAGGTACGGGTGGATGGCGTTGAAGAAGCCGGGGCTGGTCTGCACGGGGTAGGTGCCGCCCGCGGAGGTCAGCTGGAGCATCAGGACGGCGAGCACCAGGATCCGCCCGGCGGCGCCGAACTTGGCGTTGAGCCACTGGACGATGGCCGCGAAGCAGCCGGTGACCAGCATCAGGAAGCCGACGGTGAGGGCCGGGCGGGCCATCTCCAGGCCGAGTCCCCAGTGGAGTACGGACATGAGCAGGCCCACCTGCGCGGCGCCGAGGCCGGCCACGGGCAGCCAGCCGGCGAGCGCGATCCGCCAGGGCGAGGCGCCGGCCGCCAGGGCCCGCCGGTTCAGCGGGGTGACGAGCATGTAGGCGACCATCGCGCCGACCCAGAGGGAGAGCGGGATGAAGTACGGGGCGAAGCCGGTGCCGTAGTTGGGCGCCTTGTGCAGGGACTGGTTGGCGAGCCGTACCGGGTCGGCCATGACCTCGGTGCGGGCGTCGCGCTGCTGCTGGTCGTAGTCGGGGATCTTGTCGGCGCCCGTGTGGAGGCCGCCGGCGAGTTCGCCGCTGCCGTCGACGAGCTTGTACATGCCGCCGCTCAGGCTGTGCGCGCCGTCTCCGAGCTTGCCCACGCCGTCCTTGAGGGCGCCGGAGCCGGTGGTGGCGGTGCCGATGCCGGTGTGCAGCTGGGCCATGCCGGTGGCGACCTGGTGGGCGCCGTCGTTGAGGGCGTTGACCTGGGCGACGGCCGCGTTGAGGTCGGAGGCGAGGCCGGGGGCCTTGTCGACGAGGAGGCGGGCCTTCTTCTCCAGGTCGGTCAGCTGGGTGCGGAGCTTGGCGACGTCGCCGTTCGCGTTCTTGACGAGGGTGCTGAGGTCGCCGGTGAGTTCGGCGGCCTCGGCCGCGTCGTCCTTGATCCTCTTCAGGTCGGGGCAGGAGGCCAGGTGCGGTTCCTTGCCGGGGGTGACGCAGTGCTCGGTGTAGTAGGCGTCGGCGCCCGAGGAGGCCTTCTTGGCGGCGGAGGCGGCGGCCGGGGCCTTGCCGGCGAAGGAGTCGAGGTGGTTGTTGACCACCTTGGCGGTGTCGGCGACCAGCTCGGCGGTGTCCGCCAGGTTCTTGGGGTCCTGGACGAAGGGGCGGGCCTTGTCGGCGGCGCCGTTGACCTTGTCGGCGAGCTTCTGGGTGCCGGCCGCGACGTCCTTGGAGCCGGTTTCCAGCTTGGCGGCGCCCGAGTTGAGCTTCTGCAGGCCGCCGGCGAGCTCGCCGGTCTTCTCCTTGGCCGTGTCGAGGCCGTCGGCCAGCTCCTTCGCGCCCTCCTGGGCCTTGCCCGCGCCGTCCTTGAGCTTGTCGGCGCCGTCGGCGGCCTCGGCGGTCTTGTCGTGCAGGTCGGAGAAGTTGACGAAGATCTTGTCGAGGAAGCCGCGGGAGGCGTTGGTGGACGCCGCCGAGCGGACCTCGGAGAACACGGTGCGCGAGATCGAGCCGACGATGTAGTTGTTGGCGTCGTTGGTGCGGACCTGGAGGGCGCCGGTGGCGGGGTCCTCCCCCGAGCTGGAGGCGATCTTCTCGCTGAAGTCGGCGGGCATGGTGAGGGACAGGTAGTACGTCCCGTTCTCCAGGCCCTTGGCGGCCTCCTGCGCGCTGACCTCGCGCCAGTCGAAGGTCTTGCTGTCGTGGAGCTTCTTGGTGATCTCGTCACCGGCCTCGACGCGCTTGCCGTCGACGGTGGCGCCCCGGTCGGAGTTGACGAGGGCGACCGGCACCTTGTCGAGGCGGCTGTACGGGTCCCAGAAGGACCAGAGGTAGAGGGCTCCGTAGAGCAGCGGCAGCAGGAGCAGTGCGACGAGGGCGGCCCGGGGCAGCTTCCCCCGTCCGAACCGCTTCAGCTCAAGCGCGGCCAGCTTCGGCGAGCGCATCGTCCGTCCCCTTCGTGTCGTCGTTCTCGGTGTCGGTGCCGGTGCCGTGGTTCTCGGTGTCGGTGCCGGTGCCGTCGTTCTCGGTGCCGTCGTTCTGGGTGCCGTCGTTCTGGGTGCCGTCGTTCTGGGTGCCGGGGCCGGCCTCGGCCCCGGCGGCCGACTCCTGCGGGCCGGCCCGCAGGACGAGTGCGTCGTCGGGGGCCTCGCTGCACACCGCGAGGACCGTGGTCCCCGCCGCGGCGACCCGGCGGAGCAGGGCCCAGGCCTCGGCGCGCTCGGCGTCCGAGAGCTTGATGTCGAGGTCGTCCAGGGCCAGCAGCCGCGGCGAGCCGAGCAGGGCGATGGCCACGGACAGCCGTACGGACTCCAGGCGTTCCAGGTCCCGTACGGAGGTGCGCAGCCCCTTGGGCAGCGTGGCGAGGTCCAGGCCCGCTGCGTCCAGCGCGGCGTCGATCCGGGCGGCGGCGCTCGCGCGGCGCTCGGAGCGGGGGCGCAGCAGGGCGCGGACGGGACCCTCGTAGCGGCGCTGGAGCAGGGCGCCCTCGCGCAGCTGCTCGGCGACGGTGAGGGCCTGGTCGAGCTCGTTGACCCCGGAGACCGGTCCGAGGGCGGCGATCCGGCGGACCGCGGCCATCCTCTTCGGCAGCCGGTGCCGGCCGACCTCGGCGTGTCCCTCGGTGGGCTTCATCCGTCCGGTGAGGGCCAGGAGCAGGCAGGTGCGGCCGCTGCCGGAGGGGCCTTCGACCGCGATGAGCGAGCCGGGCTCCGCGTCGATGCCGATGCCCCGGAAGGCCCAGCCGCGCGGGCCCTTGAGTCCGAAGTTCTCGGCTTTGACGGCCGCGCCGTGCGGGCTGTCCACGCCGTCCCCCTTCTTTTTGAACTGACCGGTCAGTTCAAAAAGTACCAGCTCCCTCGGCATCAGGAGGGCAGCGGGGGGCAGTTACCTCCACAGAACCCCCAAAATCGCAGGTCAGGGCGATTGTCAGTGGGGCCGGTCACGATGGAGGCAACGCAACGACAGGAGGTTCGTCATGGCCACACCGTCCCCGTCCCCTGTCCATCCCGTCCTGCGGAGGTCGGCGGCTCCGCCGGCAGCCCTCGACCTGCTCGCCAAGGCCCGCAACGGCCTGACCGAGGCCGCCCTGCTCTCCCGGCCCAACGAGCGGTACGCCACCGCCCACCTGGCCGCGCTGCGCACCGCCGCGGCGGTGCTCGCCGCCCGCGGGCGGCCCGAACCGGTGCACCCCCGGCGGCGGCCGAGGATCCGCAGCGCGTGGGAGGTGCTGCCGGAGATAGCGCCGGAGCTGGCCGAGTGGAGCGCGCTCTTCGCCTCCGGCGCGGCCCGCCGGGCGCGGGCGGAGGCGGGGATACCGGATGCGGCCAGCAGCCGGGACGCGGACGATCTGGTGCGTGCGGTCTCGATGTTCCTGCGCCTGGTGGAGCGGATGCTCGCGATCCAGCCACCGCGGCAGACCCTGCCGCAGCCCCGTCCGGAACGTCCCGAGGCGGGATGAGCTGACTGGGTGCGGAAGGCAATAGGGTGGGGCCGGGCGGGGCACTGACCGCCCGCACCTGCCTACCGCGCCGAGGAGCCATCAGCCGTGTCGGACACTTCCCGCCCCCGTGCCTCCCTCCGCACCGCCGTGGTGTGGGAGGTCCTCAAGGAGGCGCTCGACCGCCGGGTGAAGGCGACCGGCCGGGATGTCCTGGATGTGCTCGACACCGGCGGCGGCACCGGGAAGTTCGCCGTGCCGGTGGCCCGCCTGGGCCACCGGGTCACCGTGGTCGACCCGAGCCCGAACGCCCTGTTCGGGCTGGAGCGCCGGGTGGCCGAGGCCGGCGTCGCCGATCTCGTCCGCGGGGTCCAGGGCGATGCCCAGGGCCTGTTGGACGTCGTCGAGCGGGACGCCTACGACGTGGTGCTGTGCCACGGCGTGCTGGAGTACGTGGACGACCCGGCCGAGGGCGTGGCCAACGCGGTCGCGGCCCTGCGCCCCGGCGGCACGCTCAGCCTGCTGGCCGCCGGGCTCGGCGGCGCCGTGCTCGCCCGCGCCCTGGCCGGGCACTTCACGGAGGCCCGTACCGCCCTCACCGACCCGGCCGGCCGCTGGGGCTCCGGCGACCCGGTGCCCCGCCGCTTCACCGCCGAGACGCTCGCCGAGCTGGTCGGCGGGGCCGGCCTGGCGGTCGGCGCGGTGCACGGCGTGCGGATCTTCGCCGACCTCGTCCCGGGGGTCCTGGTGGACACCGAGCCGGGCGCCGTGGAGGCGCTGCTGCGCCTGGAAGAGGCCGCCGCCGAGCTGCCGGCCTTCCACGCGGTCGCCACGCAGCTGCACGTCCTGGGCGAGAAGCAGGCCTGATCTGCGATCTTCCTCGGACGGAGTCGGCCGCACACCCTCCGAACCGGCCATCGGCCCCGTATGATCGGGGCAGTGACCGGCATGGTGGACGTGCCATTGGGGAATAAGCGCCTCAGTGACCGCTCCCGCGGCGGCACTGATCGTTTTCGAGCTGATCCACGACTGATCCACGTCTGATCTATTTGAGAACGTGGCGTAGAGGGCGGGTATCACGGGGGCGATTCCCCGCCTATCCTGAAGGGGACCCCTGGTCGCTACCCCCCGCGACCGACGGATGAGGAGGACTCCCGTGCCGCTCTCGGAGCACGAGCAGCGAATGCTCGAGCAGATGGAGCGAGCGCTGTACGCCGAAGATCCCAAGTTCGCGACAGCGCTTGAGGGAAGCGGACTGCGCACGTACACCCGGCGACGGGTCTACCAGGCAGTCGCAGGCATTGTGGTGGGTATCGCGCTCCTCATGGCCGGTGTGATCTGGCAGGACGTGCTCTGGGTCAGTGTGGTGGGGTTTCTCGTCATGCTGGGCTGCACGGTCCTCGTGGTCACCGGTTGGCGCAAGGCACCCAAGCCTGGCGAGCAGCCCGTCTCCGGAAGTGCAGGCGGTTCGGCCCGTGGCCAGAACCGGCAGCGTCGGTCGATGATGACCCGCATCGAGGAACGGTGGCAGCGCCGCCGGGACGAACAGGGGCAGTAGCCCCGGACAACGTGAGCGAGGGGACGGTCGCCTGATGGCTTCCGTCCCCTCACTGCTCTGCGGCATGATGATCCAATGAGTGTGCTCCCCCTGGTCTTCACCAGTGGCTGGGCCAGTGGGATCAACGCATACGCCGTGGTCCTCCTGCTCGGCATCTTCGGCGCGACCGGCCTGACCGACGAGGTTCCGGCATCGCTGCAACGCACCGACGTGCTGATCGTCGCGGGCGTGCTGTTCCTCTGCGAGGTGGTCGCCGACAAGATCCCGTACGTGGACTCGGTCTGGGACTCGGTCCACACGGTGGTCCGCCCGGTCTCCGGTGCCGTGGTGGGCGCGCTGCTGGCCGGCCAGAGCGGTTCGCTCTCCGACATCGCCGCCGGCGCCGTGGGCGGCTCCACCGCCCTGGTCAGCCACTTCGTCAAGGCCGGCACCCGGATGGCGATCAACACCTCGCCGGAGCCGCTCAGCAACATCGTGGTGAGCATCGCCGAGGACCTCGGCGTGGCCGGCCTCGTCACCTTCGCGATGTTCAACCCCGAGGCCGCCGCGATCATCGCGGCCGTCCTGCTGGCCGCCGGGCTGGCCCTGCTGATCTTCCTCTGGAGCCGGATCCGCCGCTTCCTGCGCCGCCGCGCCCAGCGCCGCGAGGAGAAGCGCCTCGCCACCGAGGCCCGCGCCCGCACCACCGGGGCCCCACCCCTCTGACCCCCCTCGATAGGCTCGGCCGCATGGCACGAATTGCGGTGATCGGCGCCGGGATGGGCGCGATGGCGACGGCGGCCCGGCTGGCCGTGGCAGGGCACCGGGTGACGGTGTACGAGCGCGGGGAGACGTACGGGGGCGCGGTCGGCCGGTACGGGCGCGGGGGTTTCGCCTTCGACACCGGGCCGGGCCTGCTGCACCTGCCCGCCGTCTACCGCGACCTGTTCGTCAAGACCGGCAAGCGGTCGCTGGAGACCTGCGTGGACATGGCCCAGGTGGACCCGGCCGTCCGGCACGTCCTCCCGCACCACGCCGTCGACGTCACCCTCCCCGGCGCCTCCCGCGGCGGCGTGGCCGCCGCCCTCGACGAGGCCTTCGGCCAGGGCGCGGGCGAGCGCTGGAACGGCGTGCTGGGCCGCGCCCGGGACGCCTGGGACGCCACCCGCCGCCCCCTGCTGGAGGAGCCGCTGCCCGCGGACCGCCGGGCCCTGACCCAGGACCCGTACCCGGCCCTGCGCCGCAGCGGCCTCCTGCGCCGCCGGCCCCCGACCCTCGCCGAGGTGGCCGAGCGGGAGCTGGGCGCCGGCCTCGGGGAGCTGCTGACCGGCCTGGTGGGCGCGTACGGGATCGACCCGGGCACGGCACCCGGCTCCGCCGCCGTGCTGCCGTACATGGAGCAGACCTTCGGCAGCTGGTACGTACGCGGCGGGATGCGGGCCCTGGCCACCGCCGTCCACGAGCGCTGCCGGGAGCGGGGGGTGGAGTTCGTCTTCGGCGCGGAGGTCCGGGAGGTCCTGACCGCCGGGGGCCGTGCGGCCGGTCTGCTGCTGGCCGACGGCAGCGAGGTGGCCGCAGACTCCGTCGTCTGCGGGATCGACCCGCGGCTGCTGCCGGCCGCCTCCCTGCCCTGGCCGCGCGAGGCGGTCCCGGCTCGAGGACCGGACCTGCCCAGCCGGCTCACCCTCTTCCTCGCACTGCGCGGCGCCCGCCCCCCGGGCGCCGTCCACCGCACCCTCGTGCACTCCCCCGGCCTGGACGTCACCGTCCTGCGCCCCGACGACCCCGCCACCCGGCCCGACGCGGACCACGAGGCGGTCACCGTGACCGCCGTGTGCGGTCAGGGGCCCACGGAGGCCGCAGCGCCCGAGCGGCTGCTGGAACTGGCCGGGAAGGCCGTGCCGGGCCTGCGGCAGCGGCTGCTGTGGCACGAGGCGCACACCCCCGCCGACATCGAGGCGGCGACCGGCGCCCCGGGCGGCCCGGTGCCCGCCCCCGCCCTCGCGGGGGCCGGGGGGCGGCTGCTCTACCCGGCCAACACCACGGCCGCGGCGGGGCTGTACCTCGCGGGCGGCTGGGCGCATCCCGGCGGCGGGCTGGCGCACGCCGGGATGACCGGGGCCCTGGTGGCCGGGCTGATCGTGGAGGGCGCGGAGTTCCGCGGCTCCCAGTGACCGGCTCCCGGTGACCGGGCTCCCGGCGACCGGCCCGCGGCCGACCGGATCTCAGTAGCGGTACTGCTCGTACTCGCCCTGCTGGGGGTACGGATACTGCTGCGGCGGCTCGGCCTGCTCGTCAGCCGGGTAGGGCTGGGCCACATCGCGCTGCTGCGGGACCCACACCCCGCCGGGCGGGGTGTCCATGGAGTACTGCTGCTGCCCGTAGTCGGGGTACGCGGGGTAGGCGGAGTACCCGGCGTAGTTCGGGTCGTTCGGGTAGTCGTAGGCCCCCGGCTGGCCGAGGCCTCCGCCGGTGCCGATGTACGGGTCCGAGTAGGCGGCGTAGACCTGCTGCTGCTCGCCCGTCTGGTAGCCGCCGGAGTAGTCGTACCCGGCGCCCCCGCCCCCGCCCTGGCCCGCGGGGTCGTAGTACGCGGCGTACTGGTGGGCGTCCTGCTCGGCCGTGGTGAACGGCGGGGCGAACGCGGCCGTCTGGCCCGCGTCGTGAGCGGGCGCGAAGCTCTGTATCCCGTAGGAACCGGTGTCCTCGGGCATCGGCTGCGGGTTGTAGACCTCGTCGGCGGCCTGGAACTGACGCTCGGAGCCGCGCACTTCGCGCTCGTCCGGGGCACCGTCCACGGCCCCGTCCGCGCCCTCGTACTCCAGCCCGGTGACCTGGAGCGCCGGTTCGGGACGCGGGCCGCCGGAGCGGCGGCGCCCGGACTGCCGTACGGGTTCCCCGCCGCGCCGCAGCGCCCAGCCGGCCTCGAAGCCCTTGCGGAAGGACAGCGTCACCAGGGTCTGGCCCAGGGCGAACGCGGCCGCGCCGGCGCCGATGACCGGCACCGACGGCAGGACCACCCCGGCGACCACGCCGAGGAAGCCGGTGAAGGCGAGCAGGCGCCAGCGGAGCCGGGCCTTGTACTGCATCAGGACCTCGGCAAGCAACCACAGCGCGACGAAGCCGAACGCGATGTAGAGGACCGTCATACCCATGCATGGCCCCTCTCGGTGCGGCCGGCCGCCCAGGGAACGGGGGCCCGCCGGTCAGGCCCGCTGGTGCAGGCCCAGGTTCTCGTAGATCTCGAGAGACGCCGTGGAATTGTTCAGCGTGATGAAGTGCAGCCCTGGGACACCCTCGGACAGCAGCCGCGCGCAGAACTCCGTGGCGAACTCGATGCCAATGGAGCGTACAGCGGCCGGGTCGTCCTTGACGGCGAGCATGCGCTCTTTCACGTCCGCGGGGAAGACTGCGTTGCTGAGTTGGGGCAGCCGGTCGAGCTGCTTGATGCCCACAACAGGCATGACCTCGGGGATGATCGGGGTCTCGCAGCCCGCCTTTTCGGCGCTGTCGCGCAGCCGCAGATAATTCTCCGGATCGAAGAACATCTGGGTGATCGCGTAGTCGGCGCCCGCACGGCACTTGTCCACGAAATGCCGGATGTCCGTATCCCAGTCCATCGAACGCGGGTGCATCTCGGGGAAGGCCGCGACGCCGACGCAGAAGTCGCCGGACTCCTTGAGCAGCCGGACCAGGTCGGCGGCGTAGTGCACGCCCTCCGGGTGCGCCACCCACTCGGCCATCGGATCGCCCGGCGGGTCACCGCGCAGGGCGAGCATGTTGCGGATGCCGGCGTCGGCGAACTGGCCGATGACGTGGCGCAGCTCGGCGATGGAGTGGTCCACGGCGGTGAGGTGGGCGACCGGGGTCAAGGTGGTGTCCGAGGCGATCTGCTCGGTGGCCCTCACGGTGCCGCCGCGGGTCGAGCCGCCGGCTCCGTAGGTCACGGAGACGAAGCTCGGGGATACCGCCTCGACCCGGCGCAGCGCGTTCCAGAGGTTGCGTTCGCCCTTCTCGGTCTTGGGGGCCCAGAACTCGAAGGAGTACGAGCGCCCGGACGCGAGGAGGTCGCGGACCGTGTGTGCACGATCCGACCAGGTGGAAGCGGTACCAGAGGCCATACGGGCAGGTTAGACGCGGCCTGCCGGAGGCCGAAGCGGTGTCCATCTTTTGGACACGTTTTTGGACACGTGCCGCCTTTCGGGCCCGTCCTAGCCGAGGCGGTCGCGCACCCGCTTGGCGAGTTCCGCGGCGGCCGCACCGGGGTCGGCGGCCTCGGTGAGCGCGCGGACGACGACGACGCGGGTGGCTCCGGCGTCCAGCACTTCGTCCAGATTGCCGCTGTCGATGCCGCCGATGGCGAACCAGGGCCGGTCCTGCTCGAGGGAGGCCGCGTACCGGACGAGTCCGAGGCCGGGGGCGTAGCGGCCGGGCTTGGTGGGGGTGGGCCAGCAGGGGCCGGTGCAGAAGTAGTCCACGCCGGGCTCGGCCACGGCCGCGTCGACCTCGGCCTCGGCATGGCAGGAGCGGCCGATGAGCACGGAGCCGGGGCCGCCGAGGATGGCGCGGGCGGCGGGCACGGGGATGTCGCCCTGGCCGAGGTGGAGCACGTCGGAGCCGATGGCGTGGGCGACGTCGGCCCGGTCGTTCACGGCGAGGAGCTTGCCGTGGCGCCGTGCGGCCTCGGCGAACACCTGGAGGTGGTCGAGCTCCTCGCCCGCCTCCATGCCCTTGTCGCGGAGCTGGACGATGTCGACGCCGCCGGCCAGTACGGCGTCCAGGAACTCGGGGAGGTCACCCTGCCGCTTGCGGGCGTCCGTGCACAGGTAGAGCCGGGCGTCGGACAGCTGCATGGGTGTACCCCCCGTGGTGGAGGCGGTGTACGGGCCGCCGGGGCCCGTACACCGCGGTGGAGCGGATGCGGATCAGGTCAGAGGGCGAGCGCCTGGGCGCGGCGCTTGACCTCCGTGCCGCGATTCTCGCTCAGCGCCTGCGCGGGGGTGCCGGGCAGGGTCGGGTCGGCCGTGAAGAGCCACTCCAGGATCTCGTCGTCGGAGAAGCCGTCGTCGCGCAGCACGGTCAGCAGACCGACGAGGCCCTTCACGACCTTGTCGCCGTCGATGAAGGGGGCCGGCACCTGCAGGGAGCGGTTCTCTCCCCGGCGCACGGCGATGAGCTGCCCCTCCTTGACCATCTGGCGGACCCGGGTCACCTCGATGTCGAGCATCTCCGCGATGTCGGGGAGGTAAAGCCACGAGGGGACAAGGGCATCGATCTTTGCGTCAATCTCGGTCACGGGGACAAGCCTGCCACCTCGGCTGCGCCGCCGGTACTCGAGCGGCCCCGTCCGGGTCCCCGGGGCTCCGCCGCGCACCCGCACCCGCGGGTCTGGGCGGAGCCCGGGCAGCCCGTCAGAGCGATGCCGACTTCAGCGGGGTCCCGGGGTCGGAGGCCTTGGCGGGGTCGACGGGGACCCCCGTCTCGATCAGGCGGCGGCCCTGCGCCAGGTCCCGCGGGCGGCCCACCGCCAGCACCGCGACCAGCGCGCCGTCCTTCAGCCAGCACACCGACCAGGCGGGCTCGGCCGGGTCGCCGCGCCACAGCAGGCTGTCGGCGCCGCCGTGGTGGCCCGCGTACTGGACGAAGCGCCCGAACTGCTCGGACCAGAAGTACGGCACCGGGTCGTAGGCCTCGACCGGCTCCCCGGCGAGGATGTTCGCGGCGACCGCCCGCGGCCCCTGGAGGGCGTTGTCCCAGTGGTGCACGAGCAGCCGGGCCCCGTAGCGGGCCGAGGGGAAGGAGGCGCAGTCGCCGACCGCGTACACCCCGGGCAGCGAGGTCCGCAGGTGCGCGTCGGCGGTGACCGAGCCGTCGGGGCCGAGCGCCACGCCGGTCCCGGCCAGCCAGCCGGTGGCGGGGCGGGCGCCGATGCCGACGACCACCGCACCGGCCGGCAGGGCGCGCCCGTCCGCGAGCAGCACCCGGCCCTCCTCGACCCCGGAGACCTTCGCGCCGGTGATCAGCTCGGCGCCCGCCTCCGCGTACCAGCGGGCCATCGGCGCGGCCACCTCCGCGGGCAGGGCGCCCGCCAGGACCCGGTCCGCCGCCTCGACCACGGTCACCTCGCAGCCCGACTCGCGGGCGGCCGTGGCGAACTCGGCTCCGATCCAGCCCGCTCCGACGACCACGACCGACGGCGCGGCGGCCAGTACGGGGCGCAGCCGCGCCGCGTCGTCCAGGGTGCGCAGCAGGTGCACGCCCCGGACCCCGTCGGTTCCGGGCAGGGTCAGCGGCTGCGCGCCGGTGGCGAGGACGAGGACCCCGTACGGGACGGGCCCCGCCTCGGTGTCCAGCTCGCGCTCGGCGGCCCGCAGCCCGGTGACCTCCACGCCGAGCCGGAGCCCGATCCCCAGCCCTTCGAAGTCCACGTCGAAGGCGGAGTCCTCGGCCTTGCCGAGCAGGACCGCCTTGGACAGCGGGGGCCGGTCGTAGGGCTGGTGGGGCTCGGCGCCCAGCAGGGTCACGGGGCCGGTGAAGCCCCGCTCGCGCAGGGCGACCGCGGTCTGCACACCGGCCATTCCGGCGCCCACGATGACGACGCCGTTCTCAGTCTGTTCCGTCTGCTCGTTCACCCGGCCACCCTATTCATCTGACGGTCCGTCAGGAATAGGCGCCCCTTACCCGCCGTCCGCGGCGGGGTTAGTCTGGCCACCGTACCTATCGCGGGAGTCCGGGCGCACCGGGCTGAGAGGGAGGCTGGACGGCCTCCGACCGTACGAACCTGATCCGGGTCATGCCGGCGAAGGGAGGGGCTGGACGCCCATGCACTCATCTCGAAAGGGATCCGACGTCCTCGTCATCGGGGGCGGGATCATCGGGCTCGTCACCGCCTGGCGGGCCGCCCGGCGGGGCCTGCGCACCGTACTGGCCGACCCGGCCCCCGGCGGCGGGGCCGCCCAGGTCGCGGCCGGGATGCTCGCCCCCGTCACGGAGCTGCACTACGGCGAGGAGGCCCTGCTGGGCCTGGGCCTCGCCTCCGCCGCGCGCTATCCGGAGTTCGCCGCCGAGCTCGCCGGGGCGAG
Source organism: Streptomyces sp. LARHCF249 (assembly GCF_052871255.1). Classification (NCBI taxonomy): domain Bacteria; kingdom Bacillati; phylum Actinomycetota; class Actinomycetes; order Kitasatosporales; family Streptomycetaceae; genus Streptomyces; species Streptomyces sp. LARHCF249. Next base: position 143,339 of record NZ_JBIXJQ010000012.1, read on the forward strand.
CGGCGGTCTGGACATCGGCTACCGCGCCTGCGGCACCCTCGCCGTCGCCCTGGACGCCGACGACCGGCTCCACCTGCGGGAGCTGCACGCCCTCCAGCGCCGCTGCGGACTGGACTCGGAGTGGCTCACCGGCCGCGAGTGCCGCCGCCTGGAGCCGATGCTGGCCCCCGGCGTGCGCGGCGGGCTGCGCGTCGACGGCGACCACCAGGTCGACCCCCGCCGGCTCGCGGCCGCCCTGCTGGCCGCCTGTGAGCGGGCCGGGGTGGGCGTCCACCGGACCAGCGCGGAGCGGCTGCTGGTCACCGCGGACCGGGCGGCCGGCGCCGTGCTCGACGACGGCACGGAGCTGCGCGCGGACCAGGTGGTGCTGGCGGCGGGCTCGCTCAGCGGCCGGCTGGCCGGCGTACCGCCGGAGGTGGCGGCCCCCGTGCGGCCGGTGAAGGGGCAGGTGCTGCGGCTGTCGGTACCGCAGGCGTACGCGCCGTTCCTGTCGCGGACGGTACGGGCCGTCGTGCGCGGCAGCCACGTCTACCTGGTGCCGCGGGAGAACGGCGAACTCGTCATCGGCGCCACCAGCGAGGAACTCGGCTGGGACACCACGGTCACCGCGGGCGGGGTGTACGAACTCCTGCGCGACGCCCATGAACTGGTGCCCGGCATCACCGAACTCCCGCTGGTGGAAACCCGGGCGGGACTGCGCCCCGGTTCCCCCGACAACGCCCCGCTGCTCGGCCCGACCGACCTGCCGGGCCTGCACCTGGCCACCGGGCACTACCGCAACGGGGTGCTGCTGACCCCGCTCACCGGCGAGGTGATGGCCGAGCTGCTGACCACCGGCGAACTGCCGCCGATCGCCCGCCCCTTCACCCCCCGCCGGTTCTCCGCCGCACGTCAGGAGTCGTACGCATGACCATCTCCGTCAACGGCGAGCCGCGCGAGGTCGCGGCCGGCACCACGCTCGACGCGGTGGTCGCCACCCTGACCGCGGCCCCCTCCGGGGTCGCCGCCGCGCTCAACGAGACCGTGGTCCCGCGCGGGCAGTGGCCGGCCACGCCGGTGGGCGAGGGCGACCGGGTCGAGATCCTCACCGCGGTCCAGGGAGGCTGAGCGAGATGGCGGACGACCTCTTCACGCTCGGCGGCCGGACCTTCTCCTCCCGCCTGATCATGGGTACGGGCGGGGCCCCGAGCCTGGACGTACTGGAACGGGCCCTGGTGGCCTCCGGCACCGAACTCACGACGGTGGCGATGCGGCGGCTGGACCCGACGGTCCAGGGCTCGGTCCTCTCCGTGCTCTCGAAGCTCGGCATCGCGGTCCTGCCCAACACGGCGGGCTGCTTCACGGCGGGCGAGGCCGTGGTGACGGCGCGCCTCGCGCGGGAGGCCCTGGGCACGGACTGGATCAAGCTCGAGGTGGTCGCGGACGAGCGGACCCTCCTGCCGGACGGCGTGGAGCTCCTCGACGCGGCCGAGACCCTGGTGGACGAGGGCTTCACCGTCCTCCCCTACACGAACGACGACCCGGTGCTCGCGCGCAAGCTGGAGGACGCGGGCTGTGCGGCGGTCATGCCGCTGGGGTCGCCGATCGGGTCGGGGATGGGGATCCGGAACCCGCACAACTTCGAGCTGATCACGGAACGGGCCGGGGTCCCGGTGATCCTGGACGCGGGGGCCGGCACGGCGTCCGACGTGGCCCTGGCCATGGAACTGGGCTGCGCGGCCGTGATGCTCGCCTCGGCGGTGACCCGGGCCCAGGAGCCGGTGCTGATGGCCGGCGCGATGCGGGACGCCGTGTCGGCGGGCCGCCTCGCCCATCGCGCGGGGCGCATCCCGCAGCGCCGCTTCGCCGAAGCCTCCTCTCCTGCGCAGGGCCGCGCCGCCCTGGACCCCGAACGCCCGGCGTTCTGACCTGCGGGGCCCGGGGGGCCGGGGGCCCCCCCCCCCGGGGGCCCCCCCCCCCCGCCCCCCCCCGCGGGGGGGCCCGCCACCCCCCCCCCCCCCCCCCCGCGCCGCCGCCCCCCCCCCCCCCCCCGCGGCCCCCCCCCCCCCCCCCCGGGCCCGCACCCGGCGGACGTCACAGGTGGGCTGCAACGTCGACCGGCGCCCACCGGGGCACTCCGGGGCGCCAATAGAATCGCCGGGTGGATACGACCCTGGATGACCCCCTCGTCGGGCGCGTGCTCGACGGCCGCTACCGCGTCGACGCCCGCATCGCGGCCGGCGGCATGGCCACGGTCTACCGGACCGTCGACACCCGCCTGGACCGGGTACTCGCCCTGAAGGTCATGCACCCGGCCCTCGCCGCGGACGCGGCCTTCGTCGACCGGTTCATCCGGGAGGCCAAGTCCGTGGCCCGGCTCGCCCACCCCAACGTGGTCGCCGTGTTCGACCAGGGCACGGACGGGCCGTACGTCTACCTCGCCATGGAGTACGTCTCCGGCTGCACCCTGCGCGACGTGCTCCGCGAGCGCGGCGCGCTCCAGCCGCGGGCCGCGCTCGACATCCTTGAACCCGTGCTCGCCGCCCTCGGCGCCGCCCACCGGGCCGGCTTCGTGCACCGCGACATGAAGCCGGAGAACGTCCTGATCGGCGACGACGGCCGGGTCAAGGTCGCCGACTTCGGGCTGGTCCGGTCCGTGGACTCGGTGACCAACACCACCGGCTCCGTCCTCGGCACCGTCTCCTACCTGGCGCCCGAGCAGATCGAGAACGGCGTCACCGACACCCGCGTGGACGTCTACGCCTGCGGCGTCGTGCTCTACGAGATGCTCACCGGCTCCAAGCCGCACACCGGCGGCTCCCCCGCCCAGGTGCTCTACCAGCACCTCCAGGAGGACGTGCCGCCCCCGTCCGCCGCCGTCCCCGGTCTGCCCGTCGGCCTCGACGAGCTCGTTGCGCAGGCCACCGCGCGCAACCCGGAGCTGCGCCCCCACGACGCCGCCGCCCTGCTCGGCCTCACCCGCGAGGCCCGCGCCCGGCTCAGCGACACCGAGCTGGACGCCGTACCGCCGCAGGCGCGCGCCGAGGAGCGGACGGCCACCGAGGACCGCACCAGCGTGATCCCCCGCCCGGTGGCCGTGCACCAGCCCGTGCACCAGACCTCCCGGCTGCAGGTTCCGCCTCCGCCTCCGCCGGCCCCCGCTCCGGCGGCTGCGCGCGGGCCCCGCCGCGGCGTGCTCCTGGTCATCGCGGGCGTCCTGCTGGCCCTCGGCCTCGGCACGGGTGTCTGGTACATCAACTCCGGCCAGTTCACCAAGGTGCCCAACCTGCTCGGCAAGACCGAGGAGCAGGCCAAGTCCCAGCTGTCGGCGGCCGGCCTCGGCGTGAAGCGGATCGAGCGCAAGTTCAGCAGCGCCTTCGACCGCGGCACGGTGATGAACACCGACCCGCCGGGCGGCAAGCGGATCCGCGGCAACGGGGCGGTGACGCTCACCATCTCCCGCGGCCCCGAGGTCGTGGCCGTGCCCAACCTCAAGGGCCGCCCGCTGGAGGAGGCCAAGGCCGAGCTGACGAAGTCCGGGCTGGCCCCCGGCGTCGTCACGCAGGCCTTCAGCCAGGACGTCGCACAGGGCTCGGTGATCAGCACCGACCCGGTGGGCGGCGAGAAGCGGGCCCCCGACACGGCGGTCTCCGTGATCGTCAGCAAGGGCCGCCCGGTCCCGGTGCCCAGCGTGGCCGGCATCCCCTTCGATCAGGCCCGGTCGACGCTCGAGGGCCTCGGCCTGAAGGTGGCCACGGCACCCGAACAGGTCAACGCCCCCTCCCCGGCCGGTACGGTCGCCAACCAGTCGGTCGGCGCCGGAACCCAGGCCGCGGCCGGGGACACCGTGACGCTGACCCTCTCCAAGGGCCCCCGCCAGCTCCCCGTCCCGGACGTGACCGGCCAGGACGTGGACGCGGCCCGCAAGACCCTGGAGGGCGCGGGCTTCAAGGTCAAGGTGGAACGGCCGTTCCTCTCGTTCAGCAAGACCGTGGAATCGCAGTCGGTGGCCGGCGGCCAGAGCGCCCCCGAGGGCACCACGGTCGTCATCAAGACCAAGGGGCTGTGAGCAGCGGTGATACGCAATCCGGTGGGCGGGCACGTCCCCGTCGCGGGCGGGCTCGCCTCGGTCGGGCTGACGTACGCCCGGGAGATGGGCGCCGAGGCGGTGCAGGTCTTCGTCGCCAATCCGCGCGGCTGGGCCACCCCGGTCGGCAATCCGGCGCAGGACGAACTGTTCCGGACCCGGTGCGCGCAGGAGTCGGTACCGGCCTACGTGCACGCCCCGTACCTGATCAACTTCGGCTCGCACACCGAGGCGACCGTCGAGAAGTCGGTGGAGTCCCTGCGCCACTCGCTGCGCCGGGCCCGGCAGATCGGTGCGCTCGGGGTGGTCGTGCACACCGGCTCGGCCACCGGAGGCCGCCCGCGCGAGGCGGCGTACGCGCAGGTCAGGGAGCACATGCTGCCGCTGCTGGATGAGCTGACGCACGAGGACGACCCGTTCCTGCTGCTGGAGTCCACGGCCGGGCAGGGCTCCTCGCTGTGCTCGCGGGCCGAGGAGTTCGGGCCGTACTTCGACGCGCTCGACCACCACCCGAAGCTGGGGATCTGCCTGGACACCTGCCACATCTTCGCCGCCGGCCACGATCTGGCGGAGCCGGGCGGGACGAAGCTGACGCTGGACCTGCTGGTGGACACGGTCGGCGAGGGCCGGCTGAAGCTGGTCCACGCGAACGATTCCAAGGAAGGCGTCGGCGCGCACCGGGACCGGCACGCCAACGTGGGCCAGGGCCACATCGGCCGCGAGGCCTTCGCCGAGCTGTTCACGCACCCGGCGATGGAAGGCGTACCGCTGATCATCGAGACCCCCGGCGGCAAGGAGGGGCACGCGGCGGACGTGGCCCTGCTGAAGGAGCTGCGCGGCCAGGAGTGATCGGCCGGTCCGCCGGCCCGTCCGTACGGCCGTCCGGGTGGCGCTCGCCGCGGACCTTGCGCCGTACCGCTCAGAGCTCGGGGCCGTCCCCCGGCTCCTCCTGGTACGAGTAGCGCTGCTCGCGCCAGGGGTCGCCGATGTTGTGGTAGCCGCGCTCCTCCCAGAAGCCGCGGCGGTCGGCGGTCATGTACTCGACGCCGCGGACCCACTTGGGGCCCTTCCACGCGTACAGGTGCGGCACGACGAGGCGCAGGGGGAACCCGTGCTCGGCGGTGAGCAGTTCACCGCCCTGGTGGGTGGCGAAGACGGTCCGCTCGGAGGCGAAGTCGGCCAGCCGCATGTTGGAGCTGAAGCCGTACTCGGCCCACACCATCACGTGCGTGACCTGCGGCGCGGGCGGCGCCAGGGCGAGGATCGTACGGGCGAGCACACCGCCCCATTCGGCGCCCGGCATGCTGAATTTCGTCACGCAGTGCAGGTCCGCCACGACGGACTCGAACGGCAGCGCCGCGAACTCCTCGTGGTTCCAGCAGTGCTTGTCACCGTCGGCCGTCGCGCCGAAGACGCGGAACTCCCAGCGGTCGGGCTTGAACTTGGGTACCGGACCGTAATGGGTGACCGGCCAGCCCCGCTGAAGCCGCTGCCCCGGTGGAAGCTCCGCCTGCTCTGCTCCCGGAGATTCCCGGCTTTCCGGCTGACCCATGACTCCATGGTGACAGACGCGGGCGGGTGGTCATGACCAGGTCTGAACCGATTCGGGCAAGTCGCTGCAACTCCCACTAAGGAGGCACTTACTGGACGGCCCTCACCGGCGGTGCAAGGATGCGCCACATCCCCCCGGCCACGGCTGGGAGGTACCCCCAGCCCCGTCATAAATGACATTGCCTGGAAGGAGCCTCTGCGATGCAGGGCGACCCCGAGGTCCTTGAGTTTCTGAACGAGCAGCTGACCGGCGAGCTGACCGCCATCAACCAGTACTGGCTGCATTACCGCATCCAGGACAACAAGGGCTGGACCAAGCTCGCCAAGTACACGCGTGAAGAGTCCATCGATGAGATGAAGCACGCGGACAAGATCACCGAGCGCATCCTGATGCTCGACGGCCTGCCGAACTACCAGCGCCTCTTCCACGTACGGGTCGGCCAGACGATCACCGAGATGTTCCAGGCGGACCGCCAGGTCGAGGTCGAGGCCATCGACCGGCTCAAGCGGGGCATCGAGGTCATGCGCGGCAAGGGCGACGTCACCTCCGCGCGCCTCTTCGAGGAGATCCTGGAGGACGAGGAGCACCACATCGACTACCTCGACACCCAGCTGGAGCTCATCGAGTCACTGGGCGAGCCGCTGTACATCGCGCAGCTGATCGAGCAGCCGAGCTAGCCGGTCGGGCAGCCGGTCTACGCGGCTTCCACGAGCGAGGGCGCCGGCACCGGGGCCGACGGCACGTCGGCGGCGAGCACGGCCGCGTCGCCCTTCTCCAGCAGTTCCCGGCGGGGGCACGCACCGCGTCCGAGTATGCCCTGGATGGTGCGCACGCAGGAGCCGCAGTCGGTGCCGGCCTTGGTGGCCGAGGCGATCTGGCGCGGGGTGCAGGCACCGGCAGCCGCGTGGTCCTTGACCTGCTTGTCGGTGATCCCGAAGCAAGAGCAGACGTACACGCGGTTCACCTCCCTGAGCGGAACGGTTCGGCGAGCCATCCCCTATTCGGTGAGGCTTACCTAACCGTACCCAAAGTTAGGGTCACCTAAAAGACCTGGATACGACGATGGGGCGCGGATCACATCGATCCGCGCCCCATCGTCGTACGAAGCTACTTACTGATCGCGGTACATCTCGGCGACCAGGAACGCCAGGTCAAGGGACTGGCTTCGGTTGAGCCGCGGGTCGCAGGCCGTCTCGTAGCGCTGGTGCAGGTCGTCGACGAAGATCTCGTCGCCGCCGCCCACGCACTCGGTGACGTCGTCACCGGTGAGCTCGACGTGGATGCCGCCCGGGTGGGTGCCGAGACCCTTGTGGACCTCGAAGAAGCCCTTGACCTCGTCGAGCACGTCGTCGAAACGGCGCGTCTTGTGGCCGGAGGCCGCCTCGAAGGTGTTGCCGTGCATCGGGTCGGTGACCCAGGCGACGGTCGCACCGGAGGCGGTGACCTTCTCGACCAGCTCGGGGAGCTTGTCGCGGACCTTGTCGGCGCCCATGCGCACGACGAAGGTCAGCCGGCCCGGCTCGCGCTCGGGGTCCAGCCGGTCGATGTACGTCAGCGCCTCGTCCACCGTGGTGGTGGGGCCGAGCTTGATGCCGATCGGGTTGGCGATCTGCGAGCAGAACTCGATGTGCGCGTGGTCCAGCTGGCGGGTGCGCTCACCGATCCAGACCATGTGGCCCGAGGTGTCGTACAGCTTGCCGGTCCGCGAGTCGGTGCGGGTCAGCGCGCCCTCGTAGTCGAGCAGCAGCGCCTCGTGCGAGGCGTAGAACTCGACGGCCTTGAACTCGGCCGGGTCGGTGCCACAGGCCTTCATGAAGTTCAGCGCGTTGTCGATCTCCCGCGCGAGCTGCTCGTAGCGCTGCCCGGACGGGGAGGACTTCACGAAGTCCTGGTTCCAGGCGTGCACCTGGCGCAGGTCGGCGTAACCGCCGGTGGTGAAGGCGCGCACCAGGTTCAGCGTCGAGGCCGACGCGTGGTACATGCGCTTGAGCCGCTCGGGGTCCGGGATCCGGGCCTCTTCGGTGAAGGCGAAGCCGTTGACCGAGTCGCCGCGGTAGGTCGGCAGGGTGATGCCGTCGCGGGTCTCGGTGTCCTTGGAGCGCGGCTTGGAGTACTGGCCCGCGATGCGGCCGACCTTGACGACGGGCACGGAGGCCGCGTACGTCAGGACGGCGCTCATCTGGAGCAGCGTCTTGAGCTTGGCGCGGATGTGGTCGGCGGACACGGCGTCGAAGGCCTCGGCGCAGTCGCCGCCCTGCAGCAGGAACGCCTCGCCCTTGGCGACGGCTCCCAGACGGGCGCGCAGCTGGTCGCACTCGCCCGCGAAGACGAGCGGAGGATACGACTCGAGGTCCGCGACGACAGCGCGCAGAGCCTCGGCATCGGGGTACGAAGGCTGCTGCGCCGCGGGAAGGTCTCGCCAGGTCGCCTTGGCGGCGGGGGCTTGGGTTTCAGCGTTCACGGTCACCTCGTACACATTACGGTGTCATTCGTCCTGTCCAGCCTTGCGACCATCTGGTGAGACGGCCGGGCTCGAAGGCCGACGGGGCCCAGAAATTCGGAATCCATGGTTCATTTCGCACCACGAGACGCGTCCAGCGCCCGGGGCACGGTCTGGGCTAAGGTGCGCACCATGCACGCGCACACGAACCAGGACTGGTGGTGGCCCGCTTCCGGCGGCCCACTCCTCGCGCGTACGTAAAACGACACGACCGACGCGAAGGCCGCCCCGAGGGGCGGCCTTCCGTGTTTCGCGCGGAGACCAGGGGCCGCTCCTCCCACCGGAAGGACGCCGCTCCGAATGAACCTCAGCCGACTGCTCGACGACTCCTGCCCGCCGTTCGCCCTGCTGCGCCGGCGGACCCCCGGCCGCGACCACGACACCGTGGAGGTGCTCCTGGGCCCGGTCCACGAGGCCGAGCGCCTCGCCGACCTGCCCGTCCGGGAACTGCCCACCCTCGCCCTGGTCCCCTTCCGGCAGATCCGGGAGCGCGGATTCGACGTGCGCGACGACGGCACGCCGCTGAGCGTGCTGGTCGCCGAGGAGGCGTACGAGATCCCGCTCCCGGAGGCGCTGGCCGGGCTGCCCGCGCACGCCGTACGCGTCGACGGGGGCGGCTTCGACGTGCCCGACGAGGAGTACGCGGCCACGGTCGAGCGGGTCATCGAGGACGAGATCGGCCGCGGGGAGGGCGCCAACTTCGTCATCCGGCGCACCTATGGGGGCCGGATCGACGGCTTCGGGCGGGCGGACGCCCTGGCCCTGTTCCGGCGGCTGCTGGAGGGCGAGCGGGGCGCGTACTGGACGTACGTCGTCCACACCGGCGACCGCACCCTGGTGGGGGCCAGCCCCGAGGTCCACGTGCGGATGGCCGGCGGGACCGTCGTGATGAACCCGATCAGCGGGACGTACCGCTATCCCGCGGGCGGTCCCACCGTGGACTCCCTGCTCTCCTTCCTCGGCGACCGCAAGGAGACCGAGGAGCTGTCGATGGTGGTCGACGAGGAACTCAAGATGATGTGCACGGTCGGCGACATGGGCGGGGTGGTCGTCGGACCGCGGCTGAAGGAGATGTCCCACCTCGCGCACACCGAGTACGAGCTGCGCGGCCGGTCCTCGCTGGACGTGCGGGAGGTGCTGCGGGAGACCATGTTCGCGGCGACGGTGACCGGCTCGCCGGTGCAGAACGCCTGCCGGGTGATCGAGCGGTACGAGGCCGGGGGCCGCGGCTACTACGCCGGGGCCCTGGCCCTGCTGGGCGTCGACTCCACGGGCGGGCAGACCCTCGACTCCCCCATCCTGATCCGCACCGCCGACATCGACGGGGACGGGGTGCTGCGGGTGCCGGTCGGCGCCACGCTGGTGCGCCACTCCGATCCGGCCGGCGAGGTGGCGGAGACGCACGCCAAGGCCGCCGGGGTGCTGGCGGCGCTCGGGGTCCGGGCGGCGGCGCCCCGGCCGGCCTTCGAGGGGGCGCGGCTGGCGGACGATCCGCGGGTGCAGGCGGCCCTGGCGGCCCGGCGGGCGGACCTGGCCCCCTTCTGGCTGCGGATGCAGGAGCAGCCGGCCGCGCCGACCGGGCACGCGCTGGTGGTGGACGGCGAGGACACCTTCACCGCGATGCTGGCCCACGTGTTGCGGGCGGCCGGGCTGGAGGTGACCGTACGCCGCTACGACGATCCCGGGCTGCGGGCGGCGGCCCTGGCGTGGGAGGGCCCGATCCTGCTGGGCCCTGGCCCGGGGAACCCCGCCGACGCGGCCGACCCGAAGATGCGGATGCTGCGCCGGCTGGCCGCGGATCTCCTGGCGGGGCACCGGCACGGCCTGCTGGGGGTCTGCCTGGGCCACGAGCTGCTGGCGGCGGAGCTGGGGCTGCCGCTGGTGCGCAAGGCGGAGCCGGCGCAGGGGGCGCAGACGCGGATCGACCTGTTCGGGGCGCAGGAGGTGGTCGGCTTCTACAACACCTACACCGCGCGGTGCGATGCCGGAGCCGAGCCCGCGGGGGTGGAGGTCGCCCGTGACCCGGACACGGGCGAGGTCCACGCCCTTCGCTCCGCCGCGGGGGGCTTCGCGGGGGTCCAGTTCCACCCGGAGTCGGTCCTCACCCTCCGCGGCGCCGGCCTGCTGCGCGAGCTGGTGGAGGGGGTCCGGGCGGGCGCCCCGGCCTAGCCCCGGCCCCGGCGTCAGGAGGGCACGAGGGTGTTCTCCGAGCGCCGGCCGGCCAGGTAGTCGGCGACGTTGGCGACCGTGGTGTCGATGATCTGGCCCACCGCGTCCGCCGTGTAATACGCCTGGTGCGAGGTCACCACCACGTGCGGGAACGTGACGAGCCGGGCCAGGGTGTCGTCCTCGACGGCCTCCAGGGACTTGTCCAGGAAGAACACCCCGGCCTCGGCCTCGTACACGTCGAGCCCGACGCCCGCGAACCGTCCGGCCCGCAGCTCCGCGACCAGCGCGTCCGCGTCGACCAGCCCGCCGCGGCTGGAGTTCACCAGGATCGCGTCGTCCCGCATCAGCCGCAGCGCCGCCGAGTCGATGATGTGGTGGGTGGACTCCAGCAGCGGTACGTGCAGGCTGATCAGGTCCGAGGACGCGAGCAGCTCGTCCTTGTCCACGTACTTCATGCCGAGCTCCACGCAGGCCGGGTTCTGCGCGATGTCCCAGCCGAGCAGGTTCATCCCGAAGCCGTGCGCGATCCGGGTGAACGCCTCACCGATCTTGCCGGTGCCGAGCACGCCCACCGTGCGGCCGCGCATGTCCCGGCCCATCAGCCCGTTCAGCCGGAAGTCGAAGTCCCGGGTCCGGTTCGAGGCCCGGACGATGCGCCGGTTCACGGCCAGCGCCAGGGCCCACGCGAACTCGGCCACCGAGTAGGGCGAATAGGAGGAGACGCGGCTGACCGTCATGCCCAGCTGCCGGGCCGTGTCCAGGTCGATGTTGTTGAAGCCCGTGGAGCGCTGGGCGATCAGCTTCGTCCCGCCCGCCGCGAGGGTCCGCAGCACCCGGCCGCCCAGGTCCGCGTTCACGCTGGAGGAGACGATCTCGTACCCGGCCGCGATGGGAGCGGTGTCCTCGCTCAGGAACACGTCGACGCAGCGCACCTCGTGCTGCCCGTCGAAGGCGCGCTCCATGAGCGGCCTCTCGTCGGCGGTCACACCGAATGCCAGGATCTCCACACCAGCTCCCGTACTCGCACCCCATGGGTCGTTTGTCACCCTACGACCCATGGGTCCGTGTCGCCGCTCAGCCGAAGAACACCCCGACCTCCCGGTACAGCGCCGGGTCCACCGTCTTCAGCTTCGCCGTGGCCTCGGCGATGGGCACCCGCACGATGTCCGTCCCCTTGAGCGCGACCATCTTGCCGAAGTCCCCGTCGCGCACCGCGTCGATCGCGTGCAGCCCGAAGCGGGTCGCCAGCCACCGGTCGAAGGCGCTCGGCGTACCGCCCCGCTGGACGTGCCCGAGCACCGTCGTGCGGGCCTCCTTGCCGGTCCGCGCCTCGATCTCCTTGGCCAGCCACTCGCCGACGCCCGACAGCCGGACGTGCCCGAAGGAGTCCTTGGTGGCGTCCTTCAGGACCAGCTCCCCGTCCGTGGGCATCGCGCCCTCCGCGACCACCACGATCGGCGCGTAGCTCGCCTTGAACCGGGAGGTGACCCAGGCGCACACCTGGTCGATGTCGAAGCGCTGTTCCGGGATGAGGATGACGTTGGCGCCGCCCGCGAGCCCCGAGTGCAGGGCGATCCAGCCGGCGTGCCGGCCCATCACCTCGACGACCAGGACGCGCATGTGCGACTCGGCCGTGGTGTGCAGCCGGTCGATGGCCTCGGTCGCGATGCCGACGGCGGTGTCGAAGCCGAAGGTGTAGTCCGTCGCGGACAGGTCGTTGTCGATGGTCTTGGGCACGCCGACGCAGGCGATGCCGTACTCCTCGTACAGCTTGGCCGCGACCCCGAGGGTGTCCTCGCCGCCGATCGCGATGAGCGCGTCCACCTCGTACTTGGCGAGGTTGTCCTTGATCCGCCGGACCCCGTGCTCCACCTTGAACGGGTTGGTGCGCGAGGAGCCGAGGACGGTGCCGCCCCGGGGCAGGATCCCGCGGACGGCGGGGATGTCCAGGGGGACCGTGGCCCCTTCGACCGCACCCCGCCAGCCGTCCTTGAATCCGATGAACCCGTAGCCGTACTCCTGCTCGCCCTTGCGGACGACGGCCCTGATCACCGCGTTGAGCCCGGGGCAGTCACCGCCGCCGGTCAGCACTCCGACCTTCATGGAATCTCCCTTCGCCATGACGGTCACGCTAGTGGTGACCCAGGTCACAGCGAGAGGTCTGGAAGAGTCAATTCGGGCGGAATTCCGAGGCGTTGCGTACGCCCGTTCACTCGTACGAGGACATAAGTACGACCGACGCCACCGGCTAGACGTCGTCAAGGCCCCGTTCGATCGCGTACCGGACGAGCTCCACGCGGTTGTGCAGCTGGAGTTTGCCCAGGGTGTTCTGGACGTGGTTCTGCACCGTGCGGTGGGAGATGACCAGCCGCTCCGCGATCTGCTTGTACGAGAGCCCCTTGGCCACCAGCCGCAGCACCTCGGTCTCCCGGTCGGTCAGCTGCGGCGCCTTCGCCTCGTCGGAGGCGGCCGGGGCCGGGTCGGTGGCCAGCCGCCGGTACTCGCCGAGCACCAGCCCGGCGAGGCCCGGGGTGAACACCGGGTCGCCGGCCGCCGTGCGGCGGACCGCGTCGATCAGCTCCTGGGCACCGGCGGACTTCAGCAGGTAGCCGGTCGCACCGGACTTCACCGCCTCCAGGACGTCCGCGTGCTCGCCGCTCGCCGACAGGACCAGCACCCGCAGGGCGGGGTTGGCCCCCACCAGCTCCTTGCAGACCTGGACCCCGGGCATGCCGGGGAGGTTGAGGTCGAGGACCAGGACGTGGGGGGTGACGGCGCGGGCCCGGCGCACGGCCTCGGGTCCGTCGCCGGCGGTGGCCACCAGGTCGAAGCCCGCGGCGGCCAGGTCGCGGGCGACCGCGTCCCGCCACATCGGATGGTCGTCGACGACCATCACCTTGATCTCGTGCGGTTCGCTCACTGGGTCCTCCCCCTCGGTACTTTCAGTTCCACCTCGGTGCCCTGTCCGGGGACGGACACCAGCTCGGCGCTGCCGCCGAGATCGCGCAGCCGGCCGCGGATGGACAGGGCCACTCCCATCCGGCCCTCGCCCTCCGCCTGGTCGAGCCTGCCCGCCGCAATGCCCGGGCCGTCGTCCCGGACGGTCACGATCACCTCGTCGCCCCAGTCCTCGAGCAGGATCCAGGCACGGGCCCCTTCCCCGGCGTGCTTGCGCACATTGTCGAGGGCGGCGCCGACAGCCGCGGCCAGCTCCTTCGCCGCGGGCGCCGGCAGCTGCACCGGGCTGCCCGGCTCGGCGAAGCTCACCCGGCACCCGGCGTGCGGTGCGAGCAGCGCGCGCAGGTCCAGCTCGCCCCCGGCCGCGCCGGTTTCGTCCACTTCGTACGCGTCCACCAGCGCGCCCCGCGACTGGTCGCGGGAGACCCGGGAGGGCTGCACCAGCCCGCTGGAGACCAGCGAGCGCAGCGCCACCTCCTGCTCACCGGCCATCCGGCCCAGCTCGGCGGCCTCGCCGCCCATTTCGGCACCGCGCCGCTGGACCATGGCGAGGACCTGGAGGACCCCGTCGTGGATGTCGCGGGCGAGGCGCTCGCGCTCGCGCGTGGCCGCCTCGATCTCCAGGGCGCGGGCGAGGGTGGCCTCACTGGCCCGGGCCACCTCGACGACGTAGCCGATGGCCACGGAGGCGACCCAGACGAGCAGGACGTTGTGCAGGGCGTCCCGGGTGGGGTCGCCGCCGTGGACGGCGATGTTGGCCACGGCCACGAAGGTGGAGGCGACGCACGCCCAGCGCCAGCCGCCCTTGATGGCGAAGGCGAGGACCGAGCCGGCCGTCCAGATGGTGGGCAGGGTGGGGCCGCCGGCCGCGATCCGCTCGTGGGTGTCGGCGAGCGGGGTGAGCAGGATCCCGACGAGGGCGACGGTGAGGTCGACGCCGAGGAACCGCTTGGTGCAGCTGGCGGCGTTCGCCACCTTGCCGTGGGTGGCCAGGGTCCAGACCGCGAGGACGGCGAGGTAGCCGACCGCGATCCCGGGGCGGTCGAACCGCTTGTAGGCGGAACCGAACAGCCCCACGGCGTAGACCATGGTCAGCAGCCGGTACACGGTCAGGGCACGCCAGAGCGGCTGCTCGACCGACATGCGTACGACGCGTTCGCGTTTCGCCATCTCCCCCACCCCCGCGGGCGGTTCGCCCGTCCCTACTCCGTCGCGCCGTCTGCCTTCTCGGCCTTCCCGGCCTTCTCCGCCCTGGCGGCGGCCTTCTCGGCGTCGGCGATCTGGCGCTTGGCCGCGGTGGCGTAGATGTCCACGTACTCCTGGCCGGAAAGCTTCATGATCTCGTACATGACCTCGTCGGTCACCGAGCGGAGGATGAAGCGGTCGCCGTCCATGCCGTGGTAGCGGCTGAAGTCCAGCGGCTTGCCGATCCGGATGCCCGGGCGCATCAGCTTGGGGACCACCTTGCCGGGCGGCTGGATCTTCTCGGTGTCGATCATCGCCACCGGGATCACGGGGGCGCCGGTGGCGAGGGCCACGCGGGCCAGGCCGCCGGGCTTGCCGCGGTAGAGCCGGCCGTCGGGTGAACGCGTCCCCTCGGGGTAAATACCGAACAGCTCCCCCCGCTCGATGACGTCGATGCCGCTCTTGATGGCGGCCTCACCGGCCCCGCGCGCACCGGAGCGGTCCACCGGCAGCTGGCCGACACCCTTGAAGAAGGCGGCCGTCAGCTTGCCCTTGACGCCCGGGGAGGTGAAGTACTCCGCCTTCGCGATGAAGGTGACCTTCCGGTCCAGTACGGCCGGGAGGAAGAAGGAGTCGGAGAAGGAAAGGTGGTTGCTCGCGAGGATCGCCGGCCCCTCCGCGGGAATGTTCTCGAGGCCCTCCACCCACGGCCTGAAGGCGAGCTTCAGGGAACCGCCGATGGAGAACTTCATTGCGCCGTAGATCAACTCGAAAGCCTTCCTGTGTCTGTCGATCAGACCATATCCCCTGGCTCTCCCGGCAGCGGCCCGACGGCCCTGGTCGGTGTCACCCCGGTCGCGTACGGTGAAGTCACACAGAGCAACGCACCCACCTGATGTACATCATGATCAAGGAGACCCTGGTGCCCGTCCTCCCTGGAGCCGAGCCGTTCCGCCACGAGGGCGGAGAGGTCGGAGTCCTTCTCTGCCACGGCTTCACCGGTTCCCCGCAGTCGCTGCGTCCCTGGGCCGAGTATCTCGCCGGGAAGGGGCTCACGGTGTCGCTGCCGCTGCTGCCCGGGCACGGGACGCGCTGGCAGGACATGCAGCTCACGGGCTGGCAGGACTGGTACGCCGAGGTGGACCGGGCGCTGCGGGAGCTGCTGGACCGGTGCGAGCAGGTGTTCGTCTTCGGCCTGTCCATGGGCGGCGCGCTGACCCTGCGGCTGGCGGCCAAGTTCGGGGACGCCATCAGCGGCATCGTCCTGGTCAATCCGGCCAACAAGGTGCACGACCCGCTGGCCTTCGCCCTGCCGGTGGCCCAGCACTTCATCCGGTCGACGGCGGGCATCGCGAGCGACATCGCGAAGCCGGGGTCGGACGAGGTCGGCTACGACCGGGTTCCGACGCGGGCCGCGCACTCGCTGCGGAAGTTCTTCCAGCTGGTGGACGTCGATCTGCCGCAGGTCACGCAGCCCGTGCTGCTGCTGCACAGCCCGCAGGACCATGTCGTACCGCCGGCCGACTCGGCGCGGATCCTGGCGCGGATCTCGTCCACCGATGTCACCGAGACCCTGCTGGAACAGAGCTACCACGTCGCGACGTTGGACCATGACGCGGAGCGGATCTTCGCGGACAGCTATGCGTTCGTCGGCCGACTGGCGGAGAGCGTGGGCAGGGAGGGGGCGCAGGCGGGTGGCTGAGCACGAGGAGCAGTCGGGCGGGGTTCCGCCGCTGGACGAGGAAGCGGCGTGGGCGGCGATCGTCGCCGGGTACGGGCAGGAGCCGCCGGACCCGCCGGGGGCCCGGCCGTTCAAGCCGATCGAGAACCTCCTGCTGCCCGAGGAGGACGTGAAGCCGCTGCCGCCGGAGCCGGAGGCCGCGGCGGGGTCCGAGCCCGAGCCCAGACCTGAGCCCGGGCCTGAGCCGAAGCCCGAGCCAAAGCCGGATCCGGAGCCCCCGGCCGCGCTGGGCAGCTCGGTGGTCTTCGCCCCGGGCGTCGGCACGCCGGCCCCGGGCCCGCGTGACCACTCGCTCGCGGAGCCGGCGGACGAGGGCCACTTCGTCCCCCCGGAGCCGGAGCTCCCGGAGGCGGACACCACGTCGAAGTTCGCCTGGCTGGCGGTCGTCGGCGGCCCGGTGCTGCTGCTCCTGGCGGTGCTGTTGCAGTGGGAGATGACCTGGTGGCTGACGACCCTCGGCATCGGCGGCTTCCTGGGCGGCTTCGCGACGCTGGTCGCGCGCATGGCACAGGGCGACGACGATGACGACGACCCGGGCCGCGGAGCCGTGGTCTAGGGCTCGCCCCACCGCGCCTCAATCGCCGGCACGATCCAGCCCCGCCGGCGTTTGAGGCGCTGGGGGCACCCCCGGCGGTAGCCGGGGGAGGGTCCGGGGGCAGAGCCCCCGGCAGCGGCGCCGCAGCTTTGACCGCAGGGCTACCGCGCAGCGTCGAGGCGGAGGGCCGCCAGGACCGGGAGGTGGTCCGTGGCCGCCAGAAGGTCCGCGGCCGCCACGCCGGGCAGCCCCGCAGGGACACCGCAGCCCAGCACCTCCACCCCTTTCGTCGCGAAGATCCCGTCGATGCGCAGGCCCGGCGCCGCCGCCGGGAAGGTCGTTTCCCCGCCCCACGGGGCCACCGACCAGCAGTCCTGCAGTGTTCCCGCGAGCTGACCGAAGGCCGGCCCGTCCGGGCCCTCGTTCACGTCGCCGGCGACGATCCCGTACGGGGTGTCCAGCGCCCCGACCCGGTCCAGGAGGAGATCCGCCTGGGCCCGGCGTTCCGTCCGGTCCAGGGACAGGTGCGCGCAGACCAGGCCCGCCCGGGCGCCGCCGATCCGGACCACCGCCGTCGCGAAGCCCCGCCGGTGCAGGCCGGGGGTGCGCGGCAGCAGCACGTCCTCGGTCCGCTCCACGAAGACCCGCAGCGAGGACAGCAGCAGCGGCCCGGCCGCCGTCGCGCCGCCGCCCAGCACCACCAGGTCACACTTCGCGGCCAGCCTCGCCGCGTGTTTGCGCCAGCGGAAGAACCGCGGCGCCTCCTGTACGAACACGAGGTCCGGTGCGCAGGCCCGGATCACCCGGGCCAGCGCCTCCTCGTCGTCGCGCAGCGAGCGGATGTTGTAGGTGAGTACCCGGATCACGGCAGAACCGTCGGGCTCCGTACGGGACTTCGGCAGCGAGGGCAGCAACTGGTCCATCCCCGCAAGATATGCGGCCGCCCGCCGCTCCCCCAAGGGGCGCGGCGGGCGGCCACGTACGAGGAGGAGGCGTCAGCCCTGGCGCGCCAGGTCCGCCGCGCCCACGAGCCCGGCCTTTCCGCCCAGCTGGGCGGCCAGTACCTGCGCGTGGGGACGCCAGGAGCCGCCGACGAGCCAGCGCTTGAAGGACTTGCGGATCGGGTCGAGGACCAGGTCGCCCTCGTCCGAGACCCCGCCGCCGACGATGAACGCCGACGGGTCGAAGAGCGAGGCCAGGTCGGCCAGGCCGGCGCCGGCCCAGCGGGCCAGCTCGCGGAAGGAGTCGATGGCCACCAGGTCGCCCTGCCGCGCGGCCTGGCTGATGTGCTTGCCCTCGATGCCCTCGGGGGTGCCGTCGCCGAGGGCGAGCAGGATCGTCGCGTTCTCGGGGGTGGCGTTGGCGCGCTGCTTCGCGTAGCGGACGAGCGCGCGCCCGGAGGCGTACTGCTCCCAGCAGCCCTGGCTGCCGCAGCCGCACAGCAGGCCGTCCGGTACGACCCGGATGTGGCCGAATTCGGCGGCGACGCCGAAGCGTCCGCGGCGCAGCTTGTTGCCGATGATGATGCCGCCGCCGAGGCCGGTGCCGAGCGTGATGCAGATGACGTCGTCGTGGCCCTGGCCGGCACCGAAGCGGTACTCGCCCCAGGCCGCGCAGTTCGCGTCGTTCTCCACCACGACGGGCAGGCCGATGCGCTGCTCGACCTTGTCCTTGAGCGGCTCGTGGCGCCAGTTGATGTTCGGCGCGAAGAGCACGGTCGCGCGCTTGTCGTCCACGTATCCGGCGGCGCCGATGCCCACCGCGTCGATCTTGTGGTTGCTGCTGACTTCGGAGACGGCGGCGCAGATGGCCTCCGTCACTCCGTCCGCGGTAGGCGGGGTGGGCACCTTGTACGTCTCACGGATGGTGCCCTCTTCGTCGACCACGCCGGCCGCGATCTTCGTGCCGCCGATGTCGACGCCGATGGTGAGTCCCATTAGTCCCTCGGTTTCCGGTCAAACCCCGCCACGGCCCACCGTACCCGAGGGCGGAGGGCCTTCAGTCGAGATCGATCCGCTCGGCGGGGCCGTCACCAGGGCCCTCGTCGCGGGGATCGCGCTCGCCGGGCGCCTGCCGGGGGGCCGGGGGCTCGCCGCGCGTCCAGCGGCGTTCGTGGCCCTCGACCGCCGAGCGGTAGGCGGCGAGCAGCTCGGATCCGGCGGCCGCGAGGTGGTCGAAGACCTCGGGGTTGCGCTCGATGACGGGCTTGGCGGCGGTCTTCGCCTGGTTGACGAACTGGCGCACGGCGCCCTGGGCCGCGCTGCCGACGAGGGGGTTGTTCAGGCCGGACACCTTGTCGGCGACGGCCTCGAAGAGCTTGAACAGCTCCTCGGCGGCGGTCCCGGGGCCCTGGCCCCCCGCCCCGCCCTGCCCGCGCAGGCGCTCCTTCTCGGCGGCGAGGTCCTCGGCGCAGGCCTTGGCCCAGGCGTCGTCGTCGGTGGGGCGGTCGGTGGCCTCGCTCATGGCGGACTCCTGCGGCGGCTGCGGTGTGCGGTAGTGGCTACCTTCGACGGTACCCGAACGGCGGTACACGGATCAGGACGTGCGGGGCCACAGACCGGGATCCGGGGTGAAGCGGATGCGCAGCGCGTCCTCGGCCAGGGCGGCTCCGGAGACGGTGCAGCGGCGCAGCGCGGCGGGCAGGGGAACGATCCTCCGGTACGGGCCCACGGTGATCAGCAGCTCGTCGCCGCGGCGGATCAGGTCGAGTTCGCGCTTGTGCGCACCGGGCAGCGGGACCACCCAGACGAGCACTCCGTCCTCGGCGAGCCGGTCCTCGACCGTCCAGGCCCGGCGGGGTGCGGGCCGCTGCGGGGCGAGTCCGTCGGCGGCGAGCAGGTCCAGGTCCTGCGGGCCGCGCGGGTCCCGTCCGAGGTGGCCGAGCCGGACCACGGGAACCTCCCCGGCCCACGCGGAGGCGTACTTCTCCTGCTGGGCGGCGAGCCCGGCGAGCCAGGGGTCGACGGAGCCCTCGGGCAGGAGGCGGTTGGCGACGACCGCGGAGACGGGCAGCTGCTGGAGGGCGAGCCCGAGCCGGCCGGGGCGGATCGCGTCGGCGGCGGCCGGTCCCGGTTCGGCGACCAGCCGGACTTCGGTGGTGTCGGCCTCGATGACGGCCTGGACCGCGGCGAGCTCCTCGTCCCACCGGGCGGCGGTCTCGTAGAGCCACTGCGCGGGCATGGGCACGCCGGCCAGCTGGGCCAGTACGGGCCGCAGGGCGCGGGCGGCCTGCCGCTCGGCGGGGAGCAGCCGGGCGAGGTAGCGGCGCAGCTGCGCGGGGAGGGCGAGGGCGGCCAGGGCCTGGTGCAGCGGGGGCAGGTCGACGACGACGAGGTCGCAGTCCGGCGCGGCGGCGGCCCGCCGCAGGGCGCGCAGCAGCGCGAACTGCTCGGCGCCGGGCAGTTCGGTGAGTTCCTCGGCGCCCAGCGGCCGGGCCCCGACCATCCCGAGGAGGGCGGATCCGCGCTCCTGGAGGGCGACGAGTTCCTCCCGGAACTCCTCGCCGGAGTCCACCCGGGCCACCCGGATCCCGCCCGCCACCGGGACGGCCGGCAGTCCGGGGGCGGCCTCGGCGGGCTCCCCCACCGGTTCCCCGGTCAGGGCGGAGAGCGGGTCTCCGACGTCGCCGGACAGCAGCAGCACCCGCCGCCCCTGCCGGGCCGCGGCGCGGGCGGTGGCCGCGGCCACGGTGGTCCGTCCGGCCCCGCCGGGGCCGGTGATCAGCACGGTGTGCACGGTGTTCAGGGCCTCGGTCTCAGCCGGTCGATTCGACGCGCTTCTTCAGGCCGGCCAGAGCGCGGTCGATGATGACCTTCTCGGCCTTGCGCTTGATCATGCCGAGCATGGGGATCTTGACGTCCACGGTCAGCTGGTAGGTGACCTCGGTGCGCTTGCCGCCTTCCAGCGGTGCCAGCCGGTACGAGCCGTCCAGCTGGCGCAGCATCTGCGACTTGTCCAGCGTCCAGCTGACCTCGTCCTCGCCCTTCCAGGTGTAGGACAGGGTGTGGTCGTCCTTGATCGCGCCCGCGTCGAGCAGCAGCCGGACCTTTTCGGCCCGGCCGTCGGCGTCGGCGGCCATCACCTCGGCCTCCTTCACCTCGCCCGTCCACTCCGGGTAACGCGCGAAGTCGGCGATCACGGCCATCACGTCGGCCGGCGAGGCGTCGATCGTGATGCTTGAGCTGGTGTGTTCCGCCATCGCGGTCGCTCCTCCGGGGTGGGGTACCTCCCAGCGGCAGCTGGGGGATGGATTCGAGGAAGTGTGCGGCCTTCGGCCGCCGCCCGAAGGCTACCGTGCGTGCGGAGCTCACCACTCCAGGGCCCAGGGCCTGCCGGTGGCCGCGAAATGCCCGACGTTCACGCACTCGGTGGCGCCGATCCTCATCCGCCGGGCCAGCGGCTGGTGGACGTGCCCGAAGAGGGCGTAGCGGGGGCGGGTGCGCCGGATGGCGGCCAGCAGGGCCTCGCTGCCGCGTTCGAAACGGCGCGCGACCGTGTCGTAGCAGAGCTCCGGCACCTCCGGCGGGATGTGCGAGCACAGGACGTCCACCTCGCCCAGCGCCTCCACCTTGGCGGCGTACTCCTCGACGTCCACCTCGTACGGGGTCCTCATCGGGGAGGGCAGGCCGCCGCCGACGAAGCCGAAGACCCGGCCGCCGATCTCCACGCGCTGCCCGTCGAGCACGGTGAGGCCGGGTCGGTCGGCGTACTCCGGCCACAGGGCCGGGATGTCGACGTTGCCGTAGGTCGCGTACGTCGGGGTGGGGAAGGCCGCGAACATCTGTGCGTACTGGCGGCGGACGGCGCCCTCGATGAGCCGCTCCCGGTCCAGCCCCGCCCACAGCTGCCGCCCGAAGGCGTGGGCCTCCGCGAAGCGGCGCGCGGTGCGCAGTTCGACGATCCGGTCGGCGTTCTCGACGCCGAACAGGTCTGGGAAGATCCCGCGCGAGTGGTCGGCGTAGTCGAGGAAGAGGACGAGGTCGCCGAGGCAGATCAGCGCGTCGGCGCCGTCCCCCGCCCTGGCGAGGGCCTCGGAGTTGCCGTGCACGTCGCTCACGACGTGGACCCGGGTGCGGGCCGCGTCGCGGAGCCCGGTGCGGCTCGATCCGCTCGTGCCCGACGTCCGGTCCCGCATGCTGCCACCCATGCGGCCACCCTAGGGCGGCGCGGTGAAGACGGGGTAGAGGGGGTGCCAGATGCAGCCGGACCTGCGGTTACTTCCAAGTCGCCGACGGGGTCGACTACTGTCGGCTCGAAAAGGCCGTGTTGTGTGACGCAGGGAACATCTGGCCGGTTCCCTCTATCCGGAACCCACTACCGGTGGGTAACGTCCGGTCGGTCCACATGGTGGCGATGGCGCCCAGAGGAGCAGCAGTCTTGCGCGAGTTCAGCCTTCCGGCCCTGTACGAGGTCCCGTCGGACGGGAACCTGACGGATCTCATCCGCCGCAATGCCTCGCAGCATCCCGACACCGCCGTCATGAGCCGCAAGGTGGACGGCCGGTGGCAGGACGTGACCGCGACCGAATTCCTGGCCGAGGTCCGGGCCGCGGCCAAGGGCCTGATCGCGGCGGGCATCCGCCCCGGCGACCGGGTCGCCCTGATCTCCCGCACCCGCTACGAGTGGGTGCTGATCGACTTCGCGATCTGGACGGCGGGCGGCGTCACCGTCCCGGTGTACGAGACCAGCTCGCCCGAGCAGATCCAGTGGATCCTCGGCGACTCCGGCGCCGTCGCAGCGGTCGTCGAGAGCCCCGGGCACAGCGCGGCCGTGGCCTCGCTGCGCGACCGGCTGCCGGAACTGCGCGAGGTCTGGGAGCTCGAGCAGGGCGCCCTCGAAGCGCTGAAGAGCGCGGGCGCCGCGATCACCGACGCCGAGGTCGACGAGCGCAGCAGCCTGGCGTGCGCCGACGACCCGGCCACCATCGTCTACACCTCGGGCACCACCGGCCGCCCCAAGGGCTGTGTGCTGAGCCACCGCAACTTCTTCGCCGAGTGCGGCAACGCCGTGGAGCGGCTGAAGCCGCTGTTCAAGACCGGCGAGTGCTCGGTCCTGCTGTTCCTCCCGGCGGCGCACGTCTTCGGCCGCCTGGTGGAGGTGGCGGCCGTGCTGGCGCCGATCCGGCTGGGCTGCGTACCGGACATCAAGAACCTCACCGACGAGCTGCAGTCCTTCCGGCCCACCCTGATCCTCGGTGTGCCGCGCGTCTTCGAGAAGGTCTACAACTCGGCGCGCGCCAAGGCGCAGGCCGACGGCAAGGGCAAGATCTTCGACGCCGCAGCCGAGACGGCGATCGCGTACAGCCGGGCACTGGACACCCCGCGCGGGCCGTCCTTCGGCCTGAAGCTCAAGCACAAGATCTTCACCAAGCTCGTCTACAGCAAGCTGCACGCGGTCCTCGGCGGGCGCGGCGAGTACGCGATCTCCGGCGGAGCGCCGCTGGGCGAGCGGCTCGGGCACTTCTTCCGCGGCATCGGCTTCACGGTGCTGGAGGGCTACGGCCTGACGGAGTCCTGCGCGGCGACGACCTTCAACCCGTGGGACAAGCAGAAGATCGGTACGGTCGGCCAGCCCATGCCGGGCTCCGTGGTGCGCATCGCGGACGACGGCGAGGTGCTGCTGCACGGCGAGCAGATCTTCACCGGCTACTGGAAGAACGAGACCGCGACCGCCGAGGCCCTGACCGACGGCTGGTTCCACACCGGTGACGTCGGCACCCTCGACGAGGACGGCTACCTGACGATCACCGGGCGCAAGAAGGAGCTGATCGTCACCGCGGGCGGCAAGAACGTCGCACCCGCCGTGATCGAGGACCGGATCCGGGCGCACGCGCTGGTCGCGGAGTGCATGGTCGTCGGCGACGGGCGGCCGTTCGTGGCCGCGCTGGTCACCATCGACGAGGAGTTCCTCGGCCGGTGGGCCGCGGAGAACGGCAAGCCGGCGGGTGTGACGGCGGCGCAGCTGCGCGACGACGCGGAGCTGAACGCCGCCGTCCAGAAGGCCGTCGACGACGGCAACGCGGCGGTTTCCAAGGCGGAATCGGTGCGGAAATTCCGCATTCTGCCCTCCCAGTTCACGGAGGAGTCGGGCCACATCACGCCGTCGCTGAAGCTCAAGCGGAATGTGGTCGCGAAGGACTTCGCGGACGAGATCGAAGCCCTGTACCGCGGTTAGCAGGCCTGGCCGGGGCTAGTCCTCGGCCAGGATCCGGGCCATGTTCCGCTCGGCGAGGGCGGTGACGGTCACGAACGGGTTCACGCCGAGCGAGCCGGGGATCAGGGAGCTGTCGACCACGTACAGCCCCTGGTAGCCCTTGGCCCGGCCGTACAGGTCGGTCGCCTCGCCGAGGACGCAGCCGCCGAGCGGGTGGTACGTGAAGTTGTCGGCGAAGGCCTTGTTGTCGCCGAAGAGGTCGTACCGGTACATCGTGACGTTCCGCCGGTTGATGCGGTCGAAGAGGTTCTTCGCCGCGTTCACCGAGGGCGTGTTCTGGTCCCGCCGCCAGTTCAGGCGGGCCGAGTCGGTGGCGGCGTCGTACGTGAAGTGCCCGCGCTCGGGGTTCTTGGTGATGGCCAGGTACATCGAGATCCAGTGCTCGATCCCCATCGGGAGCGGGGCGATCTCGGCGAAGACCGGGTTCGCGGCGTTGTCCCAGTCGTCGATGCCCAGGGCGGGCATGGTGGCCTGGTTGCAGCCGACGGTGTCCCACAGGTGGTTGGCGCGGGCCGTCATGACGTTGCCGTTGTGGCCCCAGCCGAGCCCGACCCGGTCGCTGAGCGCGGGCAGCGTCCCGGTCTCGCGGGCGCGCAGCAGGATCTCGGTGGTGCCGAGGCTCCCGGCGCCCAGGAAGAGCCGCCGGCAGCCGAGTTCGCGGACCTGGGTGACCCGGCCGGCGAGGTCGCTGGTCCGCACGGTGAGGACGTAGCCGCCGTCCGGGTCCTGCCGTACGCCGACCACGCGCTGCATGGTCTCGATGGTGACGTTCCCGGTGCCGATCGCGGCCGCGAGGTAGGTCTTGTCGACGCTCTTCTTGCCGTGGTTGTTGCCGTAGATGACCTCTCCGGCGAGGGCCGACCGGGTGGCGGTGCCGGCCGCCTCGCGCCGCATGTGGGCGAAGTCGTAGACGTTGGGGACGAAGACGGTCTTCAGGCCGGTGTTGTGGGCGTGCCTGCGGGAGATCCGGGCGAAGCGGTACCACTCGGTGGACTCGAACCAGGCGGGGTCGATGTCGTTGACGCCGAGCATGGCGCGGGCGCGGGGGTAGTAGGTGCCGTACATCTCGCCGGCGTCGACCCCGGGCAGCACCTCGGAGAAGTACGCCCTTCGCGGAGTCGGCGCCATGCCCCCGTTCACGAGCGACCCTCCTCCCACGCCGCGGCCGACGTACACGGACATGTCGCCGTAGTTCACGCGGTCGAGTACGCCGGGGTACGGGCTGATGTCGCGGTTGACCACGTCGAGCCAGAGGAATTGGGCGAGCGGGGCCTCGGTGCGCGTGCGGAACCACATGGAGCGCTGGTCGGGCGCGGAGGTGGAGGGGAAGACCTTGCCGTCGGGCCCGGGGGTGTCCCAGAGCCGGCCCATCTCGAGGACGACGGTGCGGATGCCGGCCTGGCCCAGGCGCAGGGCGGCGACCGCCGCGCCGTAGCCGGAGCCTACGACGACGGCGGGTGCGTACGGGGCCGCGGCCGGCTCGGCGGCCGAGGCGGAGGCCAGGCCGATCCTCGTGAAGCCGAGGGCGGCGGCGGTCTGCAGGGCGCCGAGTCCCAGGACGTGACGGCGCGTCAGATTGGGTGTCATGGCCGCATGATGGGCGGAATCCACCCTTCCACCCATACGCCGCACAGCCAGACATCTGAGAGACAGTCAGCCGTGGCTGCCGGACCGGACCGTGCGGCGGCCCCGCCGGAACCACCGCCGTCAGGGGCTCGGGGCGGCGCCGCGGTCAGAGCAGATCGCGCAGGCGGTCCGCCAGGAGGTCCCAGCGCCAGCGTTCCTCGACCCAGGCACGGCCGCGCTCGCCCATGCGGGCCCGCAGGGCCGGGTCCTGCAGCAGGGCCACCAGGCGATCCGCCGCCTCGTCCGGGGCGCCGCCCCGGACGACCCAGCCCGTCTCCCCGTCCAGCACCGCGTCGGGCGCTCCGCCCGAGTCGCCCGCGACCACCGGCAGGCCCGTCGCCGAAGCCTCCAGGTAGACGATCCCGAGCCCCTCGACGTCCAGCCCGCCCCGCCGGGTCCGGCACGGCATGGCGAAGACGTCTCCGGCCCCGTAATGGGCGGGCAGCTCGGACCACGGGACCGCTCCGGTGAAGACCACCGCGTCCCCGACACCCGTGGAAGCCGCCAGCGCCCGCAGGTCGGACTCGTACGGCCCGCCTCCCACGATCAGCAGCACCGCGTCCGGCACCGCCGCCAGGATCCGCGGCATCGCCTCGATCAGCGTGTCCTGCCCCTTGCGCGGCACGAGCCGCGACACGCACACCACCACCGGCCGGTCGGTCAGCCCGAGCCGTGCCCGGACCTCCACCCCGCCCGACTCCGGGTGGAACGTCTTCTCGTCCACCCCCGGGGGCAGCTGCACCATCCGCGCCGCCGCCGGCTCGGTGACCGCCGAGGCGATCCGCGAGCGCGTGTACTCCCCCAGGTAGGTCAGCGTGTCGGTGCCCTCGCCGATCCGCCGCAGCAATTGCCGCGCCGCCGGCAGCTGGGCCCAGCCCGCCTCGTGCCCGTGCGTGGTCGCCACGATCCGCTTGGCCCCGGCCCGCCGCAGCGCCGGGCCCATCAGCCCGAGCGGGGCGGCCGCCCCGAACCACACGGACTCGCAGCCGTGTTCGCGCAGCAGGCCCACCGCCCGACGCGTCACGCGCGGGGTCGGCAGCAGCATGGTCGTGCGGTCGCGCACCACCTGGAAGGGCTGCTCGGCGTCGAAGGCCGCGGTGGCCTCGCGGCCCTCCGCGCTGTGCTTCCACGTGGAGGCGTACACGACGACCCGGTCGGGATCCAGCCGCAGCGCCATGTTGTGCAGGAAGGCCTGGATGCCGCCCGGTCGCGGGGGGAAGTCGTTGGTCACGATCAGCGTCTTGTGCATTGCCTGCCGACAGTACCGGACGTGCGCGGCGCTCAGCGGAGCCAGCCGCGCAGGGCCTCCTGCCAGGCCTTCGTCAGCTCCGCCGGGTCCACGCCCAGCGCCTCGTCCAGCGCCGTCGCCAGCGGCTCGCGGCCCGCCCGCTCGTACAGGTCGGCCAGCGCCTCCTCGCCCCACTTCTCGGCGATCAGCCGGCAGGCCAGCCACGCGCCCTCGTACGCCCGGGCCAGCGCCTCCGGATCGCCGCCGAAGGCGAAGGCCTCGGTCGCGGGCAGCGCCGCCGGCACCTCGCCGCGCCGCACGGCCCGGCCCAGCGCCGGCGCGCCCTGCTCCGGTGTGGTGGGGCCGCCGCGGTACGCCGCCCATTCCGCGAAGCCCTCGGAGAGCCACAGCGGCGTCGAGGCGGTGGTCGCCGCGCGGGTGGCCACGTGGGTGACCTCGTGGGTCAGGACGATCCGCCGGCCCGCCTCGCCCAGCTCGGCGTACCCCGCCGGGTTGACCACCACCCGGTCCGCGGGAGCGGGTCCCGCGCCCACCCGGCCGGTGGTGACGGCGCCCATGCCCCGGTACGCGTCGGCCGTCCCGCCCAGCAGCTCCGCCATCCGCTCCAGCGACCCCGGGACCAGCACCACCACCCGCCCCGCCCACGGCCGGGGCCAGGCGGCGCTCGCCGCGGGCACCGCCCGGTCGGCCTCGGCGGCGATGGCCCGCAGGGCGTCCTCGCCCTGCCCGGAGGCGCCCAGCACCAGGGAGTGCGCGCCCCGGACCACCGAGACCGGCCCCTGGTCCCACAGCTGCGGCGGGGCGCCCGCGGCGGGCCGGTCGGCGGTGACCCGCCACGTGCCGCCGTCCCGGTGCAGTTCGAGGGCGCGGGCCGAGCCGGCCGGGGCCGGGTCGTAGCCGGTGAGCCGGTAGCGCAGCTCCGCCCGTACGAGGGCCCGTACGCCGTCCCGCCGCACCGAGGCGACCTCGTACGCCCAGTCCTGGACCGGGATCCCGGCGAGCCGCTCGGGCGGTGTCCGCGCCCACTCGGCCACGGCCCGGCGGACGTCCTGCCCGGCCGTGTCCGCCGGCCGCGCCGCGCAGCCGGCCGCCAGCAGGCACAGCAGGAGCGGCAGTACGCGGACGAGACGACGACCCGGGAGCATCAGCCGATCGTACGCAAGGAGGACCGCCCCGGGGTCAGGGCCTGGTCACCGCCGACACCGGCATCATCCCGACGGGGTCGTAGCGGACCCTGGCCCCGGGGTACGGGGCGTGCACCACCTGGCCGTTGCCGACGTACATGCCGACGTGGCTGGCGTCCGAGCGGTACGTCACCAGGTCGCCCGGGCGGGCCTGCGACAGCGGCACCTGGCGGCCGGCGTGCCGCTGGGCCTGCGAGGTGCGCGGCAGCGAGACCCCGGCCTGCCGGTACGACCAGACCATCAGCCCGGAGCAGTCGAAGCCGGAGGGGCCGGTGGAGCCCCACACGTACGGGCGGCCGACCGCGGCCCGGGCCGCCATCACGGCGGCCGCGGCGCGCCCCGACGAGGGCCCTTCGGGACCCGCGGAGGGCAGGTCGGGCAGCGCGTCAAAGCGGCCGCCCGAGCGGGAGGCGCGCTCGAAATCGGCCCGTTCCTCGGAGGGCATGGCGTTGAGCAGCCGCCGGGCGGCCGCGAGCTTGGCCGTGACGGAGCGCTTGTGCCGGGCCACGTCGGCGCGCAGCGCGTCGAGTTCGGCGAGTTTGCGGGAGGCCTCCCGGCGCTCCTGGCCGAGCCGGCGCTGCTCCTCGCGGAGCTCGTCCAGCTGCCGGGCCTGGCGGCCGGTCAGCCGGTCCAGGGCGGCGGCCTGCTCCAGGTACGCGTCGGGGTTCTCGGCCAGCATCAGGCCGACGGCGGGGTCGATGCCGCCGCTGCGGTACTGGGCCCCGGCGAAGGTGCCGAGGATGCCCCGCATCGTGTTGATGCGCTCCTGGCCGCGGGCGACCGCGTCCTGGGCCCGGTTGACCTCGGCGCGCAGCCGGCCGGCCTTCTCGCCCGCCTCGTTGAAGCGCTCGGTGGCCTGCTCCGCCTCCTCGAAGAGCCGGTCGACCTGGGCGCGGGAGCCCGCTGCGGGGTCCTGCGGCAGGCCGGGGGCGGCGCTCGCAGGTGCGCCCGTCATGGCGACGGCGGCCGTGGCCGCGGCGGCGGTGAGGACGGTGGCCTTCGTGTTCCGGTCGAGGCTGCCGAGCCCGGGCCGGCGATGGGACGCCACGTGAAACCGCTCCCTTCCCAGAGACCGCTCAGGAGTGGCCCGGGTCCGCCCCCCGTGGACGGACGTGTGCCGGGTTACGCGCTGGCAGACAGTAGCCGCGCCACCGGGCACCGACCAACGACCGTCGGCGGGCACGCACGGTGACGCCCCACCGGAGACGCAGGTCACCGGCGGGGCGCGGGGTCAGAGCGGAGCCCTGGAATTCGCCCGGATGGGCGGTGGGCGGCGCGTCAGGAGACGCGGACGCCGAACATGAAGGGCATGTTGTCCATCGACTCGTACTTGATGCCGCCGCGCGGGTTGGAGGCGTGCAGCGTCATGTTGTTGCCGGCGTAGAGGCCGACGTGGTGCAGGTCGTTGTAGAAGAAGACCAGGTCGCCGGGCTGGAGCTGGCTGCGGCTGATGCGGGTGCCGTCGTTCGCCTGGGTGTAGGTGGTGCGGGTGATGCTCACACCGGCCTGCTTGTACGCCCACTGGGTCAGCCCGGAGCAGTCGAAGGCGCTCGGGCCGGTGGCGCCGGAGACGTACGCGCCGCCCAGCTTGGTCTTGGCGGCCGCCAGGGCGGCACCGGCGCGGCCGGAGGCGCTCACGTTGCCGAGGTCGACGCGCTGGCTGTCGCTGCGGCTGGCGCGCGACTCCTCGTCCTTGAGCGCCGCGCGCTCCTGCGCGGTCAGGGTGTTGAGCAGGGCCTGGGCCGCGGCGAGCTTCTCCTGCGAGACCTTCTTCTTCTCGCCGAGCTCCTTGCGGGTGGCGTCGAGGTCGGCGAGCTTGCCGGCGGCCTCCTGGCGCTGCTGCGCGAGGGTGCGCTGCTTGGCCTGGATCTTCTGGACCGCCTCGACCTGCTTGCCGCTCAGGTGCTCCAGGGAGGAGGCCTTGTCGAGGTAGCTGTCGGGGTCCTCGGAGAGGAGCAGGGCGAGCGACTGGTCTATGCCGCCGCTGCGGTACTGCGCGCTCGCCATCGAACCGAGCGTGCCGCGCAGCTCGTTGAGGTCGCCCTGGCCGCGCGCGACCTGGTCCTGGAGCTGCCCGATCTCCTTCTCGAGCTTCTCCTGGCGTTCCTTGGCCCCGTTGAACTTCTCGGTGGCCTGCTCCGCCTCTTCGTAGAGCGCGTCGACCTGGGACTTGACCTCGTCCTTGCTCGGCTTCGCCGGGGCGGCGGTGGCGCCCTGGGTGGAGAGCGCGACGGCCGCGGCCGCGGTGGCGGTCAGTACGGTCACACGAGCGCGGGTCGGCTGCTTGGGTCGACGGTGGGACGCCACGAAGGCGAGCTCCTTCTTCCTAGAGCCGCCGAAGAACGCAACTCGGCAGCACCTTCGCTGCCACCCCGAATGAGTGATCTACCGCACGAAGGTTTGAGCAGACCCTAGTGACCCGACTGTGATCAGTTCAAATCCTGCCGGGAAAAAAGTCGGTCCCCGACCAGCTTCTTTACCTACAGCGCACGCTCTGTGCAGGTCACTTGACGGTACGTTCCCTGAGAGCCCTGCCAATTCGGGCATGCGGGGCGGGAGTTACGAAACGCGCGAAAGCCGCTTCAGTAGCAAAGCGGACGCGACCGGCCGCGCACCCGCCTTGGCCACCCCGTCCGCGACCTCCCGGTCGGTGGAGACCACGACCACCGGCCGGCCGGGCGGCTCCGCGCGCACCAGCTGGCGGATCAGCTCGTCCGCCGTCACCCCTGCCTTGGAGAACAGCACCCGGACCCCGCGCGGCGGCGCGAGCAGCACCGGGGCGGCCAGTTCCGCCCCGTCGAAGACGCAGGTCATCTCCGCGCCCGTCTGCGCGGCCAGCATCGACAGCCCGCCCAGCAGCCGCAGCCGCTGCTTCTCCAGCGGCATCGTCGGATAGCCCGTCTTGGTCACGTTGTAGCCGTCGACCACCAGGTGGGCCTGCGGCAGCGCCAACAGCTGGTCCAGCAGCGCCGGGTCGGTCTCCGACAGGGCACGCGCCGCGATGTCCTTCGGCGTCATCCGGCCCGGCTCCACGGCCTCCACGGTGTCCGCCGGGCGTGTCGACACCGGCGGCAGCGCCAGCTCGCGGCGCAGCCCCGCCGCCGCGTCCAGCACGGTGTCCAGCAGCAGCCGCAGCCGCATGTCCTCGATGCTGCGTCCCTCGCGGGTGGCCCGGCGCGAGGTCTCCAGCGCCGTCTCCACCTCCGCCAGCCGGGACTTGAGCCGCCGGGTCTCGCTCTCGGCGGCGGCCACCCGTGCGGCCGCCTCGCCGCGGATCCCGTCGATCTCCGTGTTGACCTTGCGCAGGGCCGCCTCGCCGCGCTTGACGTCGCTGAGCGCGCTGCGCAGCTTGCGCTGAAGCGATTCCGCTTCCTTGCGGGCCTCGTCCAGCTCGGCCCGCACCTGCTCGCCGCCCGAGCGCTGCAGGTTCCGCACCTGCGCCAGCTCCTCGCGCAGCCGGTCCAGCTCGCGCCGGGTCTCCTCGCCGACCCGCTCGGCGTCGGCGCGCTGCGCCTCCTCGCCCGCGGCGGCCACCAGCTTGACCCAGCCGACCGGCCTCAGGACGTACGCGGCGGCCGCCACGTCCAGCGGATCCGCGGCGGCGGGCGGTGCGCCGGACTCCAGCGCACCGGCCAGGTCCGCCTGCGCCTCGCGCAGCTTCTCGGCGACCCGGCTGCGGAACACGGGGTCGGTCTCGACCGCCGCGGCCATCGCGTTGCCCGCGAACTTGGCGCGCCGGGTCGGGGTGAAACGGGCGTACTGGCGCAGCTGCGCCGGGAGGTCAGCGACCGTCAGTCCGCCGAAGGCGTCCGAGACGAGCGCGACGACCCGGCGCCGCACGCCTTCCGGCAGCGGGCGGTCGAGCACCTCGGCGGCGTCGCCGGCCGCATCGGCCGGCTCAGCGCCGCTTGCTGGCTCCACAATCCGTCACCCCTACCGATCTACCTGTGGGCGGGGCTCCGTCAGGAGTCCGCGCCCGGCCTGTCCACGAGCTCGATCTGGTCCACCGCGTTGCACCAGCGGCAGCGGACCGACTCGATGGTCTCATTGACCACCTCGCGCTCCTCGACCTTGGGCTCCCCGGCGAGGTCCAGGTGGACGTACTCCACGACCTTCGACGAACGGGTGACGTCGAAGCGCGTGAGGTTGCCGCACAGGGTGCAGCGCCACCGGGTGGTGTCGGTCGGCAGGGGAACCGTCATCAGGCCGCTCTCTCCTTCGTAGCTGATTCAATTAAAGCCGTCTGCTGAGCCGTCCGCGCCGATTGGGCGGACGCCGGCTCGTAACCCTACGGCCTGCCACCGCCTCGGGTGGGG
Organism: Streptomyces sp. LARHCF249; assembly: GCF_052871255.1. Lineage (NCBI taxonomy): Bacteria > Bacillati > Actinomycetota > Actinomycetes > Kitasatosporales > Streptomycetaceae > Streptomyces > Streptomyces sp. LARHCF249. Next base: position 175,632 of record NZ_JBIXJQ010000012.1, read on the forward strand.
TGGGTTGCGTCATGCTCTGTCACATGATCGTAAGGTGGCAGGCCGTTCGCGAGGCCGCCCGGGGACCGGTGGTCACCCATGCGCTGATCGCGGGCTGCGCCCTGGTGTTCGTACTCGGCCCGGCCTCGGGGCTGAACCCGGCCTACGGGACCGGCGAGGGGCTGCTGACCGCCGGTACGGAGTACTTCCGGCGCTGGGGAGTGGTACCGGACGAGTTGTTCACGGGCCGCCCGCGGGCCTGGCTGACCCCGCTGACCGCGCTGTTCGTGCACGGGAGCTGGCTGCACCTGCTCGGCAACATGCTCTTCCTCCACGTGTTCGGCGCGATGGCGGAGGAGCGGATGGGCCGGCCGGCGTTCCTCGTGTTCTACGTCTGTACGGGGTACGCGGCGCTGGCGGTGTACGCGGCGGCCAACGCGGGGTCCGCACAGACGCTGGTCGGGGCGTCCGGGGCCATCTCGGCGGTGCTGGGCGCCTTCCTGTACCTGCTCCCGCGGGCCAGGGTGACGAGCCTGTTCCCGTTCCTTTTCTTCCTGCCGCTGCGGTTCCCGGCGTGGATCGTGCTGCTGTTCTGGTTCGCCCTCCAAGGGGTGGCGGCGCACCGTGCGGGCAGCGGTCCCGGGGTCGCCTATCTGGCCCATCTGGTGGGCTTCTCCGTCGGCTTCCTGTACGCGTGGGCGCGTTATCGGCCTGCGACTAGAGTGGGGCGACCAGCGACGGCCACCGAGGGAGACAGCCAGCCGTGATCACCGCGATCGTGCTCATCAAGACCAGCGTGGACCGCATCCCCGAGATCGCCGAGTCCATCGCCGCGCTGGACAGCGTCAGCGAGGTCTACTCCGTCACGGGGACGTACGACCTGATCGCGCTGGTCCGCGTGGCCCGCCACGAGAACCTGGCGGACATCATCCCGGGCCGCATCAGCAAGATCCCGGGCGTCGAGGCGACCGACACGCACGTGGCGTTCCGTACGTACTCGCAGCACGACCTCGAGGCGGCGTTCGCCATCGGCCTCGACGCGTAGGTCGCCCTCGGCTCCGCCCCGGTCCGCCTCGAACGCCGGCGGGGCCGGGTTCTCCGTCAGAGCCCGGGCAGCCGCTCGCCCGGCCGGGCCGGGCGCCCCATCCGGCGCCCGCCGCCCACTCCCGGACGCGGCCGCGGTCGCGCCACCAGTCCCGGACCGACTCCGGGGTCAGGTCGTCGTAGAGCACGAGCTCCGGAGCCCGCAGCCGTACCGTCCGGCAGCTGTCGGTCTCCGCCCCGTAGAAGGGGCCCGGCACGGTGCGCCAGTTGCGCTCCTGCCACCGTCCCGTCCACGGGGCCCCGGAGGGGAGCCGTACCGGTTCCAGCGTGGCGGCGGTCGGTATCGGGTCCCAGTACGTCATGGTCCGCAGCCTGTCAGACGGCCGGGACGCAGCGGCCCTGCTCGGTGCGGTACTGCCACTTCGCGCCGTCCGCGACGAGTTCGCGCACCGCGCGGACGAAGCGCTCCACGTGCTCGTCCGGGGTGCCTGCGCCGAAGCTGACGCGGATGGCGTTCAGGGCGGGGGTTCCGCCGGACGAAGAGGCCGCCTCCGGGGCGCCGCATTCGCCCTGGGCCTGCGGCTCGCTGCCCAGCAGGGTGCGGACCAGCGGGTGGGCGCAGAACAGGCCGTCGCGCACGCCGATCCCGTACTCCGCGGACAGGGCGGCCGCGAAGTGGGAGCTGTTCCAGCCGTCCACGACGAACGAGATGACGCCGACGCGCGGGGCGCCGTCGCCGAACAGGGAGAGGACGCGGACCGCCGGGACGCCGGCCAGGCCCTCGCGGACCTTGGTGATGAGGTGCCGCTCGCGGGCCACCAGGTTCTCGAACCCGGCTTCCCGAAGGGCCCGGCAGGCGGAGGCGATCGCGTAGACGCCGATCACGTTCGGGGAGCCGGCCTCGTGGCGGGCGGCCGTGGCGTGCCACTCGACGTCCACCCCGCCGTCCGCGCGGCGGGCGACCGTGCGGGAGGCGCCGCCGCCGGCCAGGTACGGCTCGGCCTCCTGGAGCCAGTCCGCGCGGCCGGCGAGGACGCCCGAGCCGAAGGGGGCGTAGAGCTTGTGGCCGGAGAAGGCGACCCAGTCCACGTCGAGGTCCTGGACCGAGACGGGGTGGTGGGGGGCCAGCTGGGCGGCGTCCAGGACGATCCGCGCGCCGTGGGCGTGCGCGGCGGCGGCGAGCTCCTTCACCGGCCACAGTTCACCGGTGACGTTGGAGGCGCCGGTGACGCAGACCAGGGCCGGGCCGTAGGGCGCCCGGTCGGCGAGCGCCCGCTCCAGGGTGGCGACGGCCTCGTCCGAGGTGCGGGGGGCGTTGAGGTAGGTGACCTGCGCGTCCGTCCACGGCAGCAGCGCTGCGTGGTGCTCGGTCTCGAAGACGAAGACCTGGCAGCCGGCCGGGAGGGCGGCCGCGAGCAGGTTCAGGGAGTCGGTGGTGGACCGGGTGAAGACCACCTGGTCGGCGGGGCGGCAGTCGAGGAACTCGGCGACCGTGGCCCGGCTCTGCTCGAAGAGGTCGGTGGAGAGCTGCGAGAGGTAGCCGGCGCCGCGGTGGACGCTGCCGTAGTACGGGGCGTACGCGGCCACGTCGTCCCAGACCCGCTGGAGCGCGGGGGCGCTGGCCGCGTAGTCGAGGGCGGCGTAGGTGACCTCGCTGCCGGTGACGAGCGGGACGGTGACGTCCCGTCCGAGGACCGGCAGCGGCTCCGCGCAGGCGGGGTCGACGGCGGTGACGGGGGCGGCGGTGGCGGCGGCGTTCAGGGATGCGGACATGGCGGAATCTCCCGGCAGGCAGGGGTGAATGGCTTCGGTGTGCCCGTACGCGGCCACGGCGCGGCGCCGTGCGGCGGGGTACGGGAAGCCCTCGGAGCTGAACGCGGGTACGCGGAAACGACCCTGGTCCGAGGGTTGAAGAAGGGGCGGAGTCGCCCTATCGCATTCGCTTGCTCACGGAAAACGCTCCTCGAGAGACCAGGACCCCTGGTGTCGAGGGATCCGCGCTTGCCGTAGACCTCGCTGCCTACGACCTGGTCATCACCCGGGGCACCCCGCCACGGAAGGAGGGTTGCCGGACAGCAAGCCGGGGCCTAAACGCTGTCACTCGTGACCTGGTCAGCATCCTGCCACAAGATCCCGCACGCGCAAGGCCCCGGTCCACCATCCGGACCGGGGCCTTGACCGAAAAGCACGGCGTCAGGCGTTGCTGGCCGCCACCCAGCGTTCCAGGGCGGCCCGGGCCGCGCCCGAGTCGACCGACTCCGCCGCGCGGGCGATGCCCGCCGCGATCTGCTCCTCCAGGCTGCCCGAGCCCGGGTCCAGCGCCACCAGGGCCGCCGCCGAGTTCAGCAGGACCGCGTCGCGGACCGGGCCGGTCTCGCCGGCCAGCAGGCGGCGGGCGATGTCGGCGTTGTACGAGGCGTCCGCGCCCCGCAGCTCCGACACGTCGACCAGGGAGATGCCCACGTCACGGGGGTCGAAGGGCTGCTCGGCGACCTTGCCGTCGCGTACCCACCACACCCGCGAGGTGGCGGTGGTGGTGAGCTCGTCCAGGCCGTCGTCGCCGCGGAAGACGAGCGCCGAGGAGCCGCGCTCGGCGAGGACGCCGGCCACGATCGGGGCAACCCGGGGGTCCGCGACGCCCGTGGCCTGGGCACGGACCTTGGCCGGGTTGGTCAGCGGGCCGAGGAAGTTGAAGGTGGTGCGGATGCCCAGCTCCTTGCGGGCCGCGGCCACGTGCCGCAGCGCCGGGTGGAACTTCACCGCGAAGCAGAAGGTGATGCCGGCCTCCTCCACGACCTCCGCCACCCGCGCGGGGGTGAGGTCCAGGTTGACGCCGAGCTTCTCCAGCACGTCCGAGGAGCCGCTCGCGGAGGACGCGGCCCGGTTGCCGTGCTTGACCACCTTGGCGCCCGTACCGGCCACGACGATCGCCGACATCGTGGAGATGTTCACCGTTTTCGCCCCGTCGCCGCCGGTGCCGACGATGTCCACCGTGCGGCCCGGCACCTCGATGAGGTTGGCGTGTGCGTACATGGCCCGGACCAGGCCGTTGATCTCCGCGACCGTCTCCCCCTTGGCCCGCAGCGCGACCGCGAAGCCGGCGATCTGGGCGTCGGTGGCCTCGCCGCGCATGATCCGGTCCATGGCCCAGGCGGTGTCCTCCGCGTTCAGGTCCCGTCCGGTGAGCAGCGCCTCGAGTACGCCCGGCCAGCCACGGGCCGCCACGCTGTCGCCGCCTGCCGGGGTCGCAACGTTCATGGTCCGCTCCTGCTGTCGTCGCCCGCCGATGTGGGGCCCACGTCGAATGGGAAGGGCTTCAGCCTATCCAGCCCCGGAGACGGCAAAGAGCCCCGTCCAGACACTGGACGGGGCTCTCGCCGTGGCGACACGAGGACTGACCGAAATCAGTCCCTCAAACGGGATCAGTGGTGGCCGTGGCCGCTCTGGATCTCCTTGTACTCCTCCACCGTGGGCTTCGGGATCTGGTTGCCCTCGGCGTAGAAGCCCTTGCTGAGCTTCGCGCGCAGCTTCTGGCTGAGCTTCACCTTGCGCTCGACACCGTTCTCGTCGACCGTCGGGCCGATCTCGATCGGCTCGTAGGTGACGTACGAGGTGAGCGTGTGCAGCTTGTCCTGCGAGAGCGGCTCGTGGACCTCGACGAACTCACCGTGCGGCAGGCGCTTGATGATGCCGGTCTCGCGACCGTGCAGCACCTTGTCCCGGTCCCGGCGCTGGAGGCCGAGGCAGATCCGCTTGGTGGCGATGAAGGCGAGCACCGGGACGACGAAGAAGCCGATCCGGACGAACCAGGTGAGCGCGTTCAGCGACAGGTGGAAGTACTGCGCGAACATGTCGTTGCCGCCGCCGATGAGGAGCACGATGTACTCCGCGATCCAGGCGACACCGAAGGCCGTACGGGTCGGGACGTTGCGCGGGCGGTCCAGCAGGTGGTGCTCGCGCTTGTCACCGGTGACCCAGGACTCGATGAACGGCCAGACGGCGATCGCGCCCAGCACCAGCGGGAAGAGCAGCAGCGGGATGAACACGCCCAGGACGAGCGTGTGGCCCCACAGGTTGATCTCCCAGCCGGGCATGGCCCGGATCAGGCCTTCCGGCATACCCATGTACCAGTCGGGCTGCGCACCGGTGGACACGTGGTCCGGGCGGTACGGGCCGAGCGCCCAGATCGGGTTGATCGAGGCGAGCGCCGCGATGGCCGCGATGACACCGAAGACCAGGAAGAAGAAGCCTCCGGCCTTGGCCATGTAGACCGGCAGCAGCGGCATGCCGACGACGTTGTTGTTCGTCTTGCCGGGGCCGGGGAACTGGGTGTGCTTGTGGTAGAAGACCAGGATCAGGTGGGCCACCAGCAGGCCCATCATGATGCCGGGCAGCAGCAGGATGTGCACCGAGTAGAACCGCGCGACGAAGTCGCCGCCCGGGAACTCCCCGCCGAACAGGAACATCGACAGGTACGTGCCGACGACCGGGACGGACAGGATGGCGCCCTGCATGAAGCGGACACCGGTACCCGAGAGCAGGTCGTCCGGCAGCGAGTAACCGGTGAAACCGGTGAACATGCCGAGGACCAGCAGCAGGAAGCCGAAGATCCAGTTGATCTCGCGCGGCTTGCGGAACGCGCCGGTGAAGAAGACGCGCATCATGTGCACGACCATCGCCGCGACGAAGATCAGCGCGGCCCAGTGGTGGATCTGACGGATGAGCAGGCCGCCGCGGACGTCGAAGCTGATGTCCAGGGTCGAGGCGAAGGCCTCGGACATCATGACGCCCTGCATGGGCACGTACGAGCCGTGGTAGACGACCTCGTTCATGCTCGGGTGGAAGAACAGCGTCAGGTACACACCCGTGAGGATGATGATGATGAAGCTGTAGAGGCAGATCTCACCCAGCATGAAGGACCAGTGGTCCGGGAAGATCTTGCGCATGTTGGCCTTGGCCAGGCCGTAGATGCCCAGGCGGCCGTCCGCCCAGTCGGCTACGCGCTCGCCGGCCGGCGCTTTGCGCGCCTTGGTGTCAGTGGTCGCAGTGCTCATCCGCGCTCCCAGAATGCAGGACCGACGGGCTCTTCGAAGTCGCCGAGCGCTTCGAGGAAGCCTTCGTCATTCACACCGATCCGCAGCTGCGGAAGCGCGTGACCAGCCGGGCCGAAGATGACACGGGCGCCGTCGGAGAGGTCGAAGGTGGACTGGTGGCACGGGCAGAGCACGTGGTGCGTCTGCTGCTCGTACAGGCTGATCGGGCAGCCGACGTGGGTGCAGATCTTGGAGTAGGCCACGATCCCGTCGTGGGACCACTCCAGCTCCTGCTTGTCCTTGATGTCCTCCGGCTTGATCCGGACGATCATCAGGGCGGCCTTGGCGATCTGGACCTGGAAGTCGTGCTGCTCCTCCTCCAGGCCTTCCGGCATGGCGAAGGTCAGCGAACCGACCAGGACGTCCTCGGGACGCAGCGGCTCCATCGTGTTCTGGTTGATGAGCAGCTTGCCCTTGGCCCACAGGGTCTTGCGCAGCTTGTCCTCGGGCAGCGGGCCCAGGTCACGCATGATCACGACGGCGGAGAGCGGCAGCATGGCCAGCGCGCCCAGCAGCGTGTTGCGGATCAGCGGGCGGCGGCCGATGCCGGACTCGTCCGCACCGTCGCGGAAGTCCTGCATGACCTGCGCCTTGACCTCCGGCGGAGCGGCGATCTCGTGCCGCTCGGCCGCGACCTCGACGTCGGACATCAGGGTGCGGGCCCAGTGGACCGCGCCCGCGCCGATGCAGAACAGCGCCGTGCCGAGGGTCATGCCCAGCGCGAAGTTGAGCGCGCTCACCTTCCCGATGGGGAAGATGTACACGATCTTGTCGACCGGGAGGGTGACGTAGGAGGCGATGAAGGCGACCGTGGCCAGCATCGACAGCGTGAACAGCATCGCGACGGTGCGCTCGGAACGCTTCGCCGCACGCTCGTCGATGTCCTGGATGCGCGGCCTGTGGACCGGCAGGCCCGGGTCGGCGAACGGGTTGTCCGCGACCGCTACGGCACCGTGGTGCGCGTCGCCCTGCTCACTCGGCAGGTGCTTCTCTTCGGGAATGTCTTGACTCATGACTTCTTGGCCTTAGCGGTGTGGGCCCCGACCCAGACGGCAACAGCGATCAGCGCACCCAGACCGAAGATCCAGCCGAACAGACCCTCGGCAACGGGACCGAGGCCGCCGAGCTTGAGGCCACCGGGGCTGGTGGACTTCTCGCCGTTGACGTTCTCGAGGTACGCGATGATGTCCTTCTTCTGCTTCTCCGGCATGGTTCCGTCCGGGAAGGAGGGCATGTTCTGCGGGCCGGTGAGCATGGCCTCGTAGATGTGCTTCGGCGAGACGTCCTCAAGGTTGGGGGCGTACTTGCCGTTCGTCAGGGCGCCGCCCTCGCCGGTGAAGTTGTGGCACTGCGCGCAGTTGTTGCGGAACAGCTCACCACCAGCGGCGACGTCGGCACCTGCCGGGTCGTACTGCTTCTCGGTCGGCGTGATCGGACCGGCACCGAGGGAGGCGATGTACGCCGCCAGCTGGTCGATCTGCGCCTGCGTGTAGATGTTGGGCTTCTTCGGCACCTGGGCGCCGGGCTGCTGGGCGGGCATGCGGCCCGTGCTCACCTGGAAGTCGACGGCCGCGGAGCCGACGCCGACCAGGCTCGGGCCGTCAGAGGAACCCTGACCGCCGGTTCCGTGGCAGCTTGCGCAACCCACGGCGTAGAGCTTCTTGCCCTCCTCGATGGCGAGGGACTGGGCGGTTTCATCGGCCTGCGCCTTGCCCGCGGGCGCGAAGGCGGCGTACAGCCCCCCAGTGGCCGCCAGCGCGAGGAGTAGAACGACGACCGCCGCCAGCGGATGGCGTCGTCGTGCGGAGAGCTTTTTCACGGATTACCCCGGTGTCAGGATCTTCTGCGTCGGTGTGTCTGGATGGAGTGCCGGGTCGGGCCCGGTGACGTGTTCGCTACTTGATCAGGTAGATCGTCGCGAAGAGGCCGATCCAGACGACATCGACGAAGTGCCAGTAGTAGGACACGACGATGGCCGACGTGGCCTGTTCGTGGGTGAACCTCTTGGCCGCGTACGTCCGGCCGAGGACCAGCAGGAAGGCGATGAGACCGCCCGTCACGTGCAGACCGTGGAAGCCGGTGGTCAGGTAGAACACCGACCCGTACGGGTCTGACGAGAGGCTGAGGCCCTCGTGCTTGACCAGCTCGGTGTACTCGAACACCTGGCCGCCAATGAAGATCGCACCCATGACGAACGTGATGATGAACCACGTCCGGAGCTTCTTCACGTCACCGCGCTCGGCGGCGAATACGCCGAGCTGGCAGGTGAGCGAGGAGAGCACCAGGATCGTCGTGTTCGTCGCCGAGAAGGGCAGATTCAAGGCCGCGGCCTTCTCTGTCCAGAACTCGGCGCCTGTCACGGATCGCAGGGTGAAGTACATCGCGAAGAGGGCCGCGAAGAACATCAGCTCGGAACTCAACCAGATGATGGTTCCGACGCTGACGAGGTTCGGCCGGTTGACCGTCGGGTGCGCGTGCCCGGTATCTACTGTCGTTGCTGTCGCCACGACCGACATTATGTCGGTCGCTTATCCCGCCCTCACCCCGGGGGGTGCCGTTCGGAGTGTCCGGGGCGTGTGCAAGGCCCGAACGGCCCATCAGATGAGCGAATGAGCGTCTCGTGCGAGGGTGTCCGAACCGATGTTGGCAGCGCATGGGGAGGAGTAGCATCCCGCGCAACATCAACGTGATTCACGTGACACGTGGAGGAACGAAATGCGGGCGACTGCGCGGGTTCTGGTGTACAGCGACGACGCGGGCACCCGGGAGCAGGTGCGGCTGGCGGCAGGGCGCAGGCCGGCCGCGGACCTGCCGCCGGTGGAGTTCCTGGAGTGCGCGACGCTGCCGGCGGTTCTGTCGGAGCTGGACGCCGGCGGCATCGACGTGTGCGTGCTGGACGGCGAGGCGGTTCCGGCCGGGGGCATGGGCGTGTGCCGGCAGATCAAGGACGAGATCTTCCGGTGTCCGCCGGTGTTGTTGCTGATGGGGCGCCCCCAGGACGCCTGGCTGGCCACGTGGAGCCGCGCGGACGCGGCGGTGACCCTGCCGGTGGACCCGGTGGAGTTCGCGGACGCGTTGGCGGCCCTGCTGCGCTCCCGCCTGGCCTCCTCGGCCGCCTGACGGGCCGTCCGCGGGCCCCGGGGTTCCCGTGGGCCCTCGGACGGCCTGACGGCCCGACGGTCAGACGGTGGGCCGCAGGCGGGCCTGGTCGACGGGGCTGCGGCCTTCCTGGGTGCCCTTGAGGAGGGCGCTGCCCTGCCGCCAGTCCTTCCAGTCCATGTTCCAGTCGCCGAAGCCGTTGCCGAAGATGTCCATGTCGTCGCCGATACTGTTGATCACCTGGACGATGTCGCCCTCGGTGATGTTCTCGTAGAACCAGGCGGCGTTGCCGGTGCTCATGCCGGTGCAGCCGTGGCTGACGTTCGCATAGCCGTGCGAGCCGACGGACCACGGCGCGGCGTGGACGTATTCACCACTCCAGGTGACGCGCGTGGCGTAGTAGACGGGCAGGTTGTAGTACTCACTGCCGCCGATGCCGACGGTGTCCCCGCGCATCTGGACGTAGTACTGCTTGCCGAGCACCACCTTGACGCCGTTGCGGGTGGAGAAGCCGGGCTTTCCGGTGGTCACCGGAATGGTGTTGATCACTTCTCCGTTGCGCTTGAACGTGAGGTAGTGCGAGGAGGCGTCGGTGGTGACCTCGACGCGGTCGCCGATCTCCAGCTTCAGCGGCTTGGCCGCGGCCCCGTAGAGGTGGTCCTGGATCAGAACGCCCTCCAGGTTGCTCCGTACGGAGACCTCCGTGTTGGCCGGCCAGTACTCCTTGGGCCGGTAGTGGAGCGTCTTGTCGTCGACCCAGTGCCAGGCGCCCTCGACGCCGGCGGGGGCGGTGACGACGAGCCCCCGTTCGACGACGGCGCGGGCGGCCTTGTCCTTGACGGGTTCGCTGAGGTCGGCGGTGAGGGGCTGTCCGACGCCGTACTTGCCTTCCTCCGGCCCGAATTCGACCTTCAGGACGCCTTTGGCCGGGGTGGTGTCGAACGAGATCGTGCGCTGCCCCGGGGCTCCCTTGCCGTTCTCGGTGCTGACGGTGACCGTGTAGCGGACGCCTGCCGCCATGGACGCCGTGTTGTGCCAGCGGTCTCCCTTGGCGGACAGCTCGCCCGCCAGGCGGCGTCCGTGGGTGTCCACGACGGTGACGTCGGTGATGCGTGCCTCACCCCCCTTCGTGGTGACTTCGAGGGGCTTGTTGGGGTCCACGGGGCGCCCGCCGGCGGCCTGGTTGAAGGCGACTTGCTCGCCCGCGTCGTACGGGCGGGCTGACAGCGGGTTGTCGCCGGACCCGCATGCGGTGGCGCCGGCCCCGAGGGACGCGACCAGCAGTGAGCAGCTGAGTACCGTCCAAAGACGCGGTGAGTGCTTCATGGAGCCAACGCTATGAAGATATGACAATTACGGCGCGCGGGGTGACTGCAAACGAGGGGCCCGGACTCCTCCGAAGAGGTGTCCGGGCCCCGGGTTCACTGCGTGCTACGGGTCTTGCTACTGGTTCTGGTTCTCACCGCGGTAGTACTCGTACACCCAGCCCCACAGGCCGATCAGGATGATCGGGGCCGAGAAGTACATGAGCCACCAGCCGAAGATGACGCCCATGAACGCGAGCGCGCCACCGATCCCCAGCGAGAGCGGCTGCCAGCTGTGCGGGGCGAAGAACCCCAGCTCGCCGGCCTCGTCGGCGACGTCGGCCTCCAGGTTGTCCTGGGCCATCTCGTCTACGCGCTTGGCCGTGAAGGCCAGGTAGTAGCCGATCATGACGCTCAGGCCGAAGGCCAGGAAGAGCGCGGTGGTGCCTACGGGCTCCTTCGACCACACGCCGTACACGACGGCCATGACCAGGATGAAGAAGGAGAGCCAGAGGAACATCTTGCCCTGGATCTTCACTTGCCGGCCTCCTTGTCACCGGTGAGCGCCTTGGTGCCACCGGCGGTGTGGTCCTCGAGGTGGTCGAGGGCCGCGATCTCCGGGTGGTGCAGGTCGAACGCCGGGGACTCGGAACGGATCCGCGGCAGGGTGAGGAAGTTGTGCCGCGGCGGCGGGCAGGACGTCGCCCACTCGAGCGAACGGCCGTAACCCCACGGGTCGTCGACCTCGATCTTCTTGCCGTACTTGGCCGTCTTCCAGACGTTGTACATGAACGGCAGCATCGACAGGCCGAGCAGGAACGAGCTGATCGTCGAGACCGTGTTCAGCGCGGTGAAACCGTCGGCGGCCAGGTAGTCCGCGTAACGGCGCGGCATGCCCTCGGCGCCCAGCCAGTGCTGCACCAGGAAGGTGCCGTGGAAACCGATGAACAGCGTCCAGAACGTGATCTTGCCGAGGCGCTCGTCCAGCATCTTGCCCGTGAACTTCGGCCACCAGAAGTGGAAGCCCGCGAACATCGCGAAGACCACGGTGCCGAAGACGACGTAGTGGAAGTGCGCGACGACGAAGTACGAGTCGGATACGTGGAAGTCCATCGGGGGCGAGGCCAGGATGACGCCGGTCAGGCCACCGAAGGTGAAGGTGACCAGGAAGCCGATCGTCCACAGCATCGGAGTCTCGAAGGACAGCGAGCCCTTCCACATGGTGCCGATCCAGTTGAAGAACTTCACACCGGTCGGTACCGCGATCAGGAAGGTCATGAACGAGAAGAAGGGCAGCAGCACACCGCCGGTGACGTACATGTGGTGGGCCCACACGGTCACCGAGAGGCCGGCGATCGCGATCGTCGCCGCGATCAGGCCGATGTAGCCGAACATCGGCTTGCGGGAGAAGACCGGAATGACCTCGGAGACGATGCCGAAGAACGGCAGCGCGATGATGTACACCTCTGGGTGTCCGAAGAACCAGAAGAGGTGCTGCCACAGCAACGCGCCGCCGTTGGCCGCGTCGAAGATGTGCGAGCCGAACTTGCGGTCGGCCTCCAGCGCGAAGAGCGCGGCGGCCAGCACCGGGAAGGCGAGCAGGACCAGGACACCGGTCAGCAGCACGTTCCAGGTGAAGATCGGCATGCGGAACATCGTCATGCCGGGTGCGCGCATGCAGATGATCGTGGTGATGAAGTTGACCGAGCCGAGGATCGTACCGAAGCCCGAGAAGGCCAGACCCATGATCCACATGTCGGCGCCGATGCCCGGCGAGCGGACCGCGTCCGACAGCGGGGAGTAGGCGAACCAGCCGAAGTCGGCCGCACCCTGCGGGGTGACGAAGCCGGCCACCGCGATGGTCGAGCCGAAGAGGTACAGCCAGTACGCGAACATGTTCAGCCGCGGGAACGCCACGTCGGGCGCGCCGATCTGCAGCGGCATGATCCAGTTCGCGAATCCGGCGAACAGCGGCGTCGCGAACATCAGCAGCATGATCGTGCCGTGCATCGTGAACGCCTGGTTGAACTGCTCGTTCGACATGATCTGCGTGCCCGGACGGGCCAGCTCGGCGCGCATGAAGAGCGCCAGGAGGCCGCCGATGAGGAAGAACACGAACGACGTGACCAGGTACATCGTGCCGATGGTCTTGTGGTCGGTGGTGGTGAGCCACTTCACGACCACGTTGCCCGGCTGCTTGCGCCGTACCGGCAGCTCGTTCTCGTACGAGTCAGCTGCGGCGGCACCCTGGGATTCGTTGAGGATGCTCACAGTTTGTTCGTCTCCGCATTCCGGGCCGGGTCGGTCTGCTTGATGCCGGCCGGGAGGTAGCCGGTCTGCCCCTTCTCCGCCAGCTCCTTCAGGTGCGCCCGGTACTCCTCGGGCGAGACCACCTTGACGTTGAAGAGCATCCGGGAGTGGTCGACGCCGCAGAGCTCGGCGCACTTGCCCACGAAGGTGCCTTCTTGGGTCGGGGTGACCTCGAAGACGTTGGTGTGGCCCGGGATGACGTCCTGCTTGAACAGGAAGGGAACCACCCAGAAGGAGTGGATGACGTCGTTCGACGACAGGATGAAGCGGACCTTCTCACCCACGGGCAGGACCAGGGTCGGCCCGGGGTTGTTCGTGTCCGCGTTGCGGTCGCCGGGGACACCCTTCTGGTAGACGCCTTCGGCGCCCTTGGGGAAGTCCTTGGTGAAGCGGTCCGGGATGGAGGCGAGTTCCTTGGGAACCGCGTCCGCCTTCGGGGTCGCCGCGTCGCCGTCGACGTTCTCGATGTAGTTGAAGCCCCAGCTCCACTGGAAGCCGATCACGTTGATCGTGTGCGCCGGCTTGGCGGAGAGGGAGAGCAGCTTCGACTCGTCACGCGCGGTGAAGTAGAAGAGCACCGAGACGATGATGAGCGGGACCACGGTGTACAGCGCCTCGATGGGCATGTTGTACCGGGTCTGTGGGGGGACCTCCACCTTCGTCCGGCTGCGCCGGTGGAAGATGACGCTCCACATGATCAGGCCCCACACCAGGATGCCCGTGACGAGCGCGGCCGCCCAGGAGCCCTGCCACAGGGAGAGGATGCGCGGCGCCTCCTCGGTGACCGGCGTCGGCATTCCGAGGCGGGGGAAGCTTTTCCAGTTAAACGAGCAACCAGTGGCGGTCGCCAGGACCGCGCCCGCAGTCAGCGCCTGCAGCAGCTTCCGCCGCATCGGGCGCCGCGGCGAGCGGTCGGAGCCGTAGGGACTCACGTAGCGCCTTCCCGAGAGTCTCGGCCCGCGCGGCCGGCCGCGGCCGTGTTCGGGTCGGTCGCCGGCCCTGACGCAGGCAGGGGTTTGGATGTTTATGCGGACCAAACCCTACTGGACGCTATTTGGGGTCGCGCGGGGAGGGTGCCCAACGCGCCGCTACTGCCCCCGAAGGGATGGATCCGCCGTCCGGGGGATGGTGCAAGCAGCCCTGAATGGGGGCCTCCGGAAGACATCTGACGGCCCCTGACCTCGGGCGCTCCCGGTTGCCGGTTAGCGTGCGCCTATGCCGTACTTCGACATCGCGTCCGCCGCCCCCCTGCACCCCGTGGCCCGGCAGGCGTTGCAGGCCGCCCTGGACGAGGGCTGGGCCGATCCGGCCCGCCTGTACCGGGAGGGCAGGCGGGCGCGGCTGCTGCTGGACGCGGCGCGGGAGGCGGCCGCGGAGGCGGTCGGATGCCGGGTCGACGAGCTGGTGTTCACTCCTTCGGGGACGCACGCGGTTCACACGGGGGTCGCGGGGGTCCTCGCGGGGCGCCGCCGCGTCGGGAGGCATCTGGTCCTATCGGCGGTCGAACACAGTTCTGTACTCCACACGGCGCAGGTGCACGAGGCCGCCGGGGGCACGGTCGCCGAGGTCCCGGTGGACCGGTACGGCGCGGTGACCGCCGCCGGGTACGCGGACGCCGTGGGCCCGTCGACCGCCCTGGCCTGCCTCCAGTCCGCCAACCACGAGGTGGGCACGGTCCAGCCGGTGGCGGAGGTGGCCGGGGTCTGCGCGGAGGCGGGGGTCCCGCTGCTGGTGGACGCGGCGCAGTCATTGGCCTGGGGCCCGGTGGAGGGTGCCTGGTCCGTGCTGGCCGCCAGTGCGCACAAGTGGGGCGGCCCGCCGGGGGTCGGTCTGCTCGCCGTCCGCAAGGGAGTCCGGTTCTCCCCCCAACACCCGGCGGACGAACGGGAAGCGGGCCGCTCCCCCGGCTTCGCGAACCTTCCCGCGATCGTGGCGGCGGCAGCGTCCTTGCGGGCCGTACGGGCCGAGGCCGACGCGGAGGCGGACCGGTTGCGGATCCTGGTGGACCGGATCCGGCGGCGGGTGGTCCGGCTGGTCCCGGACGTGGAGGTGGTCGGCCATCCGGACCGCCGGCTGCCCCACCTCGTCACGTTCTCCTGCCTGTACGTGGACGGCGAGATCCTGCTGCACGAGCTGGACCGGGCCGGGTACTCGGTGTCCTCGGGCTCCTCGTGCACGAGCTCGACGCTGACCCCCAGTCACGTGCTGCGGGCGATGGGCGTGCTGTCGGAGGGCAACGTACGGGTGTCCCTGCCGCCGGGGACCACGGCGGAGGAGGTCAACGGGTTCCTGGAGGTGCTGCCGGGGGCGGTGTCCGGGGTACGGGAGCGGCTGGGCGTGACCGAAGCCGTGCCGCCGGTCGCGGAGTCGGAGTCCCTGGAGCTGGACGCGCTCGGGCTGCGGTGTCCGCAGCCGGTGATCGAGCTGGCCGCCGCCATCGGCCGGGTGCCGGTGGGCGGCACGGTCACGGTCGTCTCCGACGACGAGGTGGCCCGGCTGGACATCCCGGCGTGGTGCGGCATGCGCGGCCACGCGTATCTCGGCGAAGCCGAGCGTCCCGTGGGTGTGGCGTACACGGTCCGCCGCCTGCTCTGACCCCGCGGGGGTCCGGGGGCGGCGCCCCGGACCCCTGGCGGGGGCTACGACAGGTGGGCCTGGACTTCGGCCGCGGCCTCGTCGCCGTACGCCTTCGTGAAGCGCTCCATGAAGTG